>NZ_JBITTU010000006.1:0-325316 GCF_044542075.1 Leeuwenhoekiella sp. NPDC079379
TGCGTTCCAATTTCCAAGAATTCCACAATTAGTATTTTCGTCAGTCGTGATAAGTTTCTTGACTAACTTTTCTAATTTTTTAGTTGTATGTATTTAAGTTCGTCTCAAATGGTGTACCGTTTATGTATAAGATTAGTGGCGTGTTTAAGCACCTAATTTAGCAAATAAACACCAGATAGAAAATCCGCGAGGATTTTCGTAAGTAGGCGAGAACTAGCCATTAATTTTATAAGGTGTTACCAACTGGCTTTCTATAATTTGTGTTTATATCCTATTTCGTTTAATTCAGTTTTCAGTTTTTCAAAATCGTTCAATTCAGGATTTATTTCCTTAACTAAATCTTTTGTAATTTCTTCTCCGCTGTATATTTTTTCTACAAGTTCCAATTTTAGTTCATTTTCCTCAAAATTTTCTTCATAGTATTCTTCTGCCCAATTTTTGTAAGTCAAAGGTTTTCCATCTAATAATTCAAGCAAATCACTTGAACCATCTTTATATTCATCTTTTGGTTAGTTAACATTTTATTGGAACTTCTCTCTACAGCGGAATCGTTTAATTCTGAACTTAAATGTGATTGACAATTTAAAATATTGGTAATAGATTTTAAAACCAGTTTCCCAATTTTTTCTAGCTCTTCATCGGTACTCGCACAAGAGTGTACCGGTACATAAATGTTTTTATATATGTATAAAAGTTTATTTATATAATATAGCACTATTATAATGATGTGTAACACTAACACGTTTTATATCAGAGAATTTTGATAATTATCTTTTTTGAGGAAGCTTACTCCTCATCACTTTAAGCGTCTTAACACAAGAATATAGAAGAAATTAACGATATCTCAATGGGGTAGTGGTGATGTTTATTGTAAATTTAATTTAAGGAATGGCAGAACTATTTGTTTTAATAATGATATGTGTAGGATAATTTATTTTAAGTTAATTTTGTTTGCCGAATCAGGATTAAATATTTTTATTTAAATCAAATATAATAATCGTGATAGGTTAGAAATAAGAAAGAATGAGTCTCTATCGCTTCAATATTTCTTTAAGCTGATAAAAGAAGCGCTCTAACAATCTTAAATCCTCGGTGACAATTTCAGCTGTCCCGCTCATCTCTTGTTTAAAAGCAATTTTTCTATTATAAGAAGTAATTAACTTTGTTGGTAAATAAACATCAATAAGATAAAATCCCTCTTTATCAGGAATCAAGGAGATATTTTTAACGGCACCACTCAATACACCAAATTCTGTGTCAGGATAATTTTCCAACTTAATGTTCACACGTTGTCCAACTTTAATCTTTCCTGAATTTTGTGCAGGTGTTTTAAGCTTGGCAATTAAACTTGAGTTATTTTCTGGAATAATTGTAAATATCAAATCACCTGAAGTTACATTTTGATTAGTATTCCAATAATTAAGAAATGCTACATAACCATCAATATTAGATCGTAATACATATTGATATTCCCAGTCTTTAACTGCATTTTTTAACAGATTAAAAGATTGAAGTACATTTTTTAGTAACATCATCTCTTCTTTCACACGGTTAATTTCTGTGCCTTTAGAGGTTTTATAAGCATTACTAATACCTTCTCTAATTTGAGAAATGGAAGATTCGAAATTTTTTAAATTTCTTTCGGCCTGAGCATATTTAAGTTGTGTGTCTTCATACTCCTGGGCAGAAATAACACCTTTCTCAAAAAGAGTTTTATTGCGTTGTAAATTTTTATTTAGAAAATTCATTTCCGTTTCATTGATTTCCTTTTGAGACTTTAAACTTGTCATTCTCATATTCAGTTCCGAAATTGAAAAGTTATTAGCAATGGATTCATTTGTAAATGGTTGCAATTCTTTATTAAGTTCATACTGAATATAACTATTTTCAAAAAGGGCATATTGTGATTCAATTTCACCTAGAAACAGAACTGGAAGATTATCTATAGGAAATTCAAATGAATTGTTATTGATCTTTATAGAATCAATCACAGATTTTAATTTGAATACATCTTTATAATTGGCCGTATTCTCAATAATCGCTAAGGACTGATTTTCTTTGACACTTTCATTGTCTTCTACTAATATAGCATCGAATCTTCCTGAAGTTTTTGCATATTCCTTTTGTGGAGGATTCTGAGTAGTGATTATTGCTTCCGATAGAATAATATCTGGATACTTAACAAACCATGAAATAAACAACAATAATAAAATCAATATTAAAAAAAGAACATTGCCCCAGCGTATCATCCAATGCGGCACTCTCGTCAGGATTTCCTGAACTTCCTCGCTACGCAACTCCAGGTCGATGCCTTCTTTATCCTGCTTAGGTACTCCTCCATCATTAAGCTTATCAAATGTATAAACTTCAATTTCTGCTTCTTCTGAGACAGAGTTGTTTCTTATTTTGTTAATTTGAATTTTTTCTGACATCGATAATTATTTCTAAATCTTAACGGGGGTCTGTCCACACTTCAAGACTCTAAAACCTGAAAGGTTTGTTAATTTCCTAATTCCAATTGATTTTTAACTAGATGGTAATAATCAGCTCTGTTTGTAACCAACTGCGCATGATTACCTACTTCAACAATCTTTCCTTTATCTATAACCACAATTTGATGAGCATGTTTTACCGTACTCAAACGATGTGCTATAACCACTACAGTCTTGTCCTCGAAAAATGTATCTAGTTTTTCCATGATGACTTTCTCGTTATTTGCATCTAAGGCGGAAGTGGCTTCGTCAAAAAACAAAAAATTTGGATTTTTATATACAGCACGGGCAATCAACAGGCGTTGTTTTTGACCCGTACTCAGTCCAATTCCTTCCATCCCTATCTTTGTATTGTAGGATATTGGCAGGCTTTCAATAAACTCTTGAATATTGGCGACGTCAACGGCATGCGCTAGCTTTTTCTTATCTATGTAATCCTCTCCTACAGCAATATTATTGGCAATGGAGTCATTAAAAATGTAACCTTCTTGCATTACAACACCACATTGGTTTCGCCAAGTTTTTTGAGCAACATTTTTTAAATCATAATTACCAACATTTATATGTCCTTGAATGGGATCATAAAATTTGAGTAGGAGTTTCATTAAGGTGCTTTTTCCACTTCCGCTCACTCCCACAATGGCAGTAACTTTATTTGATGGAATGATCAAGTCAAGATCTTGCAAAACCATAAGATCTGATCCAATATATCTAAATGAAACTTTGGAAAGTGAGATATCTTTGTTTAAAGGAATATTTCTAATACTTTCACTATACCGCTGTTCTTCATCATCCTTATTATGAATTTCTGATAACCTATCTAGTGAAATTTTAGCATCCTGAACTTCTCTTATGAAATTAATCATTTGAGCTATAGGTGAGTTTAATTGACCTACAATATAGCTTATAGCCAGCATCATTCCCAACGTAATTTCACCATCAATCACTAATTTAGCAGATAAAACTGTTATTAATATATTCTTAACTTCATTGATGAAATCTGAACCGACATTTTGGTATTGTTCCAGTGCTAAACTCTCAATTGAGATTTTAAAGAGTCTTGCCTGTAAAAATTCCCAACCCCAACGTTTTTGCTTTTCAGCGTTGTGAAGTTTTATTTCTTGCATACCATTAATAAGCTCAATGACTTTACTCTGTTCACTGCTCACTTGTGAAAACCTCTTATAATCCAAGTCTTTTCTTTTTTTTAAGAAAATAACAATCCATAAAAAATAGAGAATACTCCCCAATAAGAAGACCATAAATAGTTGTAGACTGTAATAACCTAAAACAATACTGAACACGAGGAGATTAACCATAGAGAACAATACATTTAAAGATGATGTTGTCAAAATACGTTCAACCCGTTCATGATCATTAATACGCTGTAAAATGTCCCCAGTCATGCGTGTATCAAAAAATGCAATTGGCAAGTTCATAAGCTTGATGAAAAAGTCTGAAACTAAAGAAATGTTGATTCGCATACTTAAATGTAGTAAAATCCAACTACGGAGCACCTCTATGGCTGTCCTACCTACAAACAATGCCAATTGCGCGAAAAGAATTAAATAGATAAAATGAATGTCCTGATTTTTGATCCCAACATCAACGATACTTTGGGTCAAAAAGGGGAAAATAAGCTGTAATAGACTAGCAGCAAATAATCCAATCACCAATTGCCAAAGAAACTGTTTGTATTTATAAACATATTTAAACAAAAAAGAAAAACCAAAATTTTGCTCTTTATTGTCAAAATCTGAATTGTAGAATTTTGGTGTTGGTTCCAATAATAAGGCTATACCCTCTTCGGTTTGATCTGTAGAATTATTGCCGATCCAATGCTTTAGAAATTCGTCTTTGGTATATTTTAGTAGACCGTGTGCAGGGTCGGAAATGTGAAAAGTCTTATTTTTAATTCTGTATAAAACTACATAATGGTTGTCATTCCAATGCAGTATGCAAGGTAAAGGTATTTCTTTAACAGTTTCTAAATTGATCTTAACACCCATTGACCTAAAACCTAATTTCTCTGATGCTTCACTCAACGCTAAAATGGAACTACCAGTTCTTGTAGTCTCTGTTAAATCACGGAGTTCCTGAATTGAAATAATTTTATTAAAAAATTTGGCAATAATTTTCAAGCATGCAGGCCCGCAATCTTTTGCATCTTTTTGTTTGTAAAATGGGAAATTTAAAGTCAACTAAGTTAGTATATGTGATTAGGTTATTTTGAATATTGAAAAATGGAGATACAAGAAGCTTATGAGTTTATTCTCTAACATTTTTATTTCTACAATAAAAAAAATTTTATTAGGTTTTTATCTCAATTATTATAGGGAACATATTTAATGGATTACTTGAAACTGTTAATTATTTGTATAATATACATAATTACACAGGCGGCAGCTTTAAGATATCTCATATTGATATATATAGGAAATCTAAATCAATAAATTTATATCTTAAATTAATTAAGAAGTGCAGCAATTTGATAATTGGTATTTATAATTAAATAAAATTTTGCATTGTACACATCAAATTTAAATCAAGCTCCAATGAGATAACCTTTTAAATTCCACTAATTGTTATTATATTTTTTGAGAAAATAATAATTACACTAATTAATGCATGCCTTGGTAGATAAATATCAATACGTCTTAATGAATTTTTAAAAAAAAAAATTATCTTATAATTAATTAAAAAAACCCATTAAATAAGTTTTAATGGGTTTATTAATTTAATTGTACACCTTAATCACAATAACCAGCTTTTTTTGAACTTCTATATGGCTTACAAGTACAACCATCTCCACATTGACTATTCCAATTACAATCACCTGAACAAACTCCACCTATGAAGCCTATCTCATTTCCGCCAGCAATTGACCGCATTTCATCTCTAGAGAGACGAGATTGTCCAAAATTTACATTCATTGTTTTCATAATAAATAATTTTAAATAATTGCCTACTCTATTTATAGCTTTTCGGCTTTCGCTATTTTATTTCTATTTTCTTTTCGATAGAGATTTATCATCTATCAACTCATTCATGAAAAACTTTAAATCTGATAGTTCATACTGCTCAGGATATTTATATCCATTAATAAATAAACACGGGGTAAAGTTTACGTCATTGTCAGCAAACCATGGGTGTTGATTGTCCAGTACTATCTCAATCTCTTTTAAATCGCTATTTGAACCGTATCTTTTAAGCCACTTAGCATCATCTCTTGTTTTGTAATAAGAATCCATGGCTTCATTAAAGCAATTTTCACCTTTTTCATTTTTTAAATGGATCATATTTTTTACAAGACTCTTTAAATCAGTTCTTTCTGGATTAACATTATAAAGAAAGGAAACGTGTATTTTTTCGCTATACTTCTTAAGAAATGACTTTAACATTAAATGCGGGCTAGTACAATGCCCACAGGAAGGACTAGTAACAATTTCTATTTTTAAAGTTGCATTAAGGCTTCCAAATTCGAGATTACCTTGTGGTAGATTATAACATTTTGAATTCAATAATGTATTTTTAAATAGGCTATAGTTTCTTTTAAAACGGTTTGCTTTAATTTCTGCTTGTTTTAGGTTATTAGCCTTCTGGAGAATTTCTTTTAACGACAACCAAATTGTAAACAATACTGATCCTGATACTAAGAAAATAAGTGTACCGTTGAGCGTAATATCGAAATCAAAATTTATATTTAAGAATAATAAATACACCAATTCTAAAAGTATTACTACCGAAATAGTCAAACATATTGGGCACCATTTTTTTTCGATATATTTTTGATAATATATCGAAATAGCTATTATGGGAAGAGCCAAAACCAGTAGAATTGTTTGAATGTAGAAATAAACATCTATTGAGTTTGACAGGCTAGTTAAAAACAATGCAAAAATTTGAGTGGAAAAAAAACTGATACTTAAATCGCTAAAACTGATCACTCTGAAAACGCTCCATTTATTCGAATTGACGACAGATTCACAACTCGTTGCTGTAGTTACTTTACAAAACTTATCCAATAGAGTATTTTTTGTGCTAAATAAGTCTTTCAACGCCGCAAGAGAAAGATATAAACCTATTGTTGGAAAAACATAGAAAAGTACAAACCAAATATTTGGTTGACTTATAATTAATACAGACACCAATAACATTACAGTTATAACCTGAGTGCATATTTTAACCCAATTATTTTTTTTAGGTTTCAATAATTCCGAATCACTTTCAGCTATCAAAACCACATTATCCCATAATTGGACAAAATTATCCTTTGAAACTGAATGCTTGTCTTCGGCGGTGTTTGTATATGTAATTATGTTTTCATTTCTTTCAACAAACGACAAAAAAATTGAGTTGCCATTTTTTAAATTTGTTATGAATTTTTTCGGCAATAGGTTAATTTCAGAACTGTCAACTTTAAAAGCTCCATTATAGATGTTGAAAAAATTTAAAGTATCACTTATTGCTAATAAAGAGGGGTAATCAGGATGAGAATTTAATTGGAAATTAAATTCTTCTTTATCTAAAATGATGTTTTCTGCATCCAAGTAATTGAAAAGAGGAGAGAGGTGATTCATAAAAGTATTTAATAAGTATAATTATTTTTAAATATATATATATTATTTTAATTATTATATAATTTAATGTTCAATAAAAATTAATAAAAGCGAAAGTATTCTTAAATAATGTATTAATTTTTAATTATACAATAGGATATCAAAAAACTCAAAAACGTATAATCACGTAAATTTTCTATATAAAGCATCTTCTATGATAACTATCAAAATATGAAAACAGCCATATGTTCTCAGTAGGTTGGGCTGTAAGTTATATTTTACTGCGATATGTCCAGTTATTTTCAAATCTTTATATTAGAGGGTATATAACTACTATAATCACAAAAAAATGGCTTCACAAATATGCAAAGCCATTAGATTAATGAAATTCAGCGATATAGATGTTTTTTTTTATAACTAAATCTACATAGCTTTACTGAAAAATAATGCGTTCATCATTAGTTTATTAGTACCGTACCAGAAAGCTCTAAAATTGGTATTATCTGTAAATATTAGAACATCACCACGACCTGCAGACTGGTGTACAAATGGGCGGGTTTCTTTAAGAGCATCTAGATTTATAGAACTTATATAGCCACTTACCAATGGGTCGTTAGTATATTGTATTGGGTTTTTGTAACTGGTTTTATCAGCTTCAATAAATAATGTAGTATCTCTAAATAGATTAATATAATCAGACTCATAACCAAAGGAAATAGGGTGAGAGCGATCTAACTTAGCTTTAAATATAGCTCCTCCTATGACCTGTGCACCGTTAAAATCGCTACGTTGTTCAAAAGATACTTGTTTTGCAGGGTTTTCAGTTTCTGTAGTGCTAAAATCCACTAGGCCTTGTCTTTTAATCCATTTTGCAGAATTTTTAAAACCGACTAATGTACCACCATTACGAACCCAGGTGATTATTTTTTCAGATTCGTCATCACCTATAGACGACCCCCACGAGCTGGGCATAATAAGCGTGGTGTAATCGCTTAAATCTGTTCTTCCTAAATTACGAGTATCTATTTTTGTTACAGAGATAGCAAAACGGGTATCTAATACATGCCAGATTTCACCGGCGTCTAGTGAGCTTATTCCTTCGCCTACAAGTAATGCAATTTTTAAGGGCTTCAACGCTTCAAACTGGCGGCTTCCTAAATCTATACCTTGTGTAGAGCCAGTCTTTACAGGATCTATACTTAAATGCGATGCTTTAGCAATACCGTCTAAAAAAGTATTTAACTCTTGATTTGTTAAATTTTGATTTTGTACGGGTATTAAAATGGTACCATAATCATAGCGTTTACCGCCTAAAGTAAATGGTTGCATTGCTACTTTAGCACGTATTCCTTTATTTAAAAGACTATTAAGTGCCTTAGGTGCATAATAATTTGACCAGGGTAGTAAATAGGCATAGTCACTGTTTGCCAGTGTAAGAGCAGACTCAAATTGTACCGAATCTATTTTAGAACCCGCAAGTGCTGCCGGTGCGGTCTCACTAAAATCAAGATTAAAAGCAAGGGGTAAACTCCACGCAGAAATATCATAAAACAAGCTGTCTTCAAAAGTGGTGCGCTTTTCAAACATCGCATTTAACAACCGGCTGTGTTTTTGATTTTTAGGAATTACATAGCTGGTTGCGGTACTAAAAGAAAGATCTTTTGCGGTGTAATTCTCTTTTGCTTTATAAATAGCGATGTGATGACGCTCTAGTAATTGAGCAAGTAATGTTGCACGCGCAGGGTCTGTTTTACTGCCAAAGATATACGCATCTTTAGCTACTTCAGCTCTGGAGTTGGCATAAAAATCACGCTGATAATCTAAAAGTTTAGTACGCATCGCTTGTGCTGCCTCTAGTGTAGATAAAAACGCTGTAAACTGGTTACGTACTGTAAACGGAAACGTTAATATTCCATTTTCAGTTTCCTGTAAATGCCCTCTTGAGCTGGCTTGCTCAAATAAAATACCTATGCTTCCATTTATATCGGGGAACGTAGAACCTTTTCCGTAGTAAAAATCATCGTAGTCTTCTTCGGTGTAATAAAGTGAACCTATTTTATCAAAAGCTTTAGCGTGATAGGTTCCTATTTCTGCAGTTAATTCTTGATTTAATTTTGGAGTTAGCGGGTGCGTTCTACTGGAGATTCCCGGTTGAAAGAAAAACGAAGAATTGCTGCCCATCTCGTGATGATCTGTTAAGATATTAGGATGCCAGTCGTGAAAGGTTTTAATACGTGCCTGAGATTCTGGTAATTGCGCCGGTAACCAGTCGCGGTTAAGATCAAACCAGTAATGGTTAGAACGCCCACCCGGCCATACTTCGTCATATTCCCGGTCTTGAGGGTCTGCCGTAAGCGTTACATTTTTATTAGTATTTGCCCAATATGAGAAGCGTTGCAACCCATCAGGATTAAAAGAAGGATCAAATAAAATTACGGTGTTTTTTAATAGCGCATCTATTTTAGGTCCTTGTGCGGCCGCTAGATAATACACAGCGAGTAGACCTGCGTTAGAGCCACTGGCTTCATTACCGTGTATACTCATACCTTGATACGTCACTATGGGCATCTTTTCAGTATCTAAATTTTTTGCATAGGTTTCTGTAAGTCTAAGATGTTGTTGTCTTATCGTTTCTATATTGGCGTGATTTTCTGGGGAAGTGATGGTTAAGAGTAGTAGCGGTCTGCCTTCAAAAGTAACACCGCGACGAGCTAATGTTATACGTGGGGAAGCTGCTGCCATTTTCTCCATATAATTTACAAGTAAGTCGTGACTCACGTGCCAGGTACCCGGTACATAACCTAAGATATCCTGAGGTTTAGGTATCGCTGCATCGTAAGTAACATCATTAGGAAGATAATAATCTAGAGTAGGGGGAGTTACCTGTGCTTTACAAAAAGGAATAATAACTAATAGGAGCACTAATCTAAGTACAAATTGCTGCATAAATTGATAGTTTTTTTTTATAACGCTTCCGCGGAAAAATTTAAGAATATTCGTGATGTTTAAATATATTAATTAAAATACAATTACATCGTGAGTAGCTTTAAATGGCAGATTCAAATTGAATCATTTGCGGTCAAATCTAACATAGAATGTCTGAAAATTTTGACTTTGGACAGCATAAACAAGCAATTTATATTAAGAGTTACTAAAATAGAGACAAAAAAAAGCCGCGAATAATGCGGCTTTAAACTGTTTAGATAAGGTTGTACTTTAAATATCATCAAAGCTAACATCTGTAAAAGCTTTGGCTGACTGCGCTTCTACAAGAACTTCTGCATCTTCTTCTTTAGTGTAATCGGTTTGATGACGCTCACTAATTACTTCTTCTCCTTTTTCATTAAGAATGTAACCGGTCATCTCATTTAAGATTTCAGAAAACCCTTCAAAATCTTCTTTATATAAATAGATTTTGTGTTTTTTGTAGTGAAAAGAACCATCGTCATTTGTAAACTTCTTACTTTCGGTAATGGTCAGGTAATAATCTCCTGCACGTGTAGATCGCACGTCAAAAAAGTAAGTGCGTCTTCCTGCTCTTAATACTTTCGAGAATATCTCATCATTCCCCTTCATTTCATTATTGCTCATAATCTTGGTTTAATTGATACGCTTTATGCACCCAAAAATGGAAAAAAATTAAATGGTGTACAAAATTTTTATTCCATTTCTTTTTCGTCAAGTTGTTTTCGGTAAAGTTCTTGATAATATCCCGGTTGTTTTACTAGGTCATTATGAGTCCCTCGTTGTATGATTTCACCTTCTTCGAGAATGATTATCTTATCTGCATTTTTTGCAGAAGAGATTCTGTGACTTACTAAAATAGTAGTCTTTTTAGAAGAGATGCGTTTTAGATTTGCTAAAATTTCTTCTTCGGTTTCTGTATCTACGGCAGATAAACTATCATCAAATAACAAAATCTGCGGATCTTTTATTATTGCTCGCGCAATTGACACACGTTGTTTTTGACCGCCACTCAAGGTGATACCACGTTCGCCTAAAATAGTATCATAGCCTTTAGTAAAATCTACAATGTTTTTATCTACAACAGCATTTTTTGCAGCTTTAACCACTTCTGCATCGGTTGCTTTACTGTTACCAAATTTTATATTTTCTTTTATACTATCACTAAATAAAAAGGCTTCTTGCGGCACATAACCTATACTGGTGCGTAGGTCTTTTAAATTAAACGATTCTATAGGTTTTTGATCTACTAAAACGGTACCAGAATTAGTGTCATAAAGCCTGGCTATGAGTTCAAGAATAGTAGATTTACCAGAGCCTGTTTTGCCTATAATAGCAAGTGTCTCTCCTTCTTCAACTTCAAAAGAAACATTTTTTAAAGCCGTAATATTAGTATCATCATAAGTAAACGTTACATTATCAAATGTAATTTTTCCGTTTACGGGAGTATGCTCTGTAGTCTTATTTACAATTTCGGGCTGTTCTTTTAGAAATTCGTTAATTCGTTTTTGCGATGCTTCGGCTTGTTGCACCAGAGAAGTGATCCACCCTACAGAGGCCACAGGCCAGGTAAGCATATTTACATAGATTAAAAATTCAACTATTACACCAAGGTCTGGTATTGTTCCGTCTATATATTGCTTTCCACCCATATAAAGAACCAGTAAGTTACTCGCGCCTATAAGAGCAATCATTAATGGAAAGAAAAACGCCTGTACCTTTACGAGGTCCAGATTTTTCTGTTTGCTGGTTTCAGATAACTCTGTAAAATTTTCAAAAGTTTGAGATTCGAGTCCGTATGCTTTTATTACACCTATCCCACTAAAAGATTCTTGCGTAAATGTGCTTAGATGTGATAAATATTGTTGAACCACAGTACTGCGGACGTGAATTAATTTACTCAATTGATAAATCGCTACAGACAATATAGGTAACGGAATAATTACATAAAGCGTTAGGGTAGGAGCAGTGTAGTACATATAGGGGATTACCGTCGCAAATAAAATTACGGTGGTGACACCATACATAATTGCAGGTCCTAAATACATACGTACTTTACTTACATCTTCGCTAATACGGTTCATAAGATCGCCGGTTCGGTTTTTCTTATAAAAATTTAGAGATAGATTCTGGTATTGCTCAAAAACTTCATTTTTTAAATCAGCTTCCATATATCTGGAAACTACAATGAACATTTGACGCATTAAAAAGGTGAAAAATGCAGAAAGTAGTGCTGCTCCTAATAACATAAGTAATGTCATTAATAACTGATGTTTTAGTTCACTAAGTTCACCACCATTAGTCATATAGTTTTCTACATACTTTACCATATCACCTGAAAACTTAGGAGTAAGAATGGCAAAAATGCGGGCTATAACTACAATAAAAAAGCCTAGAATAAGCTTCCATTTGTATTTTTTAAAATATTTATTAAGGTGTTGCAGTTCTTTCATAGGGTCATATAATCTGCTGAATACAATCTAATTTTTATTTAAAAACTAGGTGTTAAATACCAGCCGCGCAAAGATAAACGATTAGACTGTATTTAAGGGCTTGAGTTTTTTGAGATAAAAAACAAAATACCTTGCTAAGAACTCTTAGATATCATGTATTTTTGCAGCGTTTTTGAAGAGAACCATCCTATTGATGCAAAACTTCAGAAAATTGATATATCAAACATCAAAAGTTCTTTATAGCTATGCTCAATAGACGGCACATTCGTATAAAAGTAATGCAAGCGCTTTACGCCTTAAGTCAATCTGAAAATCAGGATTTGATTAAAGAAGAGAAATTTATGAATGCGAGTACGGCACAGATGTACGACTTGTATCTGGTAATGGTAGATTTACTGGTAGAAATTCACGCTCATGCAAAGGATTTTTTAGAAAAATCGCAACAAAAAATGTTAGCGACAGAGTCTGATAAAAACCCCAATCTTAAGTTTGTAAATAATAAGGTGCTGGTACACCTTTCAGAAAACGAACTTCTTCAAAAGGAACTTAAAAAAGCAAAACTTAACAACTGGCGTTTAGATAGCGAGTATGTAGTTCTAATTTTTGAAAGCTTGCTTGAAAGTGAATTCTTTGAAGAATATATGCTTAAGCCTGAAACTGACTTTAAGGAGGACAGGGATTTTGTCATTCAGTTTTTTACTGAACTGGTAGCACCTAATGACAAATTATACGAGTATCTTGAAGATTATCGTATCACATGGATAGATGATTTACCGGTAGTAAATACGACTATCATTAAGCGTCTTGGTAAAATGAAACCAAACTCTCCCGAATCTACGATCTTACCAAAATTGTATAAAGACGAAGAAGATCGCCAGTATGCTAAAGATTTGCTACTGCGTACCTCGCGTAATGATGATGAATTTGAAGCAGAGATTTTAGGTAATACACCTAACTGGGATCAAGATCGTATTGCAACTTTAGATAAGATTTTAATAAAAATGGCATTGTGCGAATTTTTAAAATTTGCATCAATACCCATTAAGGTTACGATTAATGAATATTTGGAGCTTTCTAAAGAATATTCAACACCTAAGAGTAGCATATTTATAAACGGAGTATTAGATCGTTTAGTAAAAAAATACAAATTAGAAGGAAGACTTAACAAAGCAGGTAGAGGGCTTATTGAGTAATAAATAAAATCGTATTTTTGAGACCCTTTTAAAAAATGATATCAATATGAAAAAAGTATTTCTGGCAGCTGGTTTAGTAGCTGCATTAGCATTTACAAGTTGTAAAGACAACGCTTCTGAAAAAGTTAAAGGTGAAAACGTAGAAATGGCAGCAAATCGCGATGCTAACGCTACTGTTTTTCCTACTATGGAATTTGAAGAGAGTGAGTATGACTTTGGTAATATAGAGCGTGGTACCGGTGTAGAACATATATTTAAATTTAAAAATACAGGTGATGCTCCTTTAGTAATAGTTGATGCTACAAGCACGTGTGGTTGTACCGTACCTAGTTTTCCGGAAGAGCCTATTGCTCCTGGTGAAACTGGCGAACTCCTTGTAAAATACAACGGTAGTGGTATGAATGCAGTAACTAAAATTGTAACTGTAAAATGTAATACTCAAAAAGGAACTGAGACAGTAAAAATCACCGCATTTGTTAAGTCTGAACAAGGACCTACAAACAACGGATAAGCACCACTAAATGGAACAAATAACAAGTTTTTTACCAATACTCCTTATGATTGCTGTTGTGTATCTTTTTATGATACGCCCGCAAATGAAACGTCAAAAAGATGAAAAGAAATTTGGCGAAGCATTAAAAAGAGGAGACCGGGTAATAACAAAAAGTGGTCTTCACGGTAAGATCTTAGAGCTTAATGAAAGTACAGTAGTACTGGAGAGCGGAGCCGGCAAAATGATTTTTGAACGTTCTGCACTCTCATTAGAATTAACTAAGAAGCTTAATGAGCCTGCTAAACCTGCGGTTGTTAAGAAAAAGTAATTTTACAAACTTCTTTATAAATAAAATCCCGATGCATTTGCGTCGGGATTTTTTGTTTTATTCAGATAAACAATGGCTCTGAATACTTAAAATTTAGAACCATTAATTATTTTCAATAGTATTATACGATAAATATTTCGGCTATTTTAATAACTTCAGCCATTGTTAAAGGTTCGTCAAAAGCAGCCGTTACCGCACCGTTTCCGCCAAAATTAGTAAACATACCAGCTAAATCAACACCACCTTGAACTGTATTAGATTCTGGAGTTTCACCTCCGTATATTCCTGCAAATTGAGAGGGAAGTGTGTTTTCAGAATTTGTAATCCATCCTTTTTCACCGCGCATTCTGCGTACTTGAGATGCGTGACGAGCTTCAACCGAATGTATTTGTAATGCATATTCCAGTAAAGTGCCGTCATTAGCAAGAGCTCCCGCCTGACCTTTGTACGCTCTTACACCGGTATCTTCAAATCCTTGTGCTAATGCCATAAAAGTAGGATAGTCATTAAAAGGATCTAAATTTAGATCACCACCGGTAAAGTCAAAAGTAGGTTTAGCATCTGCATTATCACCAAGTGCACCTAAAAGAAATTTTACGTGCTCGTCTTCATGAGTAGAAATTGTTTGAAAAACGGCCATATCATCACTGTCAATTACGCCGCTGTCTAAGCCCATAGCGTAAAATTCTTGCTCTAAATATTCTAATTTAAGTGCAAAATTTAATACATCAAGGTTTGAAGCCTGAAATGCAGCTGATGCCATTGACATCGTCGCAGCTTTAGATTTTGAACTGGTCGCGGCTAATCCAAATGGAATTGAAGCTAGTGCAACACCTTTACCGAATGATTTAATATGATTAAAAGATTCTCTACGTGAACCCTTAGCATTAAGGATTTCTTTATTAGATAGAGTTTCTAGAAGTTTTATGAAATTCATAATAATAGTTTTAAGTGATTAATTAATTATACAAATGCCTTTGCAGTGAAGTTGGTTTTTATAAAACCTAAACTAGATACTGCTGCCAGAATATCTGCAGGAGGTGTTGCCTTATCAAAAGCTGGAGCTGTACCTGCAAGACCTATTAGGATATCATTTCCTGCAAAATCCATAGAACCTGGATTTTTTAAGTCTCTGAACGCAGATGCATGACGCGCTTCTACAGAAACAATTTTACCAGCAAGGCCTAAATAAATTTGACCAGCTGCATCATCAACTGTAATTAATTTACCTGCACCATTATATGCTGCTACACCTGTATCCTCTAAAGCGATTGCTGTATTTATAACAAAATCTTCACTATCAAACTGAGAATCTGCTCCAAAATCAATTTCTAAATCTGGTAAAACCATATCAGCAGATACAGCTGAACTAATTGCTGTTCTAAAAAATTCACGGTGTATAACTTCATGGTTATAAACATCAGTAAGTAACTGTTGAACTGTAGCTGAAGCTCCTTGATAATAGCCACCTGCAACAACTTTTGCATAAAATGCAGCTTCTAGTTGCTCAAGAGCATATGCGTAATTTAGAACAGCAAGATTTCCTGAACCAAGATCGAAGACATCATTTCCTATCATATTACCATTATCATCGTCATCACTACAAGATGCGAGTAACAGTCCAGAACCTACAACAGCTAGGCCGCTCACTTTTAAAAAGTTTCTGCGGTTTCTACCTACAGTTTGAGTTTTTACCTCAATCGATTTTTTCATTTTCATAACGTTTGAATTTCTTTGGTTATTAATACTTATTGAAACTTACGAGGAAAATGAAGCTGGGGTTTTGAAAGAATCCCGTTTAACAAATATTTAATATTTTAAGGTGGTATATGTATTTTTTTAACAATAATTATCAAAAATTTTTGTGGATAATGTCATAAAATATTGACATATAATATTGTAAAAAGTGTGAATTACGCACTAATTATTGACAAATTTTTATTAAAAAACTCTTATTAGAGTAATATTGATAATAAAGAAGAGTGAAAATTTACTAAAGTAACTTCAGGAAAGAAAAAAATATTATTTTGAGTAATTAATTACATTCAAAATTGAAATCAATTATTTTATAAGAATAATTCTTCTTATAATTAAAATGCCACCATTCTGTACGTATGGTTTGAAAGCCAAAGAGGATCATCCCATCTTGTAAAATTTTTCTATTATCAAGAACTTTTTTAGGCAAGTCTGAATTGTCTATGTGAGCCTCTCTGCCAAAAAAATCATGGTCTGTCCCCATAATTACCGGTGTGCCGTCTAATTTTTCAAGACTAATATCTACTGCGGCACCTCTGTTGTGTATAGATCCACTTTTATAAGGGTTTGCAACATATTGGGCGTTGGGAAATACGGCCCACATTTTTTTCTGAGCACTTACAGGTCTGTAGCAATCATAAAGTACTATTCTATATCCCTTTTCACAGAAATAATGATTAGCGGCCTTCAAAGCTTCTGCAATCTCAGGTCGTAAATAACACGCAGCACAGTCATAGAAAGCCTCATTTAAAAAATTATTAGTACTAGCGTAGCGTATATCGTAAGAAAAACCATCATTTAGCGTATCTAATAGAACTAAAGGAGTGGTATCATCCTGCGCTTTTAAAAAGCTAAAAATAAATAGGCTTACACAGAATAAGTAGAATTTCATTTATTAAAATTGAATTATTTCAGCCTTGAAAACTGAAATTTAAATATAAAATAAACTGGTTATGCCTTACGGGCCAGATATTTTCTATCCATCCAGAAAGTTCCAAATGGAATAATTGAACAGGCCAAAACAATTAGTAATGTTTTAAAACTCCAGTTTAACTCGGTTTTTACTACTATAGCCATAACCACATATACTAGAAATAAAACGCCATGCGCCATTCCTATAATTTGATTTGGCATTCCCATATCAAAGATATATTTAAGTGGCATCGTTACAAATAGTATAAGCAATAGTGAAATACCCTCAAGTATACTTATTATCTGAAATGCTCTAATCATTATACTAAATTAAAAATTGCCGCACCATAAATTGCAAAGCGTACAAAGCGTAATAAGCCAAAAAGCAGATAGTTTACAAAAGGATATTTAATCATACCTGCGGCTAAGCTGCTTACGGCAAACGGAACTGGTAAAATAGCACCTACAATAATAAGAAAGCCACCCCATTTACGAGCATTTTTTAAGTGCTTTGCCATTTTTACCTCCAGATATTCATGTACAGCATGAATACGAGTAGAAGCACGGCCTGTAAAGTAGCTAATAATTCCTCCGGCGTAAGATAAGACTGCTATAAGTGACAGGTATAATATAGGATCTGGCATTTTATCACTCCACGCAATAAAAATTTCAGGTGGTATAAGTCCTAGAATACTTTCCGAAAGGAAGAAAACAAACAGCACCCAAAATGGAGGGAAGGTGTCTGTCATTTTAATTAGTAAATCATTAATGTCTATGACAAAATAATGAATACAAACAAGTGCAATTACAAATACTAATAGTGGGGTAAGCGCTTTTTTAAGACTACTGCCCACAAAAGAATAGAACCCCGTATACTTATAATACTGGTGTAACAATTGAAGTCTGGACTTTTTCTCTTTTTTATGTTGTGAAGTCATCCAATTAATTTTTTGCAAAGATACTTCTTGACAAACAGGATAACAACGATGTTTGGGTTTATATTAGTTTCTTAATACAGTTTTAGGAAAACTTTAAAATATCAGCTTTTCTTCTGCGTAGAATTAAGGTTAATTTTATCTTATGGATAAATTTAAAAACAAAGTAGCTCTTATTACAGGAGGTACAAAAGGTATAGGAAAAGGAGTTGCAGAGGCGCTTCTTGAACTGGGTATGAATGTAGCAATTACCAGCAGAAATCTTAGTAGTGCAAAAGAAGTTGCGGCAGAACTGAATGAAAAATTCAAAGGTAAAGGCAAAGTTTTAGGAGTTGAAGCCGATGTACGCGATATAAACAGTCAAAAACAGGCTGTAAATTCACTTATTGAAGAATTTGGTCAGCTAGATGTTCTTATTGCAAATGCTGGTTTAGGTCACTTTGGTAACATTAAAGACTTATCTGTTGAAGAGTGGCAAGAGACCATAGATACTAATTTAACAGGTGTTTTTTACAGTGTTAAAGCTTCGCTTGATCATTTAAAACAGACTAAGGGATACATATTTACCATTTCAAGTCTTGCCGGGACTAATTTCTTTGCAGGCGGTACAGCTTATAACGCCAGTAAATTTGGTTTAACTGGATTTACGCAGGCGATGATGTTAGACCTAAGAGATGACGATATAAAAGTTTCTACTATAATGCCAGGATCTGTAGCAACTCATTTTAACGATCACGAACCTTCTGAGAAAGACAGCTGGAAAATTCAAAGCGAAGATATAGGCGAACTTGTTGTTGATTTATTAAAAATGAATCCACGTACATTACCAAGTAAAATTGAAGTAAGACCATCTAAACCACCTAAAAGTTAATAGTTTAAAACTTTAGCATAAAAAAACACCCGTGAAAACGGGTGTTTTTTATTATATATGATAAGGAAGCATTTTAATTCTCTTCAGCATAAACCTGCATCGCGTCAACGTAAGCTCTTAAATCAAGGCGATTTGTTTTATTTTCTGGTTCAGCTAACAAGTTTAATAGATATAAAAGACTTTCGGCAGGTTCTGAGGTATTGTCTTGCTCATCTAATAACTCTTCATAACCTTCAATAGGCTCTTCTTCAGGAATAGGAATATCAAAAGTCTGGTACGCTTCAATATGTTCAAAAACTAATCGTATTGTTTTTGCTATCAACGGGCGTTCTTCTTCAACAGCATATGGTCTAAGATTTTGTAAATCTTCGACAACTGTATTGGTAATTATACCATTTTGCTCAACGTCTGAAATGAGCTTATTTAATAGTTTTATCGCTTTTTGATTCTTCAAAATGAATTTTTTAGTGTTGAAGCAAAGGTAACAGATTAGGTATTTTTTTGTTATCTCAATAGCTACTTTTTTTTAGTTTTAATCAACAATACTTTTTTTAGTTGTAACCCCTTGAAATTATAGCAATTCTGATTTTTTCTATTTTGGAATTTTTTTTAACCACTACAAATAATTTAATTCCTAATTTAAACTTGTGAGAAGCCCTTTAAATGCATTATTTTTGCAAGATTCACTACAAAACAAAGCTACTTTTGAGCGATAAGGCAATAGGACAGGACACAGACAGCGGCAAAGAATTATACAGTTATCAAGAAAATGATCTTGATCGAATTTTTACCTGTATAGAAGAATCTTCAGATGATTTTAATCTTCTATATCAACTTCCTACGGGTGGAGGTAAAACTGTAATTTTTTCAGAAATTGTACGTAGATACATTAGGGAAAAACAGAAAAAGGTGGTTATCCTAACCCACCGTATAGAACTTTCTGCACAAACTTCAAAGATGCTTAAAACTTTTAATGTACCTAATATGGTCATTAATAGTAAGGTTAAAACTCTAGAGGGTAATGAAGATTATATGTGTTATGTTGCAATGGTTGAGACCTTAAACAACCGTTTGCAAGATGAGCAGATAGACATAAAAGATATAGGTCTTGTAATAATAGATGAGGCGCATTACAATTCATTTAGAAAATTGTTTAGTTACTTTAAAGATGCTTTTATTTTAGGGGTGACGGCGACGCCTTTAAGCTCTAATGTGAAGTTACCTATGAAAGATAACTACCGCAAGCTTATTATAGGAGAGAGTATAGGGTCTTTAATAGAGAAAGGTTTTTTAGCTAAGGCTAATATGCATACCTACGATGTAGGTCTTAAAACGCTACAGGTAGGTATAAATGGTGATTACACGGTAAAATCTTCAGAGATTTTATATACTAATCAAAGTATGCAAGAAAAGCTGCTTGCAGCCTATGAAGAACAAGCAAAAGGTACTAAAACGCTTATTTTTAATAACGGGATTAATACCTCTCGCTATGTATATGAAACTTTTAGAGAAGCGGGTTATGATGTGAGGCATCTTGATAATACACACACCAATAAAGAGCGAAAGCAAATCTTAAAATGGTTTAAACATACACCTGATGCCATTTTAACTTCAGTAAGTATTTTAACTACAGGATTTGATGAGCCTTCTGTAGAAACTATTATCTTAAATAGGGCAACACGATCGCTTACCCTATATTTTCAGATGATAGGTAGGGGGTCACGTGTTTTACCAGATAAAAAGAAATTTGAAGTTATTGACTTAGGTAATAATATGGCGCGTTTTGGTCTTTGGGACGCTCCGATGGACTGGAATGATATCTTCTTATATCCAGATTTTTACCTGGAGAACTTAGTAAGTGATGAGGAAATAGAGCGCAATTTTGAATATGTGATGCCTCCTGAGTTACGTGCAGAATTTAGCAAAAGTGAGAATATTGAATTTGATATCAAAAAGGAATATGAAGATGTTTTTGCTAAGGGCTTAAAATCTAAGGAAGCGCTAGAACGTTCAATAGATCAACACGCAAAAATTGTTTTTGAAAATACAGAAGATATCTTTGATGCGCGCATTCTTGCACGAGAACTTAAAGATGAGATTCAATATAGAATACGCTTGTATTCATACTGTATTATGAAGAATACAAAAAACTATAAAAATTGGTTAGAAGAAGATTACAATCGCAAATTACGTTTGAAGTTGAGTCAGATGTATGCAAGTGTAACTGCAACAAACTAAATTTTATGTTTAAATATAAACTTGTCGCAGTCGCGATCTTACTTCTTTCCTTATTAAACACTACTTCAGTGTCTGCTCAGGTAGGCAATAGTGAACTGGGAGCTTGGTACAGTTATTTTTTTAGTACTGGTTTTGGTGATAGTGATTTTGGGGTGATGGGAGATGTGCAACACAGAAATTATAAAGTTACCAGCGACTTTCAGCAGCTCATTTTAAGAGCAGGACTTACTTATAAAATTAAACAAACGCCTCTAAAACTTGTTGCGGGTTATTCATATTTTAATTCTGGAACACCAGGAGAAGATAATTCACAAAGTATTGAAAATAGATTGTATCAAGATCTTTTATGGAGCCAGATGATAGGTAATCGTATTTCGTTTAATCATCGGTTACGGTTAGAAGAGCGCTTTGTCGAAAATCAAGATTTTAGAACGCGTTACCGTTATGCCTTAAATATAAAAGCACCATTAAATAGTAAAGAAATTTTACCTAATACACTTTACCTATGGGTTGCCGGAGAGGTTTTTATTAATGGTCAAAAACAAACCGGTTCTGGTAACACTGTAAACTTGTATGATAGAACTTGGTTGTTTGGTGGTTTAGGATATGAGATTAGCAAGCCTTTACGCTTAGAGCTTGCTTATATGCGGGAGGTAACTAATACAGCTACTAAGGGCCAGTTAATTATTAGTTTATTCCATAATTTTTAATTTCTTTAACAATTTTTCCCGTGTATTTATAACTAAATTTGAAGCGTGATTAAGAAAAGTAACATAATAAAATCGGGTATCAGCTTATTGCTGGTTCTGGCGTTCTTTTCATTCAAGATACTTGATCTTCATAAGTATTCTCATACAAGTGATTCAGCAAAAGGCAGTCACTGTGAACTTTGTTTACTAACTCAGCATTCTAAAAACGGTCTAGATTTAGATATTCCGGTTGTATTTGAATTTAGTGTTCAAGAGCCGATAATAGAATATAAAGTTTCCATACTTTATAATGAATTTATAAAAGTCACTCGATTTCCTTTCGGAAAATCACTCAACAAAGCACCTCCCATTTTATCAGTTTAAACTCTTAAGGGTTTTAAGGAGTTTCTTACTCCGTTTTATGAATTAGATTAGACTTCAAAGTTTACGATCTAAATTCTTACTATTTATTTAATTTTTAGTAGATCTCTTTGTATTCAGTTTATTGAAAATAAGATTTACAATTAAATAAAGCTCCGTATGCAATTGCTTACGGTAGTTAACTTAAACTGATAACAATCCTTTAAACGGGGTTATCCAATTCTAAAATATGAAATTATTTTATTTTGGGCTATTGCTGATTTGTACATTAAATCTGCAAGCTCAAAAATGTAACTATAGCATTAGCGGGGCCGTACGTGATTTTCACGACGGTAATGTTTTAATTAATGCCACCCTAAGTGTAAATGGGTTTGATATTTATGCAGTTTCTGGTTTTGAGGGTAATTATAAATTAAATGGGTTATGTGCAGGCACATATACCGTTACCATCACGCATCCTGAATGCGATGTAGCAGAATTCACTATTAAACTTTCAGGTGATTTAGAACGCGACTTTAAATTAGAGCATCACACTGAAGAGCTCAATGCTGTTACGGTAAGAGGCGAGAATATAATTAAAGGTTCTGCATCTGCAACACAGTCTGTATTACAAAGCGAAACACTCGAGAATTACAGTAATGCTAGCTTAGGAGACGCACTACGTGAAATACCTGGGGTATCGTCTCTTAATACAGGCAGTACTGTTGTAAAACCTGTTATACAAGGTTTGCATAGTAGTCGTGTGCTTATTATAAATAACGGTATTCGTATGGAAGATCAGGAGTGGGGCGTAGAACATGCACCTAATCTAGATGTAAATACAGCTTCTTCGATCACAGTAGTTAAAGGTGCTGGTGCGTTGCGTTACGGCGGTGATGCTGTAGGAGGTGTAATAGTTACCGATGCTCCCAGAGCTCCTGTAAAAGATACTATTTTTGGAAAAACAATTCTTAATGGCGCAACAAATGGTCGTAGTTTAGGTTTGACCACCAGTTTATTAAAAGCTTTTAAATCCGGTTTTTATGTACTGGGTCAGGGGACTACAAAATTTGCGGGAGATTTAGAAAGTCCTGATTATGTTTTATCTAATACCGGTTTGCAAGAGCATGATTTTTCGGTAGGTTTTGGGCTCAATAAGTTTACTTACGGTTTTGATGCTTACTATAGTTTTTATAATTCTGAAGTAGGTATTTTACGTGCCAGCCATATAGGAAATGTTAGCGACTTAGTGCGGGCTATAAATAGTGGTGTTCCTAATTTAATTTCAGATTTTACATACGGAATTAATGCTCCTAAGCAAGATGTACAGCATCATCTGGCTAAACTTAGTTTCTTTAAGCGATTTGAAAATGCAGGGAAATTAAGTTTAGATTATTCATTTCAGCAGAACAATAGAAAAGAATTTGATATTAGACGGGGAGATGATAGGGATAAGCCTTCATTAGATTTACAGTTAACTACACATACGCTAGCAACAAATTTTCTGTATGATGCCATAAGCAGTTTTAAAGCTAATCTAGGGGTAGAAGGTTCTTATCAAGAGAACTTCCCTAATCCTAATACCGGAATACGTAGGTTGATTCCAGATTATGAGATGTACACTTTTGGTGCATATGCTACTGCAGATTTTGATGTTACAGATCAGCTTCGTGTAGATGGTGGTGTGCGTTATGATTACAGTAATGTAGATGCTCAGAAATACTATCAAAATAGTCGCTGGGAGGAGCGCGGTTATGAAGCAGATTATGGAAATCTTGTTGTTGAGCGATTAGATAATCAATTGCTTGTTAATCCCGTATTTGATTATAATAATTTTTCAGGTACTGTAGGAGCCCGCTATAATATTGCGACAAATTGGGATTTAAAACTAAATTTAAGTACAGCGTCCAGAGCGCCTAATCCTGCAGAATTATTCAGTGATGGGTTACATCATTCTGCAGCAATTATCGAATTGGGAGATCTAAGGTTAGAGAAAGAGCAGTCGTATAAAGCGAGTTTAGAACTTAATGGTCAAACAGGTAATTTTTCCTTCGGAATAAATCCGTTTTACAATCGTATTAATGATTTTATAATTCTAGAGCCTAACGGACTTCAGTTTACAAATAGGGGTGCTTTTCCTGTTTATCAATATGCACAGGTAGACGCGCGTCTTTATGGTGTAGACGTTCAAGCTGCCTATGCGATAAATGCAAATTTAAATCTAACCTCTGCGTTTGCCTATGTAAATGGTCAAGACTTACAGAGAGATCGCCCATTGATAGATATGCCGGCACCTAATTTAAATACCACAATTTCTTTTACTAAGATAGAATGGAATAATTTAAATCTATCTATACGAAATCAAGGTGTTTTTGAGCAAACTCGCTTTCCAGATAATGATTTTGATGTAACCTTTATCAATGACGCGGGACAGGAAATAACCGAAAGCGTCACAGTAAGTAAACCTCCTGCTGGGTATAGTTTATTTCATTTTGCATCTTCTGTAGATTTAAATGTGTTTAAACAATCTCAATTAACTTTAGGTTTTTACGTAGATAATATTTTAAATACCGCATACAGAGATTACCTAAACCGTCAACGCTATTTTGCTGATGATTTAGGTAGAAATTTTAGAATACAATTAAAACTCAACTATTAATTTTACACAAATTTTTTATGAAAACTATTAAATATACAATTTTAGCTTTAGTCGCATTAATCAATTTAAACTCGTGCTCATCTGATGATGACGCCGTGCCGGCTATTATAAATGAAGAGGAAGTGATTACAACACTTAGTGTAACACTAGTACCGCAAACTGGTGCAACCGTGATACTAACATCGAGAGATCTTGATGGTGATGGTCCTAATCCTCCAGTAATTACAATTTCAGGACCTCTACAGGCGGGAATGCGTTATAGTGGCTCACTTATTTTGCAAAACGAGACGGTCTCACCGGCTGAGTTAATTAATGAAGAAATTGAAGAGGAAGCAGATGAGCATCAATTTTTCTACCGCTTAACTGGTGGTCTTGATGCGACTGTTACATATTCTGATTCTGAAAATGATTATTTATCTAACAGTAGTGCTAATCCTGTGGGACTTGAATTTTCTTTACAAGCAAATGCGGTATCTTCTGGAGGCTTAACTATTACGTTAATTCATGAACCGGCAAAAGATGCGGCTGGTGTGGTAAATGGAGATATTACTAATGCGGCAGGAGAAACTGACGTTGAACAGACTTTCAATTTAAGTATTGAATAATAGTAAGGTAACCCAAGTAAATTCAACAAAAAAGGGCTTCGATTATATCGAAGCCCTTTTTTTATTTCAGTAGTAAGCTACTGCTTATCCTAAGTAGGTCTTAAGCACTTTACTTCTTGAGGTATGACGTAATCTTCTGATTCCTTTTTCACGAATCTGACGTACGCGCTCACGGCTCAAATCAAACATTTCTCCAATTTCCTGCAGGGTATGTGGCTGCTCACCACCTAGACCGTAGTTTAATTTAATAACATCAGACTCACGAGGAGAAAGTGTTTCTAAAGCACGTTCTATTTCTGTACCTAATGATTCTTGCATTAAGTCTGCATCAGGATTTGGTGATTCACCAGATTTTAATACATCATAAAGGTTAGAATCGTTTTCCCCTTCCTTAAAAGGAGCATCCATTGAAAGATTACGACCTGAGTTTTTCATAGCTAATTTTACTTTAGCTACAGTCATATCAAGTTCTTTTGCAATCTCATCTGCAGATGGTGGGCGCTCTAAACTTTGTTCTAAGTAAGAAAACGCTTTGTTAATCTTACTAATCGTACCAATTTTGTTAAGAGGTAAACGTACTGTCCTTGAATGCTCTGAAATAGCTTGTAAAATAGATTGGCGAATCCACCAAACCGCGTAGGAGATAAATTTAAATCCCCGGGTTTCATCAAATCGTTTAGCTGCCTTTACAAGTCCTACGTTACCTTCATTGATTAAATCTGGTAATTTTAAACCTTGGTTTTGGTACTGTTTTGCAACAGATACCACAAAACGCAAATTAGCCTTCGTCAATCGTTCTAAAGCTATCTGATCGCCTTCCCGAATGCGTTGTGCCAACTCGACCTCCTCATCAGCTGTAATCATATCGAGCTTACTTACATCTTGTAAATAGGTATTTAAAGATTTTGATTCCCGATTGGTTACCTGCTTGGTGATTTTGAGTTGTCTCATATGAAAAATTTAGTTTTTAAATGTAAATAGGATGTAGTATAACATGGATTATCGTTAAATCAAAATTATAATGCAATTTTGTGATGTAATTAGCATTAAAAGCTGATTTAAAACGTATCACCTACAATGAGAATCATCCTAATTGTCCTCATTCTTGTTTTTTCTCTTTAAAAACGAAAAGAATCCTTTTTTAGTGTCATCCTTTTCTGATTCTTGATTTTCGCTATCTTCTGTAAATTCTAAATTTTCATCAGAATCTGTAGACTCATTTTCTATTCTTATTACAGTACCATTATCGTCGAGATAAACCTGCTTTTTAGAGTTTATTTCTTCTTTTCCGCCTCCAAAAATATTGGAAAGAAAAGATTGAACCTGAGATGTACTATCCCTTACAATGGGAGCACAGCTTAATGCTTCAGAAACAGAACCTGACGGAGCAGCAAAGCGTAGTTTAGTAAACTTTGTATAGGTTGTGTCTGCGTTCATACGCTGCATAAACTTTGCATAAATAGGTAATGCCGAATTAGCGCCAGCACCTATACCGGTACTGCTAAAACCTATTCTGTAATCATCATTACCAACCCAGGTTACCGCTACCATATATGGTGTAAGACCTACAAACCACCCATCTTTATTATCTTGTGTTGTACCCGTCTTACCTGCAATGTCATTTTTCAACTTATACTTATACCTTAGTCGGGAAGCAGTCCCTTCACTTACAGTACCACGCATCATTTGTACCATTGCTTCTCTGGTAAAATTACGCATCACAGGTTTTTCTGGCGTAACCGGTTCAAAGTCAGCAATGGTCTTACCAGCTTTATCTGTGATTTTAGTGATATAATACGTTTTCATAGGCTTACCTTTATTTAAAAAAGAAGTGTAAGCAGATGCAAGATCACGTATTTTAATTTGTGCAGTACCTAGGGCTAATGATGGTACGCGAGGCAATTTTGAAGTTATGCCCATTCTTTTTGCCTGTGCGATAACATTATCAATACCTACATCTAATAGAACTTTTACTGCAACCGTATTCACAGAATTACTCAAAGCTCCCTTTAAGGAATAGGAAACAATTGTACTATCAGAGACTCCTGAGTTTGAAGGAGACCAACTCTTGTTATTAAAGTAATACACCTCTTGATCTGCACTGTAATATGTACAGGGAGCAATATCTTTTTCTAATGCAGTTGTATAAACAAAAGGTTTAAAAGTAGAACCCACCATACGTTCACTTTGACTCACATGATCGTATTTAAAATTATTAAAATCTATACCTCCTATATAAGCTAATACACCGCCGGTCTCTGGTTCAAGTGCAATAAAACCACAATTTAATAATGACAGGTAGTGCGCAATGCTATCTCGGGTGGATATGTTCTGAATTTTTTTATCAGAATTCCAGTCAAAAACGGTACGTTCTGACTTGACACTTAGAGAATCATTGATTTGCTCTTCTGTTAAGCCAGCTTTTTCTAGACGTTTGTAAATATCTAATTTCTTTAAATTAGGCTCTAGGATAGCGTCTTTTTTCCAAGGAGCATAATTACCATATGCTTTCTCGTATTGTGTCTGCAGTTCAGCCATATGCTCTCTCATAGCTTCTTCTGCATAAACCTGTAGATTTTTATCTAAGGTTGTATGTATAGTAAGACCATCTTGATACAAATCATAAGGCGTGCCATCTTCTTTTTTGTAGTTCTTAAGAATTTCCCGAGCTTCTTTGCGTATAAGTTCTCTAAAGTAAGGTGCTATTCCTAAATCAGAATGTTTTTGATAATTAAGACGAATGGTATCACGCTCCATTCCAATAGTATCTTGAGGTTTTAAGTAATCGTAGCGCAACATTTGTTTTAATACAACATCTCTTCTACGTTTAGCATTTTCTGGATAGAGCCTTGGGTTATAACTATTATTTGCCTTCAGCGTGCCCACAAGAATTGCAGATTCACTTAAGGTTAATTCTTCGGTACTTTTATTAAAAAATTTCTGACTAGCGCTTTCTATTCCAAAAGTGTTATCAGGAAAAGGTACTGTATTGAGATACAGATTTAGAATTTCATTTTTACTATACACGTCTTCGAGACGTTGAGCTAAAATAAATTCTTTAAACTTAGAAACTACAAGGCTCAAAGCGCCACCTTCGCGGCGATCATAAATATTTTTAACCAGCTGCTGCGTTAATGTACTACCACCGCCGGCAGAATCGTCCTGCATCAAAAGCGTTTTAAAAAAAACTCTGAATAAACTCAATTTATCTATACCATCATGCTTATAAAAACGTACGTCTTCAGTAGCAACAAGAGCGTCTTTAAGGTGCTTCGGAATTTCATTAAAGGCAATTGGTCTTCGGTCGAATATATAATACTTACCTATTTCTTCACCATTACGGTCAACTAGTTGAGTAGCTAATGATTGCTCTAAGTGAGTTAACTCATATCTTGAAGGAAGTGAACCCCAGGCACCCAGATATATACTAAAGAAAAAAAGTGAAAATAAAAGGAATAGACTACTAATAGCGATTGCAGGGTAACGTACCCATTTAATCTTCATTAATGAATGAAATTTTATAGATAAGAATCGGGAAAAAACTAATCCCTTTTTTACCGATTTCCATTCAGACAATTTTAAAATTAGTTCTTTAAAATTGTTATTTAACCTATTTAGTAGCGGGGTCTTCATACAGACCGCAAAGGTACATGTATTATTTTCTTACAAGCTATAAGCTTTACATTTGTTTAACAAGATTTTGAAAATATTTAAACTATAAACAAATCTCACTTTAAATGAAGATACTGTACCGTTTTAAAATATAAACTACTGAAATAGTGTATTTAGACTAAAAGTTTTTATTAAGTACAACTATTCACCTATGATATTCTGATAAATTCTTTTGTTTTTATTTTTATCTTGCTTCAGTTTAGTAAGTAAATATAGGTTTTGAATTAGATAGCTTTTTAATAAACTACCCATTAAAATAAAGTAGAAAGTAAAAGTGTTCCTAACACGCAAAGTACAATAGATAAAATCCCTCCTATAAAGAGAAAGTGTTTAAATCTATAAATACCTAGATTATAAATAAGTGTATTGGTTTGATAGCCTACTGGTGTAAAAAAGCTAAAATTTGCCGCAAACATCACAGCAAGTAAAAACGGTTTTGCAGGCAACTCTAAACCGGCAGCAACAGAAATTGCGATGGGGGCCATTATAACTGCCGTAGCATTATTAGAAACGCTACCACTCATTACCATCGTAATAAGAAATATGGCTCCCAAAATGAAGAGTTTATCTTTACCTTCAAATAAAACCAGTAATTGATCTGATAGCCAGACGTCTGCACCGCTATTTGTCATAGCTACTCCTAATGGTATCATACCCGCAAGTAGAAAAAATATCTGCCAATCTACTTTTGTGTAAATTTTATTCATTTCTAAGCAGTTTGTAGCGAGTAATAGCGCCATGCCAGTAAGCGAGCTGGCTAATATGCTTAAGACTCCACTTGCAGCTAAGCCTATAACAGCGAGTAAAACTGCAGTTGCAATGTACTTTTTAGTTTTATTTTTAGGCTGAAATGGTTCGTGCGTTTTTAAGATTACAACACCCTCAAGGTTATTGAGTTCATTTACACTAGATTTATCGGTTTCTAAGAGTATACGATCTCCCGGTTTTATACGTATTTGATCAAGATTTTTACGTATGAGACGTTCTTTAGTATTTCTAAGATTTTTTCTTTTTTTTATGGCAATGGGTAAAATACCTTGCAAATTAAATCTTTTGAGATCACTAAGCGTACTGCCTAAAAACACCGACCCCGGTAAAATTAGAATCTCTAAAAGCTGAATGGCAATGGGTTCTTTCTTTACTTTTTCAGCTTCTACCTTTATATCTTTGGGTACATCTATAAGCTTATCTGGCGTTTCTGTAGTTTTCTCCTCTTTATGACCACCATCTGTGAGTATGCGCTCAAGATTATCTATATCTGCCATAACTACGAGTTCGTCACCAGATTGAAGGGTGATATATTTACCGGGGGCATTTGTTGTTACACCATTGCGAATTAATTTAAGTAAGGTAACATCGCTCGCTTCTTTTAAAAAAGTATCGTTAATTGTCTTACCTACTAACGGAGAAGAAGGTTTAATATTTATTGTGGTTATAAGTTCGTCAATTTCATAAGCCAATTCTAAACTTTCAGAAGGATCTTTTTTAGGTAAAAATCGAGATGCTATTGTCACAATTATAATTCCAGCAATCAGAAAAATTCCACCCATCCACGCAAATTCGAAGAAACCTAGTTTCTCAACACCACGGTTTTGAGCAATTGAATTTACAATTAGGTTTGTAGAAGTACCCATAAGTGTACAGCTTCCGCCTAAAATACCTGCAAAAGAAACCGGTAAAAGTAATTTTCCGGCAGGAATACCAAAGCGCTCTGATAGTTGAAAAATTATTTTTATGAATACAATTACGACAGCGGTTGTGCTTATAAATGCAGAAATACCTGCAGTTATAAACATAAATGTAGGTATAAGTATGAGCAGCGGTAAGATACTTAGACGCTGCAAGCCTTGAGCAAACCAGGCAATTACGCCATTATCTTCTAGCGCAATGGCAATAATCATTAACGATAGTACAGTTATGGTAGCCGTGTTTGAAAAACCGCTAATTGCTTCTTCTGGAGTAACTAATCCTAAAAGAACGAGTGAGACAATTATAAAAATAGCAATCTTATCTACAGGAAATAATTCTGTGACAAAAAAGAAGATGGTTAAACCAAGTATGATAAAAACTTCTAATATTGCTATATCCATAAATTGAGCTGTTAAAAGGTTTAAATTTATATTGAAACTTGTTACGTAGCTCTTAAATATTACTTAATAATAAATATATCGTTGAGTAATTCAACAACAAACGATCTTATTAAATTTTCTCCATATGTATACTGCTATTAGAAAACATATTGAACAAATAATTCCCTTAACAGATATCGAATTTGAAGAGTTTAAAAGTATACTTAGCATACATAAATTAAGAAAAAAGGAGGCTTTGATTCTTCCGGGTAATCGGGTTGATACTGAATTTTACGTTGTTAAAGGATGTCTTAAAGCATATCATACTTCTGAAAATGGGGATCGATCTATTGTTCAATTTGCTATAGAAGACTGGTGGATTAGTGATTTTAAAGCATTTTTTAATGAATCTACAGCAAAATTGACAGTAGAGTGCATTGAAGATTCTATTGTTTTAGGTTTAAAAAAAGTGGCTTTAGAAGAATTGTATAAACGTATCCCAAAGTTTGAACGTTTTTTTAGAATCAAAACCACTCGTGCATTTATAAGCTTAACTGGTCGTATTCAGAATGCATTAGAAAAGGAGAGTAGTGATTTATATATTGATTTTTGTAAATCGTATCCTAATATTGAGCAGCGCGTTCCTAATTATGAGATAGCAAGTTATCTGGGTATTAAGCCAGAATCGCTTAGTCGTATTCGTAAAGAGATTACTTTAAATAACCTTCAATAGCAATTTAACACCGCTTAACAGTATTTTACCTTAGTTAACACTTGGGACTAACATACCTCAATTAGATTTACCAATTACCGCAATATCTTTGTAACTTAAAATATTGAAATTATGAGTTTACAAAATAAAATAGTAATAGTTACAGGAGCTTCAAGTGGAATAGGTGAGGCTACCGCAAAAACTTTAGCAAAAGCAGGAGCAAATGTCGTTCTTTCAGCAAGACGTACAGATCGTCTAAAAGAATTAAAAGAGACTATTGAAAAAGAAGGTGGCAAGGCTCACGTTATTACTGCTGATGTAACCAGTAAAGAAGATTGGAAAAGAGTTATTGAAGAGACCCATAATACATATGGTAAGGTAGATATTCTAGTTAACAATGCTGGATTAATGCCTTTATCATTCATTGAAAACTTAAAAGTGGACGAGTGGGATAAAATGGTTGATGTAAATATTAAGGGAGTGCTAAATGGCGTTGCTAGTGTTGTGCCAGATATGAAAGAAAGTAAGTCTGGACATATTATTAATATTTCATCTGTTGCAGGTAGAAAAATTATGCCAGCGGGTGCAGTATATTGCGCGACGAAGTATGCAGTACGCGCATTGAGTGAAGGTATTCGTTTAGAAATGGGACCTAAATACAATACAAAAGTTACATCTATCGAACCTGGTTTTGTAGCTACAGAATTGACAAATACCATTACCGATGATGATGTTAAAGATATGATGTCACAATATGAAGACTTGACTATGTTACAGTCGCAAGATATTGCAGATTCTATTTATTACGCATTAACTCAACCGGGTCACAGTAGTGTAAATGAAATATTGATACGTCCTACAAATCAAGAGTTATAATTTGATAAACGTATTCGATTAAAAAAATAGAGCCTTACGAAAGTAAGGCTCTATTTTTATATACTTAACTAAGTACAACTGCTTAACAAATACATTCTAAGGCTAACGCTCACTTTTAATTTTAACCAATTCGCTATCTTCAAGAACCATACTCAAATGCTCTTTATCATTCAAATATAAAAATGCCTCCATAAGACTCCCATAGCATAAAATAGAATTATCGTAGAAAAATTGCTCAATTTTGACATTTGTGATTGCGGTTTTTCTATAGGTCACAACCATATACGCCTTAAAACACTGATATGTTTCTTGAAACTTTAGCCAGTTTTGAGGTATGATAGCATAATTATTTGTTCGGTTAGATAAGAAGTAAAGATTTTCATTTGTCTTGCCATAAAAATGTTCTTTACATTTAATCATAATAGCTACCATTTCCCAGTCAAAAAGCACACCTTCATGAATTTCAGACACTATAATGTTTTCTAGAAAATACAAATCACCGAAGCTAAAACTATGTTCTTCGATTACGTACTTCATTAAATGGGTGTCTTTAAATTTCATATTAGGGGTTCAATTAATAATAAGGGTCATCTTAAATTTAACGAATCAAAAGTTTACAACCTTATATTATTTTTAGTTATTCGTTTTACTTAAACAAAAAACCCACCGCTAGGGTGGGTTTTGACTTGTATATTATAAAATATTAATCATTACTACCTACAAGTGATAAAAATTTATCCAGGTTAGGAAGTATTACAATACGCGTACGTCTGTTTTTTGCACGGTCTTCTTTTGAAGCATTATCCACAAGTGGAAGGTAGCTACTACGACCTGCGGCAATTAATTTTTTAGGATCTACACCATAATTGTCTTGTAATTCTCTAATAATCGCAGTAGAACGTTCTACACTTAATTCCCAGTTGTCTTTAATGTATGCACCCGGTTTTACAGTCTGATCATCTGTATGACCTTCAACCATAACTTCTATAGCAGGTTCAGAGTTAATTACATCGGCAAGACGCTTTAATAAATTATCTGCCTTATTACTTACGCGATAGCTTCCGCTATTAAAAAGTAATTTATCAGATACATTAATCATTACCACAGTCTCATCAATATCAACTTGTATGTCTTCATCTGAAGAAACCGTCATATCAAGGTTTTTCTTCAGATTATAAGAGATTGCAAGGTTCATAGAATCTTCAAGGGTTTTAGCTCCTGATAATTCTTGCTGATTAGCATTCTTAAGAGTTGCACGCATTTTGTCTTTTGTGCTTTCTGATATAGCAGCGATATTATCTACAAGATCAAGCTTGTTGTAATTCTCATCTCTAAGTGAATTAATCTTGGTGTTGTAATCTGCAACACGATTTTCTATTGCACTATATTTAGCTTCAAGTTCCTCCTTTTCAACCTGAGTCTTAGTTAATGTTGATACGGTGTTATCGTACTGCCCTTGTAATTCTGTGTATTTCTTTTTAGACACACACGATACGGTAAGTAATGTAGCTCCCAGAAGAGCAACGGTATTATATATTCTCATAATTATTAATTTAGTTAGACAGACATAACCCCCGATAATTCGATTTATTTTTTTTGGTGTCTTATAATTGTGTTAAAAACAATTTTTGAGATCTTCCCTAAAATAATAAAAGCCCATAAACACAAGGTTTATGGGCTTTTTAAAAATTTATAAAATAATTACTTAATCTCTACTAACTCTAAGTCAAATGTCAAATCCTGACCTGCAAGAGGGTGATTTGCATCTATTACAATGCTCTCATTGCGTACTTCTGCAACACGCAATTGGCGCTCAGTACCATCAGGGTTCTTTGCAACTAATCCCATACCTACCTGAGGATCAATTTCTGGTGGTAAATCTGCCTTAGGCACTTCCTGAAATAAGTCTTTGCGTACTTCACCGTAAGCTTCAGCTTCGGGTATTGTTACACTTTTCTTCTCATTAACAGTCATATCAATTAATCCCTTTTCAAAACCTGGAATTATTTGACCCTGACCCATTTGAAATTCTAAAGGTTCTTTATCTACAGAGCTGTCAAATATCTGACCATTAGCCAGTTTGCCTGTATAATGTACAGCTACAGTATTGTTATCTTTTACTTTACGTTCTATATTTCTATCTGTTGTTTCCATAGGTGACAAGCTAAAAAACACAACAAGCAATACCGAAGAAAAAGTGTTAAAATCTGAACTTTTACGGTTTTAAAAATAAAAAGCATCAGATCCTGAAAGATTGATGCTTTTATCCCCTAAATAGATGAAGATTATGATTTTAGCTTCCTATTCTTTACAATTTTTGAAATTACAAAGTAAGCGACCAAAGCGATTATAAAATATAGGAAATAGGATACCGGTTTGCCATTACCACCTACAGTAGTAAATAGGCGGTCAAAACGTATTTTTTCCATAATACCGTTACCATTGCTATCCCAACTAAACCAGATAAATACCGGCTTACCTACCACGTGATTCTCGGGTACAAAACCCCAGAACCTGCTGTCTTCACTATTATGACGGTTATCTCCCATCATCCAGTAATAATCTTGTTTAAAGGTGTATTGAGTTAATGTTTTATTATCTAATAGCACTTGATTTCCAGAAACGGTTATGGTCTGAGGATGACCCATTTCAGTACCTTCATATACCTCAATTAAACGTTTGTAAAGCGGAATGTTCTCTGTAGTTATAGGAGTCGATGTTCCTTTCTTCGGAATGTAAAGCGTTGAAATTTGATCACGGTTACCTAAACTTGCAGTCCCTTTAGGAAATATAGAAGGATCTTTCTGATCTGCAGGAGCGATGATCTTTTCTAAAGACTCAACATTAGGATGATTTCTAAAGCGTTCTGCATTCTCATCGGTTATAGATTGTGTAGCAAATTGTGTACTATTAAAAAACTGAAGGTTTGTTATTTTATAACTATCATACAGGTTTTTAGCGTTAAAACCACTTCCTTTTGATAGACCTTGATAACTGTATTGCAGTTGGGCACGATCTGGTAGTTCAAGAGGTTTGTTGTTTACATAAACTTTCCCGTCTACTACCTTAAGACTATCGCCGGGAATACCCACTGCACGCTTAACGTAGTTTGATTTTTTATCTATCGGTTTTTGATAGTATTTACCATCATCTAAGCCATAAAAACGGTTTACTGTATCTACAGGCCAACTAAACACAACAATATCATTACGTTTTATATTCTGAAAACCGGGCAATCTAAAATAGGGGAGTTGTGGTTTATCTAAATATGATTTTATACCAAGACCGGGAATCGTGTCGTGTACCATAGGAAAACTCACAGTAGTCATAGGAGTTCTAGCACCATAATGAAATTTGCTAACAAACAAAAAGTCACCTATTAGAAGGGTGCGTTCTAGCGATCCTGTAGGTATTGTAAAGGGTTGCATTACATAGGTGTGAACTATGGTCGCAGCAACTACGGCAAAAAGTATAGAACTCGTCCACTCACCAGATGCACTTTTAGGAACTAATGATCGCTCAGTTTTGTAAGTTACCGGAGCGACATAATTAAGATAATAGAGGTAGAACCCTAAGGTTACGATAACCAGAGCGGTATCTGTAGTCGTATTTTTGCCAAAACTACGTGCTGTCTCCACCCAAATAACCGGAAACATTATCAGATTTACAATGGGTATAAAAAGTAAAATCGTCCACCACCAGGGGCGACCAATTATTTTCATCAAAATTACCGCGTTATAAACCGGAACGATTGCCTCCCAGGCCTGGCGTCCTGCCTTTTTGTAAAGTTTCCAGGTGCCCAAGAAATGAATTACCTGAACGGCTAGAAAAAATATAAACCACTGCATCATTGTCATAGGTTTCTCCTTTAGAAATTCTTAGATAGGTTTATTCAGAAAGATTTAAAACATCTTTCATAGTATGTACACCCTTTTTGTCTTTTAACCATTCTGCAGCAATGATTGCTCCTAAAGCAAAACCATTGCGGTTATGTGCTTTATGTTCAATCACCAGCTCGTCTACCTGGCTTTTATACGTAATAGTATGTGTGCCGGGAACTTCATCTTCACGAAGGGCTTTAATAGTAATTTTAGTCTCTTCTTCGGCATCAAGTATCCAATCGGTTTTATCTGTTTCCTCAATAATACCTTCGGCAAGTGTGATAGCAGTACCACTTGGTGCGTCTAACTTGTGTATATGATGTACTTCAGTCATACTTATATTGTAATCCTTAAGTGTTTTCATCATTTTGGCTAATTTTTTATTCAGCTCAAAAAAGATGTTAACCCCTACACTAAAATTAGATGCATAGATAAAGGCTCCGTTTTGTTTTTCGCAAAGCGAAACCATATCTGAATAATTATCTAACCAGCCGGTAGTACCGGAAACAACGGGAACACCAGATTTAATTGCAGAACTTATGTTAGCTATTGCAGCGTCAGGAACGCTAAAATCTATAGCAACATCTGCGGCATTAAAATCATAACTGTCATTTTGGTCTATCTTGGCAACAATAGTATGACCGCGTTCAGTAGCTAGTTTTTCTATGGTTTTTCCCATACGGCCGTAACCAAGAAGGGCAATCTTCATAATTTAAAAAGTATAAGTTATGCGCATACCTACGGTATTTGAAAAGTCAAAATCACTGCGCTGTAAAAATGGAGTAAAGCTTAGACGATCTTCAACCTCATATTGAGAGAGATGCGCATCTACATTTGCTTCAATAATTTGCAGAACGTAAATCCCTGCAGTTATAAGTATAGAGAGCTCTTTATTTCGTCTGTAAAAATCCTGAGCACTTATAAGTTGGTCTTCGGTAAAAATTTGTGTGGCATTACCATCTTCATCAATGACCGTAAACTCATCAATGCGGCCAGCGATGCGATCTTTGTAAGCAGTTCTGTATTGCTGAAAAAGATCGTGATTGTAAATTGCAATACCTACACCGGTACCTACAGCACCATAAACAAGTGGTATTTTCCAGTAATCACCATTATATGCCTGACCCAAACCCGGTAAAATACCTGAATAGAAAGCTGCTTTGGCAGGTCGCAATGGGTCGTATTCTTCAAATATAGGATCTATTTCCTGAGCTGTAATTTCGGGTTCATTGTCTTCCTCTACAGTCTGAGCAAAGCCAAAGCTATATAGGAATAGAAATAAAATTAAAACAGATTTATTGTGCACCAGAAATTAGTTTTTTTAATCGCTCAAAGTCTTCTTGAGATGAAAACGGAATAATAAGTTTTCCATTGCCCTTTTGTGCAACTTTTACATCTACTTTAGCGCCAAAATAGGATGCAAACTGCTCTTTTCCTTCTTTAATAAATTCTGGAACGCTAGTTTTTACAGGTGTTGCTTTTCCTTTACCTTCTTTGTAGTTTTTTACTAAACTTTCAGTAGCACGTACAGACAGTGCATTTTCAATAATCTTCTCGTAAATATCAAGTTGATCTGAGGTACTTTCAATATTTATTAATGCTCTTCCGTGGCCCATAGAGAGAAACCCGTCGCGCATTCCTGTTTGAATAATCGGATCTAATTTTAATAAACGCAGGTAATTGGCAATGGTAGATCTGTTTTTACCTACGCGATCGCTCATTTGCTCTTGCGTAAGATTAATCTCTTCAATTAAACGCTGATAGGATAGTGCAATCTCAATAGGATCTAAATCTTCTCGTTGAATGTTTTCAACAAGAGCCATTTCTAAAGATTCCTGATCGTTTGCAATACGTATATATGCGGGGATGGTTGCTAAGCCAACTAATTTTGAAGCTCTAAAACGACGCTCACCCGATACCAGTTGATATTGTCCAAAACTAATTTTACGTACAGTAATAGGTTGTATAACACCTAGCTCGCGTATAGAAGAGGCTAATTCTTTTAAAGCATCTTCATTAAAACTGCTTCTAGGCTGAAAAGGGTTAACTTCTATTTGCTCTAATTCTAATTCTACAATATTGCCTACAACTTTGTCTGCACCCTTATCTCCGGCAGTTTTTATATCATTGTCAGGGTCTTTAAGCAATGCCGAAAGACCGCGACCCAAAGCTTGTTTTTTTAGTGCTTTAGCCATTGTTACGCATCATTTTTTGTAATTATCTCTTGGGCTAAACTTAAGTAATTTGCCGCTCCTTTACTCCCTGCATCATAATTAATTATACTTTCACCATAGCTAGGTGCTTCACTTAACCGCACATTACGTTGTATAATGGTATCAAAAACCATCTCGTCAAAATGCTTCTGAACCTCCTCAACTACTTGATTAGATAATCGTAGTCTAGAATCAAACATTGTCAATAAAAGACCTTCTATATCTAAAGCTGCGTTATGTATTTTTTGAACACTTTTTATTGTGTTTAATAGTTTTCCTAAACCTTCTAGTGCAAAATATTCACACTGTATGGGTATAATTACAGAATCTGCAGCGGTAAGCGCATTTAGTGTTAGTAAACCTAGAGAAGGAGCACAGTCGATTATGACATAATCATAACTGTCTTTAAGATGACGTATGGCCTTGCGCATCATATATTCACGCTCTTCCATATCTACCAGTTCTATTTCTATAGCGACCAAATCTATATGGGCCGGTATGATGTCGAGATTGGGAGAGTCTGTTTTCATTATAGCATCTTCAGCAGGGCTAGAGTGCTCTAATAATTGATAAGTACCTAGTTCTATACTTTCTACATCAAGCCCTAATCCCGAAGTAGCATTTGCCTGAGGATCTGCATCAATTAGAAGTACTTTCTTATCTAAAACACCCAGGGATGCGGCAAGGTTTACCGATGTAGTTGTTTTTCCTACACCGCCTTTTTGATTAGCAACAGCTATTATTTTACCCATAGAAATCTTAAAAATTGAAGTGCGAAAGTACGATTTATAACCCGCAATTAAAATGCTTTTTGTTAACAGGTTTTAAGCGTTCTCAATAATTGTGCTATCCCAATCATTCTCAAATCATAGCCTTTTGATAAAATATATTGTGAACCGTAATAAGTATTAATGGAGGAAGATAATTTTAATCTATAAATAGTATGCTTTGACCGAAAATTATTTTTTAATAACAATTGATAGTTTAAGTTCGGTATATAATAAGTCAACTTAATATTATTAGTTATGAAGAATTTTACCAATCAATTAGAAGCTTTCTCTTTTGAAAAATTAGAGGAGCGTAAAGAATTTACATTTTATTTTCACAGTCATTACAGAGGTTGTGGTCACAACACACACAGCTGTAACCCATGTGACCCGTGTGCACCAAAATCTTGTCCTAACACAGGTGGTACGCCAACATAATTTTTTAACTTACTTACGTTAAGTTTTAGATTAATCTAAAAGCTCAAGTTTCTAAAATTTGAGCTTTTTATTTTTTAAGTATGTCAAAACCTTCTGTATCTGCTTTATTCTTTGAGCAATTAGTTCCTTATTTAAAGCCATTATTTAATGTTGACGATGAAGAAAAATTTTTCTCTTTTCAAAAATTAGTAAATAAATACATTTACTATGTTTTTACGTTAGACCGTATCATAGATCAAGAGATTAGCTGGGTTGAGGATTTTAACACAGCCGCAGAAACACTTAAACGTTCACAGGAATATAGCACAACTGCAATATTAGGCCTGGGACAGCTCTTTGAACCTGAAAACAATTTCTGGAAGCATTTTAATAGCTATATGAATAGCTATTATGAAGGCCTGGTGCTCGAAAAGAAAAACTCTGCCTTGCAAATTAACCATACTTTAGAATCTTTTGAAGCTTATAGCTTTAGCAAGCATGCACCGGCTTTTATACCGGTTGTAGGTCTTTTTATTCTTTTTAAGAGTAAAATAGATTCTAAAAAAGTATTAGAACTGTTTAATCAGTTATTCTACGGAATGCAGATGCTAGATGATACTGAAGATTTTAGTGAAGATGTTATTAAAAATCAACATACCTATTGTATAAGTGCGGTAAATAATTTTATGGTTAAACATAAAATTGAAGAAAAGCCTGATCTAGATCGTTTTAAAGAACGGGTATTCTACATTTCTGGTATTGCTGAAAAATGTAATACCTATGCAACACAGAAATTTAAAATAGCTCAGGATACTGCTCGAGAACTCAATTTAAGCGAACTTGTAATTTGGATTGATACTATGCTTCAAATGCTTGAACATAATAGAATTATCATAAAAGAGCTTACAACATAAATGGCTATTATTTTAAAACCATATGAACTCTCTAGCTATAATGCTAACACCTGGGTTCTTGAAACTCCTGAGGGACATTTTAATATTAATCAACAATCTAAACAACTAATAGATCTTTTATCGCGATCACAGTCTTTTGAAGATGCGCATAATCAGTTTAAAAGTGAATTTGAGATAGAGTTGACTAAGGAGAATTTTGATGCTTTTATAAATTCCCAACTTGCTTCAACAGGTCTCTTAGGTGATGTAGAACAAGTAGAAAATAAAAAAGAAAAGAGTTTTATAAAACTTGAATTTACCATTTTAAAAAAAGAGACCGCTAAGAAGCTAGCGACACCTTTAAAACCTTTATTTCAACCGGTATTTTTTTGGATAGCCTTTACAGCATTATTTTTACTGGCGTTATATACCGTATTTTTTAGGAGTTTTGAAGAAACAGAAGTTTCTGCCTTGGCAGTCGCTGCGCTGTATTTTGTAACTATACTTTTTCACGAATTAGGTCATATCGCTGCCTGTTCAAGATTTACAGGGCGCAACGGTGAAATAGGAGGTGGGTTTTATGTTATTTTTCCGGTATTGTACTCTAGTATTTCTTCGATGTGGCACGCTACTAAAAGAGAGCGTGTAATAGGCAACCTTGCCGGGGTTTATATGCAGTTGTGGTGTTTACTAGTAAGTTTATTATTATTTTCTCTTTTTCCAGATTTAGGAATATTTGCTGAAATCGCTTTTATGGTGAGTATATACAGTTTAATTCAATTAGTACCTTTTATTCGTTCTGATGGGTATTGGTTATTATCTGATCTTACAGATACCCCTAATTTACTAAGCAAATCTTCTCAAGCTATTAAAGATTTGTTTACAAAACCACAAACCTTATTTATAAAACAGGAGCGTATAAAAAATACAGGTCTCATTCTCTACGGAAGCTTTAATACACTTATCGTAATCTATTTTGTAGGATATCAATTGTTTTATAATTGGGAAGAGATTATTCATTTTCCGTTACACCTATGGGATATGCTCAAACAAATACTACAATTACAAATCCCGGATTTTGAAGCCGAATTTATTATCGTTATCCTATTTTATGTAATTCTTTTCAATTACTTAAGACGTGCATATACAGCTATTTTTAAACCTAAAGAGGAACTTATTTAAATGAAGAATCCCTTAAGTTCAACTTAGGGATTCTTTATTTTTTATTAAAAGTAATTAAGACTTGCGCTTAGCTCTTACAGCAGCTTCAAGCTGATCCCAAAGTTCTTCTGGAATATCTTTTAATAAATTGAATTGTCCTGCGCCTTCAAGCCACTCACCACCATCAATAGTTACTACCTCACCATTTACATAGGCAGAAAAGTCTGAAACCAGATATGCTGCGAGATTAGCCAATTCCTGATGATCACCTACGCGGCGCAAGGGTACTTTTTTAGAAAGATCAAATTTTTCGGCAAGATCTCCTGGTAATAAACGTTCCCAGGCACCTTTAGTAGGAAATGGTCCCGGTGCAATGGCATTAGAACGTATGCCGTATTTCGCCCATTCTACAGCCAGAGATCGCGTCATTGCCAGAACTCCCGCTTTTGCTGTTGCACTGGGTACAACGTATGCAGAACCCGTCCAAGCGTAGGTTGTTACTATGTTTAAAATAGTTTTGTTTTTTTCGCCTGCATCAATCCAATGTTTTCCGAAGGCAAGCGTGCAGTTTTTGCTTCCTTTTAAAACAATATCAATTACTACATCAAAAGCATTTGCAGAAAGCCGCTCTGTAGGAGAGATGAAGTTTCCTGCTGCATTATTTAATAGCACATCTACGCTACTAAATTTCTCAACAACAGCATCGCGCATTGCTTCTACCTGCTCATAATCACGTACATCGCATTGTACAGGAAAACATACTCCGCCGGTTTCTGCTTCTAATTCTGAAGCCGTAGTTTTTAATTTATCAAGGTCACGCGAACTAATAGCTACATTGGCGCCTAATTCAAGAAAGTATTTAGTCATAGATTTACCCAGACCGCTACCGCCGCCTGTAACTACAATTGTTTTTCCTTTTAACGCATCATCGCGCAACATTTTATCGGTATAGCTCATTTTAAAGTATTTAATTCTTTATGCCTGTTTAGAAGGCTTAGATTGAATAGTTAAGTTCAATTAATTTTAGTTCTCGTGCAGAAACCTTGTATCTATAAATCTAGTCTTCAAAACTCTGCATCAAAATTTCTAAGATTGAAATGGCAGCATCACTTATTTTTGAACCGGGACCAAAAATGGCTACGGCACCGGTATCAAATAAAAATTGATAATCTTTCCGCGGAATAACACCACCCACTATTACCATTATATCTTCACGATCTAATCGCTTTAATTCTTGAATTACTTGTGGTACCAGTGTTTTATGGCCTGCTGCTAGCGAACTTATGCCTAGAATATGCACATCATTTTCTACAGCTTGTTTCGCAGCTTCTTTTGGTGTTTGAAACAAGGGTCCTATATCTACGTCAAAACCTACATCTGCATAACCGGTCGCAACAACTTTAGCCCCGCGATCGTGGCCGTCTTGCCCCATTTTTGCAATCATAATTCGCGGGCGTCTTCCTTCTAATTCGGCAAAACGATTTGCGAGTTCACGAGCTTTTGCAAAAGCAGGATCTTTTTTAACTTCTTTACTATACACGCCTATAAATGATTTTATTTCTGCTTTATACCTCCCAAAAACCGATTCTAAGGCTGTCGAAATTTCACCTAAAGTCGCTCTGTTACGAGCAGCCTCTACTGCTAAATTTAATAAATTACTGCTTCCTTTTTCTGCAGATTCAGTCAAAGCTGCTAAAGCCTGAGTAACTAATTGTGTATCTCGATTTTCTTTTACCTGAGCCAGGCGGTCTAGTTGTGATTTACGCACGGCGTCGTTATCTACCTCAAGGGTGACAATATCATCTTCAGTCTCTAGTTTGTATTTATTGACCCCCACAATCACGTCACGACCACTATCTATGCGTGCCTGTTTGCGTGCAGCAGCTTCTTCAATTCGTAATTTTGGTATTCCTTTTTCTATTGCTTTAGTCATTCCGCCCAGGTCTTCAACTTCTTCAATAAGTTTCCAGGCTTTCTCTGCAATCTCTTGTGTTAACGATTCTACATAATAACTACCGGCCCAAGGGTCTACAGTACGTGTGATTTCGGTTTCTTTTTGTAAGTAGATCTGTGTATTTCGGGCGATACGCGCAGAAAAGTCGGTGGGCAAAGCGATCGCTTCATCAAGCGCATTTGTATGTAAACTTTGAGTACCGCCAAAAACAGCAGCAGCAGCTTCAATAGTTGTGCGTGCAACATTATTAAATGGGTCCTGTTCGGTTAAACTCCATCCACTAGTTTGGCAGTGGGTACGTAGCGAAAGAGATTTTTCATTTTTAGGATTGAATTGCTTCACAATTTTAGCCCACAGCATTCGGGCAGCACGCATTTTTGCAATTTCCATAAAGTGATTCATCCCAATACCCCAAAAGAAGGATAAGCGAGGTGCAAAACTGTCTATACTCATACCCGCGGCTAAGCCTGTTTTTAAATATTCAAGACCATCTGCAAGGGTGTAAGCCAGTTCAATATCTGCTGTAGCACCGGCTTCTTGCATATGGTAGCCCGAAATGGAAATTGTATTGAATTTGGGCATTTTTGCTGAAGCGTATTCAAAAATATCTGATATAATACGCATCGAAGGAGTAGGCGGGTAGATGTAGGTATTTCTAACCATAAACTCCTTCAAAATATCATTTTGTATGGTGCCTTGAAGTTGTTCTGGTTTAACACCTTGCTCTTCTGCAGCAACAATATAAAAAGCCATTATAGGAAGCACGGCACCATTCATCGTCATCGAGACGCTCATTTTATCTAACGGAATCTGGTCGAAGAGAATCTTCATATCTTCAACCGTATCAATGGCTACACCGGCTTTACCCACATCACCTTCTACACGCTCGTGATCACTATCATAACCACGATGTGTAGCCAGGTCAAAAGCTACTGAAAGTCCTTTTTGACCGGCCTTTAAATTGCGTCTATAAAAGGCATTACTTTCTTCGGCAGTAGAGAATCCTGCGTATTGTCTAATCGTCCACGGCTTACGAACATACATCGTACTGTAAGGACCCCGTAAAAAAGGAGGTATTCCTGCAGCAAAATCAAGATGCTTTAAATCACTAATGTCGTTAGAAGTATAGTGCTTTTTAATGTGTATTTCTTCTGCAGTAACGTTTGATTCTGCAGTAACAGATATGGTTTTATGGTCTGTTTTTAGTTTAAGATGTTGAAGGTTTTTTCTACTCATCCTTTAATCTTTTTTGCTCAACTTCTTCTGCAAGACGTTTTGTAATTACCGGTTCAATTAATGTTTTACGCGGGTTCATTTTTAGAAAAGGATAAAGATCAAGATCGTGCTTCATACGATCATCAGGATTTTGGTAAGTATTTGTACCTACTAAAAGTTTTTCGCCTTTATCAAAAGCTTCTTGCTCTTTAGCTGCAGAAGTTTTTATTTTTTTCTGAATTTTTCCTTCTATTAACTGGGTTACAAAACCACCACCGGCTTCAATATCTTTAAATAGACTTAAGGCTTGTTCGGCAAATTGCTGCGTTAGATTTTCTATATAATAAGTACCGTCTGCAGGATTTGAGACCAGGTCAAAATAACTCTCGTGCTTTAGGAGCAACAATTGATTGCGTGCAATACGCTGCCCAAAATCATTAGTTTTATGGTAAATCGCATCGTAAGCGAGATTGCAAATACTGTCTGCACCGCCCAAAACGGCACTCATACATTCGGTGGTTGTGCGTAACATATTGGTATTATAATCATACAAAACCTTATTGCGTAATGCCGGTTTAGCAATAATATGACAGGTTTCGGGTAAACCATATTCGCTTGCCAGTGTTGCATAAAGCAAGCGTAGCGCTCTTATTTTTGCAATCTCAAAGAAATAATTAGAACCTATGGCTACCGTTAATGTAAATAGCTGTTTTTTCAGTAAATCACCATAATGGTTAAAGTACTCATTGGTTTGCGCAAGAAGGTAAGCCAATTCCTGAATAATTGTAGCCCCGGCGTTATGGTACACTGAAGAATCAATACCTACAACGTTATCGTTTTTTGCGTTTAAAATAAGTTCTTTTAGCTGGTAGCGATCTTCTCTTAAATCTGAAAACCAATTACCACTACGAGCTAGATTTCCTATAATATCAGTATTCAGAAAACAGGTAAACTCTTTATCCTTTGTTTTTTCTGATAATGTTGTAAAAAAAAGGACATCTAAGAATGAAAAATTAAAATATAGCGTAAGATTTTGCTGTGGAAGGGTTTCAAGCAATTGATCAATGTTAAATTTTTGATCAGCTTTAAACTGAAACGCTTCAACTCCTTTTGAAAGCAGTTCTAATACCTTAAGAGCTGCCGTTTCGGGCTTCTGAATGTAAATTTCTTCTGCAATAGACCATCTAGTAGGGTGACCGGGAATTGATATTTCATTTAAATCTTCACGATGATAAAAAGGTTTAATATGTATTCCTTCAGGGCTAGACCACAACAGTGTTTCGTTATAATCTGCACCTGCCAGATCATATTGTATTTTCTGTTTAAAAGCTTTTGCAGTAACCGGATTAAAATCTGAATATAGGGAGTTATCCATCGTTTTCTTCTGTTTTTAGGCTGTCTTCATATTCAATGATAAAAATCTCTTCCTTATCTTTTTTCATATAATATTCTTCTCTGGCAAATCGCTCAAGTTCTGTACTGTCTTTGAGTTTATTGATTTGCTCACGATCACCTCTTATTTCTTGTTTAAAATAGGCGCGGTTGCCTTCAAGCTTATCAATCTCGTCATTTAATTCTTTATGAATAAACCACGAGTTGGTGTCAAAAAACACCATCCAAATTGTAAAAATCATTAAGATAAGTACGTATTTGTTTCCCAAAACACGGAACCACTTTTGTTGACGGAGTTTTTTTAATAAAGACACACTACAGCTAATTTAATTAAACCAATCGTTGATTTATAATACTGCGAACGATATCTATCGCCACGTTGTTGTATCGGTTATAAGGTATGATAATATCTGCATACTCTTTAGTAGGTTCTATAAACTGCTGGTGCATAGGTTTAAGAGTAGTCTGGTAACGCGTAAGCACTTCTTCTAAATCTCTTCCGCGCTCAGCAATATCACGCTTTAAACGACGTATTAATCGCTCATCTGAATCTGCATGAACGTATATTTTAATGTCAAAAAGATCGCGTATTTCGGGGTGGGTAAGTATAAGAATACCTTCTACGATAACCACTTTACGTGGGTGTGTGATAACCTTGTCACTAGTACGATTATGTTTTACAAAGGAGTAAACAGGTTGTTCTATTGTCTCGCCTTGCTTTAACAGTTCAAGATGCTGACATAGTAATTCAAAATCAATAGACTTAGGGTGGTCAAAGTTTATTTTCGTCCGCTCGTCATAACTTAAATGTGAGGTATCTCTATAGTACGAATCCTGAGATATTACTGTAACCTCACCTTCCGGTAATTCCTGAACAATTTGATTTACCACGGTTGTTTTACCGCTACCGGTACCGCCGGCTATTCCTATAATGAGCATAAAAAATAATTTAGCGCAAAAATAGGAAACTTAACGCACTAAGTGCATCATAGTGATTGCCGCTTATTCACAAAATGAAAAAGCACCTTCAAATAGGGATTAGAAGATGCTTAGTGCTTTATATTAAGATAAATACCGTTTGAGGATAGGTTTCAGATATTAATGCGGAAGTTTATGTTTAACAATTCCGTAGATAAACGTACCCAGAAGGGCTCCTAATATCACGATTAAAATAGATACATATCCTGCACCAGCGAGTACATACATAGGCCCGGGGCAGGCACCTGCCAATGCCCATCCTAAACCAAATAAAACTCCACCTATGGCATAACGCGCAACACTTTTATTTTTAGGCACTAAGTGCATATCCTGACCTTTTATTGCTTTTATATTAAAGCGTTTTATGATTTGAACACCTATTACGCCCAGAGCTAAAGCAGAACCTATAATACCATACATATGAAAGGATCCAAATTCAAACATTTCAAAAATGCGAAACCAGGAAGCTGCTTCAGACTTATACATCACGATACCAAAAAAAGTACCTATTATTAGATAAATTATTGTTTTCATTATGCAAAAATTAGGGGATAAATAAAATGAATCATAACTAGCCCTCCTACAAAAAAGCCTATAACTGCAATAAGAGATGGTATTTGTAAATTACTCAAACCTGAAATAGCGTGACCACTGGTACAGCCTCCTGCGTAACGAGCTCCAAAACCCACAAGAAAACCACCAATTATTAGAATAAACCAGTTTACAGGATTGCTCAAAGCTTCTAAACTAAAAATTTCGGTAGGTAAGTAGGCTTCTCCAGCGCTGTTAATTCCATATCCCTTTAGCGTAGTAATTACATCAGGAGCAAGTTCAACCGTATTGTTTGACATAAATTGCGAAGCAAGAAAACCACCTATAACAGCACCTACCATTACGGTAAGATTCCATTTTTCTTTTTTCCAATTAAATTTAAAAAAATCTGATGCTTTACCTGCACCTGTAGCAGAGCATAAGGTTCTAAGATTTGAAGACATCCCAAATTGTTTACCTGCGTAAAGAAGTAAAAACATTGTGAGGGCAATTAAAGGACCGGCAACATACCAGGGCCAGGGATTATAAATCCAATTCATATTTAGGCTTTAATAGGGTTTAGTATATAACTGTCTATAAGTCGTGCAAAGAACAATAAACTTGCAATAGGCGTACGTAACCTGAGTTACACATATATTGAAATGAAAATTTTTAGCATCATTAATTTGCTAAATACAGAATTAAATGCTTTTAATTTTGAATACATTAATTGTGTTAAAGAAATCTGATTTTTAGATGTTAACCTATTAAATTAATCGAAATTGGTATCTGTAAATTTAAAAGTTGAGAGTAGCAATAACACTCCCAAACGCATTAATATATATAAACTATGCGACTACGTATAACCTGTAATTTGAAGTTTGAAATAGTTGTTCCTACTCCGTTTATTCTTATGCTGAGACCTCGTAGTGGAAGTCAGCAGTGGGTAGAACGGCAAGAGTACGATATTAAGCCTAGTACACGCGTTAACGAGTTTACAGATGATTATGGCAATTTATGTCAGCGATTGGTAGCGCAGGAAGGCCTATTTTCAATAGCCACAACCTCAGATGTGGTTACTTCAGAATACAGTGATCAGGATTTTGGGGCTCCTTTTGTTGAAATTCAAAATTTACCAGATTCTATATTGAGTTATTTATTACCCAGCAGGTATTGTGAATCTGATTGTTTTAATGATCTCGCTGTTACAATTACTCAGGGTCAGTTACCCGGTTATAATCAAGTGGCTACAATCACAGATTGGTTACGTATTAACATAAGTTATATACCCGGTAGTAATAATGAACCACTATCTGCAATTCAAGTAAACAATAAGCGCTTTGGGGTATGCAGAGATTTAGCTCATTTAGGAATTGCATTGTGTCGTAGCTTAAGTATTCCTGCACGTATTGTAGTGGGGTACTTAAACAACTTACAACCTATGGATATGCACGCATGGTTTGAAGCTTATATAGGGAACAGATGGTATACTTTTGACGCTACGCAGAACGGAGCGGCAGGAGGTTATGTCATCATGGGTTTAGGGCGTGATGCCGCAGATGTGGCTGTTTTTAACCAATTTGGGCCATCTGTATTCCCCTATGAACAGCTTGTGAAAGTTGAGCGTATTGCTGAATTTTAATTAGATAAGTTACCTTAACAGATAGATTGAGCATACGCTGATCTACATTAGTTTTTTGGTCTAAAAATTGCCAATATTTATTTATTAAATATAGAATAGCCAAATATTAGAGAAGTACCTCTAAAGTTAGAATCCCAATTAGGGTAAACACCTAATAGATTTCGTTTTACGTCATGTCTTAATTCTATACTGTATCTATCTTTAAATTTATAACCTAATCCCAAAGCTAAATTGGGATTACTCTTAATATCTAACGATGTTTTATTTCTACCTTCACTTCGTTCAAAATCTACTGAAGAACCAAAATCTATACTGAATTGATACAGTACGTTTACAAATAATTTTGAATTGTTAATTAGAAATAAATAATGTCTTAAACCTAAAGGTATTTCAACACTTTTATAGTCGACGGTACTTGTCAACTCTGTATTAAAACCTTCATTAGGATCAAAATATTTAGATTTATAAGATTGATAGGTAGGCTCTAGCGTTATTGCCCATTTATTATTATTAAATGGAAGAATAAATTCTGCTTCAACACCCAGTCTTAATGAGAGTTCATTTTTAAACTCGGTATCTCTGTCATTTCTAGAAGAATTTTCAATAGATAAGGCGCTTGATTTTAAACCCGGTCTAAGGGTTAAATTAAATTTATCGCGCTCGGGCTCTAGTTCTGCAACTTGAAAATCTGGGTTTATACACTTATTGTAATCAACAAAGTAATTTATAAGATCATGCTTGCCGTACTCTAAATTTTCTAAATCTGAACTCTTCTTGTTTTTACAATTTACCTCGTTAAAGAGTTGTTGTAAATAATAGTTGTTCGATCCTAATTTACTGTTTGTGGTTAGGTATTGCTTATAAATTAACTGCTTAATTTCTGAATTTTTGGTACTAAAAAAATAACGACTTAGTTGACCCTCACGATAAAAGTAAAGATTCGCATCACCTTCAACGAGTATTTTTAATAAAACGGTCTCATTACTAAATTCAGGTTCGCGGTTTTCATTAAGATCTTTAATTTTATTACTTGTTTTATCAATATCTACAGAGGCTTTGACATATTTAGACTTATTAATAACTGAAAATTCTTTGATATTAGCAATTACAGCCTTTTGAATATCACCATTATCGGTAAGCATATATTCAATCTCTGTAGGATTATTGTTCCAATCATAGTTTTTGATTAAGCATTCAATTTTATTTCCAGAATTATTTATAAAGTATCCATTTTCAAATGACGTTTGGGCAAAGCATTGAACTCCTGTCATTAAAGTAAATACGAGAAAAGTAATTTTTGACATTTTTTAATTTACAGTTAATTATTAAAAATAATAATCACGAAAATAGGATTAATTATAGTTTGATAATTATTGAATTCTGTAAAACTTAAAATTTATGGAGTTATACAAATGCTATTGCCATTTATTTTAATTCTAATACTTACTCTGAAAGTCTTTTAAATTTTATCTGTCACAACAATTATTAGCGTAAGCAGAGTCATTTAAACTCAAAAAGGCAACGGAAAAATGATATATCAATTTCCGTTGCCTAAGCTCATAAATAGATTGCTTAATGATTTTACTTTAGCATTAAGAGTATCTAATTTTTCTAATTATAGGGATATATTGAAGTAAGTAATTACTTTTTATGAACTGTTTCTGCATTTGTTGCAGTATTTATTATGATTTTTTTTAGCTCAAAGCAGGAGATTAATCAAGCTTTTAAAACATAACTAAATGAAAATATTAATGTTCAAAATTTAGCGTAGTGTGAGCTAATGATATTAGTTACTTTAGTTCTTTACCAGAACGGATGATTTTTTTCTTCTACCCCAAATAATAAATAAAGCGATGCCCATTAAAAAAATATTCATTCCTATGGCTGTAAATTCACCTCTTGATGCGTGAAATATTGCGGCAAAAACCATTACCAGCGCTAAGCCCATAGCTGCCCAGATAGTAAGAGCAGGTTTTAACTTAAATACCGCAGGTAGAACTAAACCAAGACCTCCTAAAATCTCCGTGAAGCCTATAAACCTAACTAAACTGAGTGGAGTAGAAGTAACCCAGGGTAACGAATCTGCTAAGACTTCAACAGGTTGTGAGATTTTCATCATTCCTGCCATAATAAACATTGCGGCTAATAGTCCTTGCGCTATCCATAATATAATGTTTAATGCTTTGTTTTTTTGATTTACCATTTTAAAATTCTTTTAGATTAGTAGCGCACAAAATTGAAGCAGAAAAGATTATCTAAACTTAAGATATCTTAAGAAATGGAAATTGCATTATTTTTTAGCCAGTTTACGTCTTATTTCGCTTAAATATTCTGGAGTAATTCCTATATAAGAAGCTATTAATTTTAGAGGAAGTCGTTGAATTAATGTAGGATACGTATTTGTAAAATCAAGATAACGCTGTTCTGCAGTAGAACTTAATAAGCCTATAACCCTTTTATTAGTAGCAATTAAATTATTGCGCAATTTAGTAGCCATCTCTACAATACTGTCTTTGTCTAAATCGCTAATTTCTTTAAAATCAGATTTGTTCATTTCTAAAATTTCAGAATCTTCTACAGCCTCTATACACACAATCGCTGGTATTTGATTTGTAAAACTGTCTAAATCTGTAATTAACCAGGATTCTGGTGCAAATTGTAAAATGTGCTCTTTCCCGGTATTATCAAGTGTGTAACTTTTTAAACAACCTTTTTTCACCAAAAAACCTTGAGTTGCTACAGACCCTTGCTCTAATAAAATAGTTCCCTTTGAAACGAAAATTTGATTTTTACCTTCTAAATTTTTCATTTTGTATATTTCATATCGATAGAATCGCTAAAACTAAAAGAAAAAAATAAATAAGACCAGATTAACGATTATCAAAGCAGACATTTTGAATGCTGTTAGACCTTCTTTTTAACTAACTTATTTACCTTAAATGGAGTTGTTTATTTACAGGTTTTATTCACAACCCTAATGCTAACTGCAGAATATATGAGACTTCCTGTACCGATATTATTTATATTCATTAACAGCATCACCTAGATCATATACGGGAACATCGTTTATGTGGTGAGCGACAATACTACTCCCGGCAGCGCTGCGGTAACCTCCTGCACAATGTACTACGATAGGTTTATCAGTTGGGATTTCAGCAATACGCTCTCGTAACTCGTGTAGCGGTATGGTAAGTGCTTTGTCAAAAAATTTACCGGCTTCAGTTTCGCTTTGATTTCTAATATCAACAATTGTATATGCTTCTAAATTTTCTTTGAATTTTTTCAAATCTAATATTGAAGATTTTATCCAACTCTGCTCTCCAAGTGTATAAATTTGTTTTACCTGACTTTCGTACCCAATTTTAGCAACCCGACTTAGTAATTCTTCAGCGTGATTGTAATCTTTAGCAACCATACTAAATTCTTCTTCAGGTTTTACAATAGAGCCCAACCACGTCTCAAATTTGTGGTTTTCTTCTAATGCCATAATATTAAAACTATTTCGTTTATGACCATTTTTAAAATCCTCTTCGATACGCGTATCTATAATTAAATCATCGCTATTTAAAAGCGCATCATTCAATTTTAATGGAATATCAGCAATGCTGCCTTTTAGATTAGCTGCACCGTTTTTATTGATGTCTACATTATAACCAAAGTAATGCGGAATAAAAGGCTGTGAGTCGAGTAAGTGATCTATAAACGCGTTTTCATTATTTGTATTAAATGCCCAGTTCGTCTTACGTTGTTCTCCTAATGTACTACTGCCTTCACTACTCATGTTTTTTCCGCATAAAGAGCCCGCTCCATGGGTAGGATATACGATGGCATCATTAGGTAAGTAATTAAATACTTGAGTAATGGTGTTGAACATTGATTTTGCAAGATCAAGGCGTTTTGCTTTTGTGTTTCCGGCATTTTCCCGTAAATCGGGTCTGCCAACATCTCCTATAAACAAAGTGTCACCTGTAAATAGTGCGGTATCTTCATCTTCCGTAGCTACGATTGTAATACTATCTGGGGAGTGACCCGGTGTATTTAAGGCTGTAAAAGTTACGTTTCCTATTTTAACAACATCGCCGTCGTCAAAGGTTTTATGGGTATAATCTGCACCAACGAGTTTACTTGCATAAAGTATAGCACCGGTTTCTTTATGTATTTGTAAATGCGAACTCACAAAATCTGCATGAGGATGTGTTTCAAAAACGGCAACAATAGTTGCATTATGTTCTTCCGCAAATTTGTAATACTGATCAGGATCACGCTCAGGGTCAACTAAGGCAATTTTGTTGCCGCATAGTATCGCATAAGAAAAATGAGAAAGTGGCTTATATTCAAATTGTTTGATAGTCATGAGTTACTAATTTTTAGTAAAATTAATCAAGAAGTTATAATGACGCTGTAACCTTTGATACATAACATATAGGTTTATAGAAATTTTAAAAATATACTTTGCTTAATTTCTTGTGATTAGGATTTTAAAAATTTAATTAAAGAATGGTTCTAATTTTAAGGAAAAGCTATTTTTAGAGATTACGCGAGTAGGATTAATAAGGCGAGGTACTTAGAAATAATTTATAGTTTATTAAACTATAAATGAAAATTATTATTAATGGTTCTTTTGATTAAATATAATGCACACTAATTCTTAAAAGGGTAGAGAGTTTGATCTTTAAAGTTAGAAGGAAAATGCTCATCTCCTTTAAAACCTATTTCCAGGTCTTTTCCGCTTTGCGGAATATAAGCAGTGCCAAATACATAATCCCAGACACTTAACGTTAGACCAAAGTTCATCCCGTACCGGTGCTGAGGTGGTAGTTGTTTTGCGTGATGCCAGATGTGCATACGGGGATTATTAAAAATATAACCTAGTCTACCGTAACTCCAGTCTAAGTTTGCATGGTTAAGATGCCCCACAAACACCGAGAACATATGTACAATAAAAAACTGTTCTATACCAAAACCTATCATCGCCAGCGGTATGTATTGAACACTTTTATAAATTAAAGTTTCCATAAAATGAAAACGGAACTGTGCTGCAAACCCCATCTCTTTTACACTGTGATGTACTTGATGAAATTTCCAAAGCCAGGGAATACGGTGTAGCATACGATGCACATTCCACTGTATAAAATCTGCTAGTATAAACATTATGAGCAATTGTGCCCACACAGTAAGCGCATCTACTTCAATAGCAACTAAGTTTTTAATATTAAAAATGCCCAGAAAGTCATTAAAGAGTTCTACCCCTACATTAGAAAGTGCGTTGTAGCCTATTAACGAAAAAAGGAAAAAATTAAAAAGAATATAAAACGCATCTAGCCAAAATCCTTTTCTAAAAATAGGTTGCTTTCTACGCCAGGGAATACTAATTTCTAAAACAAAGACGAGAAGTGATAAACCTATTAACCAATAGAAATAATTGGTCCATCCTGGGTTGGTTATCTCCTGTATGAGATAATCAAAGTAACCTACAAAAGAATCTTCTATTATTTTAAGGTACTTATTCACGGTAGGGATTATGTTTTACAATTTAATAGGTCGGTATTTTATTGAATTTCTTACGTAGGATTGATAAAATTAGCATCTAAATAGTTAAATGTTAGGCCTGCACCTATTGCAATACCAAAACTTAGGAGTGTGCCTATCAAGACATATTCGGTGAGTTGTCTGTTTTTACCTTCGGTAAGATCGCCAAAACGAAAAACAGATTTAGCAGCAATGAGAAAACCTATAGCAGACCAGGCGTTAAGTAGTATAAAACCAAAAACAAATAGACGTTCTAGCATTCCTATAATTTTACCCGCTCCTGCCAGAGAAGTACTTTTTGTTTTGCCATTTTTCGACTTTATGTTAGGTTCTATTGCGTCTTGCCAAGGCTGCAAGAATAAACGCATTAAAATACCCGTTACAAAAGTTACAAAGAAGCCTAAAGTGATTAATAATAAGAGTTGAGGTTGGTAAATTAAATCTACATCAATTATAAATGGGGCGTAGCAATACACTACTATACTAATTACAAGAATATGTGCGAGTTGATCTGCGATAAATAATTTGCTGCTATTCTTTTTAGTTGTGTATTTAATTTTAAGAATGTCTATGCCGTAATGCGTTATAAGAATAGCTAAAATACCAGCAATATAATTTAGGTTAAATTGTAGTACGACTAGAAGTGTCGCAAGATGTACCGCAATATGTGCAATTAGATATTTTGATTTATAGCCGTTTTTTAATTTATGGTTGACCCATTTAGTAGGTTGTAATACAAAATCACCAATTATATGCGCGAGAAGAAGTTTTATAGCGAGCGTTAACATTAGTGTTTTTTTAAAGTTTCTGTATAGTATTGAATGAGCCTGGTAATTTCTGTATAGCCTGCGCGGCTAAGGGCTTTGCTAATTGCACTTTGAGCTTTACCCATTAATTCACTTAGCTCAGTTTGATTGAGCTGAGGTTGTTCTAACTGTGTTTTAATTATTGCAGCTGTTACTGGTGGCCATAAATCCATCGTTAAAGTAGCTAAACTTAACATCAAATTTATTGTGGTATCAAATTCTGTATTATCTGACTTTAATACAAGCGTATTTTTTTTAATAGTATCAAATGCAGTACCCGAATGTACAAAGGCGCTTCCGTTTGACTGTGTTACCTTAGGAGCATTGTAATTTTTATCTCCCAGGCCTATAGCAATACGCACATCAAGTTCAGAAAAGGTTTTAATCGCTGCCTTAATGTGTATAGCAGCAGCCAGTGCCTGTTCGGCATTAAGTTCTAGTTGAAAACTATCTCCTCGAAACAATTCCCACTCATTAGGCTCTGCACCGTACGCATTTAATACATTTATAAGCTCTTGTTGCCAATCATTACTAGATTGAGAACTTATTATATCTCCCGTTAATACTGCCTGCATTTCTAATTGAATTAATATGTGCTTAAATATACATCAAAAAGGGTATAATTTTAAATATACACTAAAATGATTATAATAAAAAATATATACCATATAGGTTATATTTTAAAATATATATCTTGAATATTATAATTGCTTTGCATTACAAATTATTAAAAACCTATGGCCGTGTCATCACCTCTACGGTCTGCACCGCCTTCCAGACTTCCGTCTGGTAATACGAGAACGCCATCTACTTTACCTAAAATAACACTATTTTCTTGCAGAATTTTATATCCTTTTGCGGCAAGACTATCTAATAAATTTTCACCAAAGGCATTAGGTTCAAAAGTAACAACGTCTGGCAGCCACTGATGATGAAAACGTGGTGCATCTACAGCTTCCTGCATTCCCATACCAAAATCGTTAACATTTAAAATTGTTTGCAACACCGAAGTAATAATAGTAGAACCGCCTGGTGTACCTACTGTCATCCATAATTTACCGTCTTTTTCTACAATTGTGGGTGTCATAGAACTCAGCATTCGTTTTTGAGGTTCGATTTTATTTGCTTCAGCACCTATGAGACCAAACATATTAGGAACACCCGGCTTGGCACTAAAATCATCCATCTCATTGTTCAAGAAAAACCCTAATTCATCTACATACAATTTAGATCCGTAGGCGCCATTTAGGGTAGTGGTAAGAGCTACTGCATTTCCAAATTGATCAACCAGTGAGAAATGCGTAGTTTCCATAGACTCGTAACCTGCAACTTCCTCTTGTTTTATTTCTGAAGAAAGGGTTGCTCTATCAAAACTAAAGTTCTGCATACGTCTATGAGCATAAATCTCACTTGTAAGACTATCAATAGGAATATCATTAAAATCAGGGTCTCCCAGATAAAAACTACGATCTGCGTAAGCACGGCGTTCTGCTTCGGTTATAAGTTGAATACTTTTTAAAGAGTTATGACCGTATTCTTTAAGATTATAAGGCTCAAGCATTTTAAAAATCTGTGCTAATGATATACCTCCACTAGAAGGTGGTGGCATTCCTATTAATTTTAAACCTTTATAGGTAGATACAATAGGTTCACGCCAAACAGCATCATAGCTTTTGAGATCTTCAAGTGTAATAATACCACCGTGTTTTTGAATAAAATCTACCAGTTTTTGAGCTGTTTCACCTTTGTAAAATTCATCCTCACCATTTGCAGCAATACGCTTTAATGTTTCGGCTAAAACCTGATTTTTAAATAGCGTTCCTGCTTTTATCTTAGTTGAATCGCTTTCGCGGAAGCCCACAGAATACAATATTTCTTTACCGTTAACCTGATCAAATACAGGAGCATAATTTTTAAAACGTACCAGTTGGTTTTCCGTAATCGTATAGCCGTTTTCAGCTAGTTCAATAACCGGTTTTAAAATTTCTGCCATAGGCATAGACCCTAGTTTTTTATGAATGGCAAACATACCGGCCATACCCCCGGGAACGCCTACAGCCAGTGATCCTTGTCTACTTAGCGAATCTATAGGATTGCCCTCGTTATCCAAATACATGTCATGTGTTGCCGCGATAGGAGCTTTTTCACGATAATCTATGCTGCCGGTCTCGCCATTTGCTTTTCTATACACCATAAAGCCACCACCACCTATGCTTCCTGCAAAAGGGTATGCCACATTGAGCGCCATATCTACAGCAATTAATGCATCAAAAGCATTACCACCATTTTTAAGTATTTCTGCACCTATACGAGAAGCTTCTTTGCGAGCAGATACTACCATAATACTATCTGCAAGTTTACCTCGATTGATTAATCTTGTCTCTGTTTTTTCAGTTTTGCAACTGGTAAGAATTACAGAAAAAAGAAATCCTACAGCTAAGGTTTGATTAATTTTTATAGATGATAAGTAGCGTTTAATCATAAAAGAATTATTTTTTTATACTGAATTTTAGGTCGAGTTCTTCCCGTTTTAACTGGCAAAAGTGCCTCAATTCTTCAAAAAAGCGCGTGAATTCGTTCTCAAAATCGTGATAATGTAGTTGTAGATCTTCAACGGCACGGTCCATACCGCTTATGTTACGAGTACGTCTATTCATATTGTACAAAACCGTGCCTATTCCACTTATTTCAGAATAACTCAGTAACCAGTTATCTGCAATCATATGGGGTATCATACGCTGAATGCCTGGTGTGAGTAACTCGTAATTTTCATCAAGACTGTCATAAAACTCTTCTATGTAAGCGGCGAGCGGCTCATCTGAATAGATGCGCCAATTTTTAGCCAGAAAGTGATCGTATAAAATGTCTACAATAACTCCACTATAGTGACTGTATTTGCTATGCAATCTCTTGGTGCTTTGCTTTACGATAGGATGTGAGTCTGTAAAGGTATCTATGCCACGATGCAGTAAAATTCCTTTTTGCAGTTGGGGTAAAAACTCTTTATACTGTTTGCCTTTTATGCCGTCTGCCATAAAATTGCCAAGTGTAACGAGCGTGTCGTCACCAGATAGATAGATATGCGCTAAATAATTCACAGGCTTAAATTACAAATTATCAACTTAGGGTAGTGGTGTGATTGGCTATATTTGTCCAGAATTAATTCGGCTTAATTGCAGGATTAATTTTTAAAAATCATTTATTAATTAGAATGCTATATAAATATGACCCTAATAAAATCTATATCAGGAATACGCGGAACAATAGGCGGCCAGCCCGGAGAAAATTTAACCCCAATTGATGCCGTTAAATTTGCTGCTGCTTATGGTACATATATAAAAAATCAACGTAATAAAGATACACATAGAATTGTAATAGGTCGTGATGCTCGTTTAAGTGGGGAGATGCTGCAGCAACTTGTTATGCAGACTTTAGTGGGTATGGGAATTCACGTGATAGATTTAGATCTTTCTACAACACCTACTGTTGAGATAGCTGTACAATTAGAGCACGCAGATGGTGGTATAATATTAACCGCTTCTCACAATCCTAAGCAATGGAACGCGCTGAAACTTTTAGATAGTAATGGAGAGTTTTTAAATGCTGAAGCAGGAGCAGAAATCCTAAAATTATCTGAATCTGTAGATTTAAAATTTGCTGAAGTAGATGATCTGGGCGAGATACATAAAAACGATGCGTATATAGACATACATATAGACGAGGTGCTCGATTTAGACATTGTTGATGAAGAGGCGATTAAGGCAGCAAAGTTTAAAATCGTTGTAGATGGTGTAAATTCTACAGGAGGTATTGCTATTCCCTTACTTTTAGATCGTTTAGGTGTACATACGGTTAAGTTATATTGTGATCCTACAGGACATTTTCCACACAATCCAGAACCTTTAAAGGAGCATTTAGGTGATATCTGTGAATTAGTAAAAGAAGAAGATGCAGATCTTGGCATTGTCGTAGATCCTGATGTTGATCGTCTGGCTTTTATAGATGAGACCGGCGAAATGTTTGGCGAAGAATACACGCTTGTAGCCTGTGCAGATTATGTTTTAGGCGAAAACCCGGGAGATACCGTATCTAATTTAAGTTCGTCAAGAGCTCTACGTGATGTTACTTTAAAACACGGTGGCAAGTATCACGCTTCGGCAGTAGGTGAAGTTAATGTGGTAACAAAAATGAAAGAAGTAAACGCAGTGATAGGAGGAGAAGGCAATGGTGGAATTATTTACCCAAAATCACATTACGGTCGTGATGCGCTGGTAGGTGTTGCGTTGTTTTTGACCCATTTAGCTAAAAAGAAGATTAAGGTAAGTGAACTTCGTTCGAGTTACCCGTCTTACTTTATGAGTAAGAAGAAGATTGAATTGACACCATCTTTAGATGTAGATAAAATTTTAGAAACAATCGCGGCTAGCTATAAAAACGAAGAAGTAAATACGATAGACGGAGTAAAAATAGATTTTGAAAAACACTGGGTTCACTTGAGAAAGTCAAATACAGAGCCCATAATTCGTATTTATACCGAAGCATTTTCACAAGCTGAAGCAGATCAAGTTGCTGATGCGATGATTGCTGAAATTAAAGAAATAGCAGGTATATAGAATTCAAGTTTAGATTTTAAAGACAAATACATTTACTCCGCGTGCTTAAAGCGTTTATGCGTCCACAAATAATATTGGGGCGCATTGCGTATTTGAGCTTCTAAGTTAGTTATAAAAGCATCTGTAATTGAGTGTTCGGGTAGGGTTTGTGGTTCTTCTGTAATCACTTTAAAAATGGCTTTATAGTGGCCTCGTTTTACCTTATCTACAGCAAGATATAATACGGGCATATTTTCGGCAACTGCTAAACGTTCTATTCCTGTAAAGAAAGGCACATTCTGACCTAAAAAATCTGTGCAATATTGGTTTTTGCGGGTTTTAGGTGATTGATCTGCGATAAAAGCATACGTCGCCATTTTGCCAGCGCGTTGTTGCTTTTTAATAATGAATGTAGCTTCTTTATTATTAATCAATTCAGAATTCCATTTTCCTCGTATATCTCGTATGAGTTTATCAAAATATGGATTTTTAATACGTTTATAAATACCATATCCGCTGTGATCAAAATAGAATTGCAAAGCCGTTAGCCACTCGTAGCTGGCGTAATGCCCCATAACAATAATAGAACTCCTGCGCTCTTCGGCGAGTTTGTGTATGATATCTAAGTCTGGTAATTCAAAGCGTTTCTTCAACTCTTCTGCAGAAATAGAGATTGATTTAATCATCTCTAGAAACATATCGCACATGTGGCTGTAGAACTCTTTTTCAATCTTTAATAACTCAGCATCAGATTTCTCAGAAAATGCAGTCTTAAGATTAGTACGTACCGTTTTTTTACGGTAACCCACAATGTGGTAGACCAGTACATAAACCAGATCAGAAAATTTATAAAATAACCAAAACGGAAGACGTGATAAAAGCCACAAAAGCGGGTAAACAAGCCAGAATATAAGCCATTGCATGAGCGGTAAATTTTGGGTAAATATAGGTATATTTGAGGCTAAATAAGTGGAAGTATGGGCGATTTGAACTTGGTTACCGTTATTGTTATAGCAGTAAACGTGTTAATCTCAATGAAGGGTTTTAAAGACTATTCATTTTTTGAAAATTACAAATTTAACACCGGCGCTATACGTAGAGGCGAGCATATACGTATTCTTTCTTCTGGCTTTTTACATGTGACCAATTCGCATCTGTTTTTTAATATGTTAACGCTGTATTTTTTTGCTCCTATAGTGATAGGCTTTTTAGGCAACTGGGAGTTTATCGTTATTTATCTAGGAAGTCTTGTTTTAGGTAATTTACTTTCCTATTATTTTCACAAAGATGAATATCATTATACAGCTGTAGGAGCGAGTGGTGCAGTTTCTGGGATATTATATTCTGCAATTCTGCTAAATCCAGATATGAGTTTATATATGTTTTTTATTCCTGTGCCTATTCCAGCTTATATCTTTGGTATTGGTTACTTACTGTACTCGATTTACGGAATGCGGGCAAATAATGATAATATAGGTCACGATGCTCACTTTGGTGGGGCAGTAGGGGGTTATGTTATTACTTTGTTAATGGTTCCTATATTGCTTCAGGTTAACACCTTGATGGTGGGACTTTTAGCAATTCCTATCATTATTCTCTTTATTCTCAACAAGACCGGGAAGTTATAATGGCACAGGTCTTGCCTGTAGTTAACTAAACAATAAAACAATCTATTATGAAAACTATTTTAATTTTAGCTATCACAGCTATGACTACATTAGCAAATGCTCAACAAATACAACCATCTGTAAGCGTAACGGGCGAAGGTAAAGTAATTGCTGTACCAGACGAAGTGACTATTAGTCTGGGTGTACAAACACAAGGCAAAGTTGCTCAAACTGTAAAGTCTGAAAATGACGCTTCAGTAGATAAAGTGTTAGCCTTTTTAATGAAAATGAATATCCCTCAAAATCAGGTACAGACTGAATATGTTAGCTTAAATAAAAACTACGATTACAATACAAAAACTTATAACTACAACGCCAGCCAGACTATTTCTGTAAAAATTAAAGATTTAGCACGATACGACGAGGTAATGTCTGGTCTTGTAGCTTCTGGTATTAATACTATAAATGGTGTTGATTTTGGCTCTTCAAAGATGGAAACATACGAGGCTGAAGCACGTAAAAAAGCAGTAGCTAATGCAAAAATGAAAGCACAAGAATATGCAGGTGTTCTTAATCAAAAAATAGGGAAAGCTCTTATGATTGCAGAACAAGGCACAAGCGCACCACAACCACAGCCTATGTACAAAACAGCAATGATGTCTGAGTCTATGGATTCTTCTCAGCGAACTTTAGCTCCCGGAGAAATAACAATAACTTCAAAAATTCAAATTAGCTTTGAGCTTTTAAATTAAGAATGATCCGGTTTTAAATCGGCAATAGAAAATAACTCGAAGGATCTACAAATCACGTTTGTAGGTCCTTCTTTTTTTATGCATTATGTGTTCATAATTCTTCCACAATTGCTGTATTGCTTTATTCTCTTCCAGCTCAGGATTTGTTTCTACCTGAGTGATTCCGTTAGCAGAAAATAAATCTTGCATTGCTTGAAAAATCACTGCGGTAAGACCTTTTCCTTGATATTCAGGATCTATACCTATAAGATAAAAAGCTGCTGTATCGTTTTTAGAACGAGCACGTAGCATATGTATAAAACCTAAAGGCCAAAGGCTACCGTTAGCTTTTTTAAGGGCATTACTAAAGGAAGGCATCGTAATAGCAAAAGAAATTAATTTACCGTTTGCATCTTCGATACATTTAATATAATTGGGATTTATATATTTTATGTATTTCTCTTTGTAGTGGTCTATTTGATATTGTTGAATAGGCACAAAGGTGCTTAATTCACTATACGTTTTATTAAGGAGGCCAAACATATCGTCTACGTACGGCATAATTTCTTTTGTATTCTTAAAATGAATCATTTTAAGTTTGTAACGTTGTTGTACGATACGCGCAAATTTCTCTACTTTTTCAGGAGATTTTTCTGGAATTTGAATTTTAAACTCAACCCATTCTGAAGCTTTTTCAAAATTGAGTTTTTCAAAATGCTCCTTGTAATAGGGGTAGTTATACCAGGTAATCATAGTGTTTAAATACTCAAAACCTTCAATAAGTAATCCCGCTTTTTCCATATTGCTAAAACCTACAGGGCCTTCAATCCACTTTAGATTATTTGCAATACCTATTTTTTCTACCTCAGCTACTAAAGCTTTTGTTACCTCAACATCATCAATTGCATCAAACCAGCCAAAACGCATTTTTGGTTTTCCCTGCTCATCTATTTCAATACGATTAATGATTGCAGCTATACGTCCTACAGCTTTATCATTTTTATATGCCAGAAAAAAACGCGCTTCGGCATTTTTAAAAACAGGATTCTTATCAGAATCCATACTTTCAAGCTCATCATTAATTAATGGTGGAACCCAGTTACTGTCTTTCTTGTATAGCGAAAATGGGAATTTGACAAATTGCGTCAATTCCTTTTTCGTCTTCATTTCCTTAATCGTAATCATTGTAATTTTTAAATAGCGTGTAAAGGTAACCGTATTTTTATTCCTGCGGAAGTAACTCGTCTTTACTATGAAAATCTAGTCTGTACGATACTCCTAGTCCTAATTGTTGACGCTTAGGAGTTTCTTTAAAGTTTACTAAAGCACTCAAATCTACCTGAAAGTTTTTACTTATTAAGTAAGCACCTCCAAAACGAAGCAAATCATCAGAATATATGTCACTTGAGATAACCTGAAATTCTGCAAATGCAGCAATTTTAGGATTAAAAGAGTGAGTCATTGTTGTTATCCAGGCTTTTGTAGGGAAATCTGTTAAAAACTGATCATAGATAAAATTATTAACCCATACCCATCTGCCCCAGTTATGTTGCGTAATAATTACCGCTTTAGGAGTAAATCCCGCTTGACTATCTGGTAAAAACGGATTATTATCTTCATAAACATAATTAGCACCCGCATAAACAGAAACTGCAGGTATTAAGGTATTCCACTTAAAACGGCGATTAGCCCAATAGCTATAAAGGTTTATTTTATCTTCTCTGTTTTTATAAGGGTCGTAAACAAGATATTTTGCCCCGGCTGTAACTATAGGGAAGCCACTTTGCGTGTAAGGCTCTGCATTGCCTGCTGTAGGTGTGATATCTTCATATAAAAAATTACCGTTTACAACAAACTCTAATTGTTCTTTAATAGCGCCAAAACGTATCGCAAATTCTGCTCCTATATTATCTGTTTCGGTAAATCTAAGGTTGTGAGATTCTCTTCCTAATGTAGTTCCTAGTTCTGCTTGCAAAACACCCCGACCAGGTGCAAAAGCACCCTGTGACTGTCCCGGTCTGTTAGAATTAATAGTTTCAGTGTATTGAGCGTTAGCTTCTTGCGCGCAAAGACTTAGAAGCAAAATACTACCAAAAATTAATCTCCCTAGCATAGTACATTATAAATTTAGAGGTTACAGTAGAAATTTTCTTGTGCAATCGCACAAACATAGTGTAAATATAAGAGATAGCCTAAATATCAAGAGATAAGAGCGGGGCGTTGATTTATTATTTTTTTAAGTGGAAACAATTAGCGAATAGTTAATTTTACAACAAATAGTACAAAGATGAAATTGTTACAAACCATACTTATAATTCTGCTTATATTCTTTGGGTTGCGTATACTTTTTAGGTTGGCAGCACCTTATTTAATGCGTTATATCGCTAAAAAAGCTGGAGAACGTTTTCAAAATATGGCGGGTGGTTTTAAAAACCAGAATACGCAAACAAAACCAGAGGGAGAAATTGTAATTGAGAAAATGCCAAATCAAGACAGGACTTCAAATAAAAAGGTAGGTGAATATATCGATTACGAAGAAATTGAGTAATTTCAGCCCTTTAGTTACAGTTACATTCTATGAGTTTTTCGTTTAAAAAAATAGGACCACACGTTGCTGTGGTATTTGTATTTATAGTTACGGCACTTCTTTATTTTAGTCCAGTACTTTCGGGTAAAAAAATGTTTCAAAGTGATATACAGCAATATCGCGGTATGGCTAAGGAGCAAATGGACTTTAGAGCGCAAACCGGTGAAGAGCCTTATTGGACAGATGCTGCCTTTGGCGGAATGCCTACCTATCAGTTAGGTGCTAAATATCCTAATAACTGGATTAAAAGTCTTGATTTAGGAATTAGGTTCTTACCCAGGCCTGCAGATTATTTATTTCTCTATTTCATAAGTTTTTATATTTTATTACTCGTTTTAAAACTCGACTGGCGCTACGCTGCGTTAGGTGCATTAGCTTTTGGTTTTTCAAGCTATCTCATAATAATATTAGGAGTGGGGCATAACGCTAAAGCCCATGCTATTGCGTATATGCCGCTTGTCTTAAGTGGTATTTTACTCACATTTAGGCGCAACTATATCTGGGGTTTTATCCTTACCACGCTGGCAATGGCGCTTGAAATTGTGGCTAACCACGTACAGATGACCTATTATCTAATGCTGCTAGTAATGGTACTAGGAATTGCGTATCTCATTGATGCCATTCGTAAAAAAGAGCTACCACATTACTTTAAAAGCGTAGGTATTTTAATGCTTGCTGTAGTCCTTGCTGTAGGTACAAATGCTGCAAGTTTAATGGCGACTTCAGAATACAGTTCTTTTAGCACCCGCGGAAAAAGTGAATTAACGATCACTCCAGAGGGCTCACCTAAAGAAGATGTAGCCGGTCTCGATAAAGCCTATATAAACCAGTATAGTTATGGTATTTCTGAAACTTTAGATTTGTTTATCGCCGGTCTCTACGGTGGTTCAAATTCTGAACCTTATAATAAAGATAGTGAGTTTGCTAACTTTCTACTGAAACAAGGCGTGCCACCGGCTCAAATAGAATCTGTTTACGGTCAGTTTGGGTTATACTACTGGGGAAGTCAACCGGGAGTTTCAGGACCAGCTTATTTAGGTGCAATAATTATATTTCTATTTGTTTTAGGGTTATTTCTCGTACGAGGCAGATTAAAATGGTGGCTCGTAGGAGGTACGGTTTTATCATTGCTTCTTAGCTATGGGAGTAATCTTGCGTGGTTTACAGACCTATTTATAGATTACTTTCCACTTTACAATAAATTTAGAGCGGTAACCTCTATACAGGTTATAGCAGAATTGTGCGTGCCCGTTTTAGCCATTTTTGGTTTGTATAAAATGTTGCAATTGACTGAACCTGCAGAGCGCAAATTAATAGCTTTAAAATGGACTACGGGCATCACGGCAGGGTTGGCTTTAATAATCCTACTTTTTAAAGGAAGTTTATTTTCTTTTGCCGGTGAAAACGATGCGTATTTCATTCAGAATTTTGGGATGGAATTTATGAATGCCGTAAAAGAAGATCGTAAAGCACTCTTAATAAACGACAGTATCAAAACACTGGTGCTTGTACTTCTGGCAGCCGGGCTTCTCTGGTTTTACTTAAAGAAGAAAGTATCAGAAAGTCAGGCGTTAATTGTTCTTACACTACTTATTGTATTTGATTTGGTTCAGGTTGACAGACGCTATGTAAATGCTGAGAATTTTATGGCTGCACGATTGGTTGAGCAACCCTTTCAGCAGTCTGCGGCAGATCAACAAATATTACAGGATACCACACGCTATCGTGTTTATGAGCAAAGCATAGGTCTTAATGGTGCGCGCACCAGTTATTTTCACAGTTCTATAGGTGGTTATCACGGGGCAAAACCGGGAAGACTAGCAGATCTCGCCGATTTTTACTTATATCAAGGTAAAATGGCACCGCTTAATATTTTAAACGTAAAATATGTAATCACCCAAAACGAAGAAGGAGAGGAGCAAGTGCAAATTAACCCCAATGCAAATGGCAATGCGTGGTTTGTGCAAAATGTAAAACTGGTACCCAATGCAGATACTGAGATTTTAGCACTTGAAAATCTAAATACGCTTCAAACTGCAGTAGTAGATCAGAAATTTGAAAACCAACTGGGAAGCTTAATTTTTCCTGAAGACAGTTTAGCATCTATAAGTCTGGTAGAACATCAACCCAATTATTTAAAGTATAAAGCTACAACAGGAGCACAGCGTCTTGCTGTCTTTAGTGAAGTGTATTATCCTAATGGATGGAATGCTTATATAGATGGAAATCAAGTTGATTATATTAAAGCAGATTATATTCTAAGAGCACTTATGTTGCCAGAAGGTTCTCATACCATAGAGTTTAAGTTTGAACCACAGGTAATAGAAACTGGGAGTAAAATAAGCCTTGCAAGTAATATAATCTTAATCTTGATTCTTTTAGGATCCTTATTTTATAGTTTTAGAAAGAGAAATCAAAAAGTTAAAACTGAAGCTTAAATTATTTAGTTAGAAATTAGAACCGTGTTGTGTGAAAAAAGCCCTGATCATTTGTTATTATTGGCCTCCTGCGGGTGGTCCCGGGGTGCAGCGCTGGCTAAAATTTGTAAAATACCTACGTGACTTTGATATAGAACCGGTAGTTTATGTGCCTGAAAATCCGCATTATCCAATAGTTGATGCAAGCTTAGAAGCAGAAATTCCGCAGGGGACTACTGTTTTAAAACATCCTATTAAAGAACCCTATGGCTTAGCACAATTGTTTTCTAAAAAACAAACAGACCAAATAAGCAGCGGTATTATTAAAGATAAGGAAAAGCAGGGTCTACTTCAACGTCTGATGCTTTTTGTACGCGGAAATCTATTTATTCCTGATGCCCGCAAATGGTGGATAAAACCTTCGGTCAAATATTTGAAATCTTACCTAAAGTCAACAAATATTGATGTAATTATAACGACAGGACCGCCACACAGTTTACATCTTATAGGACTTCAGTTAAAAAAACAAACACAGCTTCCCTGGGTTGCAGACTTTAGAGATCCCTGGACGACTATAGGCTATCAGAAAAAACTAAAACTTACTCAGAAATCACGTCAAAAACATGTAGATCTGGAGTTTGAGGTATTAAATGAAGCAGATCATATACTTGTTACGAGTCCTACCACTAAAAATGATTTTAGTAAGACTACATCAACGCCTATAAGTTGTATCACAAACGGCTTTGATACAGTCTATGATTCAACACTTCTATTAGATACTAAATTTACAATAGCACACATAGGGTCGCTTCTTGAAGATCGTAATCCGGATATATTATGGCAGGCTTTAAGTGAACTTAAACAGGAAAACAGTGATTTTTCTAAAGATTTAAGTATTCAATTAACAGGTAAAGTAAGTACTACGGTAATTAAAAATATAGAAAATTATCATTTGCATGAAAATTTAGATTTGCCCGGTTATGTCTCGTATCAGGAAGCAATACATAGACAATGCAGCGCGCAGTTACTACTTTTAATCGAAATAGATTCTTACGATACACAGGCGATTATTCCCGGTAAACTATTTGAATATTTAGCATCTAAAAGGCCTATAATTGCAATAGGTCCTAAAGATTCTGATATTATAGAAATACTAGAAAAGGCAAAGAGTGGTACTTATTTTTCTTATGCTAATAAAGCGCAATTAAAGAATACAATATCAGAATATTATAATGCATATAAGACAGGTGGTATTGCTCAAAATACTTCAGATTTGACAGCATTTAGCCGAAGAGAACTAACCAGACAACTTTCAGAAATACTTCATCAATTCTAGTTTAAAACGTTTATGGGAATTGTCTCCTCACAGTCATTTAAAAATCTTATTACAACCTATCTAGGTTTTGGAATAGGCGCACTAAATACGTTAGTACTTTATGTTCATTTTTTTAAAGATGAATATTATGGTCTGGTAGGTTTTCTGTTGAGCAGTGCAACACTAGCGATGCCTTTTATTGCTGTAGGCGCTCAAAATACATTGATTAAGTTTTACTCCAGATATAGCGGTAGAAATCAAGATGTTTTTCTAAGCTTTATGCTGCTTATGCCCATACTTGTATTAATACCAAGCTCTATAGTGATTAGTATTTTTTATGAGGATCTAGTGAATTTTTTAGCTTCAAAAAATGAAATTGTACGTCCATTTGTTTTTCTCATAGGTATTATCGCCTTTGCGATGGCGTACTTTGAGATTGCCTATGCCTATTCAAAAGCGCAACTACGTAGTGTTTTTGGAAATATAATGAATGAGGTTTTTCACCGGTTGGGGGTAATGATTCTTCTTATATTATTTGCCTTAAAAATTATAACTACTCAAGATTTTCTATATGGGGTGGGTGTAGTTTATATCTTACGTATGGGTATTATGATGGTTTATGCTTTTTACATCAAAAGACCCAGGTTGAGACTTGCAATTCCTTATGAATTAACTGCTATACTAAAGTATAGTGTGCTTATAATCGTAGCAGGTTCTGTAGCGGTAATGATTTTAGAAATTGATATGTTTATGTTGGGTAAACTGGTATCTATCGAGAATGTTGCATACTATTCGGTAGGTATATATATTGCGGCCGTAATCGCTGTGCCGGCCAGGGCGATGCATCAGATTATGTATCCGTTGACGGCTAATTATCTTAATGAAAGACGTTTTTTAGAGCTTAAAGATCTCTATAAGAAAAGCTCCCTAACACTCTATATAATTTCTGGTCTTCTTCTGTTGTTAATTGTATGTAATATAAAAAGTCTGTATTTAATTTTAGATCCTGCATACAGTAAGGGACTCTATGTGGTTCTTTTAATCTCGCTTGCAAAATTAGTAGATAACATTTTAGGAAATAATAATGCAATATTATACAACAGTGATTATTATAGACTGGTGCTTGTGTTAGGTGTTTTTTTGGTTATTGTAGCAGTTGCTCTCAATCTTATTTTTATACCAAAACTCGGAATAAATGGTGCTGCTATAGCAACCTTTATAGCTTCGGTGGGATATGCTCTTGCTAAAATTGTAGTGGTATTTAAGAAATTTAAAATGCATCCGTTTACCACTGAATCTTTATACACTACAATACTACTCGTTATACTTGGTTTAGGTTTTTATTTTTGGGATTTTAATATAAATCCGTTCTTGGCAATTGCTTTAAAATCATCAATTTTAGCTCTTATCTATGTTGCTGTTGTGTATATCTTTAAATTATCTCCAGAGATATGTAAGTGGATAAACGATTATATTTTTAAAACGAAAATCCCGCTTTGAATAAATCAAAAACGGGATCTTCCAACTAACCAACCAAAATTTTAATTACCTCTTCCTCTTGAGCTTCTCTGGGAAGAACTTTCTCTATTTGAACTTTTATTTGTTCTTGCAGCACTGCTACTACGTGAACTTTGAGAACTCTGAACCGAACGTATAGGTGCAGTACTACGTTTTTGTGAGGTATTTCTCTGCGCTACCTGATGTTGTGAACTATTACGACTTGTAGTAGCACTACGTGCCTGAGTTGAACGTTGGGAAGAGACTCTCTGCGGCGATGTGTTTCTTTGTGGGGAAGCACTACGTTTATTACTTACCGGTGTTGCTACACGTTGTGGAGCGCGTTGAGCAGGCTGTGATGACCTTGCGCTCGAGCTACGCGTATTAGTAGTTCTAACAACATTAGGGCTTGCACTTCTAGAACCTCGTGAATCAATTATAGCAGGCGATTTACTGTTGCGCGGTGGAGTAGTGGTTCTTGAAGAATTACTCCTAGCATTACCAGAACGACTTTGCACTTGATTTGACTTATTATACTGTCTAGAATTTGTACTTCTATTTGCTTGTTGAGAGCGACTTGTATTTGATCTCCCTGCAGAAGAACTTCTTGAGTTTGTAGCATAACGTCTATCGTTATTTACCTGAGTTCGTGCTGTTGTATAACTACCTCTTCTCGCATTATTGTGTGCAATACGACCTTTAGGTCTTTTAAAGTCGTGATATGCATTTGCATATCCGTTACGGTAGCCTTGATTATAGTGACTTCTATGATAAGCATAATCATAACGTACAGGGCGATAGTATCTTCTATAAGGCGTATTATAAACTAAACATCTGTCAAAGAATGGACGATAGAAAAAGTTGTGATAAGGATGGTAAACATAACCTCTATTATAAACATTTATATAACCAGTTACGTGAGAAAATCTTGATCCGGTATAAAAAACATTTAACCCGCTCACATTTACAATACGGTCATTACGGTAGTTAATATATACATTACCGGCTTGAGTAATTCTACCCCAATTATCGTAGTAAATAGGCACATCTTCTATTTGTAGTACCGCACCATAATCGTCATACTGAACATACGGGTCGTAATTATAACCCGAGTTGTAACTAATATTTACAGGACCCGCATTTACATTTACATTAACTGCACCCTGAGCTATTTGAGGTAAAACAAAATCGAATTCACCATCTGGGTAAACCGAAAATTCAACACCGCCTTCAACAAAAATATAACGACTACCATCATATCGGGTTGAAGTATCATCCAAGGACTCCGCTTGAATTGGAGCCAGACCCGTCAAGAGGCCTATAAAAAAAAAGAATAATTTTTTCATGATTTCTGAATTTTAATTAATTGTACTCTTTGAACTTTTTGGATGGTACATTTAATACTTTACAAGGAGCGTGCCATAATTAAAAAATGAGTTACAAGTAATGTAACAATTAGGGCGTTTTGTTTACTTATATAGTAATCAATCAAAAATCAATTATCATGAATTTAAGAGAAGATAGAAATTTAGTTGCGGTAGCACATTTAAGTCAATTAATAAACTTTGTTACCGGTTTTGGAGGTTTTATAGTGCCTTTAATATTGTGGTTAACCCAACGGGATAAAGTACTTGGTATGGATTTACAAGGCAAGCAAATCTTGAATTTTCAGATTAGCACATTTATCCTAACACTGTTTTGTGTGCCTGCTATATTACTTTTTGGGCTTGGTATTCTCGGGTTTATTATTTTAGGAGTGCTTATTTTTATTTTCCCAATTATTAATGCTATAAAAGCAATAAACGGAGAACATACATATTACCCATTATCCTACCAGTTCTTAACGTAATCAAATAAAAAACCCCGCATATTTAAATGCGGGGTTTTCAAAAGTAATAACCGAAATTTTAATGTTCGTTTAATCCGAAATCAGGATAAGCGCTCATACCATGCTCGTGCTCGTCTAAACCTTCAAGCTCTTCTTTTTCAGAAACTCTAAGACCCATAGTCTTTTTCAGTATAAACAAGATTATAAAAGCTGTTGTACAACAGAAAGCTCCTACGATACCTACGCCAGTTAATTGCGTTATAAACTGTTCCATACTAGCCATAGCACCAAATATACCTACGGCTAACGTACCCCAGATACCACATATTAAGTGTACTGCTACCGCTCCTACAGGATCGTCTAATTTTAATTTGTCTACTAAAGCAACACCAAATACAATTATCGCACCTGCAATAACACCTATTATTACAGCATCGTTAGGTGACATTTGATCTGCACCTGCAGTGATTCCTACAAGCCCTCCTAAAATTCCGTTTAGGAACATTGTTAAGTCATAGTTTTTATACATAATAGTAGAAACTATAAATGCACTTACACCACCTGCTGCTGCTGCTAAAGAGGTTGTCACCAGTGTTAAAGATGTTAAAGCAGGATCTGCAGATAATACAGAACCTCCATTAAAGCCAAACCAGCCTAACCAAAGAATTAATACTCCTGCTACTGCAAAAGGAATGTTGTGTCCCGGTATTGCATTTGCTTTACCATTTTCATCAAATTTACCTATACGTGCACCTAACAAGTAAATTGCAATAAGAGCAGCCCAGCCACCTACAGAGTGAACTAAAGTAGAACCAGCAAAATCATAGAAGCCCATTGCATCTAAGAATCCGCCACCCCATTTCCAAGAACCTACAATAGGATATACAAGACCTACATAAATTACTGTAAAAATCATAAAGGCGCCTAGTTTAATACGTTCTGCTACTGCACCAGAAACAATTGTTGCAGCTGTAGCAGCAAACATTCCTTGAAATAAGAAATCTGTCCACCACGTATAACCACCATCTGCATATTCTGGGGTCATACCATTTTCTGGAGGTGCGATACCAAAACCGGCAAAGCTAAAAATCCCTGAGGAATCTTCTGCAAAACCAGGATACATTAGGTTAAAACCTCCTATATAATATACTAATAGACCTACGCAAATGATAAATACATTTTTAAATAAAATGTTTATCGTATTTTTTTCACGAGTAAGTCCTATTTCAAGTAATGAGAATCCAAGGTGCATAAAGAACACAAGCCCTGTACAGATCATCATCCATACGTTGTTTGCTGTAAATAATCCTGCTTCCATATATTAATTTGTTTTGTTAGGGTTGATTAGTTTAGTTTAAAGTGTCACCACCTTTTTTACCTGTTCGTATTCTGTAAGCTTCTGTAATGTCAGAAACAAATATTTTTCCGTCACCTACTTCTCCTGTAGATCCTGCTTCAAGAATAGCTGCGATGGTTATTTGTTCAAAGTCATCATTTACCACTATAGATAAGTATCTGCGTTGTATGTCACTTGTACTGTATGAAACGCCACGATAAACGTGACCGTGTTTTTCATTACCCAGACCGGTAACATCCCAATAAGAGAAAAAGTTGACTCCTTTTTCATGTAAAGCCTTCTTAACGGCTGAAAATTTTGATTTTCTAATAATCGCTTCGATTTTTTTCATTGTGTAAATTGTGTTTTAGATTAAAATGAATATACGGCTGCAAGCAGGAAGGACCCTAAGCTTCCTTGTGGTGTTAAATCACCATCCAAGAATACATCTTCGCTAGCAGAATCTAATCTAAATTCGGGAATAAAAGTAAGAGGGCCAACTTTTGCGTTACCAGATAAGGTTACAGCAAGAACATTTCCGTCACCGTTAGCATCATTTCCACCTATTGCATCAAAACCACCAAACTGGCTAAAATACTCAGGGCGAAGACCTATAGAGAAGTTTTCGCTTGCGGCAATCTGTGCGTATAATGCAACACCGTAAAAACCAAACGAATCGCCACCTAAATCACCTGCCTCAGTAGTGTTATAAGTTGTGTTAAGACCTAAGTAAAAAGAATCTGAAAGGTCTAAACCGGTCGTAAGATCTACTTGAAAGGTAGCACCTACACCTTCACCTAGCCCCATATCTGTATAATCACCATCTTGATCACCATATAAAAAGTTTAAAAAAGCGCTTCCTGCATCTGCAGAATAACCTAATTGTGCACCTGCAGTATAACCTCCAAATGGGTTGTAGTCTGTAAAGTCTGTTGAGTTCATTACTGCTAACATCGCACTCCAGTTATCATCAAGAGTAAAATCTGCTTTAAGACCAGAGTGAGAGAAAGGACCGTAAGAAAACATATATGATGTAGAATAGTTGAAGTTAGCCGCAGGCGATATCACTTCGTAACCTAAATAGGTATTCCAGTTACCAAATGTTAATTTCACTTTTTCACTAACATTCCAGTATACATATAATTGGTTAACAATACTAGAACTTGCAGTAGTTGAGCCAAAAACTGCATCTGTACCACGTGGGCCATAAACAAGATCTGCAACAACTCCTACGTCTCCTTTTTCATAACCAATAATAAGATTAGCCATACCTAAAGCAAAACCGGGTTGATTAGCAAAAGAAGAACCGGGAGCGATATAACTATCTACTTCCCCATTATTATCAGTATCTATAAGTTTATTTGGAGCATTAAAGTTTTGTCTAAAATAAGCATCAACAGAACCTGAAAGTGTAAAACCATCAGACCAGGATGTTTCTTCTTCCTGAGCAATTGCAGTAATGCTAAGGCAAATCATTAAAGGTAGTAGTAATTTTTTCATTCTAAATTTGATTAATTGGTGAGATGCTAAACTAGATAATATTTATACCTACCCCCAATTTTTTAGGGGTTAGTGTTTAATTTTTATTATTTAATCAAAATATACCCCCTAAATTTTAGGGTATCACATTATTTAGTAAAGAATAAAGTTGTGTTTTGAGAAATTGATTGTGGCTTATGTCCCTTTTTTAAGAATTTTTAGGGTTTATGAGGTTAAAAAAGCATCAAAAACGTCAAATGTTAACAAGTGTTTAAGAAAAAGTAAATATTCGTTAACTGCCAAAAAACAGTCAAATTCAAAAAAGTGCGTTTCATTTTCTATAAAATCTGTTAACTTATTTTGATTTGTTTGCATTTTAAGTCGGTTTTATTGCTAATTATGGAATAATAAAAATCTTATTCTTTAAAATTATTAGCATATAAGTTTATTGAATAGCTTTATAATTCAGTCTTTAAATAAGAGGAGAAATTTTATGGAAAAACAGGGTTTATATTCACCAGAATGGGAACACGAAAATTGTGGCGCAGGGTTCATTTGTAGTCTTGAAGGAAATAAGTCAAATGATATTATTCATAAGGCTCTAGAAATTCTTGAAAAACTAGAACATCGTGGTGCAGTAAGTAGTGATGGTAAAACAGGAGATGGTGCAGGTATTCTTATAGATATACCGTACGACTTCTTTGAAGAGAATTGTGATTTTGATCTTCCGGCACCTAGAGAGTATGCAATGGGTAATGTTTTTTTACCTAAAAAGGAAAATCAACGTGCATATTGCAAAGGAGTTTTTGAAAAGCAAATTAAAGATAAAGGGCTTGTACTCTTAGGTTGGAGAAAAGTCCCAGTAGATGCAGGTTATCTTGGGTCTATTGCAGCCAGCGTAGAACCTCATATAGAACAGATCTTTATAGGCAAGCCTCATGTAGATATGCAGGAGCAAGAGTTTATGATTAAACTTTATACGGCACGTAAAATTACAGAGCATACCATATTAAGTAGTAAGCTTTCTGAGCACTCTTATTTTTATTTACCAAGTTTATCTAACAAAACTTTAATATTTAAAGGGCTTTTAATGCCAGAGGATATTAAGTTCTATTATACAGATTTATTAGATCCAAAACTAACAACGCGTTTAGCTTTGGTTCATCAGCGTTTTTCTACAAATACATTTCCTACCTGGGATTTGGCGCAGCCATTTAGGTATATGTGTCATAACGGAGAAATAAATACCTTACGAGGTAATGTTTCGCGTATGCGTAGTAGAGAAGAGCTTTTAGAGAGTGAGTGGTTTGGCGAAGAGATAAAAGAGCTTTTTCCTATTATTCTAAAAGGTAAATCTGATTCTGCGTCTATGGATATGGTCGTAGAGCTTCTATTAATGTCTGGGAGATCATTACCAGAAATTATGATGATGTTAGTTCCTGAAGCCTGGGAAAAGCATCAAGATATGAGCGATGCTAAAAAAGCATTTTACGAGTTTAATAGCTGTATTATGGAGCCTTGGGATGGTCCTGCTTCAATCCCTTTTACAGACGGAGATTTTATAGGAGCAGTCTTAGATCGTAACGGTTTAAGACCATCACGATATTCTGTTACTAAAACAGGATATGTAATTATGTCTTCAGAAACCGGTGTTTTAGATTTAGAACCAAAAAATATTGCTTTCCACGGTAGATTAGAGCCGGGAAAAATGTTTTTAGTAGATATGAAGGCTGGTCGTATCATTAATGATGAAGAGATTAAAGAAAGTATCGTTTCTAAAAACCCTTATGGTGATTGGCTAGATAAAAATCGCGTAAACTTAAAAGATATACCATATCGTGATGTTGATCTTAGAATAGAAGATACAATTTTTGATTTGCGAAAAAATGCGTTTGGTTATACTGCGGAAGATATACGTACTATTATTCTGCCTATGGCAGGTAAAGGTAAAGAGCCTATAGGTTCTATGGGATCTGACACACCATTAGCAGTCCTTTCTGAAAGACCTCAGCTTTTATACAATTATTTCAAACAGCTATTTGCTCAGGTAACAAATCCACCACTTGATGGTATTCGCGAAGAGCTTATTACAGACTTGAGCTTAACACTTGGACCTGATACTAATTTGATGGAGATTACTCCAGATTACTGTAAGAAGATTAGAATACAAAATCCGGTAATCTCAAAAGAAGATTTAGATAAGATAAAAAACTTTGATCATCCAGATTTTAAGGTTACTGAAATACCTATGCTTTACGAAGCAAACAGAGGTTTAAATGGTCTTGAAGATGCATTAGAATCTATGGTAGCTCAAGCTTCTGAAGCTATTGACGCCGGTCACACGATACTTATACTTTCAGATAGAGGTGTAAATGATAAAATGGCGCCTATTCCTGCACTGTTAGGCTGTTCTTACATGAATAGCGGACTTTTTAGAAGTGGTCAACGTTCAAAAATGAGTATAATCATAGAATCTGCAGAACCACGTGAGGTGCATCATTTTGCATTATTATTTGGTTATGGAGCTAGTGCGATTAATCCGTACATGGTTAATGAAATTATTAAAAAAGAAATAGAAGAGAAGAATCTTGAAAATATCGATTTTCAGGAAGCGGTCGAAAATTATAATAAAGCTGTTGGTAAAGGAGTAATTAAGGTAATGAATAAAATAGGTATTTCTACCTTAAACTCATACCGAGGTTCTCGTTTGTTTGAAGCATTAGGATTAAATTCTAAATTAATAGAAAAGTATTTTCCTAATACGCCTAGCCGTATAGAAGGTATAGGGCTATATGAAGTAGAGCAGGAGGTTGCAAAACGACACAATCGTACATTTAAACGTCAGGATATTTCAGGAAACCTGGAGATGGAAATAGGCGGTGATTACCGCTGGCGTCGTAACGGAGAAAAACACATGTTTAATCCGTTGACTATTGCAAAACTTCAGGATTCTGTACGTCAAAACAATCCGAAGACATACAAAGAATATGCAAGTTTAGTAAATGAGCAGTCAAAGCAATTAATGACCATACGCGGTCTTTTTGAATTTTCAAACTACGACCCAATTCCATTAGAAGAAGTAGAACCCTGGACGGAAATCGTAAAGCGATTTAAAACAGGAGCTATGTCTTATGGGTCAATAAGTAAAGAAGCTCACGAGAATCTAGCCGTTGCTATGAACCGTATAGGCGGTAAAAGTAATAGTGGTGAAGGTGGGGAAGATGCAGAGCGTTTTTACAAAAGCCCTAATGGCGACTGGCGTAACTCTGCAATTAAGCAAGTAGCTTCCGGTCGTTTTGGAGTTACCAGTAATTACCTTACCAGTGCTGCAGAGATTCAGATTAAAATGGCACAAGGAGCTAAACCGGGAGAAGGTGGTCAATTACCGGGAGAGAAAGTAAATAAATTTATCGCTAAAACCCGTAAGAGTACACCCTACGTAGGTTTAATCTCGCCACCACCGCATCACGATATTTATTCAATTGAAGATTTAGCTCAATTAATTTATGACCTTAAATCTGCAAACCGTGAAGCACGTATTAATGTGAAGCTGGTTTCTGAAGTAGGAGTAGGTACGGTTGCTGCCGGTGTTGCAAAAGCAATGGCAGATGTAATTTTAATTTCAGGATATGATGGGGGTACAGGAGCTTCACCATTAACATCTCTAAGACATTGCGGTTTGCCCTGGGAATTAGGTATTGCTGAAGCACAACAAACTTTAGTGCTTAACAATCTACGTAGCAGAATACGTCTGGAATGTGATGGTCAGTTAAAAACAGGACGTGATGTAGCGGTAGCTTGTCTGCTGGGTGCAGAAGAATTTGGTTTTGCAACAGCTCCATTAGTAGCATCAGGTTGTATTATGATGCGTGTGTGTCATCTAAACACTTGCCCAGTGGGTATTGCAACGCAAAACCCAGACCTTCGTAAAAAGTTTAAAGGGAAGCCAGAACACGTAGTAAACTTCATGTATTTTGTGGCAGAAGAGTTACGTGAGATAATGGCACAACTTGGATTCCGTACTATAGATGAGATGGTAGGTCAGGTTCAGAAGTTAGATCGCAGTAAAGCTGTAGAACATTATAAAGCTGCGGGAGTAGATCTTTCTCCTATTTTACACAATATAGCTGTGCCTCAAGGCGTAAAAGTTTATAATACAGAAACTCAAAATCACCATTTAGAAAAATCTATCGATTTTGAAATTATAGAATTAGCTCACACCGCTTTATTTAGAAAAGAGAAAACAACCTTAGATCTTGATATAACAAATTTAGATCGTGCAGTAGGCGCAATTTTAAGTAACGAGATTTCAAAAATTTATGGCGAGCAAGGTTTACCTGACAATACGTTGAAAGTAAACTTTAAAGGTTCAGCAGGTCAAAGTTTTGGAGCTTTTGCTACTCGAGGTTTAACTTTAAAGGTAGATGGTAATGCAAATGATTATGTGGGTAAAGGTCTTTCCGGAGCTCGCTTAATTGTAAAAGTACCAGAAGAAGCAACTTTTGAAGCTAGTGAGAATGTGATTATAGGTAATGTTGCACTATATGGTGCAACAAGTGGTGAAGCGTATTTTAACGGTACAGCCGGAGAACGTTTCTGTGTACGTAATAGTGGAGCCGTAGCTGTCGTTGAAGGTATTGGAGATCACGGGTGTGAATATATGACTGGTGGTTTAGCAGTAATTCTGGGTAAAACAGGACGTAATTTTGGAGCAGGTATGAGTGGTGGTGTAGCTTATGTATTAGATGCAGACAATACATTTAGATCAAAATGTAATGCTACAGATTTAAATCTTGACCCAGTCACAGAGTCTGAAGATGTAACGCAACTTCACGAGTTAGTAACTAATCATTATAATTATACACAAAGTACTTTAGCACAACGTATATTAGAAAACTGGGATTCTTACTTGCCTAAATTTGTAAAAGTACTTCCAGAAGAATACCGTAAGGCTCTTATACGATTAGAAGAAGAAGAAAAATTAACAGATTTAACGGAATAATAGAATCATGGGAAAAATAACCGGATTTTTAGAATACGAAAGAAAAATAGAACCGTACAAACCTGTTGAAGAACGGGTGAAGAAGTATGAAGAATTTACAATACCCTTAGAGAAATCTGAACTTAAAAATCAAGGAGCCCGTTGTATGGACTGTGGGATTCCATTCTGTCATAGTGGTTGCCCTTTAGGTAATTTAATACCAGATTTTAACGATGCGGTTTACCGTGAGCGTTGGGAAGAGGCAGCACATATATTACATGGGACAAATAATTTTCCTGAATTTACAGGAAGATTATGTCCGGCTCCTTGTGAAGAAGCCTGTGTTTTGGGTATAAATGAAGACCCGGTTACTATTGAGAATATTGAAAAAAATATTGCAGAAGAAGCTTTTAATAATGGGTGGATAAAAGCAAACCCACCTCATAAGCGCACCGGTAAAAAAGTGGCTGTAATAGGTTCTGGACCCGCAGGTCTTGCCACTGCGCAACAATTAAATCGTGCAGGACATCTTGTTACCGTTTATGAACGCGATGAAAAGCCAGGTGGTTTATTACGCTACGGAATTCCTGATTTTAAAATGGAAAAACACGTCATAGACCGTAGATTAGTAATTCTTGAAGAAGAAGGTATTAGTTTTAAATGCGGAGTACATGTAGGTGTAGATATTACGGCAGATGCATTAAAAGAAGAATATGATGCTGTAGTGCTTTGTAGTGGTGCAACCGTACGCAGAACATTACCTATTGAAGGAGCAGACTTAAAAGGTATTTACCAGGCGATGGATTTCTTACCTCAAAACAACCGTCGCGTAGATGGCTTACAATGGCAAGGAGAAGAGATAAAAGCTACAGGTAAAGATGTAATTGTAATAGGTGGTGGAGACACCGGTAGCGACTGTATAGGAACTTCTATACGACAAGGAGCAACAAGTGTAAATAACTTTGAGATAATGAGTAAGGGTACTCCTGAGCGTCCTGAAAATCAGCCTTGGCCGTATTGGCCTATGCGTTTACGTACTAGTAGTTCTCATAAAGAGGGTGCAGAACGATTTTTCGCTATCTCTACTAAAAAGTTTGTAGGTGATAAAGATGGAAATTTAACCGGACTGGTAACCTCAGAAGTAGAATGGACTCATAAACCTGGAGAACGACCTAACCTTTCTGAAGTACCCGGTACAGAAAAAGAATGGAAAGCAGATATGGTATTTCTTGCTTTAGGATTTACAGGAAGTGAGCCTACCATTGCTGAACAATTAGGTGTAAAATTAGATCCCAGAACAAATATTCAGGCTTCTGTAGATGATTATATGACTAATGTTCCTGGTGTTTTTGCAGCAGGAGATACGCGTAGAGGCCAATCTTTAATCGTATGGGCGATTTCTGAAGGTAGACAAGCAGCACATTACGTTGATAAATATTTAATGGGGAAGTCAGATTTACCTCTTAAAGGAGATGGTGATTTGCCACGAGTATAGTTTTTCATAAATCCTAAAATTTTAAAACGGCTGGAGAAATTCAGTCGTTTTTTTTGTTTATAGACGCAACCATTCCTAATGTTTTTCATCTACTGAAAAACCATATTTATGAAGTTTAGATTCTCCTATTTATTTTTGACTTTGTTGATCCTAGGGTCTTGTTCAGATACATCAGAGCAGCCTATAGAAATTCAAGAAAATCAGTCAATTAAGCTATCGCTAGTAAAAATGTCTGGTAATACGCTCAATTCTGAACGCAGTGGTTCAGAAATGGAATGGCAAGAATATTATGATTTAGGCAGTGAGATGCAATTTACTAAAGTGCAAATTCGAGATGGTGATACATTAAGTTCGCAGGGCGAATTTGATATTGTAATGATTGAAAGCGATAAATTTTTAAAGTTCACTCACAATACTGATAATGTACTGGTAGGAAACTGTACAGATTCAAGAGAAGAACTTTTAGAATATACAGATTCTAGCAGTTTAAAAAGTAATTGGGATCAATGTGATGGACCGGGATTATTTTACAGTTTTAATAAGTAGTCGCTTAAAAATTTGATAGCTGCATTTAAGCTGTAAGCTATTTTTAATAGAAAAAGCCCTGTTGAGAATTCAAAAGGGCTTTTTCACGTAATAAAAGGTATTTTTAAGTTGTCTAGTTATTTAGCATTACTGGCATAACCAGCATAGTTACTTTTTCACCCTCATCTAAGCCATCTACGGGCGTTAAAATCCCAGCACGATTAGGAAGAGACATTTCTAGAGAAACATCGTTAGCATTCAGGTTATTAAGCATTTCTACCAGAAAACGGCTATTAAAGCCTATTTGCATGTCGTCACCTTGATAATCACAAGTTAAACGCTCTTCTGCTTTATTACTGTAATCTATATCTTCTGCAGAAATATTTAATTCTGCACCTGCAATTTTAAGTCTGATTTGGTGTGTGGTTTTATTTGAGAAAATAGAAACACGACGTACCGAATTTAAAAATTGGTTGCGGTCTATAATTAGTTTATTTGGATTCTCTTTAGGAATTACCGCTTCGTAATTTGGGTATTTTCCGTCAATAAGGCGACATAGTAATTGTACATTGTCAAAACTAAACTTTGCATTAGAATCATTGTACTCAACCGTAATATCATCGTCACTAGAAGCTAGAATTCCTTTTAAAAGATTCAATGGTTTTTTTGGCATAATGAATTCTGCCGTTTGCGTAGCTTTTACATCTGTACGTCCGTATTTAACCAGTTTGTGAGCATCTGTTGCAACAAACGTTAAGCCTTCAGTATCAAATTGAAAGAATACACCACTCATCACCGGTCTCAAATCGTCGTTTCCGGTTGCAAAAATAGTATTGCTAACTGCTGTCGCTAAAACTGCAGCAGGTATAGTTACTTTACTAGGATCGTCTAGTTCAACTGCATTTGGAAATTCTTCGCCAGAAGCATATGCCAGAGCATATTTACCGTGGTTAGAACTTATTTCTATTGTGTGGTTGTCACCTACAACAAAAGTTAATGGCTGCTCAGGGAATGTTTTTAGTGTATCTAATAGCAGCCGTGCAGGTACTGCAATATTTCCCGTATCTTCAGATTCTACATCAAGAACGGCAATCATTGTAGTCTCTAAATCTGACGCAGAAACTTTAAGAACATTATCTTCTAACTCAAATAGAAAATTATCTAAAATAGGAAGCGTGTTACTGTTGTTAATTACCCCACCTAAAACTTGTAGTTGTTTTAAAAGGTAAGAACTTGATACAATAAATTTCATAAGAAAGTGCTATTTATAAAGTTTGGTTCATAAGCTGAACCAGAATATTAGTGGTTGTAAGTTTTAAAAATCCCGCTGGTTTAACAGCCTAACAAAGATATCGTAATAGCTTTTTTTGCCGAAACAAACTTATTAACACTTACTAACGATATTTGCGGCGTCTAAGATAGGTATACACTGCAGCAAAAAACACTAAAAATAGTAATGAAGTCCCTAAAATTAGGCCTTGCCAAGTAGAGCGATCGTTAACGGTTTTCTCAATATCTAATGCCGGGAGAAGAATACTTTTACTTCTAATGTTAATAAGACCAGTATCGTCAAGCAGATAGTTCACTGTATTCAATAAAAATTCTTTGTTTCCATATTCCTTGAATGTATATTTATCAAAACCTAGCTCAAGTGGTCTACCGTTTTTATCTAAGTCATTACGTATAATATCACCATCTGCTACAACTACAATTGCAGTTTCTTTTTTTGATTTTTCTAAGAATAAAATATTAGAAGATTCAACAGGAAGTATCCTGTTTTCAAAGGCTGAAGTGAAGTTTCCTTCTAATAAAACAGCTAGATTTTGAGCTCCGCCTGAGTAACGCTCGGGTTCAGGTTCTGTTGTAATTGTCTCTAGCGAAATAGGGACAGGAACACCATTTAATTTTGTGAGTAGCGAACTTTTTAAAAGTACTGTTTTGCGCGTTTCTGTTTGTAGTAGGTCAATCTGGTTGGCATATCTTAAAAATACAGGATTGTCAATATTTGTATTTATAGGATGATTTTCTTCCGCAGTTATTAAAGGATAGTAAAACCAAGGTAACTGTGTATATTGAGAATTTGCAGTTTCTCCGCTAGCTAAAACCAGTGGAGCAGCATATAAATCTTCAACTAAAACTGGATTAATACGAACTCCATATTTAAAGAAAAAATCATTGAGATTAAGTGTACGTGCCGTTGCCAGAGCCATACCGTCATTAGCATAGAGGCTATCTGTTTCCATGGCAACCTCATCTATAAGATATAAGGCTTTGCCACCTTGCATCGTAAATTGATCTAACGCATACTTCTCAATATCTGTAAATGCTTGTGTTGGTTTTGCAGCAACTACAAGATCAAAACTGTTAAGCGCCTGCATTACCTGATCTGGATTACCGTTCACAGAATCTAGTGGAAAAGGAGCAATAAAATAGCTTTCTCTTAATGTTTTAAAAAAGTCTGCAATGTATTTGTCCTCCAGTTCTGCGTTACCCTTAAGTACAGCAATACGTTTACTTTTAGGATTTAGAAGCTTGTAAAAACCATCAGAAAAGGCATATTCAAGGTTTTGAACAGAGCGGCTTACCAGTGCGTCAGGACTTGCCCCTAAAGTTTTTTTAAGCAATGAAATAGGAACTGTTTTACCTTTATATGAAGCAATCGCCCACGGAAAAATGAATTCTTGAGTTACCTTACCATTATTGCGTAGCTGTACCTGTTCTGGTCGCATACCACGATTGTTAAAATCCTGTGCAATAGTTTCTACTACGGCACCGTCTGGTACAGGATCGATAAAAGCAAACTTAATATTAGGATTTTCTGAAGCATATTCTTCAAGCAGCTGGCGGGTTTCTAGTTGCAATTTATGAAAAGCATCAGGTACATTTCCTTCTAAAAAAACATCAATTATTAAAGGCTCTGTCGCTTTAGCGAGAATCGTTTCTGAAGATTCTGATAAAGTATATCTGGCATCTGCTGTAAGATCTATCCTAAAGCTATAAAGCTGTGATAAATAGCCAACTACTATTAGCAAGGCAAGAACAATAGGATATTTAGAATTTAGCTTCATATTACCTTTTCTTTTCAAGCTTAAAAGTGGTCATTGCTATAAACGCTGTGGCTACACCTAAAAAATAAATCAAATCCCTACTATCTAAAACGCCGCGACTAATACTTTGAAAATGGCGTTGCAAACTGAGCGTTTTCGAAAATTCGATATTAGAAACATCTGCTAAACCATCAAAACCAAAATAGAAAAGGAAACACAAAAAAACTGCTATTATAAATGCGACAATCTGATTTTCAGATAAGGTTGAGGCAAAAATTCCAATTGCTGTATAGGCGAGCGCTAAAAAAAGAAGACCCAGATACGAACCTATTAAAATACCAGAATCGTAATTACCCTGAGGATTTCCCAATTGATCTATAGCGTAAATGTATATTAAGGTAGGAATGAGCGCCAAAAGAATTAATAGAAACGCGCCAAAAAACTTTCCCAGAACTAATTTTAACGTGGTTATGGGTTGTGTTAAGAGAAGCTCTAATGTACCCAGTCGTAATTCGTCACTAAAACTACGCATAGTTACAGCGGGAATTAAAAAAATAAAAATCCACGGTACAAGCTGAAAAAACGGTGTTAGATCTGCAAACCCATAATCAAATTGATTGAAGTCATTATCAAATACCCAAAGAAAAAGCCAATTGAGGATAAGAAACAGGCCTATCACGAGATAGCCTACCGGAGATGCAAAAAATGAATGAAATTCTTTTTTTAGTATGGCAATCATATTATAACGAGCAGTTTTTAAGCGGAAATTATAAATCTGCAATAATTTTCATGGCAATACGTAATGCTTCAGTTCCCTGTGCTAAGCTAACGACAGGAGTAGTATCTTGTTGTATAGACGTAGCAAAAGCTTCTAGCTCATCTAAAATTGCATTATTATCCTGTACTTCAGGATTGTCAAAATAGATTTGCTTTTTAATACCTTCAGCATTCTGTAAAATCATCGCAAAATCATCTGCTTGTTCAGGAGCATCTTTCATACGTACGATTTCACATTTTTTTTCTAAAAAGTCTACAGAGATATAAGCATCTTTTTGAAAAAACCGAGCCTTTCTCATCTTTTTCATAGAGATACGACTTGCAGTAAGGTTTGCAACACATCCATTTTCAAATTCAATACGAGCATTTGCAATATCAGGAGTATCACTAATCACCGAAACTCCTGAGGCCGATACTTTTTTTACTTTACTCTTTACAACACTTAAAATTGCATCGATATCGTGAATCATTAAATCTAAGACTACAGGAACATCTGTGCCACGAGGATTAAATTCTGCAAGACGATGAGCCTCTATAAACATAGGATTATCTATAAGGTCTTTTACAGCGCTAAATGCAGGGTTAAAACGTTCTACCTGACCTACCTGTCCACGCACAGCGTGTTTTTTAGCAAGCTCGCGTATGGCTACAGCTTGTTCTACAGTTTGAGTAATGGGTTTTTCTATAAATAAGTGTTTGCCTGCTTTTATAACCTCTTCTGCACAGTCAAAATGATGTGTCGTAGGTGTTACCACATCAACCATGTCACAAGCTTCAATTAAGGCAGCTCTAGAAGGAAAACGCGTGTACCCAAATTCTTTAACGACAGCCTCGGCTACCGCATCAGAATCATCGTAAAAGCCTACTAACTCGTATGCTTCAGATTGTTGTAAGAGTTTTAAATGTATTTTTCCTAAGTGACCTGCACCCAGAACGCCGGCTTTTAGCATAATCTAGTTTGTTTTACACAAAAATAGGCTTTCTAAGCCATAAATTCTCTAAAGGACATTGTTGAAAAAATGAATGTGCTTTCTTAGCAAAGGCGCTTGTAGATTTTTAATTTAGCGCTATGAAAGATACTACGCGTCATCAGGGCAAACGCCGTCTGTTAGCTCAGATTCTCGAAAAAAAAGGAATAACTAATAAAGATGTGCTTGATGCCGTGCGCAAAATACCGCGTCACTTTTTTATGGATAGCAGTTTTGAAGATCATGCTTATCAAGATAAGGCATTTCCTATCGCTGCAGATCAAACCATTTCGCAGCCATTTACAGTTGCTTTTCAGACTGAATTACTTGAATTAAAAAAAGGCGCTATAGTCTTAGAAATAGGAACGGGTAGTGGCTATCAAACAGCTGTATTGTGTGAAGTAGGGGCTAAAGTTTATAGCATAGAACGCCAGCAAGAACTCTTTAGAAAAACAAAGAATTTTTTAGCGAAATTAGGATATCGCCCTAAGCGATTGACCTTTGGAGATGGTTATCTAGGAATGCCTGAATTTGCTCCTTTTGATGGAATTATTGTAACAGCAGGAGCTCCTTTTATTCCTAAACCACTACTTGCCCAATTAAAAATAGGAGGTAAGCTTGTGATTCCCGTAGGTGACGAGGTACAAACCATGACCCGCATAGTTCGCAAAAGTGAAACCGACTTTGAAAAGAAAGAATACGGGGAGTTTAGATTTGTTCCGCTATTAGAAGATAAAAATTAAGCTGAAATATTCTTTTGCCAGTATGTGTAGTGAAACCATCCCAGACCTACAGCAGATACTAAAGTTATAATATATATGGGTATATATTTAAGTTGGCCCAGTTGGGAAACAGAATTTATGTCTGATAAGGCCCAAAGGATAAATAACAGACCTACAAGCCATACGATACTCGCTGCTCGTAGTTGTTTTATGAACGTTTTATTCTTTTTATATGATTTAGAAGATTGCATAATCTGTATGATTTTAAATAAAAATGGTCAATAATTTACAAAAATCAAGGCAAAACTCCAAAAAAGCCATTTTTTTAAATAAAATAGTCCAGATGCGCACCTGTTAGCAGGAAGCACATCTGGACTATTATTTTTGTGTATTAAATATTAAAAGTTACACAAAAAACTATTCATTTATTTTGCTAAGAATACCTCTTTAGAATCTAAATCAAGTTCCTCTTTACCATTTTTGATACGCTCAGCATTAATTTTAGAAACATATTTTTTTTCAATATTCGTGTATGTCTTCCACGCACCTGCAACTTGTTGCTCATACGTGTCTGCATTTGCATAGCGTACTGGCGCAGGTTTTTCAAAAGTACCAGCAACCTCGTTATAAAGGGTATTGAGCTTTTCTCTTAATTCTGGTTCTGCTTCCTGTACATAGCGATCTCCAGTAGTAATTACGAGTTTTGCTTTTAAAGCCGTTAATTCCTCAACTGCTTTTGTTGCATTTTTTGAAGTGGTATCTTTTAGCGATTCTACTGTAGAATCTATGCGATATCCTAAATAAGCGAGATCTTCTATTATATTGAATAAACGCAGTGTTAATGCTTTATTAGCTGTACGCTCTACATCTGTTACCATTGAATTTGGGTCATTCTTAACGTTTATGGTATGCTCATAGGTTTCTTTACCTTTTGTAATCGAGACTTTATAATCACCGGCATCTGCTTTAGGAGCTAAAACAAATGAAGGTATCTTACCCACTGCAACTTTAGGAGCTTTCTTTAAATAATCCCAATTAACAGTATTGATACCTTTAGATTTTCCAGGAACGGGTTCTGCAATCAGATTCCCCTCTAAATCCCTAATCTGCATACTCATTTTTCCAAAAGTATGGCGTTTTTTCATATAGTACATGATTTTAGCCAAACTGCTGGGATTTTGTCCTACAAATTCTGTTTCTGTGCTTGTGCCGCCAAAACCGCTTTCCTCTTTAATTATACCTGCGGAAGTTTTAAAGAAGTGCATGTCTTTATCTAACACTGTATCATTAATTTGTCTTAATGGCGAAATATCATCCAGTATAATGATTCCTCTTCCGTGTGTGCCAAGTACAAGATCTGAGGTCCTTTTTTGAAGTTCTATATAATGAACAGCAACTTCAGGAAGGTTGTTTGTAAAATGCGACCAGTGCTTACCGCCATTAGTAGTTATAAATAAACCAAATTCAGTTCCTAAAAACAAAAGATCTTCTTGCTCATAATCTTCCTGAATATTACGTGCAAAGCCTTTAATATCTGAAGTTACTATAGATTCCCATGTTAGGCCATAATCTGAAGTTTTACAAACATAAGTATTCATATCTCCGGTAGAATGTCCGTCAAAAACGACATAAGCAGTACCGGGATTATGTACACTTGCTTCAATATGATATACCCAGGTATTCGCCGGTATACCGCTTATATTTTTTACAACATTATTCCAGGTTTTACCTCCATCACGTGTGATTTGAACATTGCCGTCATCTGTACCTACCCAGATAATTTTCTCATCTAAAGTAGATTCAGCTATGGTGAAAATAGTTGTGTGTGTTTCTGCACCCGATTTATCTACAGATAAACCTCCTGAGTTTAAATCTTGTTTTTTGGGATCATTTGTTGTTAAATCTGGAGATATTTTTATCCAGGTGTCACCCATATCTTCAGACTTGTGAAGGTACTGGCTTCCCATATAAAAACGATCTGGAGCCTGAACACTTAATGCCATAGGAGCATTCCAGTTAAATCTTAATTTCTCATCATTTTCTGCAGGAGGAGCAACATTTTTTGCCTGATTTAATTCGGTATTAAAACGCCATACATTTTGAGCGCCTTGCATTTCTGAATAAATAATAGGTTTTGTAGCATGTTTGAGCACTCTAAAACCATCACCTGCTCCTATAAGATTCCAGTCTCTGGCTTCAACGCCACCCGGCGATGAGGAAGGTCCATACCAGGATTGATTATCCTGAAGTCCACCATAAACTTTATAAGGTGTCGCATCATCTACTGAAACATGATAAAATTGAGAAACCGGTAAATCCTGTACCATTTCAAAATTAGAGCCGGCATCCCAGCTACGATACACACCACCATCTGTTGCTGTATAAAGGCGATTACTATCGTGTAAATCAAAAACAATATCGTGTATGTCTGAATGCTGCGGACCTAAATCCTGAAAGGTTTTTCCACCATCTCTAGATATCGATCCGTACAGGCCACCTTTTACAAGAATATCTGGATTTTTAGGATCAACTACAAGTCTTGCAAAATAAAAGGGTCTGACCGTAAGGCCAAAATAATTATTTAATTGCTTCCAGCTAGCTCCCGCATCTGTACTCTTGTATAGGCCATTTGTTTTTTCTGATTCTGTTTCTACTGCGGCATATAGAATAGAGGAGTCTGAAGGAGCAAGCGCTAATGCAATGCGGCCCAGATTACCATCAGGGAAACCATTGTGAATTTTATTCCAGGTTTTGCCGGCATCTAAACTTTTGTAAATAGCACTGGTGTTTCCGCCAGATTCAAAGCCCCATGGTGTTCTACGGAATTTCCACATAGAGGCGTAAAGAATATTCGGGTTTTTAGGATCAATAATTAATTCTGCAGCTCCTGTAGATTTATCTGTATACAGCACTTTTTGCCAGGTTTCACCTGCATCATTACTTTTATAGATACCTCGTTCTTCACTGTCTCCCCAGAGAGCACCCATTACGGCAACATACATCTCTTTATTATTTGTAGGGTTAATAGCGATAGCACTAATACGCTCTGAATTTTCAAAACCTTTCTTTGTCCAGTTTATACCACCATCTGTAGATTTATATAAGCCATCGCCTACACTAACCGAGTTGCGCGTCCAGATTTCACCGGTTCCCACCCACACGGTTTTATCAGGATCTGTAGGGTCTATTTTAATAGCGCCTATACTCTGAGCATGTTTGTCAAAAACAGGACTAAATGTAGCGCCACCATTAATTGTTTTCCAAACACCACCACCGGCAGCTCCTGCAAATAATATACGATTGTTTGTGGGGTGTGCCTCTAGATCAATAAAACGACCACTCATTAAAGCAGGACCTATATGACGCGCTTGTATATCGCCAAAAAGTTCTTTACCGCCAGGATAATTTTCTTGTGCTTCGTTACTCGTAACAAAAAGCAATAGTGTACTAAAAGTGAGTAATATTTTTTTCATTTTTTGTTAGTTTATGATGAATAAAAAAGGGTGTCTATTTTAAAAATTGACACCCTTAAATAATTCCCTTTCGGGATTATATTTTAAAATTATTCTCCGGGATATGCAAAAATTGTTTCGTCTAACTCCGGATTTACAATTATTTCACTCATTTCAAATGGCTGTCCCGCCTGGCTCATAGCAAAAGGAAAATAAAGACCTTCTACCTCTTGATAATCACTCATTACGATATTAACATCTTGTCCCATTTGAGAAGTCTCAATTACAATGGGTACATAATTTTCAGTATCAAAATAGTAATAGCTGATACTTGGAGATTCTACTCCGTTAACCATTACAGGTTCTTGAGTGATTTTTACTTTATAAGTTTCGGCACCTTCTTTAGTTTCAGTACCTACGTATTCTACAGCATAACCATTCTCTTTATAATTAAGTAATGGAGAAGGAAAGTCATTTTTATTAAGCGCCATATTCTGAGTCATTTCTTCAGAAGACTTTTCTGGTTTCATAGACATAAAATTAGTAGTCCAAAGATTTGTACCGTCATAGGCCATCTGAGTTATTTTCTGACCATTAAATTCGATCACCACGGCTTGTTTGCCGTCTTTTGTATTGTATACAGTCACTGGTATAGACATACCACCTTGATTGACTGTAGCAGACATTTTAGTTGCATTTACTTCAGCCCAGGCTTCAGCACCACCAGTATTTTCTATATAGTTTGCAATAATTTCTTCTGCAGTTTGAGCAGAAATGGTATTTACAAGTAGCACAAGCGCTAGTGTAAAAAGAGATTTAAATACTTTCATAATACGATAATTAGTTTTTTTCTTGATTGTTAGACATAAGATATGCCATTATGTTACATAGATTAGATCTAAAAATAAGAATTTATTTAAAATGATTTGTTTTAATAAATACATGTCTCATTTTAAAAATGGGATTTATATATTTAAACCATAGCTGCAAAAAAGAAATTGATTTAGCAGAACTACAATTAATATATCGCCATGCAATTCGGAAAAGTAGAAAATCCAGAAGATATTGACTTCACCCTACCACCAGATCATCAGGAAACTCAGGTTTTATTAAATAGTAAAGCCAGTACCAAAAAGGCTGAACTCTATGTAGGTTGTGCAAAGTGGAATAAGCAAGATTTAAAAAATTTCTATCCTAAGGGGATTAAAGATGAATTGTAAGTAAGTATAATTTATATTTGTTAAATCAAAATAAGTTTATACTTAATGAAACTAGGAATTTACGCCCGTAAATCAACAGACAAACAAAAATCAACTGAATTTCAAATTGCATTAGGTGTTCAATATGCAAAAGCAAATAAATTAGAGTATCAAATATATTCTGATGAAGGCTTATCTGGTACCGGTGATTATAAAAATCGTCCAGAGTTTGAACAACTACTTTCAGATATAGTATCAGGTGATATTACACACGTACACATTTGGAATCAGAACAGAGCTGAAAGGGAACCATTGACATTTTTCACCTTAGCTAAAATTGTTGTAGATAATAATACCGTGCTTATTGAAAATGGGGTTGTAATTGATTTGAATGATGAAGATACATTCTTTCTTAGAGGTATTCAATCGATGCTAAATAGAATGGAAGTTAAGAAGCGCAATTCTATGATTAAGGGTAAGTTAAAATATAATGCCCAACAGAATAAAGTACACGGAAAACCACCATTAGGATTTACCAAAGATGAAAACAATAAAATTATTATTGACAAGAAAAAAGCACCCCTTATACAGCGCATTTATGATTTAGCTATCAAAGGTGAAATAGGAGCAAAACAAATTGCAAGATTATTAACCGATGAAGGAATTCCTACAACTAGAAATAAAGACCAATGGAAAGCAGGAACCATACTAGATATTTTAAAAAACCCTTGGTTTAAAGGTGAAAGAAATTTTTCAGGTACAATTTATAAAGTTCCAGCAATTATATCTTCTAAACAATGGGATGCAGTTCAACAACAACTAACGAAAAATAGAAGATATTCAAAAAAAATCACTAAACACAATTACCTGTTAACTGATATATTAGTATGTAAAAAATGTGGTAAAAACTATCAAGGCAAACGTAATGCCAACTATAAGTATGCATATTATATGTGTGCATCTAGGAAAGACCCCTACCATTGTGGTAATAAAGGTGTAAAGATGGAATGGATAGAAGAAAATATTTGGGACCATTTTTTCAGGGATGATATCCTATTAAATAAAGTTTCTAAACTTATCAACCAAACAGATACTTCAAAACAAATCAAAGTTCTTCAAAATGACCTTGAAACACTAAATGCCGGGGTAGAAGAACAAAACAATAAAAGAAAAAAAGCAGTTAAACTAGTATTAGATAATATACTATCTGATGAAGATGTAAAACAAGAACTTCTTTCTATAGAAAATAGAAAAACGGAACTATTTAATTCAATAAAAAATACTGAACAACAGATAACATTTCTTCAATCTAAAACAGATAAAAAGAAAAATGAAATAACTTCAATAAAAAATCTTATAGATACTACACCGTTTAATAAACAGAAACAAATAGTAAAAAACCAAATAGACAAAATTGAAATTGAACATCTAGGTGATTATATTGAAATTACAATACACTATAAAATATATCCATTAGACCCAGAACGTTTGTATACCGATAAAGGTTATAAAAATACCTATGTAGTCAATTATGATAATGATGAAGCTGCAAAATCAAATGGTTATATAAATCTGATTGAATTCAATAAAGAACAACAAACAAAAGAAAACACCTTGGATATCCAACTAGGGGAAAATAATAGGATATTATCAATTAATGGTGAAAAAGTAGATATAGATATTACAATTGGAGATATTATTGGTAGAGCAGATATTCAGAAAATATTGAAACAGTAAGTAATTTATTTACCCAAATCGTAAGTCTTATTCCACTTACCACCAAAATAATGATAATTATGTTCATTGGTTTTAAAGTGACTGTATTTAGCTATTAAACCGAAAAGAATTTTCTTTAACTTAACTAATTCTACACCTTCATACCTTTTCACCTCACCCAAAGTTTTATGACTTCTAAAAGAATATATACCTGATTCCAAACGTGCAAAATTTTTACCTGAATCTTTAACTTCAATATAACGACCACCACCAATAAAGGCTGCATCAATTAATTGTTCAATATAGGTATCATCAATAATTTCTTCTTCTATTTTCATAATATGTATTTGGAATAATTACAATATTATGGAATAATTCCAACAAATCAATTTAATTGCTAGAGATAATTTTTTCTAATTTTTTATTTAATTTATCTTTAAATTTTATTCTTCTTTCACTCTCTATATCAATTTCTTCTTGAAGAATTTTATAATATCCCTTATAAATATCAATTATTTCAGTTTCTTTATCTGTAAGCTCAATATCTTTCATCATAAACCCTGTATGATATGGATTATAGTCTTTAAATTTTAGTATATCACCATTAGGATTTATTTCGCTAAGCATTTTTTGAAATAATTCATTGTATAATTCGTATTCTCGGATATAGAATACTCCTTTTAAAGTATATTTTATTGGTTTATTATATAAGTTAAAGAAATGACTATAATCACTAATTTTATCATAATAGGCAATTGAATCAAACTCTTTAATACCAGTTCCCCAATTAAAAAGTTCAAACCCCAAATCAGGTATTTGGTTTTTGTGATTTGGATATATATTATTTTTTTTATCAATAAAATCTAAAGATATATCTGTAAATAATCCTTCTTTTATTAATCCTGCGAATGAATGTTTCAAAAATACATCATTATCAACATCAGCAAAATTCATTTCACTACGTATGTATTCTAAATCAAGTAAAAATGAATCTATCTCAACTGAAAACTCATATTCACTATATCCATCTATTTTTTTAATCTTATCAATTTCTAATTGAATTTTGTCAACTCTTGAACGATGATTTTTATAATTAATGAATATTAAATAGTGAAGTCTCAACTGATAAGATGATAATCTGTTTATGATATTTAAATAATAAATACCCCTATCATCACGACCATCTTTGCATCTGGATAATGCTAATACTCCAGCATAATATTCTTGACTAACAACATCTTCAGAAAAACTACCATAATTAACCATATCCCTTAAAATCTTAGGTGATACTGAACCATCTTCTTTATCAATTTTAGAACCCAACATTTGATGAGCCTTATCAATAATTTTTCTAAGATTTTCTCTATTGGGTTTTGGCATATTATCACTAATGTATCTTACAGTTTGCCCAATAACTGCATTGATAACGTAACCTTCTAAATCATCTGATTTCATTTAATATTTGACTTTAGTTCGGTTGAAAAGAGGTATTCATATTTTATTGTAATATAATCTCTCAACAAGATATGCAACTCGCATATTCCAGACCCCCAGCACCCCCACGATATAAACCTATTTTTTCAAACCTGACACGCTTATTTGCCATCGCTTTTAACAACCGCTTGGCAAAATCCATATTTGTCACCAGAAACTCCACCTTGCGGTTTCCAACCTTTTCTTAATTCTTCATTTACCAATCTTGAAAGACTATTATAGTCGGTTGCATATAAAATTTTGTATTCCATTATTATTAATAATTAAAATTAAAAACTTAAAAATAGGGCTTTTGGTGGTTATACATCTAAAAATAAATGTTCATTAATGTACTAAATGAACATTATCAATCTTTACAGCATCTCAAAACGTTAAAGTTCTTTAAAATGTTCGTTTATATTTGTTTAATATGATAAATGAACATTATATTTGTATCATCAAAAACAAGTTACTCACTCACATTAAAGAATTTAACAATGGAAAAATTATCAGAATTAACTCAAAGAGAATTCAACACACAAGAAACCTATCAACTTTTAAAGGCATCAGGCTCAATTATGTGGTCTTGGGGCGTATCTAAATTAATTAATTATCAAAATGAAGGATTACTTTTGAAGGTAAACGGACACCACCACAAAGGATGGGTATTTATTACTTTAGCTTGGAATGATACATATTCAATCCATTACCTAAACAACCGGTACAAGGTGAAGGAATCACAAACAGATATTTATTGTGATATGCTAACTAGAACAATAGATGATAAGATTGAAAGAATTGATGATTACCAATACTAGAAAATATTAAACTAACAAACCCCTGTAAGCAATTGCAGGGGTATTTATACAACAATATACAATGGCAGCTTCAACATACTTAGATTTCGATAAAACAGCAGCAAAAGGTCTTAAATTGATTCGTTCAGGTGATAACCCAACATTTGGTTTATTGGTAATTGTAGGTATCAACCTAGGGTTAAGAATATCAGATTTACTTGAATTAACCTTTGGTGATTTGCGTTCTGATTCAATTGATATTGTAGAAGGTAAAACAGGTAAGAAGCGAACGTTAACCATCAATGATAATATTAAGGCTGTATTGAAGTATTTTGATTCAATAGAATATAAGGATTCATTTAAAGCATTTAGAAGTCAAAAGGGTAGTGTGTATTCACCACAACACGTAAACAGGTTACTGAAGGAATATTTCAATTCAGATACAAGTTCACATTCATTACGTAAAACCTTTGGTAGAAGGGTTTGGAATAACAATAACAAAAGTGATGAAGCATTAATGTATTTATCAGAAATATTCAATCATACATCACCGGCAATCACTAGAAAATACTTAGGTATAAGGTCTGAAGAAATTAGTGATATTTATAAAAATCTATAATATAGAATAATGGAAGTTTTAGTATTTCAAGTAGGCATTTTTCTAGCTATAATCGTTTTAGGTGCTTTTGGTAAAAAAATTAGAAATGGTGCTTTAATATTCTTTTCTGTATTTACTGTTGTAATGGTATTTACTTCAGGTCTTATGATTTTACAGTTTTTAACTATTTTTTTAGCATATTTGGTTACTGATGGATTGTATTCTAAAAAAGAAGAAAATATAAATGATGTATATATTCCACAGAAGAATAATGATAAAGAATCAAAAGGTTGTTTAAGGGCATTTTTTTGGATTTTATTAATATTTTTTATTTGGTTTCTGTATAAAATTTTTAGTAGGTAACAATGAAGAAAACTAAAACATACTATCACATTACAAGTATTGATAACACATCATCTATTTTAAAAGATGGTTTGAAGTGTAATAAAGTTAATGGTGAAATATACTTATTTGACCATATCAAACAAGCTAAAAACATTGCCGTAAATCAATTGGGTATAAGTGAATATAGTTTATTATCAATATCATCAGAAGGTTTTAAATCTAAGCTAATACAAGATGATGTTGCTGATGCAGGTTCAAACCATCAATGGTTGTTGAATCAAGATTGCATATCACCAGAACACATTGAACATATCAGTGATAATCATTTCAACATTTATGATTTGATTGAAGAAATTGAATATCCTAAAATGAAAGCATTGGGTATAAGTGATAAGGATTATATATCAATGATAAGTAATTTAAAAGGTAGGATTGAACGGTATAATGAAGTTAATGGTACCAATCACCCATATACAGGTAATTAAAATTATTTTATATTTACCCCTCTAATTATTCTTGATGTTTGTTTGTTATTGTTTTGAATACAGTTAATAAATATGATACTTGAATAGTTTGTTTGTTTAACAGTTGTTCTGGTGGGAGCATCAGAGTAACTTGTTTTTTTGATACGGGGTTAATCATTCAATTGGTTAACCCTTTTTTATTAGTTCAGTAACCATTTAACCTATATAACCTATATAATTATGTTCAAAACAAACCCATTAAACGATTACTTAAATTTATTTGATATTTCAGATGATAGATATTCCCGTTTGGATGAATACAAACAAAAGTTCCTTTCAGATTTTGATGATGATAAACCAACATCAAGTAATTCTAAAAAAGCTATTGAAGATTATAATAGATTTTTAAATCTTCTTGAAAATGAAGAATTAGAATATTTACGTATAGAATCTATTTGGCAACAGTTAGAATTAATGACTGCTGAAAAGGGTGAAGATGTTAATGAAGAAGAAATTTCATTACCTAATCATTTGAATGCAAGTTTGAATGCTAGTTATTCTTTCATAGGATTTCTTATATCAAAAGAACAAGAAAAACGTACTAGTGAAGCATTTCAAGAACGTATCAAAAGTTATAACAGTATTGATGATATTTCAAAATAATCCATTACATTTATAGTAGTTGAAGATGCTTCTGGTAAAATCAATTTCAACTATACTCATACTTACACATTTAAGGGTTAATCATTCAATTGGTTAACCCTTTTTTAATGCTCGTATGTTTATGTGTGTTTGATAGGGTAGGAATACAGGAGTACCAGAACGGCAGAACGCAAGCGAAGGAATTAGCATGTTAATGGTGCCGGTACGGTTGTAAGGTTGAATAGTTGTACGGTTGATTTTAAATATAAGATGAACCAATCTTCAATGCCAGGATAATGAACAATATAATAACACTTGGAATTGCTAAGTAATATCCTTTTTCTGAACCCTTCACATCTTCACCTTGTATTAGTATAATACACCCAATTACACCAACGGCTGCGCTTATTATAAAGGCTATTTGAAACAGAATATCCATCCAATAAATATATTAAAATCAAAGTTACTGTAAAGAAAGATTTGCATTACCAATATTACCTATCATTATCAAATTCTTGTTTTATGTTTGTGTTGTAATCAGTGTTACGCAGCAGAAAATCAATAATTTATTAATTGATATAGTGATAGGTGACCCACCATTACAAGACTGATATATTTGGTGGTTCTGGAGGTATTCTAGTTTGTGTTTGATGTAAAATAACACAAGTGCAAAACGTGTACTTTGGTAGAAATAGGTAATAAAATACCTTCGATGGGTAATAAAAAATATTAGTAGGATGAAAGTTTATCAAGAAATAATAATACTGGTGATTGTGTTTTATTTTATGCAATTATACATACCCAAAAAGCGTACTTCATATGCTAATGAAGTAATAATGAAATTTATTAAGGTATTACCATTTTATTCGATTGTCGAGGTATTAAAAGAATATATTAAGGGTAGAAGGATTGAAAAAGAAAATGATTAATCAGTTCTATTCGTTCTATTCATAATACCAATCAATTAGAGCTTGTTTAAAGGCTTCATTTTCTTTTAACTTATTAGTTACCATCTTTACTATACTATTGATTGTTTGACGGCTTAAATTGTGTCTCTTACCTATATCCTTCATTGATAAATCATCTTGACAATTCAAGTTGAACCAATCTATTGTGATGTTATATAATCTTGTTTGTTTTTCTGTTGGATATCTAGCACCGGTAAATTCTTGAAGTATGATTTTTTTTATTAAATCCTTCAGCAAATCATAATCTTCAGAATAGGTTGTTGATTCATCTTCAATGATTGTATCAAGGTAGTTACCATCTTCTGTTTGATATTCTGAAAAGAATTTTACTTTGGTTTTACCACCCCAATTTTCATTAGATTTTTTTTTACCAATAATGTTATCGTGTGGGAACTGGATAAAATGGGTTAATGCATTTTTAAGACCAACAATTGCATAAGAAGTTAATGATGCATTTTTCTTATTGTTGGGGTTATATTTTAAAACTGATTGGTGAAGATTTTCTAAGGCAATTGAAAAACAGTAATCAAGGTTTTGATTTGAATTTGCTGCAAATGAAGTTGCATATTTTAGAGCTAATGGTAATTGACTTTTAACAAGGGTTTCAATTGTGGTTGGGGTTAATTCTTGGGTGTTGTATATATCCTTTATTTCATCTTTGGATAGTTTTATATAGTTCTTGTGTACATAGGTTGAAAGGTTCATTTTTAATCATAGGCTGTTTGTGTTGTGGGTTGTTTTTTATGTGTTTTTGTATGTTGTTTAATGTAACCGTACCGGCACCATTAACATGCTACGCATATTGTGTTAACCCTTATTAGTATTCTTTAGTTTGAATCAAGTACTATAAGCTTATCAATTGCTTCATCAGTTTTTCTGAATGCATCTTCAAGTTCATTTAACTTATCATTTATCCTTTTGAATATATCATTGGGTATATCGTTTGTAAAGGTTTTGTTGGTTGTGGTTGTGGTTCTGGTTGTATTGGTATTTGTTTTCATTAGTATTTTTTATTTCACTTTGTTATTCTTTATTGGTTATTAAAATTTGGTTTTTGGTTAGTGGTATTTGCGATGGTTCCACAAATTGAATCTGGAACCATCATCTTTACCATCAATTCTTGTTAGTAGTCGAATGAAAAATTGAATATTCTATCACCCGTTATTGCATCATAATGGTATGTTCCATTTTCAGTTACAACAGATACACAATTATCATTTAAATCATAAATGAAGGTTTTACCATTTTCTTCTTTTGATTTGAAGTTTAGGGTTTCAACCAATTCATTAAATGATAAGCCAAAGGTTACAGCTACATCATCATAATTAATTGGCTCACTAGATTTACTTTGATTGTTTAGATAATCAATTATAGTTTTTGCTAATCCGTTTGAAGTGGCTTCGCCATGCGAATGTGCCGGTACCGGTTTTTGATTTGGTTGAACTAATGCAGGGTTTCTTTCAATTGTAAATGGATGGATGAATTCTCGATAAACTGTATAATCACCATCATCCTCTAAATAAAGAATTTCAACATATATTTCATCTATTTCATCATCTGTAAGATTGTTTTTCTCACCGTTTATGGTTTCTTGATGGATTATATTTTTAACTAGTTTTTTGAATAACTCGTTGAATGTATGATGTTCAGTTATTTCTTCCATATCATCCTTTTCAAATAAGATATTTGAAAATCTTAAACATTCAATTTCATTTTTATAGTTCATTGAAATTTCAAGTAAATTATCATCACTTGATATTACCCATTGTTCTATTCTTTTTTGAATTGCAGCTTCTTCTTTTTGTGTGAATTTTCTCATTTTTATATCCTGTTTTTAATTGCGATGCGTTTAGTTTTTTTGTGCATCTGATTATTATTTTACTTTATTATAAATAGTTTGGTTTTTTGGAATGTTCAAACTTTAACACTTTTATTTTTATGTTACCGTACCGGCACCATTAACATGCTAACGCATATTAAGATTCTAAGCTGTTAAGCTGTTGCATATCCATTTTCAATTTGCCAAAGCTTGATGTAATCAATTTTCTTAGATTTTTCTGGTTTGGTTTCTGTTGAAGCTTCTTTAGTATCATTTACATCACTTGTAACAGCTTCTTCAGTATTTGTGTTATCATTTGACCATTTGTTTGAAAACCTATTTAAACTATCATCAATGGTGTTGTATTCAATTTGGTTGGTATCACCAGATAGGGAAGTGGTTGCATTATCATAATCATCATCAAATGGTAATGGTTCTGTTGAGTATTCAAAATTTCTAAATTCAACAGGAATGATATCTTCAACTGTTTTTGGTTTGGTTGCATTGGCAACTTTTTTAACTGATTGTACTTTTTCTTTCATTTCTTCTTCTTTTATTAATGGTTTAACTTCTATTTCTATTTTCTTCTGTTCTGGTTTTGGTTGGGTTTGTTGTATTGCCGGTACCGGTTCCATTTGCATTGCAACGGTTTTTGCATTAGCAGTTACATTTGATTTTTGATTGATTGCAGGTTCATTTGCTTCAATTCTATTTGAAGTTGTAATTGCTTTACGGTTTTTGAATTGATTTTTGGTAACACCCATTTCTTTGAACTTACCAATTGATATATAATTCAGTTTGGTTAGTTTATTGATGCTTCTTTTGAATGTGCTGATTGGTATATTTAATTTTTCAGCTATTTCTGATTGGGTTTCAAAACAAACAAGGTTGTTTGCTTCATATCCTTTTATGTAACTGTATATAACAGCTTCTGTTAAGTTGATATCTTGATTGTGTAGTAATGAGTAATCAAGTTTTATAAAGTTTTCTATTTCTGTTTTCATAATATTTTTTTTATCCTGTTATTATAATTCTGTTTTTTGTTTGAAGGGGTAACAGGAGAAGTCGGTAGCTACCCCGACTTCAACCCCTTATAAATATGTCACTATTTATGATTTTTCAGTAAAATTTGTAAAAACTCGTAAACCATTGTTTATTGGTGGGTTACATATATAAATAGTTAGGTTTTTCCCATTCTTTACTATTTAACATAACATTAACATTTATTTTAATTCAGATAAAATAACGTGTTGTACATTTGCAATGTAATTGTTATGTTGTGCAATATTACTAAATATTTTTCACATTTCCTAATGGATTGTGGATTATGTTTAATAATTTTTGGTATATTGCGTTTTTCTACTTACATTTCAATCCAATTTTCTTAGATTACATCTAAAATCATTTTAAAGCGTTTTAACGCATTATTTTGATATAAGATGATATCATATATAGAAAATCTTTGAAACTGTCTAAAAAGTACCTTAAAATGGCTTCATTTTGATTACAGGGTACTATTTCAATTGAAATATCTTCAGAATATTGAGTATATAACCATTAACCCTTGTATTTGGGGGGTGAGCGCAATGGGGGGAATGGTGCCGGTATCGGGTGAAGGTGTTATTCTTTTTAGATTGAATTATTGAAGAATGGGAAAAAAGGTTTTAATTGAAGTATGTTTTATTTAAACCTGTTTACAGTTATAACGCAAGCGAAATCATTAGCATGCTAATTATGCCGGTACGGTTGAAGATAGATTTTAGTTGAAGTATAATTTTTAATTAAAGAAGAATCTTAAAATATTTAAATTGAAGTATATTTTATTTTATATAAATTAATTCAAATTGAAAATAGATTTAAATTGAAGTATAGTTTTTTATAAATAAAGAAATATTCAATTACAAAACGATTCTTCTATTAATACTTTTATTATTAATATATATATTATTTATATATACTATAATTAATTATATATAATATATTTATATATTATATTATTATTTATTTATATATAATTTAATTAGATATAATATAGTTAGTTAAAAAGTCTCAATTTGGTACTTTTAAAGATATATCATTCAATCTTCAACTATTTTTATTTAAAAAGTCTCAATTTGAAACTATTTCTAATTTTGAATGTGCATACCGTGCATACTTAAACGTTAAAATCATCATCAATTTATCTTCTAAACCCTTACCTATATTAAAAAGTACCAAATTGAGACTTTTAGAATTATGTAATTTCAAATGTGCACACCGTGCGTACTTAACAAGTTTTAAAAGTGCCAAATTGAGACTTTTAGAAATTCTTCAATTTCAATTGTAAAAGTGCCAGATTGACCCTTTTAGAATTCTTTAAATTAATCATCTTCAACTTATTTTTCATAATAATTGACTTTTTCTGATTTCTTTACTATTTATATATAAGTAACCAATAAATGTTGCGATATGACAAGTGATAAATGAAAACGAAAAAGAAATATTAATCAAAAAGATTACCGGAAAATTCACGAAAAAGTATAGAAGTGATTTATTTAATGAGTGTTACATAACACTACATCAAATCTTACCAAATTACGACCCAGAGAAAGCAAATCTTCAAACCTACACATACAAACATTTATATTTTTCTTGTGTAAAATTTATAAATGATACTAAACTCAATCATCAATCACTTGATGATTTTTTTGTTGATGATGATGGTGATGGTGAACAAGAACGATTATCAGAATCTATTGATTCAGGTGAAAATCTTCAATCAGAAATAGAAGGTGCAGATGTAATTGAAAATCTTCTTCAGGGGAAAACAGAAGTAGAAAAACTGATAATCAACCTGTATTATTTTGAAGGGTTAAGTGTAAAAGAAATCCTGAATGATTATCAATCCAAACATTTAATAAGGTCAAGCCAGACCATCAGAAAAATTATAAACCTTAAATAATATGACGAAATACGAAATGATTATAACACCACCAACATTAGCGGTGATTGTAAAGCTTATAAGAAACGAAATAACAGTAGATGTAAACATCATTCAACAACTCAATATCTACGAACGTTTTTATCAGCTACAAGGTCTTAAAAAGCACAGGTATAAAATATTGGCAGAAGAATTTAATTGCAGTACAAAGACTATCAGTAGGATTATCATAAAAATGAATGAATCATCTACATAAAGAAACTCTCTATTTCAGATTTATCAGCATTTTGCGGGTTAAAATCAGATATCTTATAATGTTCAACAACATTTTTCAAATGTTCTCTTTTTCTAAATATGAAACCATCATCCTCCATTTCTAAAAATTGGGTATTGTTTATAGTACTTTCTACGTGCATAATGGTTGTATGAACTAAACTATTATATTCAATGTTATAGACATCTATTTTAGACAGATAAAGCCCATTTTTTTTATTCATTTTAAACTCGCAGGTGAATTTTTCTAAGAATTGTTTTTTATTCATTTTTTTATAAATAATTGGACTTTATATCATTTTAAGACTATTTATAAATATAGTAATAAACAAACTACAAAAGAACATATTATGAACAATCAAAAGGAACCACAACCAGAAAAAACATTTGCACAACACATCAACTTAGAATCATTTACAATTAATGAGTTCTTCAGTAATCAACCCCAGATTCAATTAACCGAAATTCTTAATGAATCATACAGTAGATATGATTTTGAATTTTTAAGTGGTAACACTTCTTCACCAATAAAAAAGACCGGTCTGGTTGAAGTTAAGACACGACAAAAAAATTATTATGATTTCGGTGATTCTGGTGTACTGATAGAACTTGATAAGTACAATGCTTTATTCAAAGAATGCCAGAGCAGAAAAATGAAAAATATAAATCTTCAGATACAACCTTTTTATCTTGTACGTTACCCAGATGTTGAATTTCTGTTTGACCTATCACAAGTAGAAGTTAACAAGCCTTGGTGGATTAGTTGTCCTGTAAGTAGTTCTTCAAATGGTTATAATGGGTACATTGATAAAGCTTGTTTCTTTTTACCATCATCAGGTGCCACAATCACCACCAAATTTTAAAACAAATCACATAAAATATAATCAAACCATCTTAACAGGATGGTTTTTTTTATGCCTTGTTCTAGTTGTTCATATATAAGACCGTTAGTTGTCTTTTTTTCGTGTTTTAGGGGTGTTTTTACGCATATAATAGTAATGGAAGCAACAATATATATTAATGGTGTAATTGGTCAAGATACGGTCTTATTAGACGTAATCAGGCAATTCAAATCTTTTAAGAAACCAACAGCAGTTACCGTAGTGATTGATTCAGTTGGTGGTTGTGTTGATACCGGAATGAGTATTTACAATTATCTAAGAAATCTTCAATTACCAATCACAACAGTAGCAACAAAAGCTTACAGTATTGCAGCTTCAATTTTTATGGCAGGTGATGAAAGGTTAATTGCAGAAAATGGTGATATGATGATTCACTTTCCGTGGGTTGATGGTTTTTCTGGTGGTGCTGATGCTTTAGAAGGTGTTGCAAAAGAACTTAGAGCGATTGAAAATGATTTCGTTGATTTCTATTCAATTTATACTGATATAGATAAAGCTTCAATCAAAAAATTACTTCAAAATGAAACCTTTTTAGATGGTTCTGAAGCAATGAATTTAGGTTTTAGTACAGGAATAAAGCAACAACTAAAAGCGGTTGCACTATACAATAACAAAGAAAAAGAAGAAGAAAACAATATGACAAAATCACAAAAATTTATAAAAGTATTAAACGAATTCTTCAGCGATAAAATTGAAATCAATGCACTTGAAGTTGCTGATGCAAATGGTGATATCATCAATTTTCCAGATTTAGAAACAGATGAATTACCCGTTGTTAAAACTGATGAAATGGAAGGTTCTAAAGCGGTTGATGCAGACGGTAAACCAATTGAAGGTGAAAGAATATCAACAGATGGTTCAGTATGGGTATTTATAGCCGGTGAATTAATCGAAATCAAAGAAGCGGTAACTGAAGAAGATACTGTTGAAGAAGAAGTAGTAACAGAAGATGCTGTTGCAGAAGCTTCAGAAAATGAAGATGAAGTTGAAGATGAAATTGACTTTAAAGCAATCTTAAAAATGTTTGCAGAATTAAAGGATTCAACCAAAACCCAATCAGAAATGATTGAGAATCAAAACAACGAAATCATTGCATTAAAAAAACAAATAGGTAGTGAAGAAGCTACTGTTAACGCAATGAATTTGAATAATAACACAAAATTAAAATCTGATTTACCTGCAAATATTTTAGGGTTAATCAACTCAAGAAAATAATAATAAACAAAACAAAAACAAAATACTATGGCTTTAGATATAAGTACAATTACTGGTTATGTAAATGAAAATTCTGGTGAATTAAAGGCAAGAATGTCAGCAGGTGAAACAACTGCAAGAAACTTAACAGTACAAACAGGTGTTAAGGCACCAACAGCAATAAACATCATTTCAACTGATGCAAACTTTCAAGATGGTTCTGTTGCAGGATGGACACCTAACGGTACAACTACTTTATCACAAAGGATTTTAACTCCGGGTGATATTAAGGTACAAGAAGCAATTAACCCAAAGGATATTAACAAGATTTGGATGTCTCAATTGGTTAGTGCAGGCTCTTACGAAAATTCAATTCCTTTTGAACAATTCTATGTTGATACTAAATTAGATGCTATCAATAAAAATTCTGAAAAAGCAATCTGGCAAGGTGATAAAGCTAGTGCTAATGCTAACTTAAACAAGTTTGATGGTTTCTTAAAAATTATCGATGCATCTGGTCAAGCTGTTGATGGTAACGTTGATTCAGTATCAGGAATTACAATTGATAACGTTGTTGATGTGGTTGATGGTATGTATTCAGTATTACCTTCTGATGTATTAGAAAAAACTGATTTACGTTTAGCTGTTGGTTATGACGTTGCAAGATTATACGTTAGAAAACACAAAGATTTAGATTTAAGAAATTACGAAAAAATTGCAGGTACTTTTGAATTTGAAGTGCCAGGAACAAACGTAAAATTATTTGCTACTTCTGGTCTAAACGGAACTTCAAGAATGATTATGGCAAGTGCTGAAAATATGGTGATTGGTACCGACCTAGAAAATGATGAAGAGCAATTCTCAATCAGATATTCTGAAGAAGAATTTGTTGTGAAATATCACGCAAACTTCAAGAAAGCAACACAAGTTGCATTCCCAGAAGAAATTGTAGAATTCACATTATCAGCTTAATAATTAACTGATAGTAAATAAAATAAAATAAATAGGGTGGTGTTTTAAATCACCCTATATCAAAAAAATATAAATTAAAATGGCTTGTAATGATAAATTAACATCAGATATCCTATCTAGTTGTGATGACCTACCAAAAAGAGGTTTAAAAGGTTCAAGTGCCGTAATTGTAAATTACGATGATATTGACTTTAGTTCAACAACTTCTTCTGGTGCAACAGTAAGTTCACTTGAATTGGTTTCAGGTGCTTCAGGATATAAATTAGAATGGTTTAAGGACTTAGGTAGTGCCGGTGCGGTATATGCACCAAATAGTGAAGATATAGATGGTTTTACGGCATCTTTTGCTTCAAGAATATCAACTACTTCAGCAGCTAGTTCAGAACGTGCAAACGAACTTAAAAACGGTTTATTTGTGATGGTTGTAAGAACAAAATACAGTGGTATAGACGGTGCAGATGAAATCAAAATTTACGGTTTTGAAAATGGATTAAGATTGTCTGAAATGACACACAACACAAATGAAAATAGTGGTTCACTTGTTTTCACTTTAAGTACTGAAGAAGGTGCAGTTGAACAATACCCTTTTATGGTATTTTCAGAAACTGATTATTCAACTTCTAAAGCTTCATTTGATGCATTATTTGCATCAGTTTAAGAAGCAACAAACAACAATAAATAAAGAAAATTTTAGGTGGGAAGGGGTAATACTTAACCCACCATTTTCTGTATAAAAAGAATCAAAATGACACAATTCAGATTAACCAAACCTTTTGTGATTTACAAAGTTGAAAAAGGTAGTTCACAAACAATATCAAATGCAATAATGACTGATGATTTAGCAGTAAAATTTTTGAAGGTTAACCCAGATAGAATACATCTGTTTTCAGAATACCCAGAAAATTGGTTTAAATTGGTTGGTATTGAGGAACCAAAAATTGATGTTACTGAAAATCTTCAAACAGATAAACCAAAATCTTCTGATACTAAAAAAGGGTGTACAGACTGTAAGAAAAAATCACAACTATTGAATACAAAAATGGGTGATTTACGTGAAGCATACCCAGAAATAAAAGCAACATCTAAACAAGATTTTGTAAGACAAATATTAACCTTAAATGAAATTATATAATGATGTAAAAAATACTATTCTAAGTGTAAAACTTGATAAAAGAACTGATGTATATAATTGGGGTTTAGACAATTCATTCCCACAATTGGTTGAATCATTAATTAACATTAGTGTTACTTCAAAAGTATGTGTAGATAAGGTTGCCAAAGCTATTTATGGTAAATCATTTGGTGCTATAGGTAAAACAATAGTTAACAAAGATGGTCAATCACTTAATGAACTTTTAAGAATAGCTTCAAGAGAGTATGCAAAACACAGCAACTTATTCATTCACGTAGGGTATAACCTTTTATTTGAAGTTACTTCAATTAAGGTAATACCGGCAACACAAGTAAGAATAGGTAAACAAGATGATTTAGGTTATTCAGGAAAATATATACTTTACGATAATTGGCACAAAGAAGATGGTAGGGTAGATGAAAAAAAATTCAGATTTTTTAACAAATACAACCCACTTAAAGAAGTAATAGAATCACAAATTGCAAAAGCCGGTGGAATAAAAAAATATAAAGGTCAAATAATACACCTTCAAAAAGATAGTAATTCAATTTATTCTTTAACAGATTTGAATTGTGTTATACGTGAACCATTAACAGAAAATAATAGTCAAATTTTTAGGTCAAATGGTGCTGAAAAAGGTTTCCAAAACACAAAGATAATGAGCGTTCAAGGGTTTGCAACCGATGAAGACCGAAACCAATTTAGATACAACCTTAAAGATTTGCAAGGTGCTGAAAATTCTGGTAATATTTTATTATTAGAAAGTGCAAATATGACTGATGATTTAGAAAAACAAATGAAGTTGGACGACCTAACAAGTAAGTATGATGATAAACTATTTCAATATAGTGATGTAATAGCTGAAAAGAACATCTGTAAATCATTTGGGGTACCTGTTGTGTTGGTTGATTCAAGTAATGATGGTTTGTTTGGTAATTCAGGTGAAATGCTTAAAGAAGCGCAAAAACAGCTATTTGAAAGCAGAGAAGAAGAACGTGATATGATAGAAGAAGTATTTCAAAAGTTACTATCAAATTTTCATCAACCAATTGCAGGTGAATTGAAAATCATCAATCCATTTGAAGAACAAATAACAGAAGCTAAAACAGAAATGATAAATGAATAATCAATTAATAACAGTACAAGAATTTGCAAGCTTCAGAGATATAGGCAAAAAACTAGATGAAGCTAAAATAAACGAATGTATTAAACAGGCTCAATCAACAGATTTATTTGACGTGTTGAATGATTTCTTTTTTGATTTGGTTGAAAACAAAGATTCAATTCAATATCAAGATTTGCTATCTGGTTCAACTTTTTCAGTAAACAATCAAAGCTTTAGTCAAGCAGGAATAAAGAGTTTGTTAGCTGATTATACATATAACCGTTATATGTACAGCATCAACACCAATTTCACACCATTTGGTGCCACACAAAAATATGGTCAGGATTCACAGCCGGTGGATAGAAACCTGTTAAAAGATATAGCAAAACAAACACAAGTTGATGCAGATATCAAGTTCAAAATGATTGATAAATACTTAAAAAGTAACAGTTCAATTTTTACCAGATATCAAACAGGCAACAATCCAGATATCAATACCGGAAGTGTGAGATATTCCATTATAAAATAAAGGTCAAATAAGACCATTTAAAGAGCAAACAACCCCAAATAATACAATGAGTTATGGAGATTCAGTAACAGCATTAATCAACAAGATAACACGTAAACAAGCCTATTATATAGGTTTGATTGCAGCAGTTTTTATTTTCCTTTATTTCTTCACACCAATCATTGTTGATTGGGATGAAAAACGTTTAGATAGAAGGGAAAAAATAAGACTAGAAGAATTAAAAATAAATGATTCAGCACAAAAAATGTTGGATTCTATTAAAAAGGAAAAAGCAAAACTAGAGAATGAAAAATTTCTTTACAAAAACGCCCAAATTGAAAATTTGTTAACTGATATGGGTATGAGAATAGGCGGTGCATCTTCAATATCAATTGTATCAGTTCATAATGGTGGTGCAACAATGTTAACATCATCTGAATCAATGATAACGGTAATCTACACCAATGAATTTATTCGTGAAGTAAACATTAAAAAGAAATATGATAATTGGGGATTAACCAAAGGTTACGGTAAATATTTCTTAATGATGTTAGAAGAAAATGGTGATGCAATTTTCATTGAAGATGTAAGAAATTATCCTTCAATTTATAATGGTGATACCAAAAAGAATATGGATTTCCTAGGTACAAAATCTTTGATAGGTACTTACATCAAAGCCGGTTCAAAAGGAACATATTTTTTAACACTATCCTTTACAAATTATCTAACACAAGATAATAAAAGTGCAGCGTATGCAATCAATCAAGTGGAAGAAGCTAGGGAAAAATTAACCTACTTACTTGATGTTAAATAATCTGATTTAGAAATCAGAAAAAGTAAAAAAAAAGTATGAATGATTTTAATAAACACACTAAATGAAAAGAGTTTTCAATTAAACGGAATTACAACACCAAAGGTATATATACCAATAAAAGTTGGTAGTGATTCAATTAGTTTGGTTAACGTTTACGACACCAGACAAGTAATAATTTCTTCAGTAAAATATGATGAAGTAACAATTGATGGTGAAGTAAAAGATGATGTAGTTGCACTTATTGGTGCATTGGTACCATTAACATTTGAGTTTAAAGTTGATGATGATGTATTAGATGCTTTTGCTGAAGATGTGAATACTGAATTAGCAGATTTTCAAACACAAATAAATAGTATTTCAAGCGGTTTTAAGGGTACTTTATTAATAAGTGATATACCAACAGAAGATGGTATTTATTATCCAACAGAATCAGGTACATATACAAATGCCGGTGGTTTGATAATTGATTTAAATGGAGGATTGACCGTTATTATTAAGACGGGGGTAACATTTGAAGGGGTTACTTATCCGATTGATTTAAGTGGGTATTTAACCGACCAAGACAAAGCCTTAACATTAGACCCTACCGATACAAATAAAGTTGCAACAGGAAAAGCGGTTGCGGATTATACTAATTTAAATGTGACAGATAAAGCGCAACAAACCATTTCATACACCCCTGTGCCAGAAGTCGATATTTTTGGAACAGATGCTTTTCACTTCGCCACTGTTTCTAGTGTTACCCATCATAGAACGTTATTAAAAGGAGCTGTATTTAATAAGATTGAGGCTTGTTTGTATTTGGTTGAAATGCCTGAAAATTATAACTATACAATAAAAGTTCATTCATCTGAAACCTTAACAGAAGATTTATCTAAATGGACTGAATTGTTTTCTGAAGATTATAATCAAGATTCAAAACCAAACGCAGCATTCCCTAGCACAAAGATATCTATTCAATTACCAGATTTAATATCGCTAAAGGCTGGAAGTGTTATTTATGTAACATTGTGGTCAAGTTCGACAGTTGTAGCCTCTAGAAAAATAGATGCTGTAAGTTTAGAGACACGATTTTTAATTTCTGGTGATTTCACAAATTTCCCTACAAGTTTTGAATTTGCCGGTGACGATAGATTTGGCACAACGGGGTTAAATTTATACAATACGTCTAGTGCAGCCAAAGATTTAATTAATACCTCTCAATCCGCTGAAGGGTATGAGCGAGAAGTTAATTCAAATGTTCAAGGCACGGGGTTTTTTACAAATTTTGATGTACATTCTTCAGGTCAATATACTCAAGCTTTAAAAGACTTCGAATTTAATAACACAGTTGTAGGTTTTCAATTTGAAAATTTAAATGAATATACTGTAGAAGCAAAAATATTTAAATCTGCTATTAAAACTAATGACCCTAGAGATATGATTTATTTAGATTCTATGGTTTTTGTAGAAAGCCAAACAGATAATAATAAGCAAAATTTAGATTCATTAGAAGTTCATCCAGATTCTATCAGTATAACTTGGAGTAGGTCTTTTAAGATTAAAAAAAATGAGTGGGTGTACATAATTATTTATTCACCGCAAGATTTATACAGTATTAGGACATTTCAAAACACCTCACCTGATAACAGAGTTATTTATTCTATTCAGAATACTGGTGCATTTCCTATAGACTATCTTTTCGCTGAAGAAGCGATAGCGCAGACAACGGGAATTAATTTTTACCTTCTGAATCCAATTACAGCAATAGATAAAAAAGCCGTTGAAAATACCAAAAGATTAAATGAATTAAATCCAGAACCTTCAGTAAATAGTATATTTTTTCCTAAAAAATTAAATCTAATATCAGGGCAAAAAAACACTTTCTACAAGTCTAGTATTATAAAAGATGTAAAAAATTTACTTAAGAAGTTTATAACAGTCTCGCTTCCTTCGAGTACAAATACCGGCTTTAAAGTTCAAAGACATTACAGTGGGTTTGATGATGTTAGCCTTAATAGTAATGAGATTAGCGAAACAATCGGAATACATTACAAAGATTTAAGCACAGGTGATAATTTTTCTATAAGAGACATAGAAATTTCAATTGCAGATGTTAATTCTAAAGACGGTCAAACTATTCGTTATAACAATCTAGGTGATTCGTTAACAAATAGAGGTGTAGGTAATGCTATAGATGTTTTTTTAAACAATCTAGGTTCAACAATAAATGTTGTTAATGTAGGAAGTCAAAACAACTACTATGACACGTTAGGAGAGGGTCGTGAAGGTTGGACTTTTGGAAATTTTATCGGGAAAGACAGAACTCACCATTACGGTGGTTCAGTTGCAAACAACCCTTTTCTTAAGTTGGCTAATGCCACAGATAAAGCTAATAAAGGTGATTGGTGTTTTACAAATACAGGTAGTGCGAATGAGACAAGTTATACAAATGTAGTAGACAAAAATCAAGACTTTTATATTTTTGATTATGCAAACTACTTATTAACATATCCTAATATTACTCACGCTTCAATCGCTTTAGGTTCAAATGATTTAATTCACGGAGAAAATGCAGGAAGTGAAATTGAATTAGGCTTAACTGTGATGGTAAGTCAAATGAAAGAAGCTATTCCTAGCTTAAAGATTGGTGTTGTTGTTGGAACGATAAAAGCTTTCGGATATGAACTGCAAAACGAAACATTTGACTCGATTCAGACTCAAATTAATAAAATAGAAGAGTTAGGATTTTCAGATGTGGAGCCTATACCAGTATATGCTTTTCAAAACCAATTTTTTGATTTTCCAGATGATGATAAAGTACATTTTTTCCCATCACAATTACCCGTGTATGCTCAGGCTATGGTAGGATGGATTTTAAACTCTTAATTATGATTTTTGAAGAAGTAAATAGTGTTTTAAAATTAGAAAAATATTAACAATAACGAAAATTAGAAAACTTATGAATGAGAATAGGAACAAAAGGAATCGAACTAATTCAAAAATATGAAGGGTTCAGAAACAATGCATATTTAGATGTTAAAGGTATTCCCACTATTGGGTGGGGTAATACCTATTATCAAGACAATACAAATGTAAGACTAGGTGATTCAATCACACGTAAACAAGGTGATGAAATGTTCTTACTTATACTAAAGCGTTATGAAGATGAAGTCAACAAATACGTCACATCAAAAATCAATCAATCACAATTTGATGCACTTGTTTCATTCACCTACAATTGCGGTTGGGGTGCATTAAAATCTTCAACATTATTGAAAAAGGTAAACAAAGACCCTTGTGAACCATCAATATTAGAAGAGTTCCAAAAATGGAACAAAAGCGGTGGTAAAGTCTATAAAGGATTGAAGCGAAGAAGAAATGAAGAAGCATATTTATACTTCAGCGAATAGGGTTTAAGACCAACAATAACGAAAAATAAAGAAATTATGAATGGGAAAAAATGGAAAAGTAAGGGTATGGATGAACAAGCTGATAGAAGTACTTGAAGATGAAAATACAACACTTCTATCTGATGTTGATTTATATTATTTGGTGAATTCATTGGTATCAAAAGAACATCAAATCACACTTAGATATTTTGAATATTTAAAATCACCCAACCAGAAAAATGGTAGAAGTATTTCACAAATTGAATACCTATCAGAAGAAGAAAAAGAAGATTTCTTAAATGCTTTAAACGTTGGAAGGGTTAAGCAAAAAATGAATCTAACATCTAAAGCCTTTGACGATGATAAACGTAATGCATATCCATATTTATGGGCATTAGAACGTAAGAATTCTCATCTTCAATTGAAACAAAATCTTCAAATAGGTACCGGTAATTTCACATTAAATATTGAAGGTGCAGATACCAAATTGATTGATACAATTGATATTGATTACAAAGAGATAAAAGAACAAAAACAGGATTTATTAATAACGAAAAATGATAACGATGAGATAGATTGAAAACAACCACAGCATTTAGTAAAATAGCTAGAATACAAGATAGAACAAGAATAATACAAGGTGCCGGTGGTTCAAGTAAAACCTATTCAATTCTTCAATACTTAATAATCTTATGTGTTAAGAGTAAAAGAAAATTAACGATATCAATTGTATCAGAATCATTCCCACATTTAAGGCGTGGTGCTGCAAAAGATTTAATTGATATTCTTATTGAAAACAATCTTTACAATGAAGCAAACCACAATAAAACCAATAATAGTTACACCCTAAACGGTTGTACAATTGAATGGTTTGGGGTTGAAAATGGTGATAAATTAAGAGGTGCCAGAAGGGATATTTTATTTGTTAATGAAGCAAATAATATACCCCGTGAAGCCTTCACACAATTATCAATCAGAACAAAAGAATTTATTTTCTTGGATTATAACCCATCACATTTAAGTTGGATTAAAGAATACATAAAAGATGATAAATCAAACTTTGTTAAACTAACATACAAGGACAATGAATTTTTATCTGAAGCGGTAATTGAAGAATATAAACAGGCAATAATTAAAGCTGAAAATGGTTCAGCATACTGGAAAAATTTTGTAGCTGTTTATGTATATGGTGAAGAAGGTCAGGTTGATGGTTGTATTTATGATTATGAATTAATTGATGATATACCTGATGATGCAGTTTTCATTGGTAGTGGTTTAGATTTTGGTTTTAACGACCCAAACGCATTAGTTAAAGTATATCGCAGAGGCGAAAAAGATTTAATCTTAGATGAAAGTTTATATAAATCAGGGTTATTAAATAATCAGATTGTTAATCACATTTTATCAGATGTACAAGTAGCACAAAACATAGTTGTTTGTGATAGTGCCAGACCAGAAATAATTGCAGAATTAAAACAAAATAGAATACCGGCAAAAGGTGTTACAAAAGGTAAAGGTTCAATTTTAGATGGTATTTCAATTGTTCAAGGTTTCAAATTATTTGTCACCAAAACTTCTGAAAACTTAATATCTGAAATGAACAATTATACGTGGGAAAAAGATAATAACGGTGAAAAATTAAACACACCAATTGATAAACATAATCACTTGTTAGATGCATTCAGATACATTGTGATGGAACGTTTATCAAGTAGAAGCAATAATTACAATTCTTTAAAATGGTTAAGATAAATGGATTCAATAAAGAATTACAGTTTACAAGAATTCCTGAAGCAATCACCAAAAGTAATTGAAGATTATTTGAATGTTTTAAAGCATTTAGAAGAAGGAAAATTAAAGACCCAATTAGCTGATTTGACTTTAAGAGAAGTTGAACTTTTAAAAAAGTCAATTGATGATGAAGATGAAATTATAAACGTGGTTTCGATTGTTGAAAAACTATCAGAAGAACAAGTTTTAAAACTTAAAATATTAGAGTTTTTCCCATTAGTAAAAGCAATAAGAAGTCAACTTGAAAAACTAATTGCCAGAGAAGAAAACAACTTAACACCAAAATTCCCAGATGAAAAATTTGAATTGGTTGAAGGTGGTAAAAGATTACAAAGATTTGGTATTTGGAATGTGGTTAATTCATTAGCCGGTGGTGATATCTTAAAGTTTGATGCAATACTAAATCTTAAATATGATAAGGTATTTACTAAGCTATTACTAGACAAAGAACTGAATGATATTCAACACGAAATAAGCAAAAGAAATAAGCAGTATTAACACTTAAAATATATGTATGAAGAATTAAAAAATATAGCAGAACAAAACAATTGGGTGTTTGAATATTCGAGAAGGGATTTTCAAAACCTGTATAATGAAACCGAAAATGATTCAATTTATTTGTTTGTTGACCCCATCAGAATTGATACCAATTTTGATGAATATGGTGGTGAAGAATCACTTCAATATTCAGGTTCATTTATGGTTGTTAAGTCTTCAGATGTTGATGAAGATTATGATACACATTATCAATCATACATCAAACCGGTAATTGAATCAGCAACTAAAACAATTAGTAATACACTTAGATGTTCAGATTTCAATATTCAAAGTTGGTCAACTGTTGAAGTTATAAATGCACTTGATTATAATTTTTCTGGTGTTATAGTTAGTTATACCATCACAAACAATGAATAATGGAATAAAAGAAGGTTCAATTGAAATAATGAAAGCCGAAATAGAAGCAATTAAAGCTGATATAATCAAGGCATATGAACAAAGTGGTAAGAAGGTTTCAGGTGAATTTTTAGAAGGATTACAAATCAATTACAACACATCAACAAACGTTTTAAAAGCTGAAATTAATGGTTATGGATATTTGGCAGGTCGTGCATCAGGTAAGATGCCACCGGTTCAAAACATCAAAGATTGGGTGATTAACAAAGGAATATTTCAAATTGAAAGTGATGCACAGGCAACAGGTATTGCGTGGGCAATAGCAAAGAAAATAGCAAAAGAAGGTACCAATAACCAATACCATCTGAAGATATACGAGAAGATAATAACACCGGCACGAATTGATAACATCATTAAAAAACTAGAACAATTTAACGTTCAATTTTTCGTGGGTGAAGTAACCAATGAACTGAAATTATTGGTAAAAAATATTTAATAAAAAATGGCAATAACTATATTAAACCAACCACAACCAATTAACCCAACTTATAATGATACTTACATTTCATTTAGTTCTGATTTAGTTGGTAACAATCAAGCAAAAATAAAGATACAAGGATTTGAATTTTCAATCATTCCTAACCTTCAGGGTGTGTATCATTTTAACTTAAAAGAAATTGTAAAAGGTTTATTTGAATCAAGTTTTCAAGACGGTGATTTTTTACCATCAATTGGGTATAAAATATCTGATTTGACCCTATTCAAAACATTTGATTTTGAAGTATCAGTTTACAATGATGAAGGTGATGAAGAAAACATTCAAGTTGAATATTCCTTCAACAAATCAGTAAAACAATTTGGTGAAGATGTATTTCAAAATGATGTGCAGTTACTTAATCATACGCTAAACGGTTACGATTATAATTTAACGTATTTCGAGGGGTACCCATTTGATATAACTGTACAGAATCTTAATGATAATTCAGGTGATTTAACATTCAAAAACAAGAATTCAAATCAAGTAAGTGAAGCAATTTCAATCGATAATGGAACCACAAGAATTTACCTAGATAAAGGGGTTGATAATTGGTCAATAACAGGATTTTTAAACATACCGGATTTATTAAATAAACTAGAATTATATGTTGATGATAGTTTTAAAGTGAATCTGAACCTTAAAAAAGTAACTTCAAAATGTGGGGTTTATTTAAAATGGTTCAACAAAGATGGTAGTTATTCTTATAGGTTATTTGATGAGTTTTTCAAAGATGAAACAAGCGCAAATTCATTAGATGAAGTTGGTGTTAATTCATTTCAAAATATCAATTCTAACAGTACAGGTAACTTAAAAATATTAGGTAAAGAAGGTGCCAGAGAATTACAATTAAAAACCAGGGTAAACCAAACAGAAGTGTATCAAATAAAAGATATAATCACTTCACCACAAGTACAAATGTACAGCTCAAATAAGCCGTTTACAGGTGGTAAATGGTTAAATGTAACAGTAAGTACCAGAGGTATAAATATCAGTAATAAGAAAGCTTCAAATGAAGTAGCAATAACAGTTGTGTTGCCACAATTGAATACCCAAACCCTATAAAATATAATGATTAATGAAAAACTATATATTGAAAATAAATTAGTTGATATATTACCAAATTCCATTAGTAGAAAATTACAAATCAATGATTTTGGTGAGGTAGCAAACAGACAATCAAACTATTCAAATACAATCAAGTTACCAAAGACTTCAAATAATATAAAGTTGTTTGATTTCTTGGGTGTTAATGGTAGTAACAGCCGTTCACCTTATAAAAAATTAAAGTGTAGGTATGTAGTTAATGGTATCACATTAATTAGTGATGGTTACGCGACAATTAAGGCAACTTCAGAATATTTTGAAGTGGTTGTATATGATGGGATAATTGACCTATCAGAGCGTTTAAATGGTAAGGTTCTATCTGATTTAGATTATGAAGATATGAACCACATCATAAATTCTTCAACTTACTTAGATAGTAAAAATAATACTGAAGGTTATGTATATGCTATTGGTGATTTTGGTAAACCATTTAATTCAAACACAATTCAGATTGATGGTCAAGTACCGGCAATTTACGTGCATACATTATTTGACAAAATATTAAAGGGTGTAGGGGTTACGTATCAAGGTGATTTCTTCACAACTAATACTGATTACTTATCTGAGGTAATAACACCTAAACAAGGTTATGAAGTAATTAATGAATTACCAGACTATGAAGAATTTGGTGATGGTTCGGCTTCAGTTGTAAACCGTTTTAAAACTTCAAATACTTATTTTTCATTGATTGATAAAAATAATATTTCGGGTTCATTTATAAATGAATCACCATCAGGAATAACAGCAACACCAACAATAGAAAATGATGAAATAGTATTTAATGAAAAAGGTAGATGGCAATTTGAAATTTCAATAAATTATTCAAATCAAGATACATATTTACAATTTGGGGTTTATATCAATAATAAATATATCAAAGAATACAGCTTAAATGAAGGAGATTCAAACAAATCAATATCATTAATAATAAGTGTAAAGTCAGGTGATAAATTAAAATTTCAAACCTTTGGTGCACCTACATATTATGATGATTTTGAAAATAGTTCAAATCCTTCAACTATTGGTTATGAAAAATATAGGGTTAATTATAGTGTAACAGCAACTTTTAGTTTAAAAGCTATTGTAGGTGGTCAATTGGTGGATTTTAAAACCTTCATTGGTGATATGAAACAACTTGATTTTATCAAAGATGTGATGCAGCGTTATGGATTGATTTTAAAACCTATACAAAACCAAAAAAACAGATACATCTTCAGACAATTTGAAGAAATATTAAATGATAGGGTAAATGGTGAAGATTGGTCAAGTAAGATTAAATCATTAGATAAAACAACTTATGATTCAGGTTATGCCAGAAAAAATACAGCATCTTATAAATATCCTGAAGAAATTTTAATACCAACGTTTAACGGTTCATTTTCTGTTAATGATGAAACAATTGAAGCTGAAAAATCTTTATTCAATTCACCGTATGAAATGAGTGTAAGCAACAGGAAAATTCAACAGGAATTGGTTTACAGCGTGCCGTTATATGAAGAAAAAGAAAATGATGGTGTAATCACAATTGAACCAAAAGAAAATTCTTATAAGTTATTTAGAATCAACAGAGTTGATAAAACACTTACAATAAGGTTTTTTGATGAAGCAAACACTAGTTCAATGGTTGACAACATACCATTTTTAAGTCTTAACAATATCAGTTTACAATATTATCTAGGTAATTATTATAAAGCATATCAGGCACTACTAAATAACTATTCAGAAGTGGAAGGTGAAGCACTATTAAACAATTTAGATATCTATAATTTAGATTTCTTCAGATTAAAATATTTATCACAAACCGGTAGATATTACTATTTGAATGATGTTCAAAATAAAGTGGGTGAAGTAAGTAAAATTAAATTGATTCAAACCAATTTAACAACATCAGTAAATTCAGCACCAACACAATTAGGTGTATTTAATTTATCAATGGGATACAAAAATGAAAGGTTAATAACTATTACAAATATTACAGAAAATAGCAATCCTGTATATTTTGACCCTGAATTTGATGAACCATTAAAGATTAAAATAACCGGTGGTTTTAACTCAAAAGTTCAAATGAAAAACGGTGAACAAATAATCAATACTGAAACTGAAATTCTGGTTGAAAATATGAATTTACGAGTGGTTGATTTAGGTACATCAACAGATGCACATTCTGAATCATTCACATTTAAAATTGCTGATGAAGGTTCTGGTGAATATTCAAATGTTGAAGGTACAATTCAAGTTAATGTTAGGGAATATACAAATACACCACCAACAGCCAGAGCAGGTAATGATGCATCATATAATATAAAAATTGCTGATGATAGACCTTACTATTATTTCAATTTAGATGGTTCAATTTCTTATGATTCAACCGGTGATATAATTTCTTATCAATGGTTAACCATAAGCAAACCATCAATTTCAAATGCTTATGTATCAAATTTATCAAATGATGTAGCAACATTTGTTGTACCGAATGAAGAACAAAGTGGTGGTAGTTATACAATGCAATTAAAAGTAACAGATGAATTTGGTGTTACTGATACAGATGTAGTTAACATACAAATATACATTGACCGAAAACCAATAGGTGCTTAAAACAAAATACTAATAACGAAAAACAATAAAATATGGATTAGAAAAATGGCAGACCAAATCAAAATAGCTGAATTAAATATTGACACAAAAGCGTTAATCACAAACCTATCAGATACCAAAAAAGAAATTGATAAATTAAAACAATCACAAGCAGAATTAAAGAGCGTTGGTGATACTTCATCTAAAGCATTTATTCAAAATGAAATTGCTTTAAAATCATTAAACAAATCATATAGGGATGGTGCAAAACTAGCTGATGCAGTTACACAAGCTGAAAAAAATCTTGAAGCAACATTATCTTCTGAAGGTAAGACCACACAGGAACTGTATGATTCAAGAAGACAATTAAATGAGATTGCAAAGAACATAAAAGGTGATTCAGAAAAAGAAGTTGCATTAAGGGAAAAAGTTAATGCAGCTATTGATGAACAAACACAAGCAATCAGAGGGCAACAATCAGAATTTAATAGTTCTAAAGATAAAATTGGTGAGTATTCACAAGCATTTGAAGGTGCAATTGGTTCAAATACAGCTTTAGGTGGTGCAATTAATTCTGTAAGGTCAACACTATCAAATGTTACACCTGTATACAACGTGTATAAATCAGCAGTTAAAGATTCTGTTGGTGAAATTAGGGCAGCAGCTTCAGCAACACAAGGGTTAACGTTAGCACAAAGAGCATCAGCAGTTGCAACAGCTTTAGGTAGTAATGCATTGAAACTATTTCGTGTTGCATTAATATCAACCGGTATTGGTGCAGTTGTAGTTGCCTTGGGTTCACTAGTTGCATTTCTTACTTCAACTCAATCTGGTATTAATAAAATTAATAGTGTTCTGATACCAATGAAAACGGTGTTTGAATCCTTATTTGGTTTATTCCAAAAAACAGGTGAAGCATTATTTAATGCCTTTAGCAATCCAAAACAAACAATTAAAGAATTATCATCTTTTATTACTAATACCTTAATTAAGAATTTTGAAGGTTTGGGTAATATCATCAAGGGTATTTTCACATTCGATTATACTTCTATTAAAGAAGGTGCTAAACAAATAGGTGATGCAAATAAAGTAATTATTGATGGTGTGAAGGAAGCTTCAAAACTTGTTGGTGATACTGTTAAAGATGCAATAGAAAGAGGTAAACAATTGGCAGCACTTCAACAACAATTTTCAGCCGGTGAAGCTGATTATATAAAACAAGTTGGTCAATTAAAAGAAGATTTCAAACAGCTTAACCAAACAGCAGAGGACACAACCAAAACCTTAGCAGAACGTGAAGCAGCAGCAAAAAAATCTATTGATACAGCCAAAGAAATAAATAGACTGAATTTAGAAAGACTTAATCAAGAAATTCAAATTCTTCAATTAAAACAAGCCAATAATGATACTTCTGATGAAGAACGTGCAGAACTAGCAAAATTAGTTGCAGCCAGAAATGAAGCAAATGCACAAGCCTTAGAACAAATCACAACCCAAACTAATAAGGTTAACACTATTAGAAAGGAAGCAGCTTCAAAGGCTAAATCATTAAGGGATGAAAGATTAAAACAAGAAATTGATAATCTGAATATTGAACTAGAACTATTCAAACAAAACAATAGGGAAAAACTAAATTCTAATTTAACAACAGCAAAAGAAGCAGCAGATAAAGAATTAGCAATTGTTAATCAAAAATTGAAGAATAAATTGATATCAGAAAAAGAAGCGGAATTAGCCAGACTTCAAATCAATGATGAATTTGCTGATTTACAAGCTGAAAAAGAACAAGCTGAATTAGATAGATTAAATGATTTTGAAAACAGAAAACAAGAACTTCAAAATGAAATTGATTTAGATAAACAAGCAACAGCACAAGACAAAGAAGAATTAAGACTTGAACAAGAATTTGAAAAACAAGTTGCAGAATTAGAACGTTTACAATTAAATGAAGACCAAAAAACTGAATTGTTAGCACTTATTGAAGAACAACGTGGTCAACTGTTAAATGATATCAAACTAAAGGCAGCACAAAAAGGTTTAGAAGATTATAAAAAAGTTAGTGATGCTGAAATACAAGCCAGAGAAAGAAACGCAGCAGCACAAGCAAGTGTAGCCAGACAATTAACCGGAATACTAACAGGTTTACTTGGTGATAGTTTAGGTGCAAAATTAGCATCAATAGCAATTGAAGCAGGTATTCAAGCCGGTCTAGTATCAATTAATACAGCTAGTTCACAAGCTATCAATTTAGCACAAGCAACAGCAGTTGCACCACCACCATTTAACTTACCATTTATTGGTACAGCATTAGGTCAAAACGCTGTTATGCAAGGTCAATCATCAGCAGCTATTGCCAGAATATTAGGGGGTGCAGCAATTCAAGGTATAGGTACAATAGCATCTTCTAAGAAGTTTGCATCTGGTGGTATTTTAAACGGTGCATCACACGCAGCCGGGGGAATAAAAACACCCTACGGTGAATTAGAAGGTGGTGAAGCTGTTATTAATAAAAGAAGTACTTCAATGTTTGGTGGCTTATTATCACAAATAAATGTTGCCGGTGGTGGTAAAGCTTTTGCAAATGGTGGTATGATGGGTACCAATGAATCAATCAAAGGTTCTGTTATTGATTATGACTTACTAGCAGCGAAGGTTGCACAAGCAAATCAATCATTACCATCACCTGTTGTATCAGTACAAGAAATAAATTCAGTTAGCAATCAAGTTAATGTAATTGAATCAGGTGCAAATTTTTAATTAGAACAAGGTGTTTTTTTCGATAGGTTGAATTGCTTCAGCTATATTAGAATTAACACCTTTTTTATATATCATATTTGATACAGGATAAGCATCAAAATCAGTTCCTGTAAATCCATTTTTTATTAAATCATTTAGTGTTTTTTCATTGTGGGTAGTACTTAACCAATCATCATACAAATCAGAATCTAACACTAATGGCATTCTTTTTTTCTTATTGTGAACTTCAGCAAAAAAATCATTTGCATCAGTAGTTAAGATGGTACAACTATAAGAATCATTATCTTTTTCAAGTTCAGTATAAAGCCCGGCAAACAAAAATAATTTTCTACCATCATCATCATTTTCATCTGATGGTTGATAACAGAAATAAGGTGTGCTATTACCATTTTCGTGGTGAGGTTCAAAGAAACCATCAGCTAGTATTAAACAGCGTTTTTCTAGTGCTGAAGATTTAAATGTATTTGATTTAAATATTGATTCAGAACGTGCATTTAAAGTATTATATTTTTTCTGAAATTCTGGTATATCATTCATACCATAGGAGGGAACCAGACACCACATTGACGGATATATTTTTTCTGGTTCGTCCATCTTTATAATTTGAAGATTGCCGTGTGAAAATCCATTTAAATGATAGTAAGGTTGATATTCTAACGGTACTTCGAAAGTCCTATCTATAACTTCTTCAATTCGCTTTTTAGTCTTAGTCAATGTTGTAGCGTAACACATAAAATTAATTCAATTTATAGATAATATAAATTGTTTTTTTTAATTAAAAACTCTAAAAATTTTGTTATATTTTTACCCTATTTATGTAATTTGTTAGTTGATATACAAATAGTTAATGAAGTTATTCAGCTTTTTAGATTCAAAGATTGTAGCAAGAGTTAGTACGCTATTTTTCTTTTTTTCAATTCTCTCATCAATTGCAAAACTTAATTCAGTAAATAAAGCTATACATTTTATTGAAGAAAAAAATAATGAAATAGCTAAAATTATAGATTTACTGAGAAGTAGTATAAATCTAATATTAATACCATATAGATATATAAGAGATTTTTTTTTTAGCATTATACCTGTTGAGATTCCTTTTGATTGGCAAGATGCAATCATTATAGCCTTCATTATTTTTCTTGTACCATTATTGGAATTCAGATACTTTATAAGGTTTGGAAACAATTTTCATAATCCATCTAGAACATTGAGAAAGATATTTTGTTTACTAAAAGAACCAATTAAACTTTCAGAATATTCAAATATTTCTTTGAAAATAAATAAAATTTTAGATTCTAATGGAATTGGCAAAAGCTTTAAAAATGTTGTAAAGCTAAAATTAAGTTCACTCTTAATAAACTTAAGTGAGAAAGGAAACATAAATTCTGTTGAATTGGGACGTCTAGAATATATAGAATTTTATAATCAAGAATTAAAACCTTTTATTAGAAATCTGCGTTCTACAAAATTAAGGAAACAATTGTTATTCAACAGAACGAAAATAAAAATTGCTTTTTTACTTTTATTTTTTATTAGTATTGATTCATTTAGGTTTAATGAAGAATTGATTTTTTTCGATATCCTTTGGAAATCATTTTTGTTATTTATAATTTTTGGTGTAATACCTCTTATCATACTTATCACTTTATTGGGAATATTCTTTTTCATTAGTGCATATAAAAAGAGTAGAAATGACCCTCCAGATTTTTATGGCTCACCCTCAAATATATATGAGAAATCTACAAAATTTTTATTTTCATTTTTTTATAAAAGTTCTCACGATAGAGAAGAAGATGAAGATGAGTTTTTTAGACTTTATATGAAGCTCAAATTTAGTAAATCGGAGAAATAATTATTTTATTTTCTCAATTCGCTTCATTATATTTTTTAACAGATATAGCATAATTTATTGCGGTGGTTTTAAAATTGTTATGTTCAAATAAAGATTGATTCAATACTTACTTTTTTTTACATTTTCCTGAGATTTAATTTTTTAAATTTAAATATGAAATTTGGAATAGTAGAAGACCCCACAAAAGTTGATTTAAGCTTACCACCTGACCACCCAGATACTAAAGTTGTACTAAACAAAAACAAGAATAATAACAAACCAAAACTCTATGTAGGACACCCAAACTGGAAGGTTCCACGAGTTTTACTCACAAAAAGTTCAACTAAGGACGAGCTGGAATATTATTCACGTCAATTTAATTCAATTGAGTTAAATGCAACTTTTTATAGGCTTTTTCCTAAAGAGCAATTTGATAAATGGTATGATAAAGTTCCTGCAGATTTTCGGTTTTTCCCTAAGATTACCCGAAATATTAGTCATTTAAAAAGACTCATTGATGCTTCTGAACTTATCCCAGAATACCTTGACCATACATCATTACTAAAAGAAAAATTAGGATGTGTTTTTTTACAAATGCATAATGATTTTCAGCCTAAAAACTGGGATAGAGTTGAACAATTTATAGAAGCCTGGCCACGTGAAGTACCATTAGCTATAGAGTTTAGACATACAGACTGGTTTAATGAGCCTGCAGTTTCTGAGAAGCTATATCACCTTCTTGAAGAAAATAATATTTCTAATGTTCTTGTTGATACGGCTGGTAGGCGTGATATTGTGCACATGCGTATGACCAGTAATGAGGCATTTATTCGTTTTGTAGGAGCTAACCATCCCAGTGATTACTATAGGCTTGATGCCTGGGTTGATCGTTTAGAGCAATGGCTTGACGCAGGGTTGCAGCAAATTGATTTCTTCATTCATCAAAATATTGAAAAAGAATCTCCTTTATTAGCAACACACTTTATTAAACAAATGAATGATAGACTGGGTTTTAAATTAACTATTCCCAATCAAGATAAAAATAACCCTACTCTAGATTTATGAAAAAACTGATTGTTATCGCCGGCGTGTCTGGTTCTGGTAAAACTACTATAGGTTTACATTTAAGTAAAAAATTGAATATTCCTTTTAAGGATGCAGATGACTATCACCCACAAGCTAATGTGGACAAAATGAAAAGTGGTCAGCCGCTCAACGATGAAGATCGTAGACCTTGGTTAGAAATATTAGATCAAAAATTACAAGAGTGGGATGATGAGGAAGGTGCAATTCTCGCATGTTCTGCTCTTAGGGAATCGTACCGGAAAATTCTAGCACAGCACGTAGATCTTTACTGGGTCTTCTTAGATGGCTCATTTGAAGTATTAAAATCTAGATTAGATAATCGTAAAAATCATTTTTTTGATCCGTTATTATTGCAATCCCAATTAGATACATTAGAGAGTCCGGAATATGGCATTCACGTATCAATAGATCAAACTATTGAAGAAATTGTGGATGAAATACTGAAGAAATTAGATTTTTAATATATGGATTATCAATTGCTATTTGCAGTATTGTTTGGAGTTGCCTTACTATTAGTTCTCATCTTAAGGCTAAAACTTCAAGCGTTTCTCGCATTATTAATTGTCTGTGTATTTGTAGGAGCATTTAGTGGTTTAGCTCCTGAGATTATCTTAGATGCTATCACTAAAGGAATGGGTGGCACTTTAGGATTTGTGGCTACTGTAGTAGGATTAGGATCATTGTTTGGTGCGGTATTAGAACATTCTGGAGGTGCAAAGCAAATAGCACATTACCTTATTAGAAAATTCGGAATTAACAGAGCGCCCTGGTCTATCATGCTAACCGGTTTTTTAGTAGCAATACCGGTATTTTTTGATGTTGCCTTTATAATTCTGATACCTTTAATTTACGCTCTGCAGCGTAAAACTAAAAAGTCCTTATTATTATATGCTTTACCCTTGTTAAGTGGTCTTGCGGTAACACATGCATTTATACCCCCTACACCAGGACCTATTGCAGTCGCAGATATATTAAATGCAAATTTAGGTTGGGTAATCGTTTTTGGTTTTATCACAGGTATTCCCACCGCGGCTGTTGCGGGGCCATTTTTTGCCAAATACATTTCAAAAAAAATACATATAGACGCACCTTTTGAATCTCTAGAAGACGAGGATCTAAATATTAAATTACCAGCTACAGGGCTTGTTTTATCAATAATTTTTCTTCCTATAGTATTGATTGTTATTAATACAGTTGTAAATAGCCCATTAGCAGCTAACTGGAATTTTCCTGAACAGGTGCTATTTATTTCAACATTACTAGGTCATCCTTTTACTGCTTTAATTTTAGCAAACTTAATAGCGTGGTATTTTTTAGGAATTCGGCGTAATGTAAGTAAGGATGAATTGTTAACCATCTCAACAAAGGCGCTTTATCCTGCCGGAGTTATTATATTACTTACAGGAGCCGGCGGTGCTTTTAAGCAAATACTTATAGATACAGGAGCGGGATTAATGATTGCCGAATCCTTAACGAGTGATTATTTTCCTCCGGTAATTTTTGGCTTTATCATAGCAGCTATTGTACGTATTATGCAAGGCTCTTCTACAGTAGCGATGATCACTGCAGCAGGGATAACCGCACCTCTGTTAGGTATTTCTAACTACAGCGAAATGCAGCTAGCAATTCTTGTAATAGCAATAGCGGCCGGTGCATCTGTATTTTCACATGTTAATGATAGTGGATTCTGGCTTGTAAAACAATATTTAGGGCTTTCTGAAAAACAAACTTTTAAAACCTGGTCTATATTAACAACACTTATTGCTTTTATGGGATTAATCGTATCTACGGTACTCTGGTATTTAGTTTAATTATTAGTATCTGTTGTTGAGGATTTAGATTCTTGTAAATCTGGTTGTTTTTGAGATTGTTCAATACGTAAAGGAGAGTCTTTAGCAGCACCATAGAGTTTAATTTCTTGAATATCGGCTGGCATATAATATCCATTTTTTTCAAGGGCTTCTTTCACGTTACGCACTACATTTCCTTTAGTTATTAGCGCCATACGGCGGAAATCTGTAGTATCTACCCAGAAAAATACCTTTAAATTTACTGTGCTGGTTGCTAGTTCATCTTCAATTACAAAATTCTCATGCTCTTCATCTTCAATGACATTGGGTTCACGCTTTAATGTATCCAGGATTACTTGCTTAGCACCTTCAATAGTATCTTCATAAGCAATACCTATAATAAAATTCCATCTATAGAAACCGTCCTCAGTATAATTAGTCACCGGAGTTGTTAATACATCACTGTTAGGGATGTAAACGTCTTTCCCATCAAAGGTTTTTAGTTTTGTATATCTAAATTCAAGGGCTTTTACCTTTCCGAAGTTATTACCTATTTCTACCGTATCATTGACGTTAAAAGGACGATTAAACGCCAGAATGATACCTGCAATAAAGTTTTCGCCTATATCTTTAAAAGCAAAACCGAGAACTACAGCACTGGCTCCTGCGGCTGTAAGAATACCAGTTGCTATGCCTCCAAGACCGGCTGCTCTTAGGGCGAGCATAACTGCAATGATAAAAAAAGTGATTTTTATTGCTTTACCTAAAAACCTACTCATAAGAGGGTCTGCTGTTTTTGCAGAAATGCGTCTTCTTGCAAAGTTACCAATCCAGGCGCCTATAAGTAATCCTAAAATTATAATTAGTACACCCCACGCAATACCCGGCAACTGATTTATAAAATTGTTGTAATAATTAATAAAAGCATCAGATACCGTCTGTAAATCTTGAATTAAGAGTAATATCATAACATTTTCTAGCATTAGTAAAGGTTAATTTTCTTTACGTGTATCTTTTTGACCAGCTTCTTTTTTTATAATGTCAAGAGCTCTTTTTAATTGATTTTCTGATGGGGGATCAGCTCTTTGTTCTTGAGCAATTTCTGATTCTAAATTAAGTTTTGCATACGATGGAAAGTGGTCAGAATTTATATCAGCACCAGTTTGAACATCGATAACTCTAAAATGTTCTGAAACAAAAATATGATCAAGAGGCCACCTCATAATTTGACTTTTTGCACTAAAGGTGTTAAATAAACCACGACCTATACGAAGGTCTAATAATTCACTAACATTTTTAAAAAGAGCTGTTGATTCAGACCAGGCAACATCATTAAAGTCACCTATAACTAACACAGGTAGTTTTGAATCTCTGCTTTGAAATGCGGTTTTCATCATCTCAGCATCGCGATCTGTAGACATAGGATTATGCTGTGGCATAGGCGGTGTAGGATGAATTGCAAATAATTGAATTGTATCTCCCGAAGCCAGTTTAACTTTACTATCTATAGAAGGAATACTGTCGTCTATAAGATAATGAATTTCAGGATTTATTAATGGAATTTTAGAATAGAGTAACATTCCGTAAGTATTATTGATAGGAGCTCCCTTGTAAAATTTATATTTTTTTGAAAGTGTAGGATCTACAAATCTTTGCCATTCTGTATTTGCTTCAAGAAGTAAAAGAATATCAGGGTTTTTTGCAGCAACCTCTTTTAAAAGCGATTGTTTGTCCTCATTTTTCTGAAGGACATTAGCTACCAAGATACTCAATTGTTTATTAGGATTATTTTGCTCACTTGTATTTACTTCAAATTGAGCTAATGGTGTATAGGGATAAATTTTTGATATTTGATATACAAAACATGCAATCATAACACTCATAAAAACATAGTCTTTAACCCATTTTATATCAAACTTTAAAAGATAAGCTAATATTGCTGTAGCCGTTAAAATGGTAAGCTGCGTATGTGGGAAATCAAAAACCCGAATCCACCAATAATCAGCTGCTATAAGTGGAACTAAAGTGAGCAATATAGCTATCGCTCCAAAAATGTGGAGAATATTTTTAAATCTCATAAATGATCGGTTAGTTGACCTGCAACCTACCTATTTTAGAGATTTCTATGCGTTAAGAAATTGGTAATATCTCGTGACGAGGGTTCTTCAAATATCTCAAGGTCAAAATATTTTACTGCGGCTATAATATGGTCAAAAATATCTGCCTGTATGTGCTCATAATTTTCCCAGCGTTTATCGTGACTAAAACAGAAAATCTCTAAAGGAATACCTTGAGAAGTAGGAGCGAGGTGCCTTACCATAAGAAAGAGATCTTTATTTATTGCAGGATTCTCATATAAATACGCATCGATATACTTTCTAAAAACACCAAGATTTGTTTGATTAAGACCATTTATAGGTAGGCTGTCATCTACTTCATGGCGTCTATTTGTGCGTATAACCTCTTTCTCCATATGTTCTATATAGGGAGCCACCAGCTGAATTTTTTTAAGTTGAACTAAATCTTCAGAGGTTAAAAAGCGTACAGAATTTTGTTTAATAAATACAGCTCGTTTTATACGTCTTCCGCCACTCTCTTGCATTCCCCTCCAGTTTTGAAACGAATCTGAAATAAGGCTGTAAGTAGGAATCGTAGTGTAGGTCATATCCCAATTCTGAACACGTACCGTAGCAAGATTGATTTCGGTTACATTACCATCTGCACCGTATTTACTAAAGGTAATCCAGTCTCCTATACGCACGATATCATTAATAGATACTTGTATTGAGGCTACAAAACCAAGTATTGTATCTTTAAATATTAATAGTAAAACTGCAGATGCGGCTCCTAATTGGAGCACAAAATTCATTGCATTTTTGTCAAACAACTCAAGAATAAAAAAGAAGATTCCTATTCCCCATAAAAAAAGCATAGTTACTTGTAAGTAACTTTGTAATGGTTTGTCAAAATACTGCTCTTTAGTCTGAAAATAATTACGCGCCGTACGCAGAAGACTACGTATAATTTTAAGTATAAGAAGTATTACATACGTATTAAATGCTTTTAAAAGCCAATAGGTAGTATCAGGATAATCCTTTAAAAGTTCAAGAAAAAACCATTTAAAAACTAATAGTGGAATTATATGGCCTATATAACGAGGAAAGTTAGTTAAGATTAAAAAATCATCAAACGAACTTTTAGTCTTATTGCTAAAAATTTTAAAGACTTCTATTATAAATCTTTTCAAAATTTTATCTCCAAGCGTAAGTACAAGGATAAATATAAAAGCATTTATAAATATCGTTACCAACTCAGCATATACAGAAGAAACGCCTAGGTCTATTATATTTCTTGAAAAATCTTTTAAATAGCTATCTAATTTATAAGCCATAGTCTGAATTTAAACTTGTAAAAGTAGTGATTAACTGCTAAGATCAAGGTTAATGATAAACCAACTTTTTTATTTGTTTTCTACAGATGTTTAAAATTAATTTTCAGGTAGGTTATAAAACTAAAAACAGCCTTAGTAAAGGCTGTTTTTAGTTTTATTTTACTTGTGCTTTCTATACTATTTCATATTAATGACAGAAACTTTTTTAGCGAATTCTACATTATCACGGGTGATAACTTTAATGATATAAATACCATCACTCCAGTTAGTTGAAGGAATTACAACCTTAGATTTTGAACCTTCATTAATTTTAGAAACTAAAAGTCTACCTGAAATATCAAAAACATTTATCTCTTTAAGGTCTGATTCTAAAGGATTTAAAACAGTTAATTCAGCTCGGTTATTATTTTGATAAACAGCAAATGATTTTTTTACTTCTTCTGCTATTTCTAATGTTGCGGCATTAATATCTTTAAACGTGATTTCAAAACGATCAGAATATATTCCTTTTGGTAATTCTATTTCATATGATGAATCTAAAATATCATGATATTCATCTGTTTTCTTATCGTGTAACCAGATGCCTTCATCAGTAATGAAGTTTAAATCTGAAATACGCATGTTGAATGTGTTCAATTCGTTATTAGCGCTAATTTTAAGAGGTAATTTTACATCTATATCGTATGGGAAATAGTTTGTAATAATAGCTCTGTCAGTATCACTAAGATTAAAACTAACATCCGTAGCCAATTCTGAGATATTAAAACCATCCATTGCGGTATCTGTATTTAAAGTAGAACCCTCATACATAATTCCTGTAATAGAGCGATTATAGGTGTTATTAATAAAAGTCTCTAAATGAAACTTAGGTAATACCAGATATCCTCTATTGTCATAAGACTGGCTACCTGCTCTTAAAGTAGAATTAACGTTAGAAGACTTTTGAGTAGAACTTGTTTTTTTAGATTTATCAATTTTACTTTTAAATTGAGATAAATTACCACGGCTTTCTTTCACAAAAACTCTAAATTCATTTTTAGTAGTGACAAGACCATCAGCAATTCCTTCTACAAAGAAACCCTGACCTACAGGAGCAAAATGTCTTTCAATATTCTCACCAGTATCCCCAGTAGCACTCCCTGCAATTTCATTACCATCATTATCATATCTTACAAAAGCTGCTGGAGAATATGAACCTGTATAATCGCAAGGACCGGGAGTATAAGTGCCATAGCCTCCTTCATAATCAACAAGATAATGTGATTTAACACTTGGATCGGACTCCCAGAAATAGGCATTTCCATTAATTGTATTTCCAACGGCAACTCTTGATGAGGGGTCAGATGTACCTAAACAATTTTCTAAAGTTTCGGGGCTGGCACCAGAATTAGATAATAAATAAAAGCTTAAATTCATCGCAGATGAATAAGGATTACCTACCATAGTAAGATTATCAGGTAATACTTTAACATTTATGGTCCCATTATTCGGAATACCTCTAAAATCAATGATTTCTGCAGTGGGCGTAGTGTTGTCACCTATTCCTTTCATCGTATAACCCTCTCCAGGATTTAAATCAATTGATGAAGAAACTTTTTCGTAACCTGAATACCCATTTTTAGCTACATATTTATAAAGCCAATATGATGAAAATTGCAATTGATTAGATCCGGTAATAATCCCATCATAATTTGGTGTGAATGTTATAGGATTTGAAACCATTTCGGTTCCCGTAGGTTGATAAATACCACCACCATTATTACTTTCTTGATAAAACCTTTTGTTACCAGCATTAGTGCCAGCATACTGCAGTGGTAGATTGTTGTCAGGATCACCTACAGGTGAAGTCCAAAAATGATAATCCCATTTATTCATCGAGTTTTTTTGATATACAGAAACAACGCCGGTACCCGTATTAATTTTATCATCATCTCCTTGAATCAATTGACCTTCACTTCTTAGATATAAATTACCTCCGGTTTGATTAGGGTTCCCGTCTAATCCAATCTCTTGAGTAACAAATAAGATTTCTCCTTTGTTATAAATATATGCATTCTGTCCTCCAGTTGAAGACTTAACGTGTAATTGACCCGAAGCCAAAATGGGTAACATCAAAAAGAAAAAATAAGAGTATAATTTTCCCATAATAGAATATTTTTGTAAATATATAAAAATTAAGACATTTGCAATACACTTAAAAGATATTTTTAAGCTTTTAAACGATTGTTTTTCAACGGTATTATGACAATGAATTTACAGGTAGGACAACGTATTTCCCTTATAGATGATAATTTATCTGGTGTTATTACAAAAATAGTGGCTGATGAGATTTATTTCAGTACAGATGATGGTTTTGAACTTTCAGCGAACAGATCTCAGATTATTAAGGATGAGGCTTTTGATGTTGCTATCCCGGAAGACATAGAATTACTATTGACTGAGAAAGAAAAAGTATATCAAAACAAGAAAATTCCTACTAAAAAACTAAAAGGGGTTATCCCTCCTATGGAAGTTGATTTGCATATACATCAACTTACATCTTCAGAGCGTGGGCTTAGTGCTCACGATAAACTCAATCTACAAATAGATACGGCAAGACATAAATTAGAGTTTGCCATAAGAAAACGTATTCAACGTATCGTTTTTATACACGGTGTGGGTGAGGGGGTGTTACGTGCAGAGCTTGAATATCTTTTTTCAAGATATGATAACATCAAGTTTTACGATGCTAATTACCAACAATACGGTTTAGGTGCAACTGAGGTTTATATTTTTCAGAATTAATGGCATTAAAATTTAATTAGAAAAAGCCGGAGTTATAGTTATTGTTTGATTGGGAGCACTATATTCACCAAAGAATAAATTCTGTTGGCGTATAGTTTCATCACCGTTATCTTTAATAAAAACAGCGTTGGTAATATTTATAGTTAGTGTAATCGTTTCTAAATAATAAGTGTGAATTCTATAAGAATTCACGTTATAATCTACAGCTACATTATTATTTAAATAATCCTGACCTATAGAAATATCTGTAGTGTCATTGTTTGGGTTTAGATCTTGATCTTTATCTTCATTTATCGTGAGAACTCCATCACCATCATCATCATTATCTATAAAATTAGGCCTTCCATCACCATCGGTGTCTAAAGAGGCTTCATAATTTATAGATCCATCTGTATTTAGAACGACACCCTCCTGATTTGTAGGCACATTATCACCATCATCATCAAAGTCGTAAATATTAGGAATTCCATCACCGTCAAGATCTTCAGTAAGATTGCCTTCTGCATCTTCTAAAAGAATTTCAAATTCGGCATCTATGCCATCACGATCATTATAATCTCCCTGAGTTACTATTGTAAGGGTTCCTTCATCGCTTATATATTGTTCGTTAACTGTAGGGGTGGCAGGCGGTATTTTGGAGCAAAAATAGTCTGCGTCAACGGCTCCATTGTAAATTCGATAGGAAATAAATGAATCTGCACTGCTTCCCAAATTATACGTGTAAGCACCACTGCTGTTAGGAGCTTCTAAAATGGGATCACTAGTACTTAATGTAAATGCTAAAGACTCATTAGTATCGCTATTTATTTTATAAAAAATATAATTTGTAATTGCAGTATCGTTATTATCTAGAGTGACAGTACTGCAATAATTTATAGCTAAATCTGTAAAATCAAACGAAGTAACAATAAGGTCTCCGTCATCACAAGATTCAAAAAATAGAACAGAGCATATTAAAAATAGGTACTTCTTCATAACAAATCACTTTAGCACAAAAATAGGAGAATTGCACATTACTAACAGTTGTAGGTGGTAAATAATTTTATTGTGGTTAATTTTGCAGTTTCTAAAACATACGAATGACTCAAGTTTATTTTGATAACGCTGCTACAACAGCAATTCGCCCGGAAGTAATTACGCGTATGATGCAAGTAATGAGTGATATACCGGGAAATCCTTCTTCTACTCACGCAGTAGGGCGTAAAGCTAAAACTGTAATCGAGCAGGCGCGTAAAACCATCGCCGGTTATTTAAATGTTACTCCTGCCGAAATAATTTTTACTTCAGGCGGTACAGAAGCAGATAATCTGATCATAAATAGTGCTGTTAGAGATTTAGAGGTTAGACATATTATTACGAGTTCTATAGAGCACCATGCAGTTTTACATGTGGTAGAGCATTTACAATTGGCATATGATATAAAAATATCTATGGTTGCGATTAAAGACTGCGGAAGCATAGATTTAAGTCATCTTGAAGAGTTGTTAGCTTCAAATTCAGAAAAAACACTCATTAGTCTAATGCATATTAATAATGAGATAGGTAATATGTTAGATCTGGAGGCTGTTTGTACTCTAGCTAAAAAATATAGCGCACTATTTCACAGTGATATGGTACAATCTGTAGGCCATTTTGATTTAAACCTCGGTGAAATTCCTATAGATTTTATAGCTGCTGCAGCACATAAATTTCACGGACCCAAAGGTGTAGGTTTTGCTTTTTTACGTAAAAACAGCAAAATACGACCGCTTATTTTTGGAGGAGGGCAGGAGCGCGGTAGTCGCGCAGGGACAGAACCGGTGCACAATATCGCAGGTATGGAAGAAGCACTTATTCTAGCGCAATCAAATCTTGTCGCAGAGCGGAAACATATAGAAGACATTAAATGGTATTTTAAAGAGCAATTAGAAGCGCACATACCAGGAGTTCATTTTAATGGTAATTGCCACGACGGAACAAAAAGCACATATACCTTGCTAAATGTGTGTTTACCCGTTCCTGCTGATAAAGCTTTAATGCTTTTATTTCAACTCGATTTAAAGGGTATTGCGTGTTCAAAAGGAAGTGCCTGTCAAAGTGGAAGCGATCAGGGAAGTCACGTTTTAAATGCATTTTTAGCTAAAGATAAATTAGATAAGCCTTCTATTCGGTTTTCATTTTCTCACGAGAATACTAAAGAAGAGGTTGATTATGTGATTGAAACTTTAAAACAGTTTATAGCTTAATTAAAAGCGCGCGCTTAGGCATACATTAAACACTCTGGGTGAAAGATAATTAGGTACAGCATATTGCTGCTGAGTTGCTGCATCACGTACAAATGTATTGGTGATACTGTTTTGGCGATCAAAAATATTGAAGATTTCAAGTCCAATATTTAACTCATCAACTATAGATTTTTCAGTTTTTGATGACTCTCGAATTATTGAGTATGCAAACCCAACATCTGACCTGAAATAAAAAGGCAAACGTGTCTGGTAATCATAGGTGTCAACGTAGGAAGGAGAACCCCCAGGCAGGCCGCTTTGATATACCATATTTAGATAGAGTTTTAAATCTGGTATCGTAGGCACATAATCTTGAAAAAGGACACCTAATTTAAAACGTTGGTCTGTAGGTCTTGCTTTATACCCTCTTTCTTCGATATTTTCTTCAGTTTTTAGAATACCAAGACTAACCCAGCTGTCTGTACCCGGTACAAACTCACCAGAGAGTCTAAAATCAACTCCATAGGCATATGCCTTCGCATCATTGGCTGCTTTATAACGTATTCTTACATTTTCTAAAGTATAAGAATTTATATTAGATAAATCTTTGTAATAAGCTTCACTAGTTAATTTAAATGGCCGTTCCCAAAGCTTAAAACTCCAGTCATTTGCGGCAACAAAATGAATACTTTTCTGAGCTTTTACATCTGGTAGTACTTTACCTTGGGCGTTTCGTAATTCTCTATAAAATGGGGGTTGGTAATAAATCCCCGAGGCAATTCTAAAAACCATATCGGTCTTCCAGTTTGGTTTTAGGCTAAATTGTCCTCGTGGGCTAATTATGTGTTGGGTTTTTGAAGTTAGATTAGTTCCGCTAACATTCCACACTTGAGAGCGTAATCCTAAATTATACCAGGCTTTTGTATTATTCAGTTCTAAACGTTTACTGTATTGTATAAAGGCAGAAATGCGATTTATTTGAACTTCGTTTTGAGCGCGTACAGTCGTAAAAGCTTCTAGTGGTGCATCAAAGGGTATATAAGGTTGCTGGTTTGTAATACGATCTAAAGGCGGTCGCAAAGAAAATCCTGCAGAATCTACGATCTCATATTCCTGTACTCGATCGCGAATAGATTCGTGAGCAAATTTTAATCCCCAGTCTAATTGATTTGTACCTTTTAAATATTGCCCCTTGTGCTGAATATTAAGAATTAAAGCATCTAGGTTATTGCGAGCATGGGTAAGTTGAGATCCTATAGCTTCAGTAAAGTCAACATCACCAGTATTGTTACCGCCTACATCAGTGTTTGGACTTCCTAAAGCATACTGGGCAAATATGTCGTAATATTCCTGTTCTTTTGTATGATAGGCAGCGCTAATAATCTTTAAATTTAAATTTTCAGTAGGTTTATAGGTTGCAGTGATGGCTCCAAAATACGTCTCATATTGGTCAGATTCCTGCCCATCATAATCGATGATTAAAGCAATAGGATTAGTTAATGTCCCAAAATTAGTTTGCCTGGTAACTGGTTTATAATCGTAACGATTAACAGCTATATTTCCTAAAAAAGCAAGTTCAAATTTAGGGTTGAAGGTATAGGTAAGGTAGCTTTGAATGTCTGTAAACCTTGGTTTGTAGTTGGTTTCAGTTTGCTTAGCATTTACCAGCAAGCTATTGTCTCTATATCGCCCACCTACTAAGGCTGTAAACTTTTTATTTTTACTAATGCCCTCTGCGGAAAGACTAAGGCCTAATAAACTCAAATCTACTGAAGCTTCAAATTCTACAGGCCGTCTGTAGGTTATATCGAGTACAGAAGAAAGTTTATCACCATACTTAGCCTGAAACCCTCCGGCACTAAAATTTACATCGCGCACAAGATCACTATTTACAATACTTAAACCTTCTTGCTGACCAGAGCGTATAAGAAATGGTCTATAGACTTCAATATCATTTATATAAATTAGATTTTCGTCATAATTACCACCTCGCACAGCGTATTGAGTACTCAATTCATTATTTGCGCTAACGCCAGGTAAAATTTTTAGTAAATTTTCTACACCGGGATTTGCTCCGGGTATTTTTCTAACAGTTTCGGGATCTAAATTCACGATACCATCAATGCGGTTCTGATTCTCTGCAGAAATAACAACTGCATTAATTTCTTGAATACGCGTATTTAAAACAGGATTAAACTCAAGGTTTTCATCGGGTTTAAGTGAGAATGAAGCTGTTGTAGTTTTATAACCTACATAAGAGAATTTAATTTCTATTTTAGAATTTGCCGGTATTTCTAAATAATAAAAACCCGTCTCATCTGTCTGTGTTCCCAGATTACCACTACTAATATTTACACCAGACAATGGTTTGTTTAATTCATCAAATACAATCCCATTTAGTATAGCACTTTGGGCATTTATTACCGAAAAGTTTCCAATACTAACAAGGAAAATAATAAAACAACGTATTTTCAAAAGCTCTATTTTCTAAAGAATGTGTTTTTAAATGTAGTGCTATTTCCTACATTATCTGTTACAATAAGCTGAAGTTGGTTTTCTCCGGAAACACTTTTGCCATCATCAAAATTATACGTAAGAAGATTTTTTTTGTATTCGTATTCTACTAAAGCAAATTTTCCGTTTAGTGTAAGGCGATAACTTTTAATTCCGGTATTTTCATCGGTTATTTTAAAATTTAGGGTTTTATAGTCTGAAATCCATTTACCATCTGACAGATCTATAGCCTCAATTCTAGGAGGTTTTGTATCTAATCCAAGTTTAAAATCGCCTAACGCATTTACGCTTGCAGATATGTGATCACCTTCTAAGGTAGCTCCTTCATAACGCAATAGTCCTCTGTAATTAACTCTTCCTATATAAAGTCGTTCACGATCGCCAGGCTGAAAAGCTGAAACATCATAACTCAATTTAATATATTTCTGTACAGGTATTAAATCCTGATCAAGATGCAGTGCGTCTGTGTTTGCAGAGATATCTAAATAATAATCATCATAAAACGAACCTTCAGGAATAAACAAATCCCAATCACCTACTTTGAAGCTTTGATTTGCATCTGCCTGTACAAAATATGGAGTAACTTTTTTTACAGTAGGGGACAATATCGGTTCTTTAGCAATAGTTATAGGTACAACAACTACAGTTTCATTACCCTTGATATCCGATACTCTTATAGTGTAAATTCCGCTAGTTCCGTCTTGATTTAGATTAAGTATACCTTTGTTTTTCTCGTATTTAAATATGCTCAACGGGTTGTTACGCTCTATAAATAGTTTCTGAACCCGATCTCTTTTTTCTTCATAGTAAGCGTAATCAATCATTCGGTTTAAATAACGGGTTTCTGCAAATGAGAATTTGTCCATTTCCAGATCTAATAATTTTTCACCATTTAAACTGGTTTCAATTTTATAAATACCATTGTTATTATTAGCGGCATCTTGCATATCTACCGTTCCTACCGCAAACCCTATAGCTCCATAAGCTGTAATCTTTTCACTTAGAAAAGTACCATCAGGTTGCTTTGTAATAGTTAGTTTTTGACGTGCTTGCGATTGATTTACAGCGCTACTGTCTGAGAGTGTATACACAAGCAAGTCGTTTATAATGGGAGCTCTATGGTCTGCAACTTCAATTCCAAAAAGTTGGGCATTCATAGGGCGTTCATTTTTATCTCGTATTTCAAAATGAACGTGAGGGCCGCCGCTACCTCCTGTGTTTCCGCTAAAAGCGACTAATTGACCTTGTGTCACAGCTAATTCACCTGGAGCTGGAAAAAGTTCAATCTCGTAGCTTTCAGCTTCATATTGTTTTTGTTTGACGTAAGTCTCTAACTCTGGCGAAAATTTATCAAGATGCCCGTAAACGGTAGTGTACCCATTAGGGTGGTCTATATAGAGCGCTTTACCATACCCATAATGCGATATTTTTATACGACTTACATTTCCCGAAGCGCTGGCCACGACATCAAGACCGGTACGCTGTTGTGTTTTAATATCAAGCCCACTATGAAAGTGGTTACTGCGCAGTTCACCAAAACTACCTGCGAGAACGGTGGTGATACGCAACGGTGGTATAAAATCTTTTTTAGGGATATCTGATTGTCCATTAACAAGAAGTGTACAGCTTGTAAGAAGAATAATTAATAGTTTTTTCATAGAATGGCTAAGATAAAAAAAACGCAATCATTTTGCATTTATGGTACGCTAAGAACTTTATTATTTTTTATAAAATATGCCTTTTTGAAATCGAAGAATTAAATAATTAGATGTATTTAAAATTGAAATAACGAAAATTTTCAGAACGCTCTGATAGATAAAGTGGTTAAGGTTAAATTATTGTAGAATTGCAAAGGCTTGTTTAAAAATAAAATAGAATGTATTGCGATATTAACCCTCGAATGTTAACTTTGTGTGACTAAGCATTGTTAAAATAAGGTTATGAGTGAAATGTTGGAGCGTATAGATGCGTTGCAAAATGTAATTAGCAAACTAGTGCATCGTTATCAGAAACTTCAGCGAGAAAATGAGGTCCTACAGACCGCTAATCATAATTTGAAGCAAGAGCAGGAAGAGCTGGTAACTTTACTAAGTAATTGGGAAGCTAAATACAGTACACTTAAAACTGCAAATGCAATGCTGGGCAGTAATGAATACAAACGGGAAACCAAGCTAAAAATAAATACTATGATGCGTGAGATTGATGCGTGTATTGCTCAATTAGCAGATTAGTTTAGGATATGTCTGATCATTTAAAAATAAAACTGTCTATTGCAGACCGGGTATATCCGCTAACCATAAAACCTCAGCAGGAAGAAGGATTGCGTAAAGCTGCGAAAGAGATTGAGGAAATGATTAAAAAATTTGAGCAAAGTTATGCCGTTAGAGATAAGCAAGATGTATTAGCGATGTGCGCTTTGCAATTTGCGTCTAAAACAATACAAAGGGATATTGAGGGAAGTGGTGAAAGTACCGAAGCGATACAACAACTACGAGACCTTGAGTTACTGGTTAAAAGCCAGTTATCCTAACGTTCTTTAAAATAGAAATTTACTGCCTACATTGGTTATTTTTTTTGGTAAACTCAACACTATATTCTTTAAAAAGGATGAGTCTGAGTTGTAAAAGCGCGCCGTCTTTGAACGGATTCTTGATCAGCTCGTTAGTCCTATGATTTATTTAAGGAGTTTACGCAAAACCCGATCAATGTAGGCTTTTTTTATATATACACTAACTAAATGGGAAATACTGTACTTATAATCGTAGGCGTCATCTTAATCGCTGGCACACTAGGATTTTTACTGGCAAAATTGCTGGAAAAGAATAACGCATCGCAAATCGTAAGCAATGCAAAAAAAGAAGCCGCTAACATTGTTAAAGAAGCAAAAAGCGAAGGAGAATCCTTGAAAAAGGACAAAATTCTTCAAGCTAAAGAGAAATTTATTGAGCTAAAATCAGAGCATGAGAAAGTTATTCTTTCTAGAGACAAGAAAATTAATGAAGCAGAAAAACGTACTCGTGATAAAGAATCGCAGGTAAGTAGCGAGATAGCTAAAAATAAGAAGCTTAATAAAGAAATAGAGGAGAAGGTTAAAGACTACGACGAGCGTTTAGAATATGTAGAAAAGCGTCAGGTAGAAATTGATAAGATGCATTTTAATAAGGTGCAACAACTCGAAGTAATTTCTGGTCTCTCTGCAGACGAGGCTAAGCAACAACTTGTTGAGTCCTTAAAAGATCAGGCTAAAAGCGATGCCATGGCGTATATACAAACCGCGATGGAAGAAGCTAAGCTTACCGCTGAGCAAGATGCCAAGAAAGTTATTATTAATACCATTCAACGTATAGGTACAGAAGAAGCAGTAGAAAATTGTGTTTCTGTATTTAATCTTGAAAGTGATGATGTAAAAGGTAGAATTATAGGTCGTGAGGGTCGAAATATTAGGGCTATAGAGGCTGCTACCGGTGTAGAGATTATCGTAGATGATACTCCTGAAGCTATTATTTTATCTTGTTTTGATAGCGTAAGAAGAGAGATCGCGCGTCTGTCATTACATAAACTGGTAACTGACGGAAGAATTCACCCGGCTCGTATTGAAGAAGTTGTTCAAAAGACAACTAAGCAGATCGAGCAAGAAATTGTTGACATAGGTAAGCGTACTGTAATAGATTTAGGAATTCATGGCTTGCACCCAGAACTTATTAAAGCTGTGGGTCGTATGAAATACCGTTCTTCTTATGGTCAAAATTTATTACAACACAGTAGGGAAGTGGCAAAACTTTGTGCTACTATGGCAGCAGAATTAGGCGTTAATCCTAAGCTGGCTAAGCGTGCAGGTCTCTTACATGATATAGGTAAAGTACCAGATACAGAAAGTGAGCTTCCTCACGCACTATTAGGTATGGAGTGGGCTGAAAAATATGGAGAGAAACCAGACGTTTGTAATGCAATAGGTGCTCACCACGACGAGATCGAGATGAAAACATTACTAGCTCCTATTGTTCAGGTTTGCGATGCAATTAGCGGTGCAAGACCAGGAGCGAGAAGACAAGTATTAGATTCCTATATACAACGTTTAAAAGATCTTGAAGATATCGCATTCGGTTTTCAGGGAGTTAAGAAAGCTTATGCAATACAGGCGGGTAGAGAGTTGCGTGTGATTGTTGAAAGTGATAAAGTTAATGATGAGAAAGCATCTTCATTATCTTTTGAAATTTCTCAAAAAATACAAACTGATATGACCTATCCGGGTCAGGTTAAAATAACAGTTATTAGAGAAACCAGAGCGGTAAACATCGCGAAGTAGCAAACTTTATATAGCATCATAGCGAATAAAAAAGCCGGCATAGCCGGCTTTTTTATTTTTAAATGGTTTTGGGAAGCTGAATTCAAAGAAAAAAACAGGAGCGTTAGCTCCTGTTTTTTAATATGGTAAAATGATTACTCTTCAGAGCTGCCTGAAGATTCATCCATAGAGTGATAAACGTTTTGTACGTCTTCATCTTCTTCTATTTTCTCAAGAAGTTTTTCTACATCTTCAGCTTCTTCAGGCGTAAGCTCTTTAGTCACTTGAGGAATACGTTCAAAGCCACTAGATAATATCTCGTGACCTGCGCCCTCTAAGTAATTTTGAATTGCTCCGAAGCTTTCAAACGGACCATAAATTAAAATTCCGTCTTCATCTTCAAAAACCTCCTCAGCACCAAAATCAATTAATTCTAATTCTAATTCTTCAGGATCTAAGCCTTCCGCAGGGATTCTAAAGTTACAAGTGTGATCAAACATAAATTCAACAGACCCCGAAGTACCAAGGTTTCCATTACATTTATTAAAGTACGATCTAATATTTGCTACGGTACGATTATTATTGTCTGTAGCAGTCTCAATTAAAATAGCGATGCCGTGCGGTGCATACCCCTCAAATAAGACTTCTTTAAAATCACCAAGACTTTTATCACTAGCACGCTTTATAGCACGTTCTACATTGTCTTTAGGCATATTAACGCTCTTCGCGTTTTGAATAACAGCACGTAAGCGAGAGTTAGAATCAGGGTCTGGGCCGCCTTCTTTAACAGCCATTACAATATCTTTACCTATACGCGTAAATGCTTTAGACATTGCGCTCCAGCGCTTCATTTTACGTGCCTTTCTAAACTCAAATGCTCTTCCCATAGTTTAATTTTTAACGGGTGTAAATTTAACAAAAATCAACATTAAGAATGTGTGTTTTTAGGATTAAATATTGCCCGTAAAAAGTGAATTAATTGTGGTTTAACCTCCTATTATCTTTTCAATGGTACGGGCTAGTTTAAAATCTTTAGCTGTCACACCATCTGCATCGTGAGTAGAGATACTTATGTTTAGCGTATTGTACACATTAGTCCAATCTGGATGATGTTGTTGTAGTTCTGCTTCAAAAGCAATACGAGTCATTGTTGCAAATGCTTCTTTGAAGTTTTCAAATTCTAAAGACGTATGAATGGCGTTTTCTTTAAATTCCCATCCATCTAAATCTTGTAATTGCTCTAGTATAGCAGCTTCTTCTAATTTTTTCATTATTTTAATTTTAGAATATGAATATAATAATAGGTTTAAAGCCAGAATAAGGCTTAACCCAAGATTAACGTTTACAGAATTACTGGTTGTATACTTACCAAAAGATATCCTGTACCTTTGTAAAAACTGAATTTATGACAAATATGGAAATACGAGAGCTAGAACCCAAAGCGATATGGAAAAATTTTGCAAATCTTAATGATGTGCCCAGACCTTCTAAACACGAAGAGCGGGTAATTGCTTTTATGAAAGCTTTTGGTGAGGGTTTGAATCTTGAAACTTTTGTAGATGAAGTAGGTAATGTTATCATTAGAAAACCTGCTACTCAAGGTCTCGAAGACCGAAAGATGGTTGTTTTACAATCCCATTTGGATATGGTACATCAGAAAAATAATGCAACTGATTTTGATTTTACCTCTCAAGGAATCAAAATGAAAGTTGAAGGTGATTGGGTAAAAGCAGAGGGTACGACGCTAGGAGCAGATAATGGATTGGGAGTTGCAACTATAATGGCGCTCTTTGAGAGCGATGCTATACCGCACCCTGCTTTAGAAGCTCTATTTACGATAGATGAAGAGACCGGAATGACTGGCGCAATGGGATTAAAAGGAGGTGTTTTAAAAGGGGATATTTTGTTAAACCTAGATACCGAAGAAGATGATGAAATAGGCGTGGGCTGTGCAGGAGGTGTAGATATTACGGCAACTCGTTCTTATAGTCTAGAAGATGTGGAAGAAGGCAAAACAGGTTTTAAATTAACCGTAAACGGACTCCAGGGTGGTCATTCTGGAATGGAGATAATTAAAGGGTTAGGTAACGCTAACAAATTTATGAACCGGTTTTTGCTTGATGGTTTTGAAAATTACGGTTTACGTATCGAAGAAATAGCTGGGGGTGGTCTGCGTAATGCAATACCCAGAGAGAGTGTTTCTAGATTTTGTATAGACAGCATACATAGTGAAGCATTTAAAAGTGATGTAGAAGAATTTGCTGAAATTCTCAAACAAGAATACAAAACTTTAGAACCTAATCTAAAAGTTGAGTTAGAAGAGATTGTATTACCTAAAAAAGTTATGAGTCTGGGAGTTCAGGAAGGTTTCTTAAAAGCGATACAAGCAGCCTGGAATGGTGTTTACCGTATGAGTCCAGATATTGGAAATCTGGTAGAAACTTCAAATAATGTAGCTCGCATAAGTGTTAAAGATGGCCACATTGAAGTATTATGTCTTACACGATCATCTGTAGAATCATCGCGTACAGATCTTGCAAATACGCTTAGAAGCGTTTTTGAATTAATAGGTTGTGAAGTGGTAACTTCTGGTGAGTATCCCGGTTGGAAACCCAATATGGATAGTCCTATTCTTAAAGTACTAGTAGATAAATACAAGAACATAAATAACGAAGAACCTCACGTAGCAGCTTGTCATGCAGGTTTAGAATGTGGTATACTTGGTCAAAACTACCCCGATATGGATATGATTTCTTTTGGACCTACAATTCGTGGTGCGCACTCTCCAGACGAGCGCGTAAGTATAGCTTCAGTTCAAAAGTTCTGGATTTTTATTCAAGATATCTTAAAAGATATTCCGGGTAAATAATACTAATTTAAATGGTATTATAAAAAAAAAGGAGATGCTCGCGCATCTCCTTTTTTTTTATAATATTTGAAATTTTAGCCTTGGGTTTGACTTTTCATCATTATTTCCTGAAATTTTTGCTGAAGTGCTTTATCATTTTGAAGAGCAACAGCAACAGCTTTGTAGGTTTCCATAGTTAAGCCGTGATCCTTAATAATTGCAACCATTTTAGATTCTAGTTTTGGTTGCATACTCTTTATTTCGGTAACTACAGCTGCGTGTTGTTCTAATTCTTCCTTAGACGCATCTACCGTAGTTTTAGGATCCATTTTAGATTTTTGAATTTCATTAAAGCGATCTATTTCTAAACCTTCATTTTTAATGATTCCCATCATCTCTTGTTGGGCTACTTTGTTTTCTTCCTGTACTTCTATAAACGCACCAGCAAACTTAGTAAGTTCTGCAGTAGTTATTTTTGATTGAGTTTGCGTGGTTGACTGGTTAGGTACTACTTGCGCTCTTGCAATAAAGTTTACACCACCTATTAAAGCACCCGTGAGTGCTAACGCAATTATATCTTTTTTAAATGTAATCATTATGTTTCTTTTTTAAATGAAGTTTAATGTTAGGAAAGAAACATACCATAGCCGTTATTTTAAGAAAGAGATTGTTATTTTTTACAACAGCTTAACATAATATCGAGCAAATGTTAATACTATCTTTAAAGAATAAAAAAAATGTCTGTTGTGATATCACAACAGACATTTATAATGCTTCAATTCAGGATAAATTTAGAATTTAGTCTTCTTGCGCTCGGTCATCTAGAAGCTCCACTTCAAATACCAGATTTGTACGCGGCGGTATTATACGATACCCGCGTTCTCCATATCCTAAATGATAGGGAATAAACAACGTTGCTTTATCTCCATAATTTAATTGCTGAATACCTTCTTTAAAACCGGCTATCATTTGTGCTTCGGGACCGTATGGGATTTCTACAGGAACATACATATTTTCTTTAGGTCGTGTTTGAATACCCCATTCATCTGCGCACGCTTGAATATTACTGTCAAAAAGTTCGCCGTCTGAAAAATAACCCGCATAGTTAACTTTAACTTTTTGAGAACGTTTTGGTTTCTCATCAGAACCTTTTTCGGTTATAAATAGTGCGAGACCACTTTCTAGTGTGTCTGCTTTTTTACGTAGTTCTTCAAATAAATCTTTCTTTTCGTCTTTTAATTTTTGTTTTTCAGCTAAGGCATCTTCTTTTTCTTGAGCCTTTTTTTCAATCTCTTCAGTAAAAACTTCCGGGGCTTCAAAATGACGAGCTTCGGCACCTTTTCTAATGATTTTGACAGACTGTATGGTTACCTTACCTTTTGGTTTCCCAGAGCGAGCGTCAAGCATTTCGGTTTCAGTTATTTTCTTTAAAACATCAAAACCAGAAATTAATTGACCAAAAACCGTATGACAACCAATTTGTGGATTCTTACAATTTTTGAGATTATCTTCAGCATCATAACCATCTAAGTGTGGTGTAGGAGCATCTGTGATAAAAAACTGACTACCATTTGTACCGTATCCAGAATTTGCCATAGAAAGCACACCTATTGTATCGTGCTTTAACTCTGGGCTAAACTCATCGTGAAATTTGTAACCTGGTCCGCCGCTACCATTGCCTTTAGGATCGCCTCCTTGTATAATAAAACCTTTCATTATGCGATGAAAAGTAAGATTATCATAAAAGGGTTTGCCTTTGTAAATAGAATCTGCAAGCGGATTATTACCTTCTGATAGGGAAACAAAATTAGCAACTGTAGCAGGCGCTGCCTTATAAAATAAGTTGATAACCATGGTGCCTTTGTTAGTTACAACTTCGGCATAAAGACCATTTTCTAAGTCAGGGTACTTATCATCTGCGCATGATACAATCGCAAATAAAATCATGAATGCAAGAAAAGGTGCTTTTTTCATAATTAGTTTTCCGTATTATTTCTTTTTACTTGAGTGAGATAAACTTTTGTTTGTATAGGTAAATTAGAGCCTATTATATCTTCAAAACCATAATATCCAAAGGCCTTATGTGATGGTAATAGAAAAGTGACTACATCACCTTCCTGCATTAATTTTAAACCATCTTTAAGTCCTGAAATGAGATCTTGATTACTTTGTTCTATTTGATAGGTCTGCTCGCCTAAATCATCTTTAGAAACTATAGGATTGCCATCAAGGGTGTTTATCTCGTACTTAAATGTAACGACATCTCCAGTTTTGGGTTTAATTAAATCTGTAGTGTCTTTAACGTTATAAAAATACCAAAACCCTTTATCAGAAGAAAAATACTCGTTTTCGGGATTAGCTTCCATAACTAGTTTAATGGCATCTTCCTGAGCTTTATTCATTTTCTTATTGCGCTCAATTGATAGATCTACATAAGAGCCAGAAGATTGGCTCACCGGTCTTCTTGCTTCTGGAGTTTTACAAGCTGAAACAAGGACTAAGAGTACAACGAGCAGGTTGAATTTATTCATGTAACGCTTCTTTATATTGAGGTAATATACTAATAAAATAGGCAACTGTATCGGCTAAGGAAAGATCACTTTTACCACCTGCTGCATTTGTGTGACCACCTCCCTGAAAATGAGAACGTGACATCTCGTTAACTGAAAAATCTCCTTTAGAGCGCAATGAGATTTTAATTATTCCTTCCTGTTTATTCTCTATGAAAATAAGAGCAATTTTGATAGAATCTAATGATAACCCGTAATTTACAAAACCTTCGGTATCTCCTTTTTGATAATTATGTTCATCAAGTTCTTCCTGAGACAAGGTGATATAGGCCGCATTATAATCTGGTAATACACGTAAATTAGTAAGAGCGGTGCCTAGTAACTGCATTCTTGAGTAATTGTTTGCATCGTAAATTTGCTCGTGTATAAAAGCATTGTCAGCACCTTTTTCTATTAAACTGGCAATTACTTTATGAGTTAAAGCAGATGTAGATCTAAATCTAAAAGAACCTGTATCTGTCATTATTCCGGTATAAAGACACGTGGCAATATCGGGATCTATTAGATCTAAGCCATCAAGCATTTCTATGGTGTGATATACCATCTGGCATGTAGCACAAACAGTAACATCACTATAGGTTACAACAGCATAATCATCAGGTTGTTGATGATGATCTATCATTACAAACTTAGCACTGGCATTACGCAATGCATTTTCCATATCGCCTACTCTGGATAGTGAGTTAAAATCAAGAGTAAATATTAAATCAGCTTCCTTGATAAGTCTTAGCGCCTGTTGATTTTGAAGATCGTATTTAATTACAGAATCTTCAAATGGAAGCCATTTTAAAAATTTTGGATAATCGTTAGGACTTACCACGGTCGCGTTATGACCTTTTTTAATAAGAAATTGATATAGGCCTAAAGTTGAGCCCATTGCATCACCATCTGGATTTTTGTGAGGTATAATTACAATGTTTTTTGGGGTATCTAATAGATCTTTGAGAAGTAGTAATTCTGAATTTTTCATAGGAGGCGAATATACGATTTCATGATATAGGGTTAATATGGGAAAATGTAATTTTGAACTTCAAAATTTATTAAAAATGGTATTAAGTACTCAAAAGAGACTATTAATCAGTTTTTGTTTGACATTTCTGACATTCTTTACAAACGCTCAGGAAACCACCTACACATCAGATTTCACAATTGCCTTTGGTTCTTGCAATCGGGTAGATTTACCTAATCCGTTCTGGGAGGGTATTGCCTCTAAAGATCCAGATGTTTTTATATGGGGAGGAGATGTTATTTATGCAGATACCGATAATATGAAGAAGATGGAAGCGATGTATTCTAAACAAAAGAATAACGATGCTTATAAGTCATTTGCTGCCCACACTGAAATTTTAGGAACCTGGGATGATCACGACTACGGTATAAATGATGGTGGAGCAGAATATAGTAAAAAGCAATCGAGCCAAAAGCTGTTTCTAGATTTTCTTAATGTCCCTAAAGATTCAGAAATAAGAAATAAAGAAGGCGTATATATGTCTAAGGATTATCAGTTGGGTGATAAGTTGATTAAGATTATCGTTTTAGACACCCGTTATTTTAGAACAGAATTGACAGATGACAGAAAATCTGGTAAGCGTTATATACCTAATGAGAATGGAGAAGGAACCGTTTTAGGAGCAGAGCAATGGCTATGGCTTACTGAACAACTAAATCAACAATCAGACTATTGTATTGTCATGAGTAGTATTCAGTTTCTGAGTGCAGAGCACGGTTTTGAAACCTGGGGAAATTTTCCTTCAGAAATTGAACGTTTTGAAAATTTAGTAAAAAATGCAAATGCTCAACGTGTTGTTCTTTTAAGCGGAGACAGGCATATTTCAGAATTTTCTAGAAAAATTATTGAAGGGGTAGATTACCCGCTTATCGATTTTACCTCAAGTGGATTGACGCATTCTTATACTTCTTACAGTGGAGAACCTAATCACTATAGGGTAGGGGATGTAATTAGCGTACCCAGTTATGGGTTACTTACTATCAACCTTGATAATGACGTCATTAACTTTAAAATTATGGGCGTAAATAATCAGATTTTAGGTGAATTAAGTCAGGATTATTAATTCTTAATTAAGGAACTAAAATTTCTAATTAAAAGAATTACTTTTGCAGCGATTTTAAAAACAAAAAAATCAATTGGTTCATAGCATGCTAATTGATACAAAACAAAACAAAATGGCAACAAACAGAACGTTTACCATGATTAAGCCAGATGGCGTTGAGAATGGACACATTGGTGCAATATTAGAAAAAATTACAGCTTCAGGTTTTCGCATAGTAGCGTTAAAAATGACGCAAATGACTACTACAGATGCAGAAGCATTTTATGAAGTACATAATGAGCGTCCGTTTTTTGGAGAACTTGTAGAATTTATGACAAGAGGTCCTATCGTCGCGGCTATTTTAGAGAAAGAAAATGCAGTTGAAGACTTTAGAACTCTTATAGGTGCTACTAATCCTGCAGATGCTGCAGAAGGTACTATAAGAAAATTATATGCTACCTCAATGGGTGAAAATGCTGTTCACGGTAGTGACAGTGATGAGAACGCAGCTATTGAAGGTGCTTTTCACTTTTCAGGAAGAGAAAAGTTTTAGTCAGTTAATGACTTCATATAAAAAGAGCGGCAATTGCCGCTCTTTTTTTGTTTTAATTTAAGTGCTATCTTAAAACAATAGACTTAATAACTTCCTTACCTAATTCTTCGTTGAGGTTACGTATGATTTTCTCTTTGCCATAACCCAATTCTTCTCGCAATACAGACGAACTTAATTGTACAAATAATCTATCATTATCAAGTTTTATCTGAGACGTGTATTTTGAAATTGCCGGTCCCATTATATCCCGCCAGGCATCTGCTACATTGACTTTATCTATGCCGGTTTGTAAATTGTTTTTTTCAACAAACGATCCTAGTACATCTCGTATTGATTTTGGATCTGCGTCTCGTTTTGCCATTAGTCTGTAATATCTATTTTTTCAAATTTATGATACGTGTAAATTAATCCGCGATCATTTTTAAGTTGTAATTCATTGCCATCTGCTTTTAAGACAGTTTCTGACCAGGTGTCAAAAGGTGTAGTATAGTTTAGATACAAAGAATCATTCTTAACTTTAGCAACTATATTTTCTTTAGAATCTGTGGTGACAAAGGTACCATCTATACGCGGCAAAACCTTAGTTCTAAAACCTAATGTATCTTTTAATTCTATAAAATCTACTTGCTCGTTAAATTTATAGTCGGTGGTTTTTCCATTGGTGTTTTCAACCTGTTTAATTTCCCAATATCCGTTTAAATTTTTAAGTTGCTCTTCAGGTTTATTTTCGGCGCAGCTTAAAAGAACAAAGAAAAGGCTGAGCGATGCTAAATAGATTTTCAAAGTTTAAATATTTTATAGGTTTGGTGAATTTCCTTTATGATTTCTTCGGTGCGATCTGCGTGCGTATCGCTAATAAACAACTGCCCAAAGTTATCATCATTTACGAGATCTATTATCTGAGTTACTCTATTTTCATCTAATTTATCAAATATATCATCTAGTAACAATAACGGAGTTGTATTACTTTGTGATTTTATAAAATCAAACTGTGCCAGTTTGAGAGCTATGAGATATGATTTTTGCTGACCCTGGCTACCAAATTTTTTAATAGGATGACCTTCTATTTTGAAGCTCAAATCATCGCGATGTGTGCCTACTGTTGTGTACTGAAGCGCACGGTCTTTTGCAAGATTTTCTTCAAAAAGAGTTTCTAATGAAGCATCTATTAATTGGCTTTTATATTTAAGTTTTACCTCTTCTTTACCGCCACTAATAGCAGCGTAGCGTTCTTTAAATATAGGCGTAAAAGCCTCTAGAAAAGCACTTCTTTTTTCAAAGAGTATAGCTCCCAGACTGGTCATCTGCTCATTATAAATACTTAGCGTGTCTTTATTGAATGTATGATTGGCATTAAAGTATTTAAGAAGGGCATTACGTTGTGCTAACGTTTTATTGTATTTAATTAGTGTATCGAGATATTTACTATCGCTTTGGGCAATAACACCATCCATAAACTTACGACGCGTCTCACTACCTTCAATAATTAAATCTCGGTCTGCAGGAGATATAATAACAAGCGGTAAAAATCCTATATGGTCTGAGAAGCGCTCGTAAATTTTGCCATTACGTTTAATTACTTTTTTTTGACCGCGTTTTGCGCTTACGATTACTTTCTCTCCCCGCTCTTGTTTTTCATAGCTGCCATCAATTACAAAGAAATCTGCATCGTGATTAATGTTTTGAGTGGTAATGGGGTTAAAGTAGCTCTTGCCAAAGGATAAATGGTAGATAGCATCGAGCACATTTGTTTTTCCCACACCGTTATTTCCCACAAAACAGTTAATTTTTTTGTCGAGTGTGAAAGACGCAGTTTCAAAATTTTTATAGTTAATAAGCGAAAGTGCTTTTAGAATCATAGCGTACAAGCCAATTTTTTAAACCCTAATTCATTGATAAATAGCATATTGAATTAAAGTGTTTTCATATGCAAATTATTGAAAAATAACAAAACAATACCCTGTTAATATTGAATAAAAATTTTATTTTTGCGCCCAACAAAAGTTTAAGAATGGCCACATATCAAAAAAGGGGTTACAAACCTAAGACCAAGGAAGAAGTAGAAGAAGTTGTGCAAGAAGAAAGTACAACAGCTGAAGTATTCTCATCGCTAGATGAAGGTGCATCGCGTACTGAAGCATGGGTCGAAAAGAATCAAAAACCTATTTTTATAGGGATAGCTGTTATCGTTATCGCTGTTTTAGGTTACTTAGGTTATGAGAAATTTATTCAAGAGCCTAAAGAGTTAGAGGCGTCTAATGAGATGTATCAGGCTCAGAATTATTTTAACGAGGCTGTTTCTGGTAGTGTTGCTAAAGATTCTCTTTTTACGCTTTCTCTTAATGGAGGTGAAGGTAAATATGGTTTCTTAGATATTATAGATAATTATTCAGGTACTAAAGCGGGTAATCTTGCACATTATTATGCAGGTATGGCGTATTTAAACACAAATAAGTATCAAGAGGCTATAGATCAACTTGAAGATTTTGACAGTGATGATATGATGCTTGGACCATTGGCAAAAGGATCTATTGGAGATGCATTTATGCAGTTAGATCAACCGGAAGAGGCGCTTTCTTTTTACAAAAAAGCTGCAGATTTAAAAGCAAATGATTTTACAACTCCTCGTTTCTTATTAAAAGCTGCTACTGTAGCATTATCTTTAGGTAAGAATGACGATGCTGTAACGTATTTAAATAGAATTAAAGAAGATTATAGTGAGTCTGCAGCGGCTCAGGAAGTACCTTTATATTTAGGTATGGCTAAAGCAGAATAAAAAAATTAAAGTATGGCTACAACAGACTTGTCTGTTTATGATAAATCAACAATCCCAAATTCGAAAAACTTTCGGTTTGGGATTGTTGTTTCTGAATGGAATCATGATATAACACAGGGTTTATTTCAAGGTGCTTTTGATACCTTTTTAGACTGTGGTGTTCTCAAAGAAAATATTGTACGCTGGGATGTTCCCGGTAGTTTTGAGCTTATTTACGGATGTAAAAAAATGCAGCAAAGCTATGATATGTTAGACGCTGTAATTGCTATAGGTAGTGTAATACAGGGTCAAACAAAGCATTTTGATTTTGTTTGTGATGGGGTAACTCAAGGGATTAAAGACCTTAACATACAAAGCGATATTCCGGTTATATTTTGTGTCCTTACAGATAACACAATGCAACAAGCTATAGATCGTAGTGGTGGTCAACATGGTAATAAGGGCGTTGAGGCCGCAGTTGCAGCTATAAAAATGGCTCAGCTACGCAAAGACGCTACCTTTTAAATAAAAGTGTTTGATTCACTTTTGATTTCATCATTCTAGACTAAAGAACTATTGGTTTTGTAAACTTTGAAACGAGCTCGTAATTGTTAAAATTACGAGCTCGTTTTTACTGTTGGAATACTTTTTGCTCCCATTTAAATGCAGGTGGGTATCGCCTTTACTTCATTTATTGTAAATTTGAATTTTAGAAATTATGGGAATTTTAAAAGCACGGAAAAACAAAAAGTACAGTTACAGTCCTCGTTACTACGAAGGCAGTTCAACTCCATTTAAGCTAGAGTCAAAGTTTGATAAATACCGTAAGGCTACATTAGAAACTAAAGGTCTTAAAGGTAAGTTTACCACAGCCTGGGACGACTTTAGATATAATAATGATAAACGCGCAAATAGAACAACTATATTAATTTTAGCTGTTCTTATTATGGTTTTTTTATTTATTATAGACTTTGATCTAAGCATCTTTACGCAATTTTAATAAATGTCTGATATCATTAAGCTTTTACCAGATCACGTAGCAAATCAAATCGCTGCGGGTGAAGTCGTACAACGGCCGGCTTCTGTAGTAAAAGAATTATTAGAAAATGCCATCGATGCAGGGGCAAGTCAAATTAAGTTACTCGTTAAAGATGCCGGTAGAACGCTGGTTCAGGTTATAGATGACGGCAATGGGATGAGTACGACAGATGCACGTCTTAGCTTTGAACGTCACGCGACATCAAAAATTAATTCTGCAGATGATCTTTTTGCATTATGTACAAAAGGTTTTAGAGGAGAAGCACTTGCTTCTATTGCTGCCGTAGCTCACGTTGAGCTTAAGACAAAAACCGAAAATGAAGAAGTAGGTACCCGTATAGAAATGGAAGGTAGTACCTTAAAAGTACAGGAGGTTTGTGCTACCGTAAAAGGAACTTCAATTGCCGTAAAAAACTTATTCTACAATATTCCCGCAAGGCGCAATTTTTTAAAATCTGATAATGTTGAATTACGTCACGTTATTGACGAATTTCAGCGTGTAGCTCTAGCTCACGAAGGGATAGGTTTTATAATGTATCACAATGAAAACGAACTTTTCAATCTTCCGAGAGCAAATAAACGGCAGCGTATTGTGGCCATTTTTGGTGGAAAAACTAATGAAAAGCTGGTTCCTGTAATTGAAGATACTGAGATTGTCGGTATAGACGGTTTTATTATTAAACCAGAATTTTCTAAAAAAACAAAGGGCGAACAGTTTTTCTTTGTGAACGATCGATTTATTAAACACCCTTATTTAAATCATTCGGTAAATGCTGCTTTTGATGGTTTATTGCCAGACCGTTCCCGGGCGAGTTATTTCATCTATTTACAAGTAGACCCTAAAACTATTGATATAAATATTCACCCCACTAAGACAGAGGTGAAATTTGAAGATGAGCATGCCATCTATAACTTATTGCGCGCTGCAGTAAAGCATAGTTTAGGGCAATTTAATATCGCGCCCGTTTTAGATTTTAATAGAGAGTCTAATATGGATACGCCTTATTCCTACAAAGATAAGGCAGTACAAGCCCCACGGGTAGAAGTAGACCGCAATTTTAATCCCTTTGAAACCGTTACTGCTAGTCGTAGTTATGCTGGTACTCAAAATAACTATGAAAAACCTAATTCTAAAGGTTGGGAAAATATGTACGCCGGCCTGGATAAGCGCAATTCTGAATCTTCATTTAGTTCTTTACAAATTGAAGATGAGCCTGAGGCAGAATCCTTATTTGTAGAGCACGAGAGTAAAGGGTTTGGCGAGACTAAGCAAACCGATAAGGATGCTGCAAATACCTACCAGATACATAATAAATATGTCGTTAGCGCCATTAAAAGTGGAATGCTCGTTATAGATCAACACCGTGCACATCAACGGGTTTTGTATGAAGAATTTCTACGGAATATTACAGTTAAAGAATCTGTGAGCCAGCAATTGTTGTTTCCGCTTAGACTTGATTATTCAAATGCAGAATTAGTGATTTTTGGTTCGTTGAAAGAATCCTTAGAAAATACAGGTTTTGTGCTTGATTTCCCGGAAGATGGTGTTCTCGAAGTTTCCGGTATACCGGCAAGTATTCAAGAAAGTGAAGTTTCAATTGTATTAGAGCAGTTATTGAGCGATGTCGAGCAGGAAGTGCCTAATGCTGGCTTTAGTCAGACCGATGTTTTGGCAAAAAGTATGGCAAAGAGTATGGCAGTTAAAACCGGAGAAAAATTAGATGACTTATCTAGGGAGCATTTAGTAAATAAGCTGTTTGCCTGTACAGAGCCTACGCTATCACCATTTTATAAAAAAACCTTTATTACGCTTACTGTCGATGAACTTGATCGTAAATTTAACGCATAATTAAAAACGCCTAAAAGCGTTACTAAAACAAACCTGATTAGATGGGTAAAATCACCGAAACTGTAAAAGTACTTTTAATCGTAAATGTAATCTTCTTCTTAGGAACAAAGTTCTTGTTTCCTCAAGCATTAGATCTATTTGCTTTATGGTTTCCTGCAAATTCAAATTTTGAATACTGGCAGCCGCTTACACATATGTTTATGCACGATCAAAGCAGCATTTTTCATATACTTTTTAATATGTATGCGTTGTATGCTTTTGGAGGACCGGTAGAGCAAGCTTTGGGTAAAACAAAATTTATATTCTTTTATTTTTCAGCAGGATTAGGTGCTGCTTTGATTCATACCTTAGTTGGCTACTATCATTATCAGTCTGGCTATAATGCGTTATTAGAAGCAGGTGTAAGCCCCTCAGATATATCTCAAATACTTGAAAAAGCTTTTGCCAGTATTCAGCAAACTGGGCAGTACTCGTATCCAGATATAGGAGAACCTGATAAAATAAGAGGTATGATTGAAGCATTCTCAACTTCTGCAGTAGGTGCTTCTGGTGCTATTTATGGTGTCTTAGTAGCTTTTGGGATGTTATTTCCTAATGCTGAATTATTCCTAATCTTTTTACCTATTCCCATAAAGGCCAAATTCTTCATACCTGCTCTTATTTTATTAGATTTATTTTCGGGAGTGACCGGTTTTTCTTTATTTGGTCAGAATATTGCAAACTTCGCCCACATTGGTGGAGCGCTATTTGGTTTTATAATGATGTGGTATTGGAAAAAGAATAGTTTTAATGACAAACGCTGGTATTAATTATGTCTGGAACAAGCTTAAGTTATCAGTTTAAAACAGCTTCTATAGTCGTTAAACTTATCGTAATCAATGTTTTGATATGGGTAGGTTTTATGCTTCTTGAATGGATTTTAAATTCAGGAAACATAATTACACAATGGTTGAGCTTGCCTACAGATTTAAGTAGGTTAATTATACAGCCATGGTCGTTGTTAACCTATGCTTTCTTGCATGGTGGTTTCTGGCATATTTTCTGGAATATGCTTATTCTTTATTGGTTTGGACAAATTGTTCTTAATCTATTTACAGAAAAACGTTTCTTAACAATTTATCTTTTAGGGGCACTAGCAGGGGGAGTTTTTTTTGTTATTTCTTATAATTTATTTCCTGTACTTATACAATCAACTGCATACCTGGTAGGAGCAAGTGCAGCAGTGCGAGCAATTATGATTTTTATTGCCACGTATACACCTAATACAGAATTACGTATTATTTTCTTTAATGTAAAGCTTTGGCATATAGGTGTTTTTGTAATTCTAACAGACCTAATACAAATTCCATCATCAGATAATGCAGGAGGTTTACTGGCTCACGTGGGTGGTGCTATTTTTGGTTTTGTCTATGCACAGCAACTGGGTAAAGGTAATGATATAGGTCTCTGGTGGGAACGTTTTGCTGATATGGTAGTTGGTTACTTTAAATCAAGGCCTAAGAGTGAGAAGAAAGCAAAAATGAAAACCGTTTACCGTAATAAAAGCGCAAACTCTTCTGCTGCTTTCGGTTCAAAATCAATGTCAAAGACTGAAAAGCAAATACGTATTGATACGATTTTAGATAAAATAAGTAAGAGTGGCTACGACAGCTTATCTAAAGAAGATAAAGACTTTTTATTTAAAGCCGGAAAAGACTCCTAATGAAAAAACTCGGACTCTGGAATAAGATTGTTTTTTTTATAAATAGTCTTTTTGCGATAGCCTTATTAATAGGATACGCTTTACCTTATTTTCCGCCAAAAATATTTCCGCCGGTTTCAGTATTAACACTTATCATTCCGGTACTTTTGACAATTAATGGGATTTTTGTACTCTATTGGTTGTTGCTATTTAAACGTCAATTTTTACTTTCAGGTTTAATACTTGTGTTATGGCTTTTTATAGGAACTTCGCTGTTTAATTTCGGTTCTGGAGTAAAGATTAAAGAGGTTATAGAAGCTGAAAACCACCTGAGTTTTTTTAGTTATAATGTACATGTTTTTAGTAGTGAGAACTATACTAAAGAAGAGATAAAGGAAGGGCTGAAAGCGCTTATAGAGAGGAATGCACCAGATATTATGACATTTCAAGAATTTTCAAAAAATAGAGATCCTGAATTTCAAGGATACCCATACTCTTATTTTGGAGAGAATGGTACACGTAATTTTGGACAAAAAATCTATTCTAAATATCCTATAGTTAATAAGGGTTCTCTAAATTTCACCAGTACTTTTAACAATGCAATTTTTGTAGATATCGTTAAGGCAAAAGATACAATACGCATTTACAATATGCATATGCAAACCCTAACACTTACTCCAGAGTTGAATGCTTTAGAACAAGAAAATACAAAATCACTGGTGGGCAGGTTAGGCAGAGCATTTAAGAAGCAGCAAGAACAAACTAACGTTTTTCTAGAACATCAGCGTAACTGTAGTTACAAAACTATTGTTGCTGGCGATTTTAATAACACGGCTTTTTCCTACACGTATAATAAATTACGAGGTTCTAGATTAGATGCATTTGAAGAAAAGGGGAGTGGCTTTGGTCGCACCTTTATTTTTGACATAATACCATTACGTATAGATTTTATTCTACCCGATTCTAGTTTTGAAGTAAAAGCCTTTGAAAATTTTGATGTCAATTATTCAGATCATTTTCCTATAATGGCTGTTATAGCGCTTTAAAAAATTAAAGTTCTAAATCTAAATTTTGTAAATAGGAGAGTGCTTCAGGCCCCAGGTTAAATAGGAGATCTAAAACAGATAAATACGGAATGAAGCCATTTTTTTCTTCAAAAACCTGTCTATACTGCGGTAATTCAATTTTATTCTCTCGTTTTGCGTTTGCAAAGTATCTCAAATCGAGCTTGCGTTCATAGGATTCGCTATACATTTCAGTATAGGAAATATCAAGATCAAGGTCTAATAATCCCATTAAGCAATTAATAGTTTCTAGATTAAAGGCCAATAAAGAATTGTATTCTTTATGAAATATGGGATAAATATCATCTTCATAAAACTCAAAAAATGGTGAAGTTCTATAGGCAATCACGAGTGATCTCCAGTGTTGTCTTTGCCATAAAAAACTATTTTCAATTAGTGTGTCTTCGATTTTTTTTCTGCCTTGACTTTTAGTGTGAAGTATAGGTATGTTTAATAGAAGTAAGCCATTAGAAGTGGCGATGTACATTCTAGTTCTATAACTTTGTTTCTGATAATTTTCAGAAATTTCAAATGTTACTGAGTCTGCTTGTACTAAAGCAGCAAAGGATAAAATATCTGGAAAATAAGTTGGGCTTATTATAATAGTATTCATACTTAGAAAAGTTGTAAATATACTTTAATTGAAATTTTCAGTAAGATTTAAAATTAAATATTAAATATGTAAGAAAAATCTTATATTATCAATTTAAAAATAAATTTAAAATATTATAAATCAGATTATTAAGCTTTTTTATGTTTAACTATTTGTTTTTTAATAGTCTAAATATGTTTTTAATCGATAATTATTCGTAATATTACGATGTTCAAAACCCCACTTAAGTGAAATTTAGTTACCTTTTAATAATTATTGGCATAAGTCTGTTTTTAGGTAACCAATCTATTACTTATGGTAAATCTTATTTACCTACTGGTGATCTCTATCCTATATTACAAGATCAAACACTAAAACAGCATCTCGATGCTATTTATGATTTTAGAGAAGAGAAAAAATATGATGCTGCAATTGAGAATCTCTCCGATTTAATTCTAGATGCTAAAAATGAAAATGATTATAACTATGTTTTTCACGGGTATAACTTACTAAGTGTTATTTATGATGAGATAAATGACACGATACCTGCGCTGGCGTATGCAAAATCTGCATTAGAATTTGCAAAGCGTTCAAAAAATGACACTTTAATTTCCTGGGGATATAATAACCTCGCAGCTAGTCTGGCAGATAATCCTGCTACACGAATGCAGGCTCTTGAGTATTATAAAAAATCATTGGAAATTCAGCAACGTTTGAATTCAGGTGTATTTTTAGATGCTGCACTTAATATCGCAGAACTTTATGGTAAAGAGGGTAATTATGTAATGATGTATCCTTATCTAAAAAAAGCAGCAGATAGTTACGACAATGACTTTGAATACTATAATGATCCTATCATATATCTCAACATCACTTGGGGTGATTATTACAAGGCATTAAGCATAAATAGTAAGGCTTTAGAGCATTATGCTGATGCTTATGAACGCATAGAGCGAGATAATCTTACACCATTAGCTTTAGAATTTTATGAGAAATATGCAGATTTCTTACAGACACAAAACAATAAGGATCTTGCCTATGATGTACAACAAAACTATTTAAAGCATTATAAACTACGAGAAAAAACTCTAGAGACCGAAACCTTAAAACTAGCTCTCGCTCACGCGGAAACTGAAGAGTTAAGAAGACAACGCAATGAAGCCGAAATGAAGCAACAGCTTCTGGATCATGATTTACAACGTAAAAAAATTCAGTTTATATTATTAGGGTCTATATTAGGGCTATTAAGTTTATTTCTAGCATATTTATTCTATAGCGAGAAATTAAGGCTAGGTCTTATTAATAATTTAAAGCGTAATAATAAAAACCTGCTGAAAGCTAAGAACCTAGCTGAAAAAAGTGAACGTGCAAAATCTAAATTCTTTTCTACTCTTAGTCACGAAATGCGAACCCCATTGTATGGTGTTACCGGAATTATATCATTATTAGAAAAAAGAAAAGAATTTGAAGCTTTTAAAGAAGAAATTGGGTCACTAAAATTTAGCGCAGATCATTTATTAGACATTATTAATGACCTTTTAGATTTGTCGAAGTTAGAAGATGAGTCATTCAGTTTAATTAATAAACGATTTAATGTTAAGTTACTGGCAGAAGATTTAATATCAAGTTTTGATCAAAATAGTTTGAAAAATGCTGATTGTAATCTTAAATGTGTAATAGATTCTTCTGTGCCCGATTATGTTATAGGTGACGCTCGTAGGGTATCACAGGTATTAGTAAATATTTTAGGAAATGCATTAAAATTTACTCCTAAAGGTAATATTATATTACGGCTACGAAGTGAAGTGCTAGAAGATGATAAATGTAGAGTTCATTTTGAGGTTCAGGATGACGGTATAGGGATTCCTAAAGAACGACAAGAATTAATATTTGATGAATTTAGTCAGTTAGAGCAGTTACAAAATACAGACGCATCATCAGATTTAAAAGGTACCGGGTTGGGATTACCTATTGTACGTAAAATTCTAGAAAAGATGGATTCAGAAATTTATTTAAAAAGTGCTGTGGGTAAAGGGTCAACGTTTATGTTTAGTATAGATTTTGAAGAAGCTACGCATATTTCTACAGTAGCTCACAAGCCAGAATCTGTTAATTCATTAGGAGGTTCAAGTTTAAAAGGTCTTCGATGTCTTATTGTTGATGATAACAAGATAAATAGATTAGTTACAAAGCGTGTACTCGAAAATTTAGAGGTTCTTACTTTTGAGGCTCAAAATGGGGAAGAAGCTTTAGAGCGTGCTAAAAAACATTATTTTGATTTTATTTTAATGGATATAAATATGCCAGGTATGAATGGTTACGAGACTACTCAGGCTATTCGCATTTTTGACAAACTTATTCCTATCATAGCATTAACCGCTGCAGAAGCTTCTTTTATAAAAAAGGCTGCTCAAAACAGCGGTATGAATGATATAGTTACAAAGCCATATAATGTAGAAGATTTATCAGCGACAATTTCTAAACACGTTCAAATACGTAACTTAATTTCAAGTTTTTAAGTATATTAATCTTTCTTAATTTGTTTTTGAATCTTTTCAATTGCCTGCTGAATTGACTTTTCGGGTTCGATTACGTTATAAGCTCCCCAAAATTCTGGATCAGCAAAACCAGAAACTTCATCTGCTAACACGGTATTCTCTTTGAATTTTGATTTTCTGCTAATTCCTTCTTTTCCTTGTAACTCTGTTTCCCAGTCTGTAATGAGCATCTCGCTGCTAATACGATATTTACTATTAAATAACTTACGCTTCCAGTTTACCACAAATTCAAGTTGTACATTACTGTAACTATAGTACCATTTTCCATCTTTTTTTCGGTAATCTACACGATAACTAATCTCAGTAGGATATACTTTAACCTGGTTTGGTTTTTTCTTGACAAATAAATCAGAAGCCGCTTTTCGGTTTTCAACATTTAAATTATATAATGCGTTAGTTAGGGCACTTGTTTTTGAATCAATAAAAAGCTTACCGTAATATAGAGGTTCTATAATACTGCTCTTCTGTTTGAAATTAACCACATAAACAATGTTACCGTCATTAATCAGAGGCTCGCCAAAAGAAAAATCATAATTAGAAAGTGTTTCTTTAGTTATGAAATACTTTTGATATTTAACTAAATCGGCATATAACGCGTTTAGAGGCCCTCCCTGCAATTTAATAGCAACTGTATCAAGACGATCATAATTAGTGCTTTTACGAGCTTTATATAATGCAATTAAGTCACTGCCAGAATTTGTATATGGTGTTTTTTGAATCGTTACTACTGCTTCAGCCAGAGAAGCACTACGGTTGCGCTTATTAATGGTTTCCCGGTAGAAGGCAGTCATAAAATTTTCTTGATCTGCGTAATTGTTTTCAATGTTTGAAAAAACCTGCTCTACTAAGATAAGTGCATTTTTGGGTCTCGAAATATTTATTTCATCAAGTTCAAATGCCTGTGGATTTAAACTTATTATGGACTTATTTCGATCTAAATCTTTTAAAATAATAATCAACTTTTCATAACCAGGATATGTTAAGGTCACCTTTGCATTAGGCATAGCTTCCTCAACTTTTAAAGAGAAATTTCCTTCAGAATTAGTTACCGTAGCGATGTTTGTACCTTCAATAAGCAGGTTAACAAAAGGGAGTGGGTTTTCTGAACTTTTAGAAACAACGGTTCCTTTGTATTCTATATACTTCTGAGATTCCTGAGCATTTAAGATACTCGAACAATACAACACTATTAAAATAAAACTAAAAAAGTGAGGTAGTTTGTAGTTTGAAATGGAGATGTGATACTTTTTCATTATGAATTTTTTTATACAATTTACGATTTTTTCAAGAATTCTGTAATAGAATTTTTATTACAAATCGTGTTGGCACGATTCCTGTTTATATGTATTGGGTTAAATTTGTTTTGCTATTTTGCAACACTTATTATGCTTTAACGTTATTAATAGAAAAATTGAAAACAATCGAAAGCACATATTCTTATTTTTCGTCAAAACTCACTTTATTTTTGAGTTTTTGCTTGCTTGTAATGCCCATAATTGCTATAGCTCAAATAGATAATACATCTGGGTCTTTTAAAATTCCCGCAGCAGAAAATCCCGCGGGGACTCCAACACCTGTTCCTGACAATGCAGTTGCTAAACCAGATATACCAAAATCAAGTGGTGGGTTAGTGCTTGATGCTAATGGTAAATTAATAGAACGTCCTCAACTAAGAGCTCCTGAATCTCCTACATTCTATATGCTTAAACACGAATCTTATGCAGATGCAGGGCAGCGTTATACAGAAATGATGAACCAGCGTGAGGCAGACCGTAATAGCGATAAATCTGATAAGCCAGCTCACCAGTCTGATCAAGATTTAGGTACCTTTAAAAATGGCGGGGAGCAAGTTAAAATTGTATGTAGGGATTATGCTTATGTAGATGGTGATCGCGTGGCAGTTTTAGTAAATGATGAGATCGTAGTTCCTAGTATTTGGTTAACTGAAGCATACACAAGTTTTTATCTTCCTTTAAAAAAAGGATTTAATAAAATATCTTTTAAAGCACTTAATCAGGGTTCAAGTGGTCCTAATACTGCGGCTTTTGTAGTTTACGACGATACTGGCAATGTTATAAGCTCTAATGAATGGAATCTACTTACCGGTGTAAAAGCAAATATTATTATCGTGAAAGAAAATTAAGGGTAAAAAAAAATCCATCATTTAAGATGGATTTTTTGAGATCTTTACTGGATGTTTTATAATTCACCCTTCTGTTCTTCTAAGTTGTTATTACGAGAACCTCCCTGACTGTAAATTTTATTTTCTTCGTCTTTAAGTCCGGTAGTTTGTTTATTAGTTTGCTTTCCCGTAGGAATATCTAAATCATTGCCTGTAAAATCAACATTTTTCTCACGGTCGCGCAACTGCTCATCTGCACCACCATCTTTATGAATATTTTTTTCATTTAGAATATCTAGATCTTCTTTTGTTAGATCAGAATTATACGTGTTTTCCTGTGTTTTATTAGTTTTCATAATTTCAATTTTCAACAATTTATTTAATTAAGATATTAGCTCCCTAATATTTAACTGCGTATATAGAAAATTATAACAAGGTTTTAATAATTAGCACATTAACTACGACTATCATTTATAGTACTTTTAACAACTTCAAAATGTGAGCTAAATGTTACAGTTTTGAACTAATAACTATGAAGAAAACTCCTAAGCAAAAGTTCATCAAAGTATTTAAAATTATAGGTAAAGTAGTGGGTGTTATACTGCTTCTACTTTTACTTTTAATATTATTTGTTCGTAGTCCCTGGGGACAGGGGATTATTGTTGATAAAGCCGTAAATTATATTGAAGGAAAGACGGAGACTGAGGTTCAAATAAGTAAACTGTTTATAACCTTTGACGGCGATATTGCACTAGACGGTCTGTACCTTGAAGATAAAAAAGGAGATACCCTTGTCTATAGTAAACATCTTGAAGCTGCCGTGCCCTTATGGTCAATAATTACCGGTGGAGCTATTAGTATAGATGATGTTGATTGGGAAGGTGTAAAAGCAAATATTATTAGAAAAGATTCTATATCCGGATTTAACTATCAATTTCTTATTGATGCTTTTGTTAGCTCAGACACCACAGCAGTTACTAATACACCTCAAGACACAACCGCCCTTCAATTAAATCTGGGTGATTTTACGTTTAAAGACTTTGACCTGCGCTTCAAAGATGATGTTGCAGGAATGGATGCAAAGCTCAATTTATCTGAATTGGAGCTAAATATGAAAAAAACAGACCTTGAGGCAATGCGCTTTGAAATAGGTGATGTTTATCTGGCAAATACAAAAGTATATTACAAACAAACAAAACCAATAGTACCATCTCAAGATACTACTGCAGCTCCTATGCCGTACTTAAAAGTGAAAAACTTTAAAATGAAGCAGGTTACGGTTAATTATCAGTCAATACCAGACGGGATAAGTGCTTTTGCAAGAATTGGAGATTTTGAAACAGAAATTCCTTTAGTTGATTTAAAGACAAGTAAAGCAGATATTGATCGCGTGTTTCTTAATAATTCTCAAATTAAAGTAGCAGTGCAAACAGTTGAGAATGAAGATTTGGTTGCAACTAACCAATCTTCATCTGCATTTACCTGGCCTACTTTTTTAATAAATATAGGAGATATATCTCTTATTGATAATACAATAGAATATACGCTTGATGATGCCAAAACTTCTAAAGGATCATTTAACCCAAACGCAATTTTACTTGATAATCTTAATATAAATCTTAAGAATATTTCTTTTGAAGACAAGCAATTTGATGCAGAATTAGCGAGTGCATCATTTGCAGAAGTTTCTGGATTAGAGTTGAAACAGCTGAATTTAAAACTTAAAGTAACCGATGAATCTATTGATGTTAATAGATTGATATTCAGTTTAAATAATAATTACTTAGAAGGAAATGCTAAGTTGTCTTATTCTAGCCTAGCCACTTTTATAGAAAACCCCGGTGATGCTAAAATGAATTTAAATGTACCGCAGGTTATAGCAGATTTAGGTAGTGTATTTAGATTTCAGCCAGAGTTAAAAAACAATGAATACTTGCTTAAATTGAATCAGCGATTGTTGACAGGTAGCATAGCCGTTGAAGGAAAATTAGATGATTTAGTTATAAAACCTACACGATTTAACTGGGGTAAAAGTACCTATCTAAGTTTGCAAGGCACGGTATACAATGCTACTAATCCTGATAACCTTTCTTATAATTTCCCAACATATCGTATTCAAAGTACACGTACAGACTTAAGTAGATTTTTAAATGAAAAAGATTTAGGTGTACAATTTCCAGAATTGGTAAGAATGTCTGGTTCTTTAAAGGGCTCAACCACACGCGCATTAACAAAAACAACCTTAGAAACTACAGATGGTACTGTAGTTCTTAATGGGAATGCGGCTTTTGGAGATCGAATAAATTTTGAGGGTATTGTAACCGCTAGTGAAATTCGCTTAGGAAAATTACTTCAAAATGAAATGCTGGGTGTTCTCGATTTAAATCTTTCTGCTAAGGGTTCAGGTACAACTATAAATGATCTTGATGCAGAAGTAAATGCAACAGTTAAGCGTCTTGATTTTAATGAATATACCTTTAAAGATTTAGCCCTTGATGGTACTTTTAACAACGGGAAAGGCAATCTTGTCTCAGCTTACAAGGATGATAATTTAAACATGAAGTTAAATGCAGATGTAGTTTTAGACTCTGTAGCTTCTTCAGCAACTGCAAACCTTGATCTTATTGGCGCAGATTTACGAGCTTTAGGTCTCGTAAAACAGAATATAAAAGCAGCTTTTAATCTTAACGGTTATTTTAAAGGTACACCAGAAGATTACGAGGTAAGTACAGACATTACCAGAGGTGTAGCAGTATATGATGATCAGGCATATCAATTAGGAGATTTAAAAATTGATGCTTTTGTAAAGCCAGATACAACTTCGCTAGATATACGCAATCGCATTCTGCAATTAGATTTAGAATCTAATGCGAGTCCGCAAGACTTTATTGCTGCATTGCAACGCCACGTGCAAACCTATTTAACAAAAGATCCACAGCTAGATACAATTGTAAAACCTGTACTTATGAAGATACGGGGATCTGTTGTGCAAGCTCCTATTTTAAGCGAAGTTTTTGTACCTAACTTAAGAGAACTTGACACTGTAAATATCGAGGTTGACTTTGATGAATACAAACGTGCACTTACAGCAGATGTAAATTTACCCTATATAAACTATAGTGGTTATACGATAGACAGCCTGGCATTTAAGCTTATTTCTAATAAAGATAATATGGATTTTGGCTTTGGTCTTAAAGAGCTAATTGCTGGTCCTGTAAATATTAAAGATACGAGAATAGGCGGGCGGGTAACTAATAATATGATGTATTTAGATTTTCTCTCTTTAGATAAAGGTGAAAAATTAATGCACATACTTTCTGTAATTACTCAGGAGGAGAACAGTATTAAAGTACATATAGACGACAAAGACCTTATTTTAAATAGAAATAAGTGGATGGTAAATCCTAATAACAGTATTGCCTTTAAAGAACTAAATACTGTATTTGAAGATTTTAAATTGTCTTATCAGAATCAGATAGTAGAAGTGAGTAATAATCTACCAGGAATTACTAAAGAACATCTGGGTGTTAACTTTCAGAATTTTAAGCTCTCCAGTATTTTAAATTTGCTAAATCCTGATGAAGCATTAATAAAAGGAGTCTTAAACGGAGATTTTGTTGTAGAAGATCCTTTCACATCACCCGGGATGCTTGCTGATTTGAATATTACAAATTTTGAAGTATTGCAAACAAATATGGGTGTTCTTGATGTAAGCGGAAAATCTAAGGGTAGTGGTGGCTATGACTTTAATTTAAGCTTAAAAGAAGGAGTTGCAGATCTTGATCTTACAGGAGATTATATAGATAATCCTGAAGCAGCACAAATAGATTTAAATATTGATATTAAGCGTATTGATGTAAAAGCGCTTGAAAATTTTTCGCAAGGCGAAATCACAAATGCCAGCGGTACTGTAAACGGAAACATTAAAGTAAGTGGAAATACCTTAACGCCTAAATATGAAGGAACTTTAAACTTTAATAAGGCTAATTTTGAAATAACCAAGCTTAATGCACCATTTTTACTTGCTAATGAGAGTGTACGTTTAGACAATAAAGGAATTTATTTTGACGGATTCAAAATACAAGACGCGAGTTCAAACGCGATTACCGTTTCTGGTAACGTAGGCACAGAAAGTTTTATAAATCCCACATTTGACCTTAAGCTGAAAGCCAAAAATTTTAAAGCACTCAATTCAACAAAAGAAGATTTTGATTTAGTGTATGGCACTGTCGTTTTTGACGCAGATGCAACCGTTACAGGAGATCTTGATTTACCTGACGTAGATTTAAGTCTTACCGTAAATTCTGCTACAGATGTCACCTATGTTTTACCACCTTCAGAAGTACAAATAGAATCTAAAGATGGTGTTGTCATATTTGTAAATAAAGAAAATCCAGATGCCATACTTACAAACTCTGAGGAGCAATCCTATACCGTTTCAGGATTTGCTATAGACGCAGATTTAAGCATAGCTAAAGGTGCGTTGTTCAAATTAATTATAGATGAGCAAACCGGTGATAACTTTCAAGTAACCGGTACAGGTGATTTTAAATACAATATGTACCCTAATGGGAGGATGACGCTGAGTGGTAGATATAATGTTAATGACGGGCATTATGAGATGAGTTTATACAATTTAGTTAAACGTAGATTTAATCTTGCTCCAGAGAGTCGTATAACCTGGTCTGGCGATCCTTTTGATGCAGATTTAAATATCAAAGCTTCGTATGAGGTAGAAACTTCTGCAAGTGGTTTAATGGCATCATCAACCAGTGGTACAGATATTAGCACACAGTCTCAGTTTAGACAAGAAGTTCCGTTTTTAGTGTATATCAATATTGACGGTGAACTTATGAAGCCATTAATAAGTTTTAATCTTGATATCCCTGAAGCTAGCAGAGGCGCTGTGGGTGGGCAGGTTTATAGTCAGGTACAACAATTAAATCAACAGGAAAATGAGCTCAATAAACAAATATTTTCACTACTTGTCCTTAACCGCTTTTTCCCTTCGTCAAGTAGTGATGGGAGCGGTGGTGGTACAGCTACGATTGCCAGAGATAACTTGAATGATGCGATTTCAGATCAATTAAATGTTTTTTCAGATAAACTACTGGGTAATACAGGATTTGATCTAAATTTTGGTTTAGACAGTTATACAGATTACCAGGGTAGCGCCCCTACAGATCGTACTACCCTAGATATAGCAGCACAGAAAAAGTTGTTTGATGATCGAGTTGTAGTGAGCGTAGGTAGTGCGGTAGATTTACAAGGAAGTGGCAATTCTGAAAATGGTACAGCCCCGGTTGTAGGTAATGTAAGTATTGAGTATTTGCTGACGGAAGATGGCAGATATAGAATGAGAGGGTATAGACGCAGTCAATATGAAAATATTATTGATGGTCAAATTATTGTAAATGGGATTTCGCTTCTATTTACAAGAGAGTTTAACAAGTTTACAGAGCTGTGGCAATCTATGTTTCCGGCTAAAACTGAAGAAGAAGACATTAATGAATAAATCTATAAAATATATAGGAAATCTCAGATTTACAACCATACTGGTTGTAATTAGCTTAATAAGCTATAGCTGTTCTGTAGATCGATTTATACCGGAAGGGGAATATTTATATACAAAAGAAACTTTAGAGCTTACACCAGACTCTATTGTAGATGATATAGATTTGATAGAACTTGATTTGAAAGCTGCCTTACGGCCTAAGCCCATTTCATCTTTACTAGGTGCGTATCCGGGTTTGTATTTTCATTATAAAGGGACGCGAGAGAAGCCAGGGTTTATAAATAAATTTCTCAATAAAAAATTTGGTCAGGAACCGGTTTATGCATCAGATATTAGAGAATATGAGATGGAGCAAATCTTGCTTAACCGTCTTGAAAACAAGGGTTTTTTTTACAGTACGGTAGCCTCAGAAATAGTGGAGGATACCACTAGTAAAGAAGCTGAAGCGATTTACAAATTACGTCTTTCTAAACCTTACAGATTACAAAAATATCAGCTCGACTCAGATAGTTTACTGGTATATAAACATATAGAAAATCAAATTGATAAGTCTGTTTTTAAGCAGGGGATGCGTTTTGATCTAAGTGCTATGAAGGCAGAGCGTGAGCGTATAGATCTTCAGCTTAAAGGTGAGGGGTTTTATAATTTCAATTCAGGATTCTTAATATTTGAATCAGATACTAATCAATATAAAAACAAGAAATTTGATCTGTATCTGAGGTTGAAAAAAGACGTTCCCGAAAAATCAATTATTCCGTATAAAATAGCGCGTGTTAATGTGTACCCTAATTATACTGTTGAGTTAGATAGTACGGGTGTTGATACGGTTAAGTTTGCCAATAAAAACTTTCTTCAGGAAAAGGTTTATTTCAAGCCAAAACGTCTGGATCCTTTTATTTTACTGGATGAAGGTAATCTATATAGTCCTGAGCAGTCAAAAGCTACAAGTAGACGCTTAGGATCTATAGGTGCTTATAAGTTTGTAAATATTAGATACAACGAACTTGATACAGAAGCTTCTGGAGATAGTTTAGGACTTTTAGAAGCTAATGTTTTCTTATCGCCATTGAATAAAAGAGCGGTACGTGCAGAAGTGAAAGCGGTAACAAAATCAAATGGATTTTCGGGTCCGGGATTGGGGCTTACCTTTGCTAACCGTAATCTTTTTCAGGGAGGAGAAACACTTAATATTTCACTTGACGGAAGTTATGAGTTTCAAGCCGGTGGTGGGTCAGGAGATACTGCGGGGTCTACCAGCGTTCAATTAGGTGTAAGTGGTGAACTCATATTTCCGCGTATGTTGTTTCCGTATAAATTTTCTAAAGATTATTTTAAATACGACATACCTAAAACCCGTGTTAAATTGGGTGTAGCTTACTTAAACAGATCTCAATTATTTACACTAGGTTCTGTAGAGGCAAATTTTGGTTATGTATGGCAAGCCAATAAATACATTACACACGAGATAAATCCTATAGCAATTAATTATGTTTCACTAGCTAATACCACTCCGGAATTTGATGCGATATTAGAGGCAAACCCCTTTTTACAAACCAGTTTTAATCAGCAATTTATATCAGGTTTAACCTATTCTTTTACCTATAACGGGATGGTAGATACCGGTGCCACGCATCAAATTTTTTTAAATGCAAATTTTGAAACCGCTGGTAATAGCTTGAGTTTATTTGCAGGTGGTGACAGACCTCAAAGTATTTTGGGGTTAGAATATGCGCAGTTTGCACGTATAGATGCAGATTTTAGATATCATTTTAACTTTGCAAAAAACCAAACGCTTGCAACTCGTCTTTTTGCAGGAATAGGTGTCCCTTACGGAAATTCTGAAGTAGTACCCTACACAAAGCAATATTTTGCAGGAGGACCTTATAGTGTACGTGCATTTAGAACCCGATCACTAGGGCCAGGGACTTTTGTGGCCGATGATAACACGGCTTCTAATTACTACGATCAAACCGGTAATGTACGCTTGGAGGCAAATCTAGAATATCGTTTTCCGCTTATAAATATTCTTCAGGGTGCGTTATTTGTTGATGCTGGAAACATCTGGAATACTACAGACAATTTAGCTTTAGAAGGCGATACCTTTGGTAGTGATTTTATTAATCAATTAGGAATTGGCGGTGGTTTTGGAATGCGTGTAGATATACAAAGTTTTGTAATACGATTAGATCTTGCAGCACCTTTTCACGACCCTAGTTTAGAAGAAGGTAAACGATGGACATACGATTTTGCAAACCCCATTTTGAACTTTGCAATTGGGTATCCTTTTTAAAACTAACAGATTTTAAGATCTATGTTTTAGGGTCTCTTCTAAAAAGTTCAATAATATTAAAAATTAGAATACAAAACACAACCCAGATAAAGCCTGCAATGTAACCTCCCGCAATGTCTGAAGGAAAGTGAACGCCTAAATAAATACGACTTATTCCTATACTTAAAATTAGAACTGCTAAAAGCAAAATTAAACCGGTTTTTAGAAATTTATTAAACCGGAAGCGAAATACAAGGTAAATAAGAAAACCATAAAAGGCCATAGCACTCATTGCATGACCACTAGGATAACTTAATGTCTCTACCGAAACTAAATGCTCTATTCCCGGGCGTGCACGGTCTATGAATCGCTTTAAAATCACATTAGATATAGAAGCTAATATTAAAACAGCGGTAGTTTGTAAAACATACTTCCAGCGTTTAAAGAAGAAATAAGAGATTATAGCTGTAAGTCCTACCACTGTTAGATAACCATACAAATCACCCACATTAGTTACAAATACAAAATACCGGGTTAGAAGCGGTGTTCTATAAGAAATTACATAATCTGTAATTTGGGTATCGTAGGTAGCAAGTACTTCAGTTTTGAGTGTTTCTGTAAGTTCTATGAAAGTATTTATACAAAATACCACAATTAATAAGGCCAGAATAACAGTAATAAAATACGGTAGTTTGTTGTCATATTGTTTGAATTTACGCTGTAAGAAGTGATTCAGATTTTTAATAAATTCAAATAAAGACTGTCTCATAATATATGTAAAAACGCTAAAAAATAGTAGTACTAGAATTGAGATTCAAAATAAGGGATTTGAATTTAGTTTTTTCTTTCTTTTTCCTTAAAATGTATAATTCCGTAGCACTTAGCTTCAATACTTGTAGAATATTAAATATTTCCGTTTAATTGGGCAGGTTCAGTATTATCAATACCACTAACGTCTACAGATACTTTTCCATCTTTTTGAGAAATGAGATAGGTAAATTTTTCACCCCATTTAATTTCGTTGAATTTATAGGAAGAGCGGGAATAAACAGATTGTGAGAAGCTTTCATCAAATGCTTTGATGACAATTATAATTTCAGCATCTCTTTTAAAAAGAGCTTCGGGTTTTATCTGGTGAAACGGACTCTCACTGGTTATAGGATGAACCAGCGTCCAGGTGGCAGGTAAAAAAGCAACTTTGGCACGTTCTAAATCTAGTGGAAAAAAACTGCGCAGTTCAGAATTTTCACGAAGTATAGAGAGTGAGACTGAAGCTTCTAACTCAAGAAGTTGGTTTCCATGAGGATTAACCACTCTAAACATAAAGCCATTTATATCCTGATAGGGAGCAATGACTGCAAATTTGCTGTATTTTAATTTTGCGGCAGGTTTTGAAAATCTTCCATAAACCATACCGGTTGCCAGAGCAAATCCTAGTAAGCCCATCATAGACTCAGTTGCAGCGAGAATATTTGTTAAAATTCCTATAGGTGCGACCTGCCCGTAACCTAGCGTGGTAATGGTTTGAGCGCTGAAGAAAAAAGCTTCCGTAAATTGTTCCAAAAAGGTGGAGCCATAAATTCCTGTAAGGTACTCAATACCTACCAGCATATACAACGAAGCAAATAGCAGATTTATACAAAAATAAGTACCTAGAATTATTAGTATAAACTGCAGCCAGGACATAGAAACCAGAACATGAAAGAAATTTATGCGTTCTAACACCCCTACGTTATCTTTCTTGATATTAAAAGAGCCATTTTTATTTAAAACCCGGTAATTGCCAGCAGTGGCTTTTTCTCCCAGACCAAAATCATTAAAGTTTTTCTGACTGTATTTTGAGGAAGATTCTTTGAGATTCATTTTAGACTATGCTACTTGTAAATGCTTGAAAATATAACAAATTACTCTATTAGTCGTGCAGACACTATATATATGACATTTTGTATCTGCCTGGATCTTAAACTTGTTTACAATTGATAATTAAATTTGTAATCAATATAAGCTGCGCTTATTTTGTTTTCTTCCTAAAAAGTCTACCTATGATTTTACCTAGCTGATCTAGTCTTTCTAACGGTGCATTTACTGTTGGGTTTTTAAAGTCTATTTTAGAACTGATAAGCGCACCTGCTTGCATAGGATAAATAAGCATATAGCTTGTTTCTTTAAAGTATTTATTGAGGTAAAATGGTATTTTAGACATAGTCTTATTATAGGACGGTCTATCAATTCGGCTTAAAATAAGTATTAGATTATCATCTTTACGAAAGTTTTTTGCGAGAATTAATAGGTCTTCCCAATCGCTAAATTCTTCAGATGTACAAGAAAGTGATTGCTTAGATTGTAGTTGTTCTATGAAGTGAAGCGTCTCATTATTTGCGTAAAAGACCAGCTGAGCTCCTGTGTTTCTAGCAATATTCCAGACTTTATTAATCCAGGAGGGGAATCCTAAATCTTTTTCTGAATTTTCTGGTACTATAATCAGATGTCTTTTAATAGTATTTAGCGGCTGAGCTGGTTTATATATAAGCGTAGTAATATTACACCTGGTAAGAATACCTTCAGTTAAGTTGCCTAAAAAAGAATCAGAAATACCTTTGCTAATATGAAGTCCTAAAATTAAATCGGTTATTTTTTGTTCCTTAACGACACTGTTAATTCCATTAACAATACTGGAGTCATAGCGTAAGATTTCTTGAATTTTGTTATCTGTCGCAGAGGCAGTAATAGTTGCTTTATTTAAAATTTTTTGAGCCTGCTTGTCGCCTATATTATCTATAGTGCTGTTATCAACAATGCTTAAGGCGTATAAATTGTCTTTATTGGTTTTCGATTTGACGGTAATTCCTAAATTAATGAGTTCGTCTATAGTGTCAATATTACTAATAGGTATTAAAACTCTTTCACTATTTTCAAGAATATCAGATTCCGCATTTAAACTTTCAGAAAGGGCGATATTCTTAGCACCTCGCTGCGCTATAAATGAAGCGATAGTACAGGTAAATAAAATCATTAAAATGGTCCCGTTTAAAATGTTTTCATTTAGTAAGCGTATGGGGTCTCCAGCAGGCGTTTCACCGGTAATGATATTATAACCTACTAATACTGCAGCAAGTGTAGCGGCAGCCTGAGCATTACTTAAACCAAAGATTAAACGGCGTTGATCTGCAGAAAATTGAAATGTTTTTTGAGTAAACCAGGCAGCCAGAAATTTAGCTGAAGTCGCAACAATAATCATGACTAATGCCACTTTAATAGTTTCTAAATCATTAAAGAATACGCGGTAATCTATTAGCATTCCTACACCTATAAGAAAGAAAGGAATAAATATAGCATTACCCACAAATTCTATACGATTCATCAAAGGGGAGGTGTGCGGTATTAAGCGGTTGAGTGCTAAACCCGATAAGAATGCCCCTATAATAGCTTCAACACCCGCTAGCTCTGCTAACACAGCTCCCAGAAATACCATAACTAAAACAAAAATATATTGAGAAACGCTATCATCAAATCGTTTAAAAAACCAGCGGCCTATAATAGGAAATAATAACATTACAGTTAAACCGAATAGGGTGATATATAAAAAAAGTCTAATCCAGAATTCAGTTGTTACTTCACCTGTGGTCATACCTACAATAACAGCTAAGACGAGTAAAGCCAAAGTATCTGTAATTAAAGTACCACCTACTGTAATATTTACCGCAATGTTCTTAGCAATCCCCATTTTACTTACTAACGGGTAAGCGATTAAGGTATGAGAAGCAAACATACTAGCCAGTAAAACAGATGTTGGCATTGAGAGCTTTAAAATATAAAGACCGGCAAGTGTTCCTAAGAGCATAGGAATACAAAAGGTGTAAACGCCAAATACAATACTTTTTTTACTGTTTTTTTTAAAATCTACCAGGTCTATTTCTAATCCTGCTAAAAACATAATATATAAAAGCCCGGCGGTGCCCGAAAGTATAATACCACTATCACGCTCTATAAGGTTAATTCCTTTAGGACCAACAATGGCTCCGGCAATAATTAATCCTAATAAATGTGGGATTTTAATCTTATTGAGAATTATAGGAGCAAATAGAATGATTACCAATATTAAAAGGAATTTTAACACAGGATTGGTAAGCGGTAAAGCTATTTCAAGAAGCATCAAAATAAGAAAATGTTAGTTTTTAATACCTATTTATCGAGCCGGCAGCTCAATAGTTTTAGGAGGTAAATCTAATCTTATAATTGATTCAGAATTCTTAAAAATTAGATAACAGGAAATAATTCTTTGATGAACTTTTAGTGTATTAAATTCTTCGCAATCAGTCTGTAAAAGATCAAGTAATAGGTGCTAAATGCAAAAGGGCTTTATCTAAATATAGATAAAGCCCTCAATTTTTTAAGTTATTTTAGAGATAACCCTAATTAGTAGTTTCTATTTTCTAAGTGTAACCATTAGATTACATTAAAAACAAAACCTAGTAACCAGTATAAGATTGCAAAGACAACAATTGTACCTATACATCCACAACGGCCACCACCTATTTTTTTAGCGCCATATCCGGCAATTAATGCTCTTAATAAATTTTTCATTGTATTGCTTAGTTTGTTCTGTTGCTAAATTAGTTTTTTCTTTTTAGTCAACGCTTAATTGCTTCAGATTAACAATACTTTAAACCTCTGTTATAGTATTCTAAATAGTTGCCTTTGTAATTTTAATCTCGATAAGAAGGTCTTAAACAAAGCCTTTAATGATTAATTAAAATATTAAAATATTAAAGATGGAATATATACAATTAGGAAAAACAGATATAAAAATTCCACCTATCACTTTTGGTGGTAACGTTTTTGGGTGGACGGCAGATAAAAAAACTTCATTCTACTTATTAGATGCACTATTAGACAAAGGGTTCAACTTTATAGACTCTGCTAATGTTTACTCGTATTGGGCAGAAGGGAATTCTGGAGGTGAGAGTGAAACTATAATAGGAGAGTGGATGCAAGCACTTAAAAATCGCGATAAAATAATTCTTGCAACTAAAGTGGGTAGCCCTATGGGCTCTGGTGCACCAGATCTTTCTGCTTCTTATATAAATGAGCAAATTGAATTGAGTTTAAAGCGTTTACAAACCGAATATGTAGATGTTTATTTTAGTCATAAATATGATGACAGTACGCCACAACGGGAGACCTTATCTGTATATAAGAATTTAATTAACGCAGGTAAAGTGCGTCAAATAGGAGCTTCTAATTTTCCGTTAGCAATTTTAAGGGAGGCTATAGAGCTATCTAAAGAAGATAGTTTACCGAGATATGAAGTAATTCAGCCCGAATATAATCTTATGGAACGCGCGGGTTTTGAGGGGGAATATCAACGTTTTTGTATTGAAAATAATCTGAGTGTTACTAGTTATTTTACACTGGCAAGCGGTTTTCTTACCGGTAAATATGATTCTAAAGGTGCCGCTACCGGAAAAGACCGCGAACCTTTTTTAAAAAAATATTTTAATGACAAAGGAGAGGCGGTTTTAAATGCATTAAAGGTAACTGCTCAAAAACACAAAGTATCTGAAGCTGCAATAACGCTTGCCTGGACAATGGCACAACCTGGGATTACTTCGCCTATAGCTAGCGCAACAAAAAAAGAACATTTGCAGGCTTTTGATGAAGCATTACATTTGAATCTAGATCAAGAAGATTATGAACGTTTAAATTCAGCTAGTGAATAATATATAACCCTAACCTACAACCAATGAAATCTACATTTTTAAAATCTACAGCAATCCTGCTAATAATCACTTTTAGTAGTTGCCAGAATAGCACAAAAAATAAGGAAAACACGGAAAATTCAAACCTTGAACAAAGTGCCTCAGACACACGTACTGAAAAAGCTCAGGAGCGACTAGAGAAAGTTCCGAAGGAAATGCGAAATAGCGATCTTTTTAGTACAGAGATTATTAAGCCAACACAACTTTTTGATAATGTTTATTATATAGGTTATGTGGGTGTAGGTGTGTTTTTAATAAATACAGCAGATGGCCTTATTTTAATAGACAGCATGTGGAATCAAAATGATGCAGAAACTGTGATTGTTCCGGGTATTAAGGAGTTGGGTTTTGATCCTGCACAGGTGAAAAAGATTCTAATAACCCATGAGCATTCAGACCATTATGGAGGAGCACGCTTCTTTGAAAAAAACTACGGTTCTGAAGTCCTAATGAGCAAAACAGCCTGGGAAGGTTTGCATAGTAACGATGCTGAAGTATTAACTGATCCTTTTGGAAATTTATCTAGTGAACTTGAAGTTCCTAAAAAATATACTGAAGTTAAAAATGGTGAGAACATTAGTTTAGGTGATAAATCGATAACCGTTTATCTTACTCCAGGTCATGCACCCGGCGGACTGTCGTTACTATTTCCGGTAGAAGAGCAGGGAGAGAAGTATACAGTTGCATTATGGGGAGGCACAGGTTTACCTAAAACCTTAGCGGCTAATGAGAATTACCTGAGTTCTCTTAAAATGTTTCAGGATGCAGCCAATAATGCTGAAGCAGATGTAAACTTATCAAATCACCCATTTACCATAGGACTTGTAAAAGACATGGAAACTTTGAGATCAAATGCTCCTGGTGATAAAAATCCGCTTATTAAGGGTAATAAAAATTTCAACGAATATATAGATGCTAAATTAAAACCCAAAGTCCTTGAAAAAATACAAGAATTAAAATCAGAAAAAGAAAAAAATAATTAAGGTAAAATAACATACCAACAGTTTTGTTTTACCAAAGTATGCATTTTATAGCCTTGATTTTAATGTAAACTGATACTATTTCTTTATAAAATCTATAAAGAATATAAAAAAAGTTAGAGAATTAGATAATTAATTGGTCGGCTAACTACTTGCAGTTACTATATTTTTGATATTTTATTAAAATTTAACAAACGCTGTTAAGAAGTTCTTAACAGCGTTTTTATTTGAGTAGTATTAAATTGTCGCAACTAAAAATTTAACTATGAAGATAAAACTTTACCCAATTGCGGCATTTACGTTTGCAATGATGACGGTAGTTTCGTGCGCAAGTACCAAACAGACAAAAAAGGGAGCTGCGGCCGCAGCTTCAGAAAAGTCTGAGAAACCAAAGGGAGGCCTCAAACCATATGACAAAGTCATTACAAAAGATGCTATTTCAGATGCAGGTCTGTTTACAGTTCATAAAGTAGACGACGATTACTTCTACGAGATTGCAGACAGTCTCTTTAACCGCGAGATGCTTATGGTTAGCCGTATCGCTAAAACCGCTTCAGGTATAGGTTTTGGTGGGGGTAAGGCAAATACTGAAGTTTTACGTTGGGAGAAAAAAGATAAGAAAGTACTGGTGCGTGTAGTTTCTCATCAGATTTTTGCTGCAGATTCATTACCAATTCATGAAGCTGTAACTAACTCAAATTTTGAACCGGTTCTTTTTTCTTTTGATATTAAAGCCGTAAGTAAAGATTCAACTAAAACAGTAATACAGGTAAATGATCTGTATAATACAGATGTACAGGCATTAGGGATGCCGGGTTATTACAGAGAAGAGTACAAAGTTTCTAATGTAGATAAAGACCGAAGTTATATCGAAAGTCTTAAAAGTTATCCACTTAATATTGAAGCAAGACACGTAAAGACCTACAATGCAAAAAATGCTCCTAGTAATGGTAGCTTAGGTTCTATTACCGTTGAGATGAATAACAGTATGGTTCTTTTACCTAAAGTACCTATGGAAAGACGTTATTTTGATGAGCGCGTAGGCTGGTTTGCCAGAGGCCAGGTAGATTATGGCCTTGATGCACAAGAGAGCAAAACTGTACGTTATTTAGATCGTTGGAGATTAGAAGTAAAGCCAGAAGATGTTGCCAAGTTTAATGCTGGAGAACTGGTAGAACCAAAAAAACAAATTGTTTATTATGTAGACCGTGCAACTCCAAAACAATGGGTTCCTTATATAAAACAAGGTATAGAAGACTGGCAAGTAGCTTTTGAAGCTGCAGGTTTCAAAAATGCTATAATCGCTAAAGAGGCACCTAGTGTAGAAGAAGATCCAGAATGGTCTCCAGAAGATATTCGATTTTCTGTAGTACGCTATTTAGCTTCTCCAATTCCTAATGCGAACGGTCCTCACGTTAGTGACCCGCGTAGTGGTGAGATTTTAGAATCAGATATTAACTGGTATCATAACGTAATGACTTTATTGCGTAACTGGTATTTTGTACAAACAGCAGCAATTAATCCTGATGCACGTGGCGTAGCATTCAAAGATGAGATAATGGGACGTTTAATACGTTTTGTATCTTCTCACGAAGTAGGACATACCTTAGGTTTACCTCATAATATGGGAAGCAGTGTAGCATATCCTGTAGACTCATTAAGGTTTAAAAGTTTTACTGAAAAATATAGTACTGCACCTTCTATTATGGATTATGCACGATTTAATTATATAGCACAACCGGGTGATGAGGGTGTTTCTATGATGCCTAATATAGGTATTTATGACAAGTATGCAATTAACTGGGGTTACAGACCTATTTTAGACAAAAAGGAAAAAGCAGAAAAGCCAATTCTTGATCAGTGGATTTTAGAGCACGCGGGTGATCCTATGTACCGCTTTGGTTCACAACAACGTGAAGTAGTTGATCCTAGTTCACAAACTGAAGATCTAGGTGATGATGCAGTAAAAGCAAGTAATTATGGTATTGCAAACCTTAAACGGATCATTCCTAACCTTATTGAATGGACAGCTGAAGATGGTAAAACCTATGAAGATCTAGGCACATTATACGGGCAGGTTTTAGCACAATACAATCGTTATATGGGTCACGTTTCTAATAACATAGGTGGCGTTTATGAGTATTACAAAACCTATGATCAAGATGGTGTAGTATATATGCCTGTACCTAAAGAGCGTCAAAAAGAAAGTGTACAGTTTTTACAAGATCAATTATTTACTACTCCAGAGTGGATGATAGATGCTGAAATTCTAAATCGTATCGAACACGACGGAAACATTGAGCGTATACGAGCTACTCAGGTACGTACATTAGATAATGTACTTGATTTTGGTCGTATGGGACGTATGATTGAAAATGAAGCGCTTAATGGTAAAGATGCATATATGCTAACGCAATTGATGACAGACTTACGTACTGGCATCTTTAGTGAACTTACTAACGGTAAGAAAATAGATACATATCGTCGTAACTTACAGCGTGCTTATGTAGAGCGTTTAGAATATTTATTAACTAAAGATCAAACCGGCCGAAATGCCACGGATGTAAAAGTTAGTCAATCAGATATAAGAGCTGTTTCACGTGCAGAATTAAATACATTAAAACGTCTTGTTAGTACTGCAGCAACACGTTCTGGAGATACGTTAAGTCGTTATCACTTACAAGATTTAAAAGAGCGTATCGATTTAATTTTAGATCCTCGATAAAATTATTCTAGTGTTATTAATAGAAAAGACCGGCCTATTAGCCGGTCTTTTTTTTTATATAAATAACTTCCTAAGCTAAAAGTCAACGATCACTTAAGGTTGTAGTAATTAAATTTTTATATTATACTTTAATAAGAACGTTATTAATTTTCTGAGACTTGTCGTAGTGTGTACGTGCCTTCTAATTCTTGTCGTAGTTCTTCTTTCTGATTACGATTTACCTTTGAAAATTTTAGAAATACAGGATAAATAAACCCTAGAAGCACAAGTAAAGATCCTAGAATAACTAGTGTTGTTATATCTGCAAAATGATTTCCAGCAGATAAAATTCCTAAGATAAGTACTACAGAAAGTGGAAACGAAATGGCTAGTATCGTAATTGCATAATTTTGATTGAATGTTTTGCTGCCCTCAGCAACTTTCTTCTCATATTTATCAACAGCTGCAATATGTGCAAACGGCCAAAAACTACAGGCACTTAATCCAAATGCAAGTAACAATAAGCGATCCTGAGATAATTTTATCCCAGAAATTAATATTAAACCTATACTTAGAAAGACCACGATGCCGGCTCTTACTAAAAGTAATGAGGTAATCTCAAAAAACTGTTTTCGTTTTACATTTACAGAAAGTCCTATAAATAGTAAAATTAAGGGTGTCATTAAGATACTCAATCTATTAAAAGTTTCGCTAGCCAAGTAGGGGAGACTACTAAGATTAAATCCTGCAACAAGTAAAATAAGAGCTGCTAAAATTAAAAAATTTACAGGCTCTGAAATCATTGCAATGCATAAATTTTTAAATTTTGAAACCTGCGATTTACCGGTAATCTTCTGTGTTTTGTAATGCCAGCGCATTGCTACTAAATATAAAATAAGAAGAACAAAGAGTTTGTTTCCTAAATCTGCCATTGCAGCTTTTGCTAAATATTCTTCACCCAGATACTCTAATATAAATGGAAAGCAACTTAAACCAGGCGCTAATGAAGGTAGTAAAAGATGAGCACTGCGATAGTTAGGAGAATTTTTTCTAATTCCTAAAACTGGTAAAATAAGCGGTGTAATAAAAAGCAAAACACTATTTATAAGTAAAGCAATAAAGGGCAATACAAGCAAAGAAGATTCAACCTGTATGCTTAGAAGGGCAATAAATATAGTTGCCGGTAATGCAAGATTTAAAATTATCATCTTGATACCGGCTAATTCTTGCTTTCCTTTAACCTTAAGTTTTAGTAGTAAACCTAAGGCAATAAAGACCAGAAATAAAAATGTTTTCTGAAGGTTAACATCCATCTTAAACTAATATTTCATCTATAGCATTTGTGAAGTACTGCATTTCTTCCATAGTGCCCATACTTACACGACACCAGTTTTGATTCCAAAATTTAAAAGCTCTAACAACAACTTTGCGTTCATAGATTTGCTCTAAAAACGTATCTCCATCCATATCTATAGGAAAAATTATAAAGTTTGTTGATGAAGGCATGTACTCAAAACCACGCTTTTCAAGATAGGCAGTTGTATAATCGCGTGCTTCTTTAATTTTAGTTTTACACATATTCAAATATTCGGTATCATCCATACTTGCAGAGGCAGCAGCGACAGTAGGACCGGCGATGCCCATGCCACCACGTGTGATCTCGTTTATAGCAGAAAGAGATTCTTTTTTTCCTAGCATATACCCCATACGTAAACCCGCCATACCGTGAATTTTAGAAAAAGTACGGGTTACAAATACATTTTTACCTGCTGCAACAAGCGATGAAATACTCGCATCTAAACCTTCTGGCGCCAGTTCTAAATAAGCTTCATCTACAAAGACAGGTACCTGCTCAGAAACTCTACTGCAAAAATCTTTAAGTTTTGCGGTATCTGTTAAGGTAGCGGTAGGATTGTTTGGGTTTGTAATGTAAACGAGTTTTGTATCCTTATCAATAGCGGCTTCCATAGCCTCAAGATCGTGTTGATAATCTGCTGTAAGTTTAATGGGTTTCCAAGAACCACCGGCAGCTTTTGCTACGCTTACTAATGACATATAGCTAGGATCTGCACTCACTACATTACCACCATTTTGAAACAAGACTAATGCAGTTTTCTCTAATAAATCTGAAGAGCCAGGACCCATCATAATTTGATCTGTACTTACGCCCTCGTAAGCGGCAATTTTGTCTACAAGATTACTTAATGAGGACCACGAGTAATGATTGCCATCCCAAACAGCATCCTGAAATGCTTTTGCAGCTAATTTTGAAGGTCCGTATGGATTTTCATTCCATACCAGACGCGCATTTACGGTGCTGAGGTCAGGAAACCTTGGAGGGGTAAATTCATCAAAAACCGGATTTTGATAAATGAATTTTTGATTTTTAGCTCGTGCACTTTCTACTGAATTTGCCCATAATGCTGTAGGAGCAAGAGCTAGCGCTCCCATAGATAATGTTATTTTTTTTAGCCAATCGCGTCTTGGAAGTTCTGAAGAATTCATATAAATCTTTATTTATAAGTAATTCTTTAAAATTAAAATAACTCCTTTGTGAAAGCTAAGCTATATTCGTAAAAATTGAATGATTTATATTTTTTTATTTATAATATTAACTTCATTATGATAATATGATAATGAAAACAACTCTTCACGAACATTTTTATGCTAATACTGCAACGTCGATTTAGTTGTGATACAGTTTCAGCAAGACAAAAAATAAGTGCCTTTAAAATAAATTTAAAGGCACTTATTTAAATAGATCTTTATGCTACTGTAGTTTTGTTATGTCATCTAGCTGCTGTAAATCATCAATTGTTCGGTAAATTTTTGAAAGCTGATTGTTAATTACCGTACGTAAATGCTGAGGAAATTCGTGCGATTGTAAAACAGTCTCATACTCGTGTGCGCTATTTTTCTCACCTCTTAAGCATTCTTCAAGCACAGTTGATACGTCTGCACTTAGTATAGTATTCTTTAATTCAATCCATGTTCGGTGCAAATCAGCGGCTAGTGTTCCGCTAGATTTAGGAGTTTCATTTAGAGCGTGTAATTCACGATCTAATTCTGTTGCAAAATTACTACGTTTTGCCGCCTGACGTTGCATAAACCCTCTCAAATCAGGATGTTCTAAATGCTGCATAGCTTTTATAAATCCCTTTTCGGCATCATAGTTTTTAACTAGTAAACCTTGTAAACTTTCGGTTAATTTGTTGTGTGTTTTTTGCTTATCAGATTCCATAGATATACGTATTAATGCAGACTGTTTTTGAAATCTGGCATCATGTTAATTTTGTACTTGACAAAGTTACCCTTAACAACTTTATTTTTTATAGATTTTGCAATAGGTTAACAAAGAAATAAAATCAAAATACCTGCAACAACACTTAATTATCGTAATATTACGATGAATTGAAGTCAATTACTTTTAAAAGATGCTTCATTGCTGAATAACAGAATGAAATGGCGCTAAACACATAAGTACGGGTCCGTTCGGCATATAGTTCTATTCTGTAAGAACTTTGTTAAATCTAAGACCTATTAAAGCAGTCTAAAATAGCTTGACAATAGAAAATGCTAAAAAATTAAATTATTTATTAGAAACAGAAGATGATGATACGTGTTTGCTACTGTATAAATCAAAACTCTTCTATGTTTTTTGAATAGCAAAAGATTTAATTTGAACATAATGAAATTAATAAGCAATCTGATTGTTGCTAAATCACAAAATATGTTATTATCCGAACTTAAAAAAAATGCTTCTAAAGCTTTAAAAATTGGTTTTGAATTACCTAACGGAAAACTAGTACCCAGTCATTTTCACGTCACCGAAGTAGGATTAAGTACTAAGCGTTTTATAGATTGTGGGGGTCAGAAGCGAACTAAAGAAACTATTGTGCTGCAACTATGGTCTGCTAATGATTATAACCATAGGTTGCACCCTGAAAAATTAGTCGAAATATTAAGTCTATCTGAACGCGAATTGCAACTACCCGACCTTGATGTCGAAATCGAGTATCAGGGAGAGACTATTAATATTTATAATTTAGGTCATAACGGGAAATATTTTACCCTAATAGCTCAACTAACAGATTGTCTGGCAAAAGATGCCTGCGGTATCGAAGACCGTCAAACAACCCCGCTAATTAAAGCTGCTTCAGACCCTTGTATTCCCGGAAACGGATGTTGCTAATAGTTAGAATAGTTCACTAATACGGCTTGATAACTCAAAGGTCTAAGACGGTACGCTACAAGAAAAAGTAAAAGCCGCAAGAATCAGACAGATATAAAACGAAATAAAATATTTTAGTCTATCCAAGTGATACAAAGTCTATTATTAAGCAAAAAGTAATTTTACGATCAGTTTTTCTAATATTCGGTAGCTACTTAAAAGTATATTTGCGCCATAAATTAGGTTTATGGCTAAGAATGATCCTTACGCAGCATTACGTTACAAAGAATTTAATATCTTTTTACTTGTGCGCTTTGCCATGGTATTTGCCTGGTCTATGCAATTTGTAGTTATTGAGTGGGAAGTGTATAGTATAACTAAAAACCCGTTATCTCTAGGTATTATTGGTTTAATGGAAGTTATACCGGCCGTTTCATTAGCATTATTTGCAGGACATATCGTAGATCAAAATGAAAAAAGAAATTTGCTTTTTAAATGTCTTTTTGGTTTTTCGGTAATTAGCATTGGTCTTTTTTTATTGACCTGGCCTCGATTTACCGCTTCGATTTCTACAAATGTTACCTTAAACTGTATCTATTTTTTGGTTTTCTTAGGCGGTGTGGTGCGTGCCTTTTTAGGACCTACGATTTTCTCCCTGTTTTCTCTGGTAGTCCCTAAAAAAGTTTATCCTAATGCGGCTACCTGGAGCAGTAGTGTCTGGCAAATGGGCGCGGTACTTGGGCCTGCTTTAGGTGGTTTTGCGATAAACTGGTTTGGAGTTCACTGGTCAATGTGTTTAATATTTGGTTTTTCCCTTTTTGCTCTTATTTGCTTGTCTCAGATTAAGCAAAAACCCATATTAAATCCTAACATTGGAGAGCCTATTTTAAAAAGCTTAAAAGAGGGAATACAATTTGTGCGCAATAGTAAAGCAGTTTTAGGTGCGTTAAGTTTAGATATGGTTGCTGTGCTTTTTGGTGGGGCAGTTGCTTTACTCCCTATATATGCGCAAGATGTATTAAAGGTGGGACCAGAAGGTTTTGGTATTTTACGAGCAGCTCCTGCAGTGGGAGCACTTATTACTATGTTTACTTCAGCGTATTTTCCATTGTATAAGAAAGCCGGATTAAAATTATTAGCAGCTATTTTTGGTTTTGGAGTTTGTATAATTGTCTTTGGTTTATCTACAACATTCTGGCTCTCTGTGGCAGCCTTATTTATGAGTGGTGTTACAGATGGTATTTCTATGATTATACGGCAGACCATTTTACAACTTAGAACTCCAGACTCGATGCGGGGAAGGGTAGCTTCCGTAAACTCTATGTTTGTGGGAAGTTCTAATGAACTGGGAGCTTTTGAAAGTGGTCTTACGGCAAAACTTATGGGAACGGTAACTGCGGTTGTCTTTGGAGGAAGTATGACTTTAATAACAGTGGTTTTTACAGGTATTATTTCACCTAAATTTAGAAAATTAGACCTACGGAAAGATCTGCAAGAACATGAGGCTCAAAACTAGATTTAAAATCCCGCTGGCTTGGGTAAAGTACCTATAGTATTCTTATTTACATTCACAGTAAAACCGGGCACTTCTTTAGCTAGCAAACCCTTTCTAAATATGATAATATTCATGTGTAAATCTATGGTAGTTACCGGGTTTGCTGATGTTCTAAAAATGCCACCGTTATTTATAAAGCATTTAATATACCATTTTCTATCTACAGGATTTTTATATGCGTAAACCTGATAACCTTCTACAATTGTGTTAACCGTTCCGCTCGCGGTGATTACGCTTGTAGAGCCGGTACCGTGTTCAACAAAGTAATATCCCTGTACCGAAAGTATATAATCATCTGTACTTATTTTTGTATTATAGTCTGTAATACCAAATCGAGAAGTGTTGCTAAAAACCAATTCAGCATAATTAATGGGACCATATTTACTTACTGAAATATCGTATTGAACAATTGAATTATCTGTTCTTTCTATAATAAGCTTGGACCCTCGTATTTGGGTTGAATTACCAGGATTTTCTAGAAAAAGCTTTTCATCTATAATTGCTGTACCGTCTACATCCAACATTGCTGTAGGGGCATCTGTATTTATTCCCACTTGTGCCTGTATACACCATGGGTTTATAAATAGAAAAAATAGGGTATATAGTAGTTTTTTAATCATTTAGTAGAGATCAGGTATTATTGCCGCTGTACCTGTGTTATTGCCATTAAGATTTGTACGTATGACCGGTAATTTGCGATAAAAAGAGGTGTCGTAAACAATTAAAGTAAATTCATAAGCGACAGCATTAGTTTCTACAACAGTGTCTAAATATCTATTTCTAATTTCTAAATGCCAGGTTCCATTACTTTCAAAAACACGCACCACAAACGCACCTATAGAATCAAGATTTGTATTTATGGGAAGTTTTATTACGGGAGCTCCTATATATCTAAAGTCTGCGATACCTACAATGTATTTATCGGTTTCAAAGCTTATATCAATATCTATTAAATTATCATAACTCAGATTTTCAAACCTGTATTTAAAAATATTCATTGGGGCAACAGTAAGTTCATCTACATTAAGGCGTGTTATTTCACCGGTTACAGGAGATGAATTTGTACGGCGTGTTAGTAGTTTAAAATTTTCATCTGTAGCAGTGACGGTAGGAAGAATATTGGTTTTAAAATTGTCTTGCACCACGACAGAACCTGCTACGTGCAAATCTGCTAGAGGCAAAGTAGTGCCAATACCAACCTGAGCAAAAGTTTTGCCTACTATAAGAAAAAGAATCAATAAGTATTTTTCTTTCATATACAATTAATTTATAAACGGGTTGACAGCGGTTTGAGTTGTTCCGCCAGCCATCGAAACATTTATTTTTCCAAACTGCTTTGATAAATCATTCGAGTAAATGAGAGTTGTAATTGTCCAGGTTCCTTTTTCTGCTGGATATCTATTGTTAGCAGCTGGGAAATCTGCTTTTATGTGCCAGGTACCATTTTGAATAAATGCAGAATAAAACGGAATTGTGGCATTTCTATTAATATCTAATTCACGATCATAGGAAGCAGAAATTGCATTTAGAACAAAATCTGTAGCATTTACCTGTGTATCAAAATCATAAACCCAATCTTCATTAGGATTAAATATCTCATAAACCTGAATATATCCCAGGGCAGCACCTGTAGGATTACTCACATCTAAAGATTTTATACGTGCGTTTCCTTCTTGAATTAAAAAGGTAGAAGTGTCTTCGTCCTGTAAATTATCAATTACACCGATTGTTACTCCAGATCGAATATTTGCGTCACCCGCAACTTCTAATTTCATTCTAGGATTCACGGTACCTATACCTACCGCTGTTTGTTGCGCAGATAAAGGGAGGAGAATAGTGGAGAATAAAATGAAGAGAATTAAAAATTTAAAAGCTCTCATTAATAGTTAGTTAGGATATCAAGTAAAACTAACAAAAATTTTAGATCTGGATATTCAAAAAAACGATTAAAAGCTTTTAAATACGTTTTTTAACATAAAAAGTCCATAAATAACTTGTAAAATATTCGATATGTAAGAAAAAACTGTATACATCAAGATTTAGATGATGCTTTTTTTAATCAAAAAATCATTTAGTTAAACTCGCAATAGAGACTTGCCAGAATTGTAAAATATGACTTTAAATTTGTATCTTTACCGAAGTTTAGATTTTTTAGCATTCCTGCTAAAGATGTTACTTGATAACGAAAGATATATTAAAAGGTAAATAAATTACCATTCTTCATATCACACGTATCATTACCTCAAAAAACAATCTAGGCTAGTATTTATTCACCTAAAACAGATAATGGCTAAATCACAACAAACTTATAGCAAGACAGAAAGAGAGAAGAAGCGTATAAAAAAACGTGAAGAAAAATTAAAACGTAAAGAAGAGCGTAAAGCAAATTCTGTAGGCGGAAACTTTGAAGATATGATCGCGTATGTTGATCACAACGGAAATTTAACAGATACCCCGCCAGATCCTTCATTACGAGTAGAAGTAGAATTAGAAGACATTCAAATAAGTGTCCCTAAAACTACTGAAGAAGATAAGATAGCTGCAGAAGAAGCAAAATTTAGAAAAGGTAAAGTATCCTTTTTTGATCATTCTAAAGGTTTCGGATTTATTATTGATACCGAAAATCAGGAGAAATATTTTGTTCACGTAAGCGGAATTCTAGATGGCGAACTTAATGAAAATGACAAAGTCGCTTATGAACTAGAGCGTGGTCAAAAAGGTATGAATGCTGTAAGAGTTAGTAAAATTTAATTACCACCAGGTTGCAAAATGTCTTTTACAGACTTTAGTATTGCAATCTTTTACCCAAAACATACACGAGCGTTGTTCTTCTAGAGCAGCGCTTATTTTTTTGTAAAAACTTCTGTATGGTAAAAACTCTTCAAATTCTGATGGCTTACTTACCCAATCGTTTTTAGGTGGTATATAGTAAGTGTACTCGCTATTTAGAAAAAAGTCTAACTGCTCTCTTCTGAAGTAAATACCGGCGACGCAGTTTTGAAATTTAGAAATCACTTGATCTGTAGTAAATTTAAAAGGGACAAATATCTGCGCTTTAAAATATATTTGCTGCTCTATATAGCGATCTAGTAACCTTAAATCCTTTAAATACAATTGCGTATTCCTATTTTTTAAAATAGGAAATTGATGCTGACTCAATTTATTAAGTTTAAAAATCAATTGATCTTTTGCGTTAGGACCAATGAGTTTAGCGCGCCAGTCTCCTTCAATTTCAGGTCTGTAGAAATAAAATTTATACACCATTTCAAGATGTATTAATTTCTTTTCTTTATGATCTTCTAATATAAAATCTAGCTCACCTAACGTACGCTTATTTGCAATAATCTGTAAATTCTTAGCACGTATTGTATAATGCTCATTTTTTAAAGCAGCACTCATAAACACTTCCATTCGCTGACCTAAACGTATATTTTGAGGCATTACAAAATCATCAGGAAGCGTATCTGAAAAATTTTTTAATTGAAAATTTAAAAACGGAAATTCAAACGGAGCAAATATGAGTTGCTCCGTATTTAGAAATCCGGTGTATTGAAGTTGTAGTTTTTTAGGTTCTGGTTTCAATCGAATAAATCTGAAGATAGATATCGATCACCGCGGTCACAAATTATTGAAACTACAATACCTTCTTCTAACTGTTCGCAAAGTCGCAGTGCAGCTACTGTAGCACCGCCGCTACTCATTCCGCTAAAAATACCTTCTTCTTCAGCAAGTCGTTTTGCCATAACACGGGCATCTGCTTCACTAACTTCTATTACCTGGTCAACTTTTGAAGCATCAAATATTTTAGGGAGATACTCCTGTGGCCATTTACGTATGCCAGGAATACTAGAATCATCTGTAGGTTGTACACCTACAATTTGAATATCTTTATTTTGTTCTTTTAGATACGTTGAAGTGCCCATAATGGTACCTGTGGTACCCATTGAAGAAACAAAGTGGGTTACTTTACCTGCCGTATCTTTAAAAATTTCGGGTCCTGTTGTTTTGTAATGCGCTTTCCAATTATCAGGATTAGAAAACTGATCGAACATATAATAGCCTTCATTTTTTACTTTAGCTTCTGCAAAATCACGGGCTCCTTCAATACCTATTTCCTTTGAAGTTAAAATAACTTTTGTGCCGTATGCACGCATCGTTTGTACACGTTCTTTAGTTGCGTTTTCGGGCATTACAATTTCTAGATGTAGGCCGTATATAGAGGCTATCATAGCAAGTGCTATACCCGTATTGCCGCTGGTAGCTTCTATAAGTTTTGTGTCTTTATTAATGTCGCCGCGCTCTAATGCACTTGTGATCATATTAAAAGCAGCTCGATCTTTTACGCTTCCACCGGGATTTTGTCCTTCAAGTTTAAAAAGTAATTTAACTTTAGAATTTGTTTGTAAAACCCGGGATTCTACAAGGGGAGTATTGCCAATAAGGCGTTCTATTGAGTAATTCATAATCTATTTTTGAAATACCGAATTTATTTCTTTTCGAGCTCTCTAATCAGAATTTCGGGTTTGTGGGAAACCAGGGAGTAGGGTGGGACAGATTTTGTAAGCCAAACATTACCACCTATTAAACAATGTTCACCTATTACCGTCTCACCGCCCAGAATTGTCGCATTTGCATAAATTGTTACGTAATTCTCGATGGTAGGATGACGCTTTACCGCTTGTAATTCTTTAGAAACACTAAGAGCTCCCAAAGTAACTCCTTGATATAATTTAACATGATCTTTAATCACGGCGGTTTCACCAATTACGATCCCTGTAGCGTGATCCATAAAAAAATGCTCTCCTATGGTTGCTCCCGGGTTGATATCTACACCGGTTACCTGATGCGCATATTCTGTCATTAAGCGCGGTACAATAGGAAACCCTTTTTTATAAAGCGCATGACTTAATCTATAAATAGCTATTGCATAAAAACCGGGGTAAGCAAGATAAACTTCTTCAATGGTTTCTGCTGCAGGATCATTTGTATAAATCGCTTTAGCATCAAGGTTAAGTTTTCTAAGAATTTCAGGAAGTTCACTCACGTAGTCATCCCAAACTTTACTGCATTTTTTATCGAGTTCCCAGCAGGCAAGTTCTACAAGATCTTCAAATAGTCGCTCTAAACGGTCTAAATCTTCTTCGAGATTATTGGGAAAATTAAATAAAGTCGCAAATAATTCACGTGTAAAACGCTGTGTATCTTCCTTTAGTTTAAAATTAAGGTTAGCGTTTTGTTTGTGTGACCGTATTTGATTTACAATTTCTTTCTTGTTTACCATTGCTTTTAAGTTACTGTCAAATTTAGAGAATAGTATTTGCACAGTTTGATGTTCTGGTCAGGAATTTTCTCCTAAAATAAAAGAAAACCCCCTTCTCAATAATAGTTTTATTTTTGCATTATGTTTAATAAAGAATATTACTACTTACTTAAAATTCAATATCTGGGTTTTAGATACCATGGTTGGCAAAAACAACCAGATCTATTAACTATTCAACGTATGATGCAACGCACGTTGCGTTATGTACTAGGTCGCAATAATTTTAAATTCATTGCAGCTGGGCGTACAGATTCTAAAGTTTCAGTAAATGAAACCTATGTCGAGTTGATATTAAAAGAAGCTCCTCTTAATTTAGATACCTTTTTAACTGAGTTTAATGAAAACCTTCCGCAGGACATTAAATTGCTTAGTATTGAAAAAAAGGATCAAGGCGTGAATATTATTCAGGCTCCAAAATTAAAAGAGTATATCTATCTCTTTTCATTTGGCTCAAAAAATCATCCGTTTTGTGCACCTTTTATGATTAATATAAAGGGGAATCTAGATATAAATTTGATGCAGCAAGGTGCTTTAATGATGCAAGGAGAGCACGACTATCGTAATTATGCCTATAAATCTACTCCCGAAACGCAAACCTTTATGCACATTATCTCATCTTCAATAGATATTAATACTTTGTATTCAGCTAATTTCTTTCCGGAGACTTCCTATGTATTTAAAGTCGTAGGGGCAGGATTTAAAAGACATCAGGTGCGGCTAATGATGGGATCGCTTTTTGACTTAGGTAGTGGTAAAATGACATCAGAAGAGTTTGAGCAAAGTCTTGATGGTTCACAACCGTATCAACTAACCCATATAGCTCAAGCATCAGGGCTAATCTTACAACACGTAAAATTATCAGAAGAATCTTCACTTAAATTAACTTAAAGGTGGCTTACCTTAACAAAGCTTAACCCTTTGCTTGTAGGCTTTAACTGGGTATTAACCCGAGTCTAAAGACTATCCGACTAAATTTGCTAAGAAATATTAATGAACCAAAAAAACATATATTATGAAAAAGGTAGCAATATTAGCAACAAACGGATTTGAAGAAAGTGAATTGAAATCGCCTCTTGAAGCAATGAAGAAGGAAGGTTTTGAAGTTCATATAATCAGTGAAGAAGCGGGTACTATTAAAGCTTGGGATACAGATCATTGGTCTAATGATTATGATGTGGATAAAACTTTAAGTGAAGTTTCAGCTAAAGAGTATAATGCACTGGTATTACCGGGTGGAGTAATTAATCCTGATAAACTAAGAAGAAATGAAGATGCTTTGATATTTATTAGAGACTTCTTCAAACAGAAAAAACCGGTAGCAGCAATCTGCCATGCTCCACAACTTTTAATTAGTGCAGATGTAGTAGAGGGGCGTACAATGACTTCATTTAGTTCTATTAAGAAAGATTTAGAGAACGCTGGTGCATTATGGGTTGACCAGGAAGTGGTAGTAGATGAGGCATTAGTTACAAGCCGTAACCCTGATGACTTACCAGCATTTAATGCTAAAGTAATCGAAGAGATTAAAGAGGGTAAACACGATCTGCAACACGCTTAATTAATCTTATTATATAGAATTTTAAAAGTCCATCAATTGATGGACTTTTTCTATTTTTAAAACTCCTAATTAAGCACAATGTCTAAACGCGTAAAGTTAAAGAAGCCCAAACTCCCTAAACTGCCAAAAATTAGAGGCGCTCACCGAAAAATACAAAATGATATTCCGGGAACGCTTACTTATACAGGTATTAAAGATCAAAAGCACGTTACCATTGAATTGATTGATTATTCTCCAGAAACCCACCGGTATGAGGTTTATAATGACGTTTCAAAAGCTTTTAACAAGCAAGTGGCAGGTGAAATTTCTTGGATAAATGTAAATGGTCTGAGTCAAATTGATCAAATCGAAACGCTGGGTAAACATTACAACCTACACCCATTAATTCTTGAAGATATTGTAGATACCCAGCAACGACCTAAAATTGATGAATATCCTGACTATTTATTTATTGTATTCAAAATGCTGTACTACAATGAGCAGGGTGTATTTATGAATGAGCACATAAGTCTTGTAATAGGTGAGAATTACCTTATCACATTTCAGGAGGCAGATGGGGATGTATTTGACTCATTGAGGCAACGCATTGCCAACTCAAAAGGTCGCGTGCGTAATGCGGGTTCAGATTATTTGATGTTTGCAATAATGGATGCTGTAGTAGATCATTACTTTACCCTTATTGAGGCAATGAGTGATCGTATAGAAGATCTTGAAGATATTTTATTTGCTAATAATGCAGATCAAGACATTACACAAGATATACAAGAATTAAAGCGTGAAGTGTTGCGCATACGTAAAGCTGTATTTCCTTTTAGAGAAGTGGTAAATAGACTTGAAAAAATAGATAGTACACTAATTGACGAAAAAACAATTAGCTACATACGTGATCTTTATGATCACGTCACACAGGTAACAGATAGTATAGATATCTATCGTGAGATGACCTGGGGACTTATGGATATGTATATGACTACCATAAGTAATAAAATGAATGAGGTGATGAAAGTATTAACCATAATGGCGAGTATTTTTATACCATTAACCTTTATGGCAGGTATTTATGGGATGAATTTTGAGTATATACCAGAACTTCATCTAGAGTATGGCTATTTTTATTTGTGGGGTGCTATGATTCTTGTGTTTCTAGGATTACTTTATTATTTTAAGAGAAAAAAGTGGTTGTAAATACTATTAGTTTGATGCCTTTTAAATCTAAATAAATCGCAGTATCACTTTAAAAAAAAACATTTAAAACCGCTTGAAATGCTGTAATTTTGAAGTACTAATTTATGCTCCAAATTTGAGTTTAAATGAAATTCTTCAGAATAAAAATCAAAAAACTTAATGTCAATAACAGTACCTGGGGCTTACTTTAATTTTCTCAAAGAATTAAAAGAAAACAATACAAAAGAGTGGATGGATGCTCACAAAAGCACCTACCTAAAACTTGAAAAAGAATTTAAAGCATTTTGTGCTTCCACAAAAGACAGTTTAAACACTTTTGATCAAATAGAGCGTGCAAAGGTATTTAGAATTAATAGGGATGTGCGTTTTAGTAAAAACAAAATGCCTTACAAAACAAACCGGAGCGCGATATTTAGTAGGGAAGGAGTGCAACGTCGAGGCAGTTATTATTTTCAAATGGCACCGGGAAATAGTTTTATGGGAGGCGGTTTTTTTAGTCCGGAATCTCCAGATTTATTACGCATACGTAAAGAGTTTGAGTTAGACGCAGAACCCATAAGAGCCATTTTAAAACACCCAAAATTCAAGAAAGCATTTAATGGCTTTAATACCGAAGATCAGGTTAAAACCGCTCCCAAGGGTTTTAGTAAAGAAGATCCTAACATAGATTTGATACGCAATAAAAATTTCTTTGTAAATCACGCATTTACAGATGAAGAAGTTTTGGCAGAAGATTTTCAGGAAAACCTGATTACTCATTTCAAATTATTACTTCCGTTTTTTGACTATATGAGTGAAGTTTTAACTACAGATTTAAACGGAGAAAGTCTGCTGTAAAATTTTGGTAATCAATAGAATATTTAATTTTTTTAAAACTTTGTTGATTACTTTGACTTTTTCACCTTTTAAATCCGTTTTTGAAGTCCTATATTAGCAAACATCCCTTCATTTTATGGCAGAAGAAACTAAATATACCGAAGATAACATTAGATCACTCGACTGGAAAGAGCATATACGTATGCGTCCCGGTATGTATATAGGTAAATTAGGTGACGGTTCTAGTGCAGACGATGGGATATACATTCTTCTAAAAGAGGTTCTTGACAACTCTATAGATGAGTTTGTTATGGGGTCTGGTAAAACTATTGAAGTAAGCATTCAAAATAATCGGGTAATTATTCGCGATTACGGTAGAGGTATTCCCTTAGGTAAAGTTGTTGACGTAGTATCTAAAATGAATACCGGTGGTAAGTATGATTCAAGAGCTTTTAAAAAATCTGTAGGTCTTAATGGTGTAGGTACAAAAGCTGTAAACGCACTATCAGAATTTTTTAGAGTAGAATCTTCACGTGATGGTAAATCTGCAGCTGCAGAGTTTTCTCAGGGAAATTTAGTTAACGAAGAGTTTCTGGAAGAAACATCACGCAGAAGAGGTACTAAAATGACTTTTGTACCAGATGAAACCATATTTAAAAATTATAAATACCGAAACGAGTATGTTTCGCGTATGCTAAAAAATTACGTATACCTAAATCCGGGATTAACGATTGTTTTTAATGGGGAAAAATTTTATTCAGAAAACGGTCTTAAAGATTTATTAGGCGATCGCATTGCAGAAAGCGACACATTATATCCTATAATTCATCTTCGTGGTGATGATATTGAAGTTGCAATAACGCACAGCCGTACTCAGTATTCAGAAGAATACCACTCTTTTGTAAATGGTCAAAATACGACTCAGGGTGGTACACATTTAGCTGCTTTTAGAGAAGCTGTAGTTAAGACTATTAGAGAATTTTACAATAAAAACTACGATGCCTCAGATATTAGAAAATCTATTGTTTCGGCGGTAAGTATTAAAGTGATGGAGCCGGTTTTTGAATCACAAACAAAAACCAAATTAGGTTCTACAGATATGGGTGGTGAGTTACCTACGGTACGTACTTACATAAATGATTTCTTAAAAACAAAACTTGATAATTATCTGCACAAACATCCTGAAGCAGCAGATAAAATTCAACGTAAAATTTTACAGGCAGAGCGCGAGCGTACTGAGCTTTCAGGGATTAGGAAGCTCGCAAAAGATCGTGCAAAAAAGGCAAGCTTACACAATAAAAAATTAAGAGATTGCAGAGTACATTTAACAGACAGCAAAAAAGAGCGCAATCTTGAGAGCACCTTATTTATTACAGAGGGTGACTCTGCTTCAGGTTCTATCACAAAATCGCGCGATGTAAATACACAAGCAGTTTTTAGTTTACGTGGTAAGCCTTTAAATTCTTATAACATGAGTAAAAAAATCGTGTATGAGAATGAAGAATTTAACTTGCTTCAGGCAGCTTTAAATATTGAAGAATCGATGGAAGATCTTCGGTATAACAATATTGTAATTGCAACAGATGCAGATGTTGACGGGATGCATATACGATTGCTGCTTATCACGTTCTTTCTACAATTCTTTCCAGAATTGATTAAAGAAGGGCATTTGTATATTTTAGAGACTCCACTTTTTAGAGTGCGTAATAAAAAGAAAACATTCTATTGTTACAGTGAGCAGGAGCGTAGAGATGCGATTGAAGAATTAACAGGGAAGCCTGAAATCACCCGATTTAAAGGTCTTGGGGAGATATCGCCAGATGAGTTTAAACATTTTATAGGTGAGAACATACGATTAGCCCCTGTTATGCTTGACGAGGCAGTGTCTATAGAGCAGTTGCTAGAGTTTTATATGGGTAAAAACACCCCAGACCGGCAAAAATTTATTATAAATAATTTAAAAGTAGAATTAGATCCTGTTTTAGAGAATTAAAAATTCTAAGATCTAATAAGATTAAATACTAAACCTTTCCGAAGGCAACAATGAGCGAAAACTACGAAGATCCTAATTTAGAAGAGCAACCCGAAGAAGTAAATGCAGGAGAGACCATCACCCGTGTAACCGGGATGTTTAAAGACTGGTTTCTTGACTATGCATCTTACGTTATTTTAGAGCGTGCTGTACCCGCAATTGAAGACGGTTTTAAACCGGTACAACGCCGTATTATGCATTCTATGAAAGATCTTGATGATGGGCGCTACAACAAAGTTGCAAATATTGTGGGTCATACCATGCAATATCACCCACACGGTGATGCTAGTATTGCAGATGCAATGGTGCAAATGGGGCAGAAAGATTTGCTTATAGATACCCAGGGTAACTGGGGTAATACGCTTACCGGAGACAGAGCTGCAGCTTCTCGTTATATTGAAGCCAGACTTTCTAAATTTGCTTTAGAGGTATTGTTTAGCCCTAAAATTACAGATTGGCAAGCATCTTACGATGGCAGACGTAAAGAGCCTATAAATCTTCCTGTAAAATTTCCATTATTACTGGCTCAGGGAGCCGAAGGTATTGCGGTAGGATTGAGCACAAAGGTACTACCTCATAATTTTATAGAACTTATAGACGGTTCTATAAAACATTTACAAGGGAAGAAATTTACATTATTACCAGATTTTCCTTCTGCTGGTGAAGCAGATTTTAGTGATTACCGAGATGGTAAGCGGGGCGGAAGAATACGGGTGCGTGCAAAAATAAATCAGCTTGATAAGAATACTTTAGTTATTACCGAAATTCCTTTTAGTACCACAACTACTTCTCTGATTGATAGTATTTTAAAGGCAAATGATAAAGGAAAGATTAAAGTTAAAAAAATTGAAGATAACACCTCTTCTGAAGTAGAAATCTTAGTGCATTTACCACCTGGTTTATCACCAGATAAAACCATAGGAGCGTTATTTGCATTTACAAATTGTGAAGTGGCCATATCCCCACTAGGTTGTGTAATTGAAGATAATAAACCTCTTTTTGTAGGAGTGAGCCAGATGCTTCGTATTTCTACAGAACGCACTAAAGATTTACTACGTCAAGAATTAGAAATACAACTTCAGGAGTTAGAAAATCAATGGCATTACGCTTCTCTAGAGCGTATTTTTATTGAAAACAGAATCTATCGCGACATTGAAGAGCAAGATACCTGGGAAGGCGTTCTTAAGGCAATAGACGAGGGATTAAAACCCCATATTGCACATCTTAAAAGGCCGGTAATAGAAGAAGACCTGGTGCGACTTACAGAAATACGTATTAAACGTATATCTAAGTTTGATATTGATAAAGCACAGCAGAAAATCGAAGCTTTAGAGGTCGATATCGCTCAGGTTAAATTCCATTTAGCAAATCTTAATGATTTTGCTATAGATTATTTTAAACGCCTTAAAAAGGAATACGGGGCTGGTAAAGAACGTAAAACAGTTATTAGATTATTTGATGATATAGAAGCTTCCAAAGTTATTATACGTAACACAAAGCTTTATGTTAACCGTAAAGAAGGTTTTGTGGGTACATCCCTTAAGAAAGATGAGTATGTTACAGACTGCTCAGATATAGATGATATTATTGTATTTACCAAAGAAGGGAATATGATGGTTACAAAAGTTGATTCTAAGACTTTTGTAGGTAAAGATATTATTCATATTGCAGTATATAAGAAGAAAGATAAGCGCACGATTTATAATATGATTTATAAAGATGGGCCGGGAGGTGCTACTTATGTAAAGCGCTTTAATGTTACCAGTACTACAAGAGATAAAGAATACCCTATGACAAAGGGTAAAAAAGGTTCTCAGGTATTGTATTTCTCAGCAAACCCTAATGGGGAAGCAGAGTTAGTCACTGTGTATTTAAGATCTATAGGCAACGTCAAAAAACTCAAATTTGATCTTGATTTTTCTGATGTATTAATTAAAGGTAGAAACGCTAACGGAAACATTGTTACAAAACATTCAGTACGAGTAATAGATCTTAAGGAAAAAGGTATTTCTACACTTAGACCGCGTAAGATTTGGTTTGATGACAGTGTTAATCGTCTTAATGTAGATGACCGCGGGGAATTGCTTGGTGAGTTTAAAGGCGAGGATCGTTTGTTAATTATAACTCAGGATGGTATTGCTAAAACGATCATTCCTGAACTTACAACACGTTTTGATGATAAAATAATTGTACTTGAAAAATGGATCCCTGAGAAACCTATATCTGCAGTTTATTGGGACGGAAACAGGGAGCGTTATTATTTAAAGCGTTTTCTAATTGATAATCCTGAAAAGGAGGAACAATTTGTTTCTGATCACCCTAATACACAGTTAGAAATTGTGTCTACAGATTACAGGCCTGTTTTAGAAATGGGATTTTATAAAGACCGAAATAAAGAACAGAAACCGAATGAAACTGTAAATATAGAGGAGTTTATATCGGTCAAGGGAATTACTGCATTGGGTAATCAACTATATCCCGAAAAACTAAAACAATTAAATTTATTAGAGTCTTTGCCTTATGAATTGCCAGAGCCCGAAGTAGTAGAGCCCGATGATTCTGAAGTTAATTCTGCAGATGACTCAAACGAGGATGATAATGACCACGACGGTGATTTTTCTCAAGGTAGCTTATTTTAAATTATGGGTTTATTACAGGAGTTTAAGAATTTTGCTGTAAAAGGCAATATGGTTGACATTGCGATAGGTGTTATTATAGGAGCAGCTTTTCAAAATGTAATTGATGTTATTGTAAAAAAAGTAATGCTGCCGCCACTCTCACTTTTAACAGACGGGGTAAATTTTTCTGATAAAAAAATACTGCTTAGAGAAGCTTTTACTGGTACAGATGGCAAGCTAGTTGAAGAAGTTGCTATAGGTTATGGTGACTTAATAACCGTGATGATAGATTTTCTTATAATTTCTATAGTGGTATTTTTAGTTGTTAAGGTTATGAATTCTCTTAGGGCTAAAAGTGAAGATCACAAAGATAAAACTGTTGAAACTCCTAAGAATATTCAACTTCTCGCTCGATTGAATGACTTGATGGAGGAACAAAACAAAATTCTATCTGAAAATAAAACTAAGACCAACTAGACATTATCTAAATTAAGTACTTGTAAAAAAATTGCAACACTAGATAATTACTTTTATAGATTTCCATATTTTAAGTTAATCCTAACAGTTGTATCTGTTTTTTATAGTTTCTTTGACCCTTTAGTATGAGCAAGATAAAACTCTTGTTTAATTTTCTACAAATGCCAGAAACTCTAACAACGCTAAACATTTTAGCAGTTGATGATAACAAATTAAATCTACTATTACTCTCTCAACTTTTAAAATTATTGGGGTTATCTTCAGACTTAGCTTATGGCGGAGCAGAAGCTATTGAGAAAGCAAATAATAAAAAATACGATTTGATTTTTATGGATGTTCACATGCCAGATATAGACGGTTTTATGGCTACAGCAGAAATACGTAAGAATAACAAAGACACGATTATTTTTGCTTTATCTGCAGATAGTACGCAGCCTGCTATTAAGAGAGGACTTCTCGCTGGTATGAATGATTATTTGACAAAACCTATAGGGAGAAATCATCTGCATACAATTTTAGTTGATTACTTTGGTGAGCGTATCCCATCTATTAAAAAAAACTAATTTAAAGGTAAAACCAACTTTACCTGAGTACCTAAAGCTTCAAAATAGTCGTCATACAAGTCTACAACATCTAACTTGTACGAGTGTTTCAAATTTTTAGAAAAATTTTCTAGTCGCTTAAGGGTTAAGTTTATACCTATAGATTTTTTCTGTGTGTTTAATTTTTCAGAATCTAACTTCATTGTTTTCGTACGTCCTATGCCATTATCTGTTATTGTAATATTCACATAATTGGCTTGTGATTTTTTTATTGTAATACTCAATTTTTTTTCACCTTCTTTTGGCTGTAATCCGTGCCAAAGGGCATTTTCCACAAAGGGCTGTAAAATTAGTGAGGGTATTTTAATTCTTTTTAAATCAAGATTTTCTTCAATATTAATGGTATAATTTATTTCATTGCAAAATCTTATGTTTTCAATATTGATGTAAAGACGCATAGTCTCCAATTCTTCCTCTAATGAAATTTCCTTTTCTAGCGAGCTAGAAAGTATAGATCTAATTAGTTTAGAGAATTGATTAAGATATTCTATCGCTTCAGAAACATTATGGTTTTGAAGGTAAATTCGTATTGATAAAAGGGCGTTAAAGATGAAATGTGGGTTCATTTGAGAGCGCATTAATTTTTGCTCTGCGCTCAAGGTGCGTTTTTGGCTTTTAAGACGGTATTGTCTATAAAGAATAAATAGGAGAACGAGAATTAAAAAAAACACTACTAAAACTAGTATAAAACTTTTTCTGCTTTGCTCTAATTCTAATGTGGCAAAATTGTTTTGTTGTTCCAGAAGTTTGATAATATTTTTCTTCTGCTCACTATCGTATTTCATTATTAGATCTGAAACATACTTGTGGTTTGCCTCGTTGAGATATTCTTCTTGTACTTTTTGCGACAAGCGCTGATATTCTAAAGCTTTTTTATAATTACCTGTAGCATCCTTTAAATCTGAAAGGTGTAAATAAGACATACTTAGAAATTGCTTCAGATCATTTTCTTTAGCAATATTCATAGCATCTAAAAGGTATTTTTCACCTAAAACATAGTTGCCTAATTCACTATTTGCCCAGCCCATATTTACATACGCAAATGAGATATAAAATTTATCACCTATAGCCTCTGCAGTTAATAAAGTAGATTCTATAAGCTCTAATGCAATCTTTGGCTTATTTTGTTTCAGATAAACCTGACCTAAACTATTGTTACAAATGACCCTACCTAAGTCACTGTCAATGATGTTATTATACTTTAGAGATTCATTATAGTTATTGATAGCTTCTTCAAAATAACCACGTTCTTCATAGGTGATACCTAGATTTGCATAATTTATTGCAAGACCTAAATCACTCTTTAATGTACGTTCGTAGTTAATTGCTTTTTTGAAGTAGGTTTCGGCTGCTTTAAAGTCACGCAGCAGTAGATAAATATTACCAATACTATTTAATGAAATTGAAATTCCTCTGGTTAAAGTATTTGTCTGTACGGGTTGACTCTCTGCAAGCCTAAGAGCTGCATTATGCTTATCAAGTGCAGAGCGCACCGCATCAATACGTCTATATACAACACCGGTCATATTGAGAGCAGAAACCTGCATCTCAATATCTTTTATATCTAAAGCAATTTGTAAACTCTTTTCGTGATGCGCTAGTGCATCCTTATATTCAGAAATATCTCTTAAATAGATTCCAAACATATTTTCACCAAAAGATTCACCTAATTTATAAGGTACAATTTGGCTTTTTTGAATAAATTTTTTAATGAGAAGCGAGTCTCTTTTGAAGAAACCTGAATATTTATGAACTGAATCATAGTTACTAAACTGTTTCTCGAGAATGTAGTTAAGGCTTTCTTCTGGAGTTTTTTGTGCTTTGCATAAAAAAATATTCCCCACTAAGAAAACAAAAATAAGTATGGATTTAAATTCTTTAAGAAAGCTGAACCCCATAGATTAGACATTTATGATTAAATATAATCAACTTAAACTTAGGTCACTAATTAAAGAGATGCTTAGGATTGAGAAACTATAAATATTGAGATTTATACTTAGTTATAAATAGCTAAATTTTGAAACGAGAGGGTATTTTTTAAGAAGTATGAGCTCTATTCTATTTTCTTAGCTGTACCTTTTTGTTTATTGCTTTCTCCTACAAGTGCATATTCAAATGTATATACATCGTCTTTAGTTGTAAGAATTTTAAAGTGTAATGCTTTGCGATCACGCATTGATGTAGGATTTATTTTTTCTGCGATGTACTCACAATCATTAATCCATCGTATGCTTGAAGAATCTGCTTTCCCTTCATAAAAATCAATTTCAAGCGTATCATTACGCACGAACGTCGTTTTTACTACTTCACCATTTAAATAAGTTTCAAACTCAAACTTACCGGTCTTAAAATCGGTGCAGTTGCGCTCAGGGTTGTAACAGCTTGTTACTATTAAAGCTGTGAGTAAACTCAACGTAAACACTTTTATCATAGCAGAAGAAAAATACATTTTCTTCAAATTTACACCAGAAACTTTAAGGCACGAAATTCTTAAAGGTTCCATCTTTATAAAAAATGACGATTCGCTCAATTGCTTCCTGTTTGACTGGGGCTAAGCTTTCTTCTATAGAATCTGTAGGTTCTCCTGGCAAGACTTTTTTTAAACTTTCAGAAGGTATCGTTGTTGTTGATTCAAAATCCGCCTGTAGTTGATTTGAAGGTAATTTAGGAGCCGCGATAGGTTCGACAGTCTTTTTAGGAAAACTTCCTTTTCCATTTAAAAGCCAGTAAAGCTCGACTTCAGGAAAAGCTGAAACAATTTTCATTACAAATTCGAGACTAGGTTTATTTCTACCGGAAAGAATATGGGATATTGATGAACGACCTACTTCAATCTCATCTGCAAATGAAGTAGCATTCAAATCGTATTCATCCATTATACGTTGCAGTCGTTTACCAAATTGATCACTGTTTACCATTGTAACACCTGTCTAAAATTTAATGCGTTACAAATGTAAATAAACTAATCACAATAATCATATTACATTTGTAAACAGCCTTACTTTGTATTGAATAAAAAGATTAATATAGGTTTTATAACATACTTGTATTTAAGTTTTTAAATACATACTTTTTATTTGTAGGAATATTTCCAAATAGCCTTATTGATACAAGTTTAAACCTTTTTACACTTGTAAACAATCGCAATGATTTTATGTGTTTACAAATGTAAAATAAGTAATGTTTACATTTGTAATTCAACAAAATCGATGGATTATTCTACTTTAAATACATGGCACAAAAGCCAGAAAGTAGCTTCTATTAAAGGACGCTACATTACTATAAACGACATTCAACCGCTACTTGATAATTTACCTACTCTTTTTAGTGTAGAAACATTAGGATATTCTGTAGCAAACAGACCTATATCTAAAGTAACTTTTGGTACGGGTCCCATAACAGTTCTTGGATGGTCACAAATGCACGGAAATGAAAGCACAACCACTAAAGCTCTATTTGATGTATTTAAATGGTTTGACAGTAATAAAGAAAAAAATGCTGTTACAGATCTTTTAGATACGTGTACTTTTATAATGGTACCTATGCTAAATCCTGACGGTGCAGATGCTTATACACGCGCCAATGCAAATAATGTTGATCTTAATAGAGATGCACAGGATTTATCTCAGCCAGAAAGTGTTATTTTAAAAAACTTATATACAAATCTTAAGCCGGATTACTGTTTAAATCTTCACGGTCAACGAACAATTTTTGGTGTTGGAGAACCTGCAAAAAGTGCAATTGTATCTTTTTTATCGCCTTCACAAGACGAATTGCGTACTGTGACTCAGTCAAGGAAGATAGGAATGTCTTTAATAGCAGATATGAATGAGATGCTTCAAGAGTTTATACCAGATTCTGTAGGACGCTACGATGACGGATTCAATATAAATTGCGTCGGAGATACACTTCAACATCACAATATACCTACAGTACTTTTTGAAGCGGGTCATTATCCTGGAGATTATGATAGGGAAGAAACTAGAACACTTGTGTTTTTGTCACTTATTCGCATTTTTGAATCGGTTAGATTGCTTAAATCGAAAAAAAACACCTCCAGTAATCCGTATTTTACTATTCCGGAGAACAAAAAATGCTTTTTTGACTACTTAATTCGTTCTATTAAACTTCCTGTATTAGGAGTGGTAGATTTAGCTGTTCAGTTTGAAGAAACACTAGAAAATGGAACATTGAATTTTGTCCCAAAAATACATCAGATAGGTGATTTAAAGGAGTTTAATGGTCATATAGAGGTAAATTATGAGGGAAGTGCACCAATAAATAAAGATAATTTTGACTGGAAAGAGGGAGTGATTATTGAAGAAATCCAAACAAATTCCAGTTTACCTACAACGTTTTCGCTAAAAAGGAACGATTTGTTGTGAATTATTCAGTGATTTTGTATTATTTTTGATTTATATATAATTTAATTAACTAATAATGGCAAAATTCAAATTAGACGAAGTAGATCATCAGATTTTAGATATGCTGATTGAGAATACAAGAACTCCGTTTACAGATATAGCAAAGAAATTACTTATATCGGCTGGTACTGTTCACGTACGAGTTAAAAAAATGGAGGAGGCCGGCATTATTGTAGGTTCTTCATTAACTCTTGACTACGCTAAACTAGGATATTCCTTTATTGCCTACGTAGGCATCTATATTAATAAAACAAGTCAAACTACATTTGTTTTAGAGCGTATTAATCAAATTCCTTATGTTACTGTAGCACATGTTACAACAGGGAAATTTAATATTTTTTGTAAAGTAAGAGCAAAAAATACAGAACACGCGAAGAATATAATTTTTCAACTTGATGATATTGAAGGTGTTTATCGTACTGAAACTATGATTTCTTTAGATGAAAGTATCAACGATAAAAAACGTTTAATGCACAGTATTTTTCAAGACTTGTAAAGTAAACCAAAGAAGTATTTTATATATACCCTTTGGCTTTTTTGGCAAAGGGTATTTTTATTTTAATCAAAACTAACTTATGTCCAGACAACCCAAGCTAGAACGTTTTAACAATCTTGTAAAATCGAAGTATCAGGTTTATAATAGTCTATTTATGACCTTGCCGTTTCACGGCATTACAGACACCGGTGTGCTGTTACCGCTTTTTGATAGAATCTGCACACGTGGTTATGATAACAAATATAATCCCGAGAAAATAGTTAACTACTTTTTTGATAAATATCAGCGTGATGTTTCAGAAGAGGAGCGTCACGATCTTCTATTTCGTTTTATACAATATATAGAGCGTCAAGTGGTTCTTTTTGATGCTATTGAAGATGCTGCATACCGTACTGTAAATAATATGGATGGTCGTGGTACTTTACGTAACATAAAAGAGGAAGCTGAAGCGCAGTCTAAAACAGGGGAATTGCAGGAGTATTTGCAAGATTTTAAAATACGACCGGTGCTTACTGCACACCCTACACAATTTTACCCAGGGGCTGTTTTAGGAATTATCAATGATTTAAGTAAAGCACTTAATGATAATGACCTCGAGATGATAAAAAATCTTTTATCTCAATTAGGTAAAACGCCATTTTTTAAGAAAGAAAAACCAACTCCCTATGACGAGGCAGTAAGTTTAATCTGGTATTTAGAAAATGTATTTTATAAAGCTTCAAGTCACATTTATAATTACTTACAGCAAAACGTATTTAAAGGAGAGTTTTTTGATAATCAAGTGATTGATTTAGGCTTTTGGCCGGGTGGTGACCGTGACGGTAACCCTTTTGTAACTACCGAAATTACACTCAAAGTTGCTTCTCGTTTACGTAATACAATTATTAAAAATTACTACCGAGACGTACGTAATTTAAGACGTAGAATAACTTTTAACGGTACAGAGGCTCCACTAGCAGATATAGAACGTAGACTTTATGATAGTATCTTTTTACCGGGTGATCAATTAAAAATAACAGTTGACGAATTAAACAGCACGCTAATGCGCATTCGTCAAATAGTTATTGAGCGTCACGAAGGCTTATTTGTTGAGCAAATTGACGACTTATTGAATAAGATTAAAATGTTCGGTTTCCATTTTGCAGTATTAGATATTCGTCAGGATAGTCGGGTACATATGCACGTGATGGAAGAGATCGTTAAGCAAAGTGCTAAGGATGAGCTGGGGATATTTCCAGCAAATTTTGCAGAACTTTCAGAGGCTGAGCAAATAACCATTTTACAAGATGTAAAAGGTACAATAGATCCTGCTACTTTAGAAGATGAGATTGCGCGTAAAACGCTAGAAAGTATTTATGCGATGCGCGAGATTCAAGAACATAACGGGGAGCGCAGCTGTAACAGATATATTATAAGTAACAACCAGACCGGTCTTAATGTGATGCACGCATTTTCTATGTTTCACCTTACCGGGTGGGAGAATCCATTAGTAGATATTGTTCCATTATTTGAGACGGTACCAGATTTAAAAATAGCTCACGAGGTGATGCGTAAGCTCTACACAAATCCTGCATACGCTAAGCATTTAAAGCAGCGTAAAATGAAGCAAACTATCATGTTAGGATTTAGTGATGGTACAAAAGATGGGGGGTATTTAATGGCAAACTGGAGTATTTTTAAGGCTAAAGAAGAGCTTACGAAGGTTTCGCGTGAATTTGGAATTAAAGTAATTTTCTTTGATGGTAGAGGAGGACCGCCAGCTCGTGGTGGTGGTAAAACACACCAATTTTATGCTTCATTAGGAGAAACTATTGAAGATGAAGAAATACAATTAACAGTACAAGGGCAAACCATTAGTTCAAACTTTGGTACGCCAGACTCCTGCCAGTACAACTTAGAGCAATTATTAAGTTCTGGTATTTTTAATGGTGTCTTTTCTGAAAAAGGAAAAGCATTCCCAGAAGAAGATCGCTCTACAATGGAAGAGTTAGCAGAGTTAAGTTATAAAGCATATTCAGATTTTAAAGAGCATCCTAACTTTTTAGGATATCTGGAGCGTATGAGTACCTTAAAATACTATGCAAAAACGAATATAGGTAGTCGTCCTAGTAAACGTGGAAAAAGTGAAAAACTTAATTTTTCAGATTTAAGAGCAATACCGTTTGTTGGCTCCTGGTCTCAGCTAAAACAGAACGTTCCCGGTTTTTACGGTGTAGGTACAGCTATTGAAGCTTTTGAAAAACGCGGAGACTTTGATAAAGTACAAGATCTATATAAAAATAGTTTGTTCTTTAGAACTCTTTTAGAAAACAGTATGATGTCTTTAACCAAGTCTTTTTTCGGCCTTACAGCTTATATGCACGATGATCCGGAATTTGGTTCTTTTTGGGATATTATTCACGATGAGTATGAGCGTACAAAACGCCTATTACTAAAAGTAAGCGGCTATTCTGAGCTTATGGAAGAAGAGCAAGCTGGTAAAGCATCTATTCAAGAGCGGGAGCGTATTGTATTGCCGCTCTTAACGATACAGCAATTTGCATTAAAGAAAATTCAGGAAATGCAGCGTGAAGAAAATCCTGATCAGGCAAAATTAGAAATGTTTGAGAAGATGGTTACACGCTCTTTATTCGGAAACATAAATGCAAGTCGTAATTCGGCGTAATTATGAATGTAACCGAACTAAAAGAGACTGAGTTTAATGGTTTTTACAAAACTTACATTGGTAAAGTAGATCTTACGCACAATTTAGTCGAAGCACTGGAATTTGGAAAGAAGATTTATAATGATTTTTAACAAAGTATTCCAGAAGATAAATGGCTGTATGCGTATGATTCCAGAAAATGGACTGTTTTAGAATCACTATTACACGTGATTGATACCGAGCGCATTTTTACATATCGTGCATTGCGAATAGGTAGGGGAGATAAAACACCATTAGCTGGTTTTGAACAGGATGATTACATAAAACCATCTGGCGCTAATTTACGTTCGATGACAAGCTTAATTGAGGAATACAATCAAGTAAGATCTTGTACAATTAATCTGTTTAAAAATTTGTCTGCTGAAGCTCTTTTAGAAATTGGAACTGCGAGTAATAGCACATTATCTGCACGCGCTGCGGGCTTTATAATTTGTGGGCACGAGATACATCATGCATATATAATTAAAACTCGTTATTTAGATTAATTTTATAAATAAAATTGAAAAGCTGTAATGCATTAGTATTACAGCTTTTTTTATGAAGTTTTAATATGTATAATTAAAAATGTTTAGTAGTTAATTAAACATAATTTTGAATAATTGTAAGTAACTTTAGAATAGACTTGGCGACTATTAGTTATGAACAAAGAAGTAGATCAATTTATTGTAAATGCTAAACCTTTTAGTTCTGTACTACAGCTGCTAAGAACGTTGATACTTGATTGTAATCTGGAGGAAGAATTTAAGTGGAGAAATGCGTGTTATACCTACAATACAAAAAATGTGATCTTACTGGGCGCTTTCAAATCATATTGCACCATAACATTTATAAAAGGAGAATTGCTAAATGATTCGCAACACATTTTACTTAGCGCGGGTCCTAATACAAAAGCCGCACGTGTAATTAAATTTACTTCAGAAAAAGAGGTTTTATCTTTAAGTGAAGTGATTAAATCATATATCTCTGAAGCTAGAGAAATAGAAAAATCAGGAAAGAAACCACTATACAATAAGCCTGTAGATTCTAAATTTCCGATAGAGTTAGAATATGCATTTAATCTTGATTTTTCTTTCAAAAACTCTTTTTATAAACTTACACCGGGAAAACAACGCGGATACTTAATTTACTTCAGCGGAGCTAAACAAGCAAAAACTCGTGCCTCTAGAATAGAAAGTTATAAATCAAAAATTTTGGATGGTTTTGGTTTTAATGATTGTATTTGCGGTCTCTCAAAGAAAATGCCGGCTTGTGACGGGGCACATAAAATACTTAATAAGTAGGATTGCTTTGAAGTTTTAATCTTGTCCAAAAATATAAGTAAATGGTAATTTAGCTCATATATTAGATTTTTAAAACTATCAATTGCTGGGGTCTTTAGTAAGTCAAGTTACCCGGACGATAATTTATCTAATAAAAAAACTAAAGCCTGCTTTAGTGCAGGCTTTAGTTTTTTAATCTTTTAGAGCAGCATCAAAATCTTGCATCCATTTGCCGTGTACTTTTAATACTTGCTCAATTACGTCTCGAACACATCCTCTACCGCCTTTTTTATGTGAAACATATTTAGAGACCTCTTTAATTTCTTTAACTGCATCCTGCGGACAGCAAGGTAAACCCACTATCTGCATTACGGGATAATCAGGAATGTCATCGCCCATATACAAGATGTTCTCTGGGTTTATGTTATTTTTTGATACAAAATCATAAAAAAAATCTATTTTAGAATGAGCTCCCAGATGAATATCTGTAACTCCTAGTGCTTCTAATCTGCTGCGTACTCCTTCATTAGTGCCGCCACTAATTATACAAATTTTGAAATTATGATTGAGAGCTGTTTTTAATGCATAACCATCTTTTACATTCATGCTCCGCATCATTTCACCCTGGGTATTAATTAAAAGACTTCCGTCTGTCATCACACCATCTACATCAAATATAAAAGTGGTAATATCTTTTAGGTGTTCTTTGTAACTCTTATCACTCATAATGTTTTAAAATTGATTGGGTTAGGGTATTATATATAGCTCGTTGACCTGTTCTCGTCAAAGCACTTAATTGTTTATCTATTGTAATAGTATCACCTCGCTTAGCTGGTCCTGTTTGAGAATTTTCGGGTCCCAGGGCAAAAGCTTTTTCAATTGTTTCTTCTAATAATGGTTTTAACAAATTGAAAGAAACCCCATTATCATAACATAGCTGTTTTGCTTCGGTAAGAATATGATTGCTAAAATTATTACTGAAAACAGCAGCTAAATGCAAAGCTGCACGCTCTGTTGAATTTACAGCATAGCTCTCCGCATTTAAACTTTCTGAAAGAGATTTCAAAATAGATAAATCACCTTCAAGCTTTACTTCAATACAAAAGGGTATTTTACTGTAATTCAGTTTTTTTGATTTTGTAAATGTTTGTAATGGATAAAATACACCATAACGTTTAAGTGTATTTAAAACTTCTATTGATGTGCTTCCTGATGTATGCACAATAAGCGAGTCAATACCCTCTAGCTCATTACAAATTTCTGAAATGACCACATCGCTTACAGCAATAATAATTACATCAGATTTATGTGTTTTAGTTAGGGTAGTAGTGGTACTGGCAAACTCTTTAAAATCTACTAAAGATTTTTGATTTCTTCCTGCAACAAATTGCAGGTTAATGCCTTGCGCAGTACTAAATGCATGTGCAAGGTGAAATGCTACATTGCCGGTACCTATAATTGAAAGAGTAATCACTTTTCAAATGTACATAAAATCGACGTAAAATGTAAGTAATAGCAAGCCTTAAACCTTTATTAATGCTCTTTTGTTTTGTACCTTTGCGCCATCAAAAAAATGGCTTTTTTACCATGCAAAAACGTATCACAGATTTCCTGTTTTCTACCCGATTAATGGCTCTTTTATTTATTGTGTATGCTGTAGCAATGGCTACAGGAACAATACTTGATGCAGGGCAAGAAACTTCACCCACACCCTATACCAGAGAGCTCGTATATGAGGCCTGGTGGTTTGAGCTCATTCACCTTATGTTTATAGTTAACTTTGTGGGTAACATAGCACGCTTCAAACTATGGCGCAGAGCAAAATGGTCTACACTTTTATTACACTTATCGTTTATACTAATCATTTTTGGAGCAGCCTGGACGCGTTACGTGGGGTTTGAAGGCGTTATGCCCATACGTGAGGGAGAAACCGAAAATACATTCTTAAGTGATCGCACGTATTTAAGTGTTTTTATAGATGGGGAAAAAGATGGTGCGCCTATGCGTCGAAAACTAGATCCTAAACACTTAAATCTATCTACAAGACTAAATAATGATTTTAACTGGGAGACAGATTTTGCAGGTAAACCGGTGAGTATTTCATTTTCAAAATTTATAGATGGGGCAGAAGAAGGTCTTATTGAAGATACAGAGGGTATTAATCAATTAAAAATTGTTGAAGCAGGTGACGGGCAACGCCACGAGCATTATATTGAAGAAGGTCAGGTTGCAAGTATTCACAATGTTCTTTTCGCCTTAAACACGCCTACTGATGGTGCTATTAATATAGGTTTTGATGGGGAGAATTATACCATACAAACACCTTTTGGCGGAAGTACCCGAGTTATGGCTACTCAAACTGATTATGAGGTTGCTAAAGATTCTGTTCAAGAATTAAAACTACGATCTCTTTACCAGTTAGGAGGAATGCAGTTTGTAATCCCAGAGCCGGTAATGAAAGGTAAAAACGGAATTGTAGAAGCTTTTCCTAAACAAAAAGGACAGGCAGATGCTCTTTTTGTAAACATTAAGACCGAAGATGGAGAAGAAACACTGGGGCTTTTAGGAGGTAAAGGCTATAATAATGAAATGGAGTCTGTAAAAATAGGAGACCTTACCTTTCATATGAATTACGGAAGCCAAGCTGTAGAACTTCCTTTTGCAGTAACCTTAAATGACTTTATTGCAGAACGATACCCGGGTACGACAAATGTTTATTCCTCTTACAAGAGTAAAATTACAGTTGTAGAAGGTGATGATTCAGCATTTGATTACGATATTTTTATGAATCACGTTTTAGATTACAAAGGCTATCGCTTTTTTCAGGCGAGTTTTAGTCCAGATGAGTTGGGTACTGTTTTATCTGTGAATCACGATGCTGTAGGTACGTGGATTACCTATATAGGATACTTTTTATTATATCTGGGGCTTATGATTATTCTATTTGATAAAGGAAGCCGTTTTGGCGACTTAAAGGTTAGACTCGATAAAGTAAAAGCTCGAAAAGCAAAACTTTCTATAGTGGTTATTCTTTTCGCCCTTGGCGGAAATATCCTCACAGCACAAGAAGAGCAAGTGGTTGTTGAAAATGGAAATACTGAAATTGTACAGGAACAACCTCAAGATTTTATTCCCGGTACAGCCGTAGTAGATGAAGAGAATCACATGCTCCCGAAACAAGCTGAAATTGATTCAATTCTAAAACAAAATACAATTCCTGCAGCAGAAGCAGCCAAATTTGGTAAAATGGTTATTCAGGATGATAAGGGCCGTATGATGCCTGTAAATTCGTTTGCAAGTAAGTTACTGCGCAAATTAAGCCGAAGTGATTCTTACCATGGGATGACTGCAGATCAGGTTTTTCTGTCTATGGTAGAATCTCCTTTTTTCTGGTATAACGTAGATTTTATCTATTTAAAACCTGCAAATGACAGTCTGCGTGGTATTATAGGTATTCCAAAAGATCAGAAGTACGCAAGTGCACTTGATTTTCTAGATAGCCAGGGCCGTAATAAGCTTGATGTATATATTACAAATGCCTATCAGGCTGAAATAAAAAACAGTTTTGACAAAGATTTTATAGATATCGCAGAACGTTTAGGTCTGTTGAGTCGTGCCGTTAGTGGTGAGATTTTAAAGATTTTTCCGTTAATAGATAATGAAAATAATAAGTGGGTTTCTTATCCTGAATTAAATGAAGCTGGCTATAAAGGGATGGATTCTCTCTACACGAAGCAAATTCTACCTCTGTATTTTTCCGCTTTGCGTGAAGGAAAAGATACGGGCGATTTTTCAAAGGCAGATACCTTTCTAAAAAGCATTAGAAGTTTTCAAGAAAAACACGGTAGTGAGATTATGCCCTCCCAAGACAAAATAGATGCTGAAGTTTACTACAACAAGCACGATATTTTTACCAAGCTATATTGGATGTACATGCTTGCCAGCGTCTTTATGTTTGTATTTGTAATCATACGCATATTTAAAGAAACCCGTTTTATTAAATGGATGGTTTATGCAGGTGGTGGTGCTATACTTATTTTATTTGCATTGCACACACTGGGTCTAATTTGGCGTTGGTATATTTCGGGTCATGCACCGTGGAGTGATGCTTATGAGTCTATTTTATATGTAGGTTGGGCAACTATGTTTTTCGGTCTTGCCTTTGGTAGAAAAAGTTCACTTACCATTGCCAGTACAGCTTTTGTTGCTGGTTTTATACTATGGGGAGCGAGTATGAACTGGTTAAATCCTGAAATTGCGAATCTTCAGCCTGTTTTAGATAGTTATTGGTTAATGATACACGTAGCGGTAATCGTAGCGAGTTACGGGCCGTTTACCTTAGGTATGATTTTAGGTCTTGTTTCTTTATTATTAATGCTGCTTACAAACAGTAAGAATAAATTAAAAATGGAACTCAACATTAAAGAGCTTACCATTATTAATGAGATGGCTCTTACCGTAGGTTTGGTTATGCTCACGATAGGAAACTTCTTAGGTGGACAATGGGCTAATGAAAGCTGGGGTCGCTACTGGGGATGGGATCCTAAAGAAACCTGGGCACTTATAAGTATAATGGTTTATGCGTTTGTTATACATATGCGTTTAGTACCCGGTTTACGTGGTAGATGGTTCTTTAATTTGATGTCTATTTTAGCATATGGTAGTATTATGATGACCTATTTTGGAGTTAATTTTTGGCTTTCTGGATTGCACAGTTATGCGAGCGGTGAGAATATTTTAAATTTAAATAGAGCGCTCGGTATTATGGGCGGTGTAATTGTATTTGCATTGATCGCTTATCCTAAATACAAGAAATTTTACAAGAAGTAAAGTGGTACTAGTTGTTACTATAAATTTCAATTTAAAAAAATAAAAAAAGGGAGATCGCGTAAGCTTTCTCCCTTTTTTATATTTATGTGTTTGCTAACTTATTTAAAGTTCTCCTACCATATCTTCAGGTTTTACCCATTCATCAAATTCTTCGGCGGTAACATAACCTAGATTAACAGCTTCTTCTTTTAACGTAGTGCCATTATCGTGTGCTGTATTTGCAATTTCCGCAGCTTTATAATAGCCTATTTTAGTATTTAATGCAGTAACAAGCATTAAAGAATTATCAAGCATCGTTTTAATACGAGCGTGATTTGGCTCAATACCTGCAGCGCAATGTTCTTCAAAGGAAATACAAGCATCCCCTATAAGTTGAGCGCTGTGTAAAAAGTTTGCGGCCATAACCGGCTTAAACACATTTAACTCATATTGACCTTGCATCCCGCCTACAGCGATAGCCATGTCATTACCTATAACCTGAGCGCAAACCATAGTGATTGCTTCACATTGGGTAGGATTTACTTTACCAGGCATAATAGAAGAACCCGGTTCATTTGCGGGAATCGTGATTTCACCAATTCCTGAGCGTGGTCCACTGGCAAGCAATCTTATATCATTTGCAATTTTATTTAAAGAAACCGCAAGTTGCTTTAGTGCACCGTGAGATTCTACAATAGCATCGTGTGCGGCAAGAGCCTCAAACTTATTATCAGCCGTTTTAAAGGGCTGTTCTGTAAATTTTGCAATGTATTCTGCTACCAGAACATCATAGCCTTTAGGTGTATTTAATCCGGTACCTACCGCGGTACCACCCAGAGCTAGTTCAGAAAGGTGATCTAGTGTATGCTCAAGAGCTTTTATACCGTGATCTAATTGAGACACATATCCTGAAAATTCCTGACCCAGAGTTAGGGGAGTAGCATCCATTAAATGTGTACGACCTATTTTAACCACTTCGCGGAAATCATCTGACTTTTGCTTGAGTGTATTTCTAAGTTTAATAACGCCCGGAAGGGTAACTTCCATCACTTTCTTATAGGCAGCAATATGCATTCCTGTAGGGAACGTATCGTTTGAAGATTGTGATTTATTCACATCGTCATTTGCTTGTAATGTTTTGCCTCCATCGCCTAAAGTATTTCCCGCTAAAACATGAGCACGGTTTGCAATTACCTCATTAACGTTCATATTGCTTTGCGTTCCAGAACCGGTTTGCCAGATAACAAGCGGAAATTGGTCGTCGTGTTTCCCTTCTAAAATCTCATCACAAACAGCTGCAATCTGATCTCTTTTTTCATCAGACAAAACTCCCAATTCTGCATTAGTGTAAGCAGCAGCCTTTTTTAAATAGGCGAAACCATAAATAATTTCAATAGGCATAGATGCTGCGGCACCTATTTTAAAATTATTACGGGAACGTTCAGTCTGTGCTCCCCATAATTTGTCTGCCGGTACATTAACATCACCCAGCGTGTCTTTCTCTATTCTATATTCCATTATGATTTTTTTAGTGGTTGAACAAAAATAATAGTTTGTCTTTAATAACTGCAGTTTAGGGTAGTTATAAATCTCTGTTTTAATTGAAAATTGTATTGCATATTAAGGAAGATTATCGCTAAATTTGCCACAAGACAAAACCCATATTATGTTCGAATTTGATCAATACTTAGGCTTCTTAGCATTTTTAACCATTTTAACAATAGGTTTCTGGTTAATGATATTTTTAGTTTCCATTCTTCCATATTGGATTGGTGGTGCTTTTGTAGAACGTATGAAAGAAATACGTGAAAAAAAGAAAGCTAATAATGTGAATTCTTAAGTATTACATTATATATAATAAAATTGTCGTGTATAGATTTAATTGGTTTCAACTAATAAAACTCCATTTCGGCCTGAACTCCCGTAAAAAGCAATCGCCCCTTTACCAAATATAGCGTATGATTTGATATCTTCTAATGTATAGGAATTTAAATGAGCAATTTTAGCAGGCTTTTTATTTATTAGAATAAGTGGAAAGTTTTGATGATTTGTTTCTTCAGTAATATTTAATTCATCCCTAATTTTCTTTTCAGCTTTTATATAAAAATCTGTTTTATCGACATCTTCATTTAAGAAGTGATCAATTTGAACACTAGACATTCCCCATGTATAACCACCGGGTTCTAAACTATTGATAAAATTACTTTTGAATTTATCTGTATCTATATTTTCAGATAAAATATCATGTAGTTCACGTATCGTATTACAATCTTTACAAGACCTGTGAAAGGGTGACCAATAACTAATGACCTTGTACTCATCTTTAGTAGCAATTTCTATATAAATATAAAATCCGTCTAAACCGCGAAATGAATCTCCAGAGAGTTCTTCAAAACTTATAGTTTTAAATTCATCAAAAATTTTACGCGATTGGGTGTTGGTAATTGTATTAGTTGCAATTACTGGCGAATTACCTCCCGTATAAATTTTATAGTTAGCGGAGACCTCATCTGCAGAATAATAATTCAAAGTGAAGATAGTATGCTGTTCCCAGATTCTAATATTTAAAGAGTCTTTTGAGGTTTCCAGATCCTCTAATTGAAACTGTTTAAGTTTTTCAGGTAATTTTTTAAAAAAAAGACTGTCAATATTATTTTCTGGTAAAATAACTGTTTTCTGACTGTACGATATTTCAATACTCAATAGAAAAATAAAAAAAAATAAACTTCTTAGCATATTAACGATATTCCGGGTTTTCAAAATTCCAGCGTTCCCCATTGTTCCATTGTTCACGTGAATTTCCATAATTTGAGTAACCATCATTTCGCTTTAACATAGAAGCGATATGAAGTAGGTTATAAGTCATAAATGTTGTATTTCTATTAGTAAAATCACTATCAAAACCTACTGGCGTGTTCAGTTTTTCATCATTCCAAACCTGGTCTCCATAACTAGGGCCCGGTCCTACCTTGCCAATCCAACCACAATCTGCTTGTGGTGGTATTGAGTATCCTACATGCTGCAGAGAATAAAGTATGCCCATTGCACAGTGTTTTATTCCATCTTCATTTCCTGTTATAATACAACCACCAACTTTTCCGTAAAAAACATACTGTCCTTTGTCATTGACTTTTCCGCTCATCGCATAAAGGCGCTCAATCAATTTTTGAGTTTCAGATGATTTCTCGCCTAACCAAATAGGAGTACCAATTATTAAAATATCTGCTGCTATAATTTTTTTGTAAAGTTGAGGCCATTCATCGGTTTCCCAGCCATATTCTGTCATGTCTGGATAAACACCACTTGCAACATCATGATCAATAAAGCGTATTTCTTCAAATGAGACATTTTCTTTCTTGAGAATCTCTTTTGAGACATTCATTAATGTGGAAGTGTGACTTTTTTGTGGTGATTTTTTTAAAGTACAATTGATATAAATTGCGTTGAGATTACTAAAATCCATATGACTATAATTTTGTATTCCACTGTAATTTACGAATACAAAATGAAACTCCGCATTTTTAAAAATCAAATACCATTACTAAAATAACGTAAAAAAAGAAACGCCAGATTATGAAAATAATCTGGCGTTTAAAATTTTATATAAATAGTAAGCTATATCATATCAGACATTATATTTCTGATGTTTTGCTCCTTATACACTTTATCTAAAGCATTAATATAACTTGATGTAAAGCGATCATTATTAATTAAATCACCAAAAATTGAAGTTTGTCTTAGAAAGGATAAGGCATCCTCTTTTGAATTTTGAGCCGCTTCGTGAAGTTCATTTTTCATCGTGTCTAAAATCTCTAATGGAGCACCATTTTGATCTTGTTGCAGATCACTATAATAACACCAAGTTGCTAAAACAAGAGTGCCAAAATCTATATTACCCCCAGATTTTAAATTATCCTGTATAGTTGGAATTAGAAACTTCGGAAGTTTTGCAGCACTTTCAGAACAAATGCGACTAACACTATCTTTAATATTAGGATTTGCAAATCGCTCTTCAAGGCTATCTTTATAATCATTTAAATTTATGCCTTCTAATTCGTCTAAGACCGGTGTAGCTTCTTGGTCCATAAACGATCTTAAATAGGTTACAAAGACTTTGTCTTCCATACATTCATTGATCGTCTTATATCCATGTACAGCTCCTAAAATCCCCAATACAGAATGTCCTGCATTTAGCAAACGCAATTTCATCTTTTCATAAGGCTTAACATCTGGAACAAACTGCACACCTACATTTTCTAATTGAGGTCTGCCGTTAGAAAAATTATCCTCGATAACCCATTGAATAAAAGGTTCACAAGTAACCGGCCATTCATCTTTAATGCCGTATTCATTTTCTAAAAATTCGATATCTGCCGCAGTTGTCACCGGAGTAATTCGATCTACCATACTATTAGGAAAGCTTACTGAAGTCTCAATCCATTCAGCAAGTTCACTATCTTGTCGCTTAGCAAATGTTAGTAACATTTCGCGTGTTACATCGCCATTGTGCTCGATATTATCACAAGACATGATAGTAAATGGCGGTAACGAATTCTCCCGACGTTTTTTAAGAGCTGCGGTTAAATAGCCATATATGGTACGTGGATCCTCCGGGTTTTGCAATTCGTAAATAACATCTTGATTATCAAAATTAAATTCACCTGTTGATGAATTAAAATTATAACCACCCTCTGTAATTGTTAGAGATACTATTTTTGTATCTGGGTGAGCCATCTTGTCTATGGCTACCTGAGGATTACCATATCCCAGTTTAAAATCGATGATCGATCCTATTACTTGAGCTTCATTTTTACCATCAGGGTGTTTTACAAGCAACGTGTATAAATTATCCTGCTTTATAAAGACATCCTCAATGTTCTTATCATTTTCCCGTAAACCAATGCCACAAATTCCCCATTCTGTATTGAGATCGGCTTCGTGTAATTTATTTAAATAATAAGCTTGATGAGCACGGTGAAAGCCACCAACGCCTACGTGAACGATTCCTGTTTTTAGTGATTTAGGATCATATTCTGGAACACCTAAATGTTCACGAAGTAGATCAATATTATTTAAATTTAGAGTTACTGAATTTTTCATTAATGCTTTTCTTTTTTAATTTTTCCTCGTCTTGTTGCCCAGTAAGCTGTTATAAAATAGAGTAGGGTACATATAAAAGCGTATTTATAAAATAGCGCTCTATTTGTTATATAATTATTCTCATTAGCACTGCCAAATAAAACCAGACTTGCAAGAACTAATGTGATTATTAATGCTACCACAGACACCACTTTTAGAATTTTTGTAAATATACTTCGGTCAATAATTGGATCTGGTTCTAATTCGGCTTTATCATCCTGAAATTTTGATATACTTTCTTGGTACTCTTGCTCTTTTTGCTCTTCTTCAGGATAAGATTCTTTAGCTCCGTAACGTGCAGCTAAAAGGGTGTACATAATTATCGTAAAAATCCAAGTGGGTACGAATAAATAAAAGAATGACATCACATTAAGCGCATTTAGACCGAAGCCAAATACTAAACCTATTCCCCATGATGCTATTGCAGGAGTATTAAATTTTAATTGCTTGAAAGAAGACCAATAACGCGTATAACCTATCCTCGGAAAAATTTGATGTTCAGCAAAAACAATCGCTCCTACAGGAACTACTAGTAATCCCGCATAGGTTAGCAATGGTAATATTTGTGAAAAAACAAAAGGAAAGCACGCTATAACAACCGTGAATAAACCAACGGTTAAGGTCGTCTTCTTTCTTGAATGACTTTTAAAAATAGCTTGAGCAGCCAGACCGGCACGATATAGATTTGTAATCGCTGTCGACCATCCAGCTATAATGACAATAACAAAACCAGACCAACCTAAAGCATAATAAGCCACATCTCCTGGGTCTAATTCTACAATAGATTTACCCAAAATTACTGCAGCACCAGCTCCCATTATTCCTGCTGAAATCCAGGCTACAAAATGACCGAACATCATACCGCTACTGGTTGTAAGTCCGTAGACCTTCTTTTTAGCATAACGCAAAAGTGCCATATCAATAAGTCCAAAGTGTGTGATAGTATTGGCAGCCCACGCAAAACCTATAACTTCAACAAGACCTATACCTGGTTCTCCATTACTATCTATCCCTGTCCAGATGGACTGATTGCCTAACGCGATTAGTTCGTGCCAACTTCCGGGCAATGTACTATCTAGAACATCTAGCGATAATGCGGGTAAAAGAACCATCGCTCCACTTATAAACATAACAAATAACCAAGGTGCACAAACTCCTGCAAATTCAGTAACGGCTTTAAAACCAAACATTGCTATCAACACAACAACAATACCTACGCACATTACAATCAATACAAACCAAAAATTATTAGGATACCAATCCAATTGTTGTGGAATATCAAATACAAATCGTACCGCAGTAGAGGATACCGTTATCATTGCTGCAGAGATTACTGAGAAAATAATAACATTTGCCCAGTTGTATAGTTTGGTCATAGAATCACCTGCAATTTTATTCAGGTAATTATAAAGACTTAATCTGGTATCTACGGCAATGGGAGAGGTGATGAATGTCCAACTTAACACAGCCAGAATATTACCTATAAGCAAACCTATAATAATATCCATCGTTTTCGCTCCAAGCGCTACAAAGGTTGCTCCTATAACAAATTCTGTAGCTGCTACGTGTTCAGCAGCATACAATCCTGCAAAATGGGTCCAGTTATGTAATTTATGTTTAGATACGGGTAATTGCTCGACATCTATATCTTCAAATTGCTGATTGTCCTTTCCGGTTTGCATACTTATCTTTTTATGGGTACTATATCGTTGGAAATTTACAGCTTAAAAGTTAAATACACTAATTTAATCGATTTAGTTAATCGTTTAAGCGATTTTAGCGGAAATAAAGGGTTTAGTAGTTTTCATAAGATTTTGGGGCTCTAAAGCCTTATTTATTAGTTTTGGTTGATTTACATAACAAAAAAACCATTCAATTTATTGAATGGTTTTTTAAAGTTAGGAATGAAAGGAATCGAATTAATTATCCCTGGAAATCACCTTCGTCATCGGTATTCACCGGTTGATTTCTCTTTGCTTCATTTTTACGTTGGTTAAAACGATATACAAACGATAAGTTTATTTGGCGTTGTCTCCACTGAAATTCGCTATCTCTTGTGAAGAAGTCGTTAGTTGTAAATTGATTACGTTTTCTGCCGTTAAACAAATCGCTTACATTCATAGATACCGTACCGTTATCACCAAAAACATCTTTGCTAAATGCTAAATCAACTGAAAGTATACCGTCTGTATCAGACTGTGCATTTTGAGAAGCACCTCTGTAGTTAGCATTGGTTTGCCAATCTATTTTAAAGGGTAAGGAAACTTTAGAACTAAAACGCGCAAAATAACTAGTATTCTTAGCACTATAATCTACGTCGTTAAAAAATCCTTCAGTATTAAATTGAAAGAAGTTGAAGCTACCATTTAGACGCAACCACTTAGCCGGGTTGTACAGCATACCTAATTCTGCACCTATACGCTCGTTACTTGATAGATTAATAGGAATGGTACGTATTACCGTATTTCCGTTAGTATTAGTCCCTTGACCTTGTAACTCAATAATCTCATCTACGCGCTCAAAAGAGGCTGTCTCTTTTTGATAATAAATAGACGAAGTTAGAGTCACTTTATCCCAACGTTTTAAATATCCTATATCATACGCATTAGAAAATGCAGGCTGTAAATTAGGGTTTCCCTGAAATACGTTATTTCTACTACTTCTATCTGGGAATGGATTTAAAAACCAGCCACGCGGGCGGTTGATACGACGATTATATCCTAAAGTTATATTCTCGCGCTCTGCAATTTCTAAAGTAACATTTAAGGTAGGGAATAGGCCTAAATAATTATTGTCAAAATCGGTATCAATTGGAAAGCCAAAAATATCTTGCAACTCTTCTTCATTTAAAGAAGAACCTATTTTTCCTTTTAATTGTGTGTTTTCTAAACGTAAACCGGCTAGAACAGAAACTTTACCAAATTTGCTACCTATCTGAGTGTATACTGCATTTACATTCTCTGTGTAATCAAATACGTTACTTAATGTGTCATTGCGTATAAAGTTATTTGTGTTAGCAATTTGCTCTTGATTCACAGCATAATCTGTAATCTCATTTTCAAAACTACCACGATATCCTGCTTCAAACTGCCATTCTTCAGCAAAGGGTAAAACGTAATCTGCCTGAATTAAATATTCTTTTTGCTGCTCATCAGTTAATAAACGTTCCCCAATTATTGGTGTAGTATTTTCAGTATCTAAGGTAATATCTTCATTGATTCTCGTATTCTGAATTTCTTTAGAATTTTCATACTGAAAATCTGCAGTCAATTGATGGCCTTCATCATTAAATTTATTGATATAATTTAATGAAAATTGGTAGCTATCATCTTTCTCCTTTTGATTTTCAATACGTGTCGTTTCAAGAACTTTTGCCGCATCTCTAAAACTTTGAGTAAGGTTTGTTGTTTCGTCTACGTCATTACCATTTCTATAAAATACAGAAGCAGTAACAGATGACTTATCATTAAGGTAATATTCTATACCCAAGTTAGTATTAAAACCTCTGTTTAAACGCTGTATATCACGATCTTCTATTATGCGATCATAAGTGGGGTTTATATCTGCGGAAGATAAATAGTTAGTGTCAAAAAAACCGTTACCTGGTGAGCTTGAATAACGATATCCTGTAGTATTAAAAATGTTATATTTTTCGGTACGTAGATTTAGGTTAGCAGAAATACTTGCTAAATCAGGATTCCCTATACTCGTGTTTATAGATCCATTAAATCCTAAGGTTTTTTCTTTGCGCAAAATAATGTTTAGTATACCTGCAGTACCTTCAGCATCATACCTGGCGGAAGGAGAAGTAATTACTTCTACACGCTCAATAGCATCTGCCGGAAGCTGACGTAGGACATCTGTATTTCCAAAACCTGCAATAGCCGAAGGTTTGCCGTTAATAAGAATACGTACATTCTCATTTCCTCTAAGGCTAATGCCACCTTCTACATCTACAGTAACCGAAGGTACATTATTTAATGCGTCACTTACAGTACCACCGGCAGTCGTTAAATCTTTACCTATATTATAGATTTTCTTATCTAATCGAATATCTACAGTTGTGGTTTCTGCAATCACAGTAACCTCATCAAGATTTGAAGCTGCAAATTCTAATTGTACCGTTCCTAAATTAAGATCACCGGTAATGGTTCTGTTTAAAATTAAGGGTTGAAAGGAAATATATTCGATTTTAATAGTATACTTCCCGGGAGCAACTTCAATTTTAAAAGTACCAGAAGTGTCTGTAATACCACCTTCTACATCTGTAGCATTAGTGGCATCTGTTACTGTAACCGTAGCATACTCAAGGGGTATGCCGGCATCTTTATCTACTACCGTACCAGTAATGGTAGCTTTAGAAGAAGAGGATTGTGCAAATGTGAATGCTGTAAAGAGAAACAGCACACATAGTGTGAACGTATTTTTCATAGTCAATTTTGGTTTCGCAAATTAGACTAAGAATACACAAATGGTTTAAAGGGGTAGTGGTTAAACTTCTGTTAAAAGAAAAACGTTTTATCCTAACAAATTCTTAATGTTATCAAGAGGTCTTCCTATAACACCTTTATTATCAAGAATAACAATTGGCCGCTCTATGAGTTTCGGGTTTTCTACCATTATTTGAATTAATTCCTTGTCAGAATAAATAGTACCCTTAAACTTTTCTTTCCAAATAGCTTCTCCCTTTCTTATGAGTTCGATAGGCTGTATACCTAGCTTACCTATAATTGCAGCAAGCTCAATATAAGAGGGTGTGTCATCAAGATATCTTACAACATCAAATTCTTTTCCTGATTCTTCAAGTAGCGCAAGACCCTGTCTGCTTTTTGAACAACGTGGGTTGTGGTATATTTTTAACATATTATAATTCGTTACTGGTTTCCTTTTGACCGCTCATCATCAAAAACGCCTTTAAAAATAAATCAATATCACCGTCTAAGACGGCATCTGTATTTCCGGTTTCTGCACCTGTGCGAACATCTTTCACAAGCTTATACGGGTGTAAAACATAGTTACGTATTTGTGATCCCCACTCAATACTCTTCTTTTCAGACTCTATCTCATCACGAGCCGCTTGTCTCTTCTTTAGTTCTATCTCATACAACTGCGATTTAAGCATTTGCATCGCTTTCTCCCGGTTTTCTAACTGAGAACGGGTTTCACTATTGTGAATGATAATTCCGGTAGGGTGGTGGGTAAGTATAGCTTTAGTTTCAACTTTATTTACATTCTGACCACCGGCACCAGAAGATCTTGCAAAATCCCAGTTTATATCTGCAGGATTTATTTCAATCTGTATTGTATCATCTACTAAAGGATAAATATATACCGAAGCAAAGGAGGTGTGGCGCTTACCATTACTGTCAAAAGGAGAAATACGTACCAGCCTGTGTACACCATTATCACCCTTTAACCATCCAAAAGCAAACGGCCCATCAATTTCTAATGTTACTGTCTTTACACCGGCTACATCACCTTCCTGATAGTTGAGTTCTTTAATTTTGTATCCATTTTTCTCACTCCACATAAGATACATACGCATTAGCATTGCTGCCCAGTCACAACTTTCGGTACCACCGGCGCCTGCAGTTATTTGTAGAACGGCGCTTAGATCATCACCTTCTTCAGAAAGCATGTTTTTAAACTCCATACCTTCAATAAGCTTGGCAACCGTTTCATATTGCTTTACTACTTCAGCCTCCGTGGCATCGCCTTCTTTGTAGAATTCAAGTAAAACACCTACATCCTCAATTAAGGACAATGATTTTTCAAAATCTTCTACCCATTTCTTCTTTTCGCGTAATGCCCGCATAAAGAGTTCTGCTTCTTTAGGATCGTTCCAGAAGTTAGGGTCAAACGTTTTTTCTTCTTCGTTTTGTATTTCTATTCGTTTCTGATCTATACCTAAATGCAATTTTAGCGCATCAGTGCGCTGCACAAGATCTTTGATCTGATCGCTAGTTACCATGGTAAACCTGTTTGTGGGAAAGTTACTATTTTATTGTCAAAGTAAAATAACTTGTAACTAGAAGAGCTTCTGTATCTGCTGCTGTTTTTGTTGTTGCTGCTGTTGCTGTTGCTGCTGTTGCCACTGTAATTGCATGTCCTTTTGTTGAGTAAAAGGTAGCGGGTCAAAGCCTTGTGATTGAGGAATGACATCTGGCTCACTTTCATTTTGTGCAATAACTTCTACCGTATAAATAGTTTCATTTTTTGCAGAACTACTAAAGATAATTCCTTTAATAGGAGCACAGTCATTGTAATCTTTACCGTGAGCAACTTTAATATGATTTTCTAAAGCTATTAAATCATTTGTAGGGTCAAAACCAAGCCAACCTTTTTCAGGGATGTAGCATTCTGCCCAGGCATGCATTTGAGAATCCCCTAAATAGCCATTACCTTGATGTAAATATCCCGATGTATATCGTGCCGGTATATTGTTAGCACGTGCTATAGCTATAAATAGATGCGTAAAATCCTGACAAACGCCTTCTGAACGTTGTAAGAATTCATTTAATGTAGTAGTTACTGAAGTTACTTTTTGTTTAAATGTAAAGTTGGTAAATAGGTAGTTGTTTAATTCTTGAAGATTATCAAAAATAGAACGCTCTTTTGAAAATTTAAACGGCAGATTTCCTGCTGAAAGCAATGTCAGGTCTGTTGAACCTAAAAAGCGTTCATGTTTGATTTTAAAATCCAGATTCTCTATAGCTTTATAGTGCTCTTGATTTGCAAAACTATCTAATGCAGAAAACGGATTGACAACTGTTTTACTTACAATATAATTGGCTTCAAAAGTAATTTCTGAGAATGGTTTCTTGGGGTGTATGCGTACGATCTCAAAACCGTATGTATTTGTAGTTTCTTCTAACGCTGCTCCCAGAGAGTTTGTAAATTCAGCAATACGTATACTTTGTTCTTTAGACTCTTCCGGTTTAATAAGAAATTGCCATAGTGCCTCATTAACCTGAGCTTCATACTTATTTTCAGCTCTATATTTAATTATATAATCCAAAATGTCTGGGGTTTTAGTAACGTGCAAAAATAACCATTTAAAAATTAGAAAAATATTAATTTAATATTTAAAGTACTCGTTTTCAATCTTTTTTGCGATTTCAATAAGTGTATCTTGTATTTCTTCAATAAACAGTTCTACATTTTCTTCAATCTTGTCTACAGTTTTATAGCAATACTCACCATGAGTTTTTCCAATTAAAAATGCAGCGGAGTCGTGTCTAGGGTGTTTCTCACGATTAAGTAAATTAATATGGTTGTTTACCTGTACAAGACTGTTCATAACAGAACGTGGGCAATCACGATTAAGTATTAAAAATTCTAGAGTACTTATGCTGGTAGGTGTTTTTTTATAATATCTACGCATCATATCATACGATTCAATACATTTTAGAAGCGTTACCCATTCATAACTTTTACTAAACTTATCTCCATAACTTCCTTGCGATTTTAAAGCGTCATAATATTTAGACTGTATTATTCTAACGACTTGCGTAGCGCGCTCTATATTTACGCCCAACATAATTATAGCATATACTTCGTCGTGCAACAAGGTTCCTCTTATTTTGCCACGTATTACGGCTGTTGATTCTGCAACTTGTGTAGAAAAATCATACAATCCTTTTTTTACAAAAAAGTCGGCATTATAATTTAAAACAAAATGGTAGAATTTATTAAGAGATTCATAGAGCTCTGTAGAAATTAAATCTCGAGCTCCATTTGCATTTTCACGCGCAAATTTTACACAATTTAAGATCGAATAGGGCATATCTTTATTGAGCCCAATGTCAAAAAATACATTTTGTTCGGTAAGATCATAATCTTCAGGAACGGGGCCATTAGCCATGAACAACAGTGAATGAAGTACGAGTTCACGAGATTGCGACTTTTCATTAGGAGCATCTAAAGAAGAAAAGTAGTTTACGTTAAGATATCGTGCAAGATGTTCTGCACGCTCAATGTATCGTCCCATCCAGAATAAGTTATTTGCTACTCGTGCAAGCATAAGTTTTGTTTTTTCTTAATTAAGATTTATTTGTTTTTGCGTGGGTAGATATTCTAGCTTTTAAGAACCCAAGTGTCTTTAGAACCACCTCCCTGAGAAGAGTTCACAATTAGATTACCTTTTTTTAAAGCTACACGTGTAAGACCTCCTTTAAGAACAAAATCTTTATTGGCTCCCAGAAGGCAATAGGTTCTTAAATCTACGTGTCTTGATTCAAATGACTGGCTATCTTCAATATATGTAGCATGCACCGAAAGACTCATAATAGGTTGTGCTATGTATTTTCTTGGGGCAGCCAATATAGTTTTTTTAACCTTTTCGATCTCTTCTTTAGTAAGTGTGTTTCCTATAGATATACCGTAGCCGCCGGCTTCATCAACCGGTTTAATCACAAGCTTATCTATGTTTTCTAATACATACTTCATCTCATCTGGTCTGCTGCAATGATACGTATGTACATTATTGAGTATGGGTTCTTCTCCTAAATAATACTTAATAATTTCAGGCATATAGGTATATACCGCCTTATCGTCTGCGACGCCGGTTCCCGGAGCATTAACTAAACATACGTTGCCATTTTTATAAGCCGAAAACAATCCTGGAACGCCCAACATAGATTTAGGGTTAAACTCTAATGGATCTAAAAATTGATCGTCTACACGACGGTAAATTACGTCTACCCGCTGCGGGCCGCGAATGGTTTGCATATACACAAAATCATTCTCAACAAACAGATCACGACCTTCTACAAGTTCTACACCCATTGCCTTTGCTAAATACGAATGCTCGTAGTATGCTGAGTTGTAAACTCCCGGAGTTATTACAACACAATTAGGCTCATCTACACCACGAGGTTTAACAGACTCCATCATTTCTAATAAATTCTGTGCATAATCTGTAACAGTATGGGCATTGTAATGATTAAATACACCAAAGAGTGCACGTTTAAGAGCTGTACGGTTACAAATAACATAACTTACACCAGAAGGGCAGCGAATGTTATCTTCAAGTACATAATACTTTCCATCAGAATGTTTTATTAAATCTGTTCCTGAGACGTGATTGTAAATTCCGCCAGGAGGATCTACGCCTATCATTTGATGCAGATAGTTTGCAGACGAACTTATAAGATCTAAAGGCACGATTCCTTGTTTGATGATTTTTTTATCGTGATAAATATCCCAGATAAAGTGATTTAGAGCTTTGCTACGCTGCAAAACACCTCGTTCTATAACATCCCACTCTTTTTGATCTATAATACGGGGAAACAGATCAAAGGGGAAAATTTTCTCCTTTGCTTCTTTATCGTTATATACCTGAAAGGTAATTCCCTGATTAAAAAAAGAGGCTTTTGCTTTCTCATTTAATTTTGCGAAGTCTTGACTAGAATGGCCACTGTACAAATCAAATAATGTTTGATACACTTTTTTCACATTCCCTTTTTCATCAAATATCTCATCGTAAAATTTGGTGTCTTTTTCATAAGAAGCAAAAATAGACTGTTGGGTTTCTGACATAGGTTAGTTTCTTTGATGTTAAAATAGCAATTATATAGTAAAGAGCTTATAATTAAATCTTAATTATTCCGGTTTTAATTCATATATAAACAGTTTTTAATTAAATAATTAGGAATATTTCAATAGGCTTTATTACATAGATGCAGACTTATTTTTGATTTATTTGGCTATTTTTAGAGTTCAATACTTTCTATGAAAAAAATAATTACACTCGCTCTTCTAGTCTTTGTTTCTGTAGCACACGCGCAGTTCTTAGAAAAAATAAAAAACCTACAAACTCATAAAGGCCTTTTTACATATCACTACGACGAGAAATCAGATAACATCTATCTGGAAGTACCTAATGTAGGAGAAGAATTTATTTATGTACATGCTCTCAAAAGTGGATTGGGTTCTAATGATATAGGTTTAGACCGCGGTCAGCTAGGAGGTACAGCAATTGTAAAATTTATAAAAGCAGGTAATAAATTATTATTAGTTCAGCCCAATCAAGATTATAGGGCCATTACAGATAATGTTGCAGAGCGTGAATCTGTAGAGGAAGCATTTGCCAAATCGGTTTTATTTGGTTTTGAAATTAAAGAAACAAAAGGTGATACTTATATAATAGATCTGACACCTTTTTTATTAGAAGATGCACATGGTGTTGTACAACGTCTAAAATCAAATAACGAAGGCACTTATAAATATGACAAAGAGCGAAGTGCTTTAGCAATGAAAAATACAAAGGCGTTTCCTAAAAATAATGAATTTGAAGCTTTACTTACTTTTAAAGGAGAACCTCAAGGTAGAAACTTACGATCTGTCGCACCTGATGCTTCATCTATTTCTGTAATTCAGCATCATTCATTTGTTGCACTACCAGAAGCTGGTTATCAAACTCGCAAATTCGATCCGCGGTCAGGAGCAATTCATATCTCTTATAAAGACTACGCATCTCCAGTACAGGAGGCTATAGATAAAAAACTTATTATAAGACATCGCCTCGAAAAGAAAAATCCTGAATTGGAGATTAGTGAACCTATAAAGCCTATTATTTACTATTTAGATCCTGGTACGCCTGAGCCGGTACGTACTGCTTTATTAGAAGGAGCATCGTGGTGGGATCAGGCTTTTGAGAGTATAGGCTATAAAAATGCCTTTCAAGTAAAAATGCTTCCTGAAGGCGCAGATCCATTAGATTTAAGATATAATGTAATTCAATGGGTGCACCGCAGCACCCGCGGGTGGAGCTATGGCGCAAGCGTGGTTGATCCTCGTACGGGAGAAATCTTAAAAGGTCACGTAAGTCTGGGAAGTTTAAGAATACGTCAGGATTTTATGATTGCTCAGGCTCTTATGAATAAACCCTTTGCAGATTCTGATGCAAATTATGAGCCTATGTTGGCGATGGCCATCGCGCGTATTCGACAACTTGCTGCACACGAAGTAGGGCATACGCTGGGCTTTGCACATAATTTTGCAGCGAGCGTTACAGACCGATCTTCTGTGATGGATTATCCGCATCCTACAATACGGTTAAATGTAGATAAAATAGATTTTAGTAACGCCTATGCAACTGGTATTGGCCGTTGGGACAAAGTGACTGTCGCATATAGTTACAGCGATATTGCTAAAGGAATGACAGAAACCTGGTATTTAAATTCGTTATTAGAAAACGCAGAACGTGATGGCCTAAGATTTATTACAGATAGTGATTCACGCTCTGCGACGGGCTCACATCCTGATGCACATTTATGGGATAATGGAGCAAATGCTTCGACAGAGTTGCGTGGTGTCTTGGCACTTCGGAAAAAAGCTATTGAAAACTTCGGAATTGACAATATACGTACGGGAGAGCCCCTATCTGTTTTAGAAGACGTATTTGTTCCTCTTTATTTTTATCATAGATATCAGACTGAAGCGGCGATTAAAAGCATTGGCGGTTTGCGGTACAATTATGCTGTAAAGGGTGACGGAAAGCAAGAAGTATTAAAACTAGTTTCAAAAGAGGAACAAGAAGCTGCGCTAAAAGCGGTTCTAAATACGTTAGATGCAAATAACCTTGCAATACCTAAAGATAAACTAGATTTATTTCCACCAAGAGCCTATGGTTATGGTAGAGATCGCGAAAGTTTTAAAGGCAATACCGGGATAACATTTGATCCGCTTGGAGCTCCCGAAACTGCCGCAGATATGACCTTAGACTTTTTATTAAATGCAGAACGCGCAAATCGAATTGTGGCTCAGCACGCATGGGATTCTAAGCATTTTTCATTTCAAGATGTTTTAGAAGATTTAATCAAGGCTAGTTTCAAAAATCGACATCGAGATTCCTATCTTTCCGAAGTACAACAAACGATTAATTACCGCGTACTTGAACATTTAAAACAACTTGCAGTAAACACAAATGCGATACCCCAGGTTAAGGCAGAAACAATGGCAATTTTAGCTGATTTAGCTTTAAAAATGACAGATACTAATGATGTAAATGAGCGTTATATGAGTCAGGAAATCACACGTTTTATTAAAAATCCTGAAGAATATAAGCCGGTTTTAGCCCCTAAAATTCCTGATGGCTCGCCCATAGGAAGCTATCAATGCACAAACAATTAAAATAGTGACACATCAAGAACTCGTAGAAAAACTACCGTACACAAAACCTTTTTTATTTGTAGATACGATAACTGAAGTTTCAGATAATCATATAAAAGGTATCTATACATTTCCAGAAGATTCTGATTTTTATAAAGGACATTTCCCAAATTATCCCGTTACACCGGGCGTTATTCTTTTAGAATGTATGATGCAAATAGGCTTAGTAAGCCTCGGGATTTATAAGCTTAGAGACAAAGATTTTGATCTCAAAAATAATGCTACAGTGGCAATGACAGAAAACAATGCTCAATTTTTTAAGCCTGTTTTCCCTAATGAACAAGTTATAGTAGTGTCTGAACTGGAGTATTTTAGATTCCATAAGTTAAAGGCAAAAGTTAAGATGCTTAATTCCGCGGGGGATGTGGTATGCAGTGGGGTATTTTCAGGAATTTTAAAAACAAATTAATGCAGACTCCCAGAGTAGTAGTTACGGGATTAGGTGTATGCGCTCCCAACGGCGTAGGTGTCCCGGCTTTTAAAGAAGCAATAGAAAATGGTAAAAGTGGAATTCGATTTTACAGCGAACTTGAGAAACTTAATTTCTCATGTCAGATAGGAGGGATGCCTTTAATTTCTGAAGCTGTTAAGTCTAAATATTTCACACCATTGCAGCTACGTAATTTTAATGCAGCAGGTATTTTATACGGTGTCGCTGCCGGTATGGAAGCCTGGCACGATGCCGGTCTCAAAATAGATGAAGAACACTGTGATTTTGATAGCGGAACCATCTTTGGCGTGGGTACACTGGGCGTAGATAAGTACAGAGAAAGTATTTATAAGGTTGATGAGGGCAATACCCGTAGACTGGGCAGTACAAGTGTACAACAAACAATGAGTAGTGGTGTAAGTGCCTATCTGGGCGGTATGCTGGGATTAGGAAATCTGGTAACAACTAACTCGTCTGCGTGCTCTACAGGCACCGAAGCGATTCTATTAGCCTACGAGCGCATAAAAAGTGGAAAAGCAACCCGAATGCTTGCAGGAAGTACTAGTGATGGCGGTCCCTACGTATGGTGTGGTTTTGATGCGTTACGTATTTTACCTTCAAAATATAATGCCAGCCCCTCACAAGCCTCACGACCTATGGCTGCAGACGCTAGTGGTTTTGTGCCTGGCAGTGGGGCAGGAGCATTAGTTCTGGAAACCTTAGAAAGTGCACAAAAACGCGGAGCAAAAATTTACGCAGAGATTCTGGGAGGCAACAGTAATAGTGGTGGTCAGCGTCAGGAAGGTTCTATGACAGCACCTAATCCTATTGCAGTTAAACGCTGTATTTCTGAAGCTTTAAAAGATGCTAATATTACCGGCAACCAGGTTGATGTAATTAATGGTCACTTAACAGCTACTTCAAAAGATGATTTAGAAATTAGAAACTGGAGCGAAGCTTTAGATCGTAGTGGGGCAGATTTTCCCTATATAAATTCTTTAAAAGGAATGACGGGGCACTGCCTTGCCGCTTCTGGAAGTATAGAATGTGTTGCTTCGGTATTAGAGTTGAAACATCAATTTTTGTTTCCGAATATAAACCTGCAACAGATTAATCCTGAAATTCTTAAAATAATCTCAGAAACCCGAATACCAAGAACCCGAACGAATCTCGAATTTAATATTCTTGCAAAAGCGAGTTTCGGCTTTGGGGATGTGAACTGTTGTCTTATTTTTAAAAAAATATAATTTCGCTAAAGCGGAAAAAACAACCTATATGAATCAAGAAATTTACGAAAAACTAACTCAAATTATTAAGCCTTATTTACCTGAAGACGTTGATGCAGCAAGCATTTCTGAAGATAGCCATCTGGTAAGCGACCTCAATATAAATTCAACACATCTGGTTGATATTGTACTGGATGTAGAAGATGCTTTTGATATTACAATTGAAGATGACGAACTTGATAAAATGGAAACGGTAAAAGCATCCATAACGCTTATCGAACAAAAGTTAGCAGCGAAGTAATAGTGATTTAATTGCGTTAACAAGCGTTAAAAATGCTTCTGTTTTAATTATAACTTTTAACTTTCTTTCAAAAATAAAATTATGGAAGAGATTAAGAAAATTACACCTACAGATTTTGAAATTATGGACGAGATTAAAACACGCTGGAGTCCGCGTGCGTTTGATGATGTACCACTTTCTGTATCTGAGGTAAAACAACTGCTAGAGGCAGGGCGCTGGGCATCAAGTTCATACAATCAACAACCCTGGAGAATTATTTTCGGTATAAAAGGAGATCCTGTATATGATCGTATTTTATCCTGTTTAGTTGAATTTAATCAAAGCTGGGCAAAAAACGCTCAGGCACTTATGATTACAGCTTACAAGAAAACTACTAAAGATGGTGACGAGTACACACACGCGATGCACGATTTAGGTCTTTTTATGGGAAATGTAGTTATACAGGCTAACCATAAGGGTATTGCAGCACATCAAATGGCAGGTTTAGAGCCAGATAAAGCACATAGTGAATTTAATTTTACCAAAGAATTTGGTATTGCTACCGCAGTTGCATTCGGTCGTTATGGTGGTGATCTTGATACATTACCCGAAGATTTAAGAGATGATGAACGCAAGCAAAAACGTGAGCGTATCACAGTAGATCAATTTGCGTTTAATGGAAATTTTGAAAATAAGGTAAACTAGATTTTTTTCAAATAACAGAAATAAAAAAAGCGGATCGTTATAAACGATCCGCTTTTTACTTATAATAAACTTTCTTTAATTATGATCGCCATTATCTGGCTTATCTATAAAACGTTCATTTTTTGTAGTGCTGCTAATTGTCGGCTCTTCGTGCATCATCTTTTTATCAAGACCGGCACTATCAACACCTAAAAATTCTTGAGCCTGTGTAGGGTTATTTATTTGCTTTACTGTTTCATTATGTATGATTACAGGATGTGCAAATATTTCGGGTCTGTTTTTGAGAATATTTACGTAATCATTCTCATCAAAGTCCCCATTTTTAATCTCATCATCATCACTAACGTCTTCAAAACTCAACAACTCTCGCATAGGTTTATTAAGTTCTTCAGCAAGCTCTGCCCACTGCGTACCTGTTAAAGGATTTTTAGCAATATCTATGGTTTGTAATTCTTTATCTTTTACTGCAGAAATATGACCAAAAGTACGCTCGCCAATTCGGCTTGTACTACTATAGATCAATGTTATCTGATTTTCATTTCTAGCTATAGATTTCATAAGTTATCTAATTAATGAGATTTCATTTTATCCTTACGCTTAGCAAGTTGAATATTCAATTCGCGAATCGCTTCTTTTACAGACTCGTGAAAGCTTTTAGAACTGTGATCTGCGTATAGACGCGGTCCCGGAGCACTTAAACGAATTCCTGCAATTTTACCTGTTTCGTCGCTTGATGTATTTTCAGTTTTAAAGAAAATATCTGCACGTACGATAAAATCATATTTATGTACTAATTTATCTAATTGCTCTTTTGTGAAATCTTCTAAAGCCTCACTAGCGGCTACATCGTTATACTCAAAGTTATAATTCATAATCTGTATATTTTATTAGTTTCCTAAAATTACGCAAAGCCTCACAGCATACCACAGACTTTAGGCTTTCTTTGACAACTAAGCGTTAATTAAGCTTAATTTTAAAGTGCCTCTTCAGAATTTAAACTTCTTCTTCTGGAGTATTTGGACCTGCAATATAGATGGAAGCTAAAATTCCACCGGCTAGAGAAAGTACAATGACTGCCAGTGACATCCATTCAGGAACTTCAATCATATGTGAGAAGATCATTTTGAGACCTACAAATGCCAGTATCACAACCAAACTGTAATTGATATAACGGAATTTTTGAAGCATTCTAGAAATTAGGAAGTACATAGAACGCAAACCTAAAATCGCTAATATATTAGATGTAAAAACAATAAATGGATCTGCCGTGATTGCCAGAATCGCCGGGATGCTATCTAAGGCAAAAAGAATATCGGTAAGCTCTATGACAATTAAAGCTAGAAAAAGGGGAGTAGCGGCACGCTTACCGTGCTCAACCAGAAAAAAGGCGTGACCTTCTATAGTTGTGGTTACCGGGAATAATTTTTTTACAGATTTATAAACCGTAGAATCCTGCGGATCGTAATCGTCATCAGATTTAAGCATTTTGAAAGCGGTAAATAATAGGAATGCTCCAAAAACGTAAATTATCCATTCAAACTTGTTGATAAGCGCAACACCAAAAACAATCATTAATGCTCTAAAAACAATTGCTCCTAAAATACCCCAGAACAAAACCCGGTGTTGAAATTTAGGAGGTATTGCAAAAGAAGAAAAAATCACAGCGATCACAAATACGTTATCTATACTTAATGACAACTCTATAAGATAACCAGTGATATATTTGAGTACTGCTGTATTTGCAGTAATATTAGTTGGATTTTCAATAAGTTCTGCACTAAAAAGCCAGTAAATAATCCCACTAAATGCCATTGCGATACTAAACCAAACTGCAGTCCAGATACCGGCTTCTTTACTTTTAATAATGTGATCTTCCTTATTAAAAACACCTAGATCTAGTGCCAGACAAATAAGAATAAAGACGATAAATAGACCCCAGATAAGCATAGTTGTTGTGTAATATTAGATGAAACTAACAGACTAAATTGAACACGCTTATTCCATTAATTTATTTGTGTTAATTTGTTCAGGCGCAAATATACTATAGATTACAAGCCTTGAAAATCTAAAGATTCTAAATTGCTGTTAAATAATTGTGGTCTTATATCTTTCTCTATAAATTCTGTTTAATAAGATACAATGCTCAGGATTAACTAATTATTTTACACTAAAATATAAAATAATCTTATTGCTTAAAACTATCAGAACTAAATTGTTAGTAACAGACTAAATTAGATAATACCCAACTACACAAAATATCAAAATTGCTATGGAATCAAATTCTAACGAAGCTTTTATGCGTAAAGCCATCGCCTGGGCTCAAAAAGGGAAGGAAACCAATGGAGGAGGAGCATTTGGAGCTGTAATTGTAAAAGATGGAGCAATTATCGCAGAAGGCCACAATCAGGTAGGAAAAAATACAGATTGTACCCAGCATGCAGAATTGGGTATGATTCAGGAAGCTTGCAAAAAATTATCCAACAAAAGTCTTGAGGGTTGTATCTTGTATACCAGCTGTGAACCCTGTTTGATGTGTCTGGGAGCAACCAGATGGGCAGAACTGCAAATGGTTTATTATGGTGCATCTGCTGCAGATGCTAAGGATGCGGGTTATATTTATAGCGATCTCTTTTACAATTCACATACTGGTAAAAGACACGTAGAATTCAATTTAAAACAACTATTACGGGAAGAAGCTGTTGCAGTCTGGAAAAACTAGAGTATGAGCGAGGAAGAAGAAGAAAAGCAAAAAAATATAGATAAGGAACTGGAAAAGTCTGAAGTTTCTGAAGAATCACAGGCAAAGAGTCACGGTGAGATATTAAAAGAACAAATTTGCGAGGGTAAAAAAATATACAGTCTAAGTACCAGCAGTATTATTATGAGCTCACTAACTGCCGGTCTTGAGATAGGTTTTAGCTATATGATGCTCTGTAGTGTATTTTATTTTTTTTCAGATAGTTTAGCAGAAGAAAGTCTGTTTAAAATAATTGCTCTGGTATATCCATTAGGATTTATTCTGGTGGTTTTAGGTCAATCAATATTGTTTACAGAACAAACTTCGTTACTCACGTTGCCCGTACTCAATAGGCAACATAGCATAGTAAGTCTATTGCGTTTGTGGGGTTTGGTAATTTTTGGAAACTTACTAGGCGGTACTTTAATCGGATTGGTTTTAGTTTGGATAGGTCCCAAATTGGGGATTTTTGATGTTGAGACGGTAATTACTATTGGTAAACACGTGGCCGGTTTTGGTCTTCCTACCATTTTAGTAAGTGCAATTTTAGCAGGGTGGATGATGGGCTTACTATCCTGGTTAGTAACCTCTTCAAAAGATACGGTAAGCCGTATTATTATAATATTTTTAATCACAGCAACTATGGCATTTACCGGTTTGCATCATAGTATTATAGGTAATGTTGAAGTTTTTGCAGCCTATATTAGTGGTACCGAAATCACATTGGGGCAGTATATAAGCGTGCAGAGTACAGCACTTATAGGTAACGCAATAGGCGGCGCCTTTTTTGTGGCATTATTAAAATACCGCGCTTTTGTCAATAATGTAAGCTAAAATGTTAGGCAGGAAATTTGATACACTAATAGAAAAAATTATGAAAACAATTTACCTCATAGTACTTAGTCTTTTTTTAGTGAATTGCGGAAGCTCAAAAGATATTGATGCTACTACAAACGCAGATTTAAATGCGTGGCTTGAAGCAAAAGAATATCAGATTGAAGCGACCTATGCAATGCCTATGAATACTGCAGCTGTAAAAGCTGTTTTAAACAGTAATATATTAGGACCCGGTAACAATTCTGCTCAGGTAAGTTTAATAGGTAATCCCAATTTTGTAAAGATTGATGGCGATAGCATTCACGCAAGACTACCTTATTTTGGTGAACGCCGTATGGGTGGCGCTTATAATACCCGAGATGCGGGAATAACGGTAAACGGATTGATACGTGATTATGAAAAGGAAATTAAGAAAGGAATGTATGTAATCACATTTTCGGCACGTGATACTGAAGGAACCGAAAGCTATGATTTTATACTCAATCCAAGATCTAATCTGGTTGCAGATCTTTCTGTACAAAGTACACAACGCACAACAATACATTATCGCGGAACTGTAGATCAATTAAAACCTGAGGGATCTAAGAAGTAAGGTTAATAGAATATTAGGTCTAAAATATAATTTCCTTGAAAAAGTAATGTGAAGCAACTCTTGCTTGAAAAAGAAGCTTCAATAAATTCTATTTTACATAATGTAAATTATAGAACAAATATATTGATTAGTGAAATAGTGCTAAGAACTCATTTTTCTTAGTTTTTCCTTTTAGCTGTATTTAATAGATTGTTTTAAACTAACTGTTATTACGAATGCAATCGTGAAAGAATTCAATAATCTTAATACTATCTTTAAAGCATTAGAAAAATTAAAACAACCTTGATATCATTTTGAGTACAGTCGAGAAATCACAAATACGATTCATATTGATTACTAACTCATTATATAGAAAAAACTATAATTTTCAAAATTCGCGTATTCTGTACGAAGTCCAAGAAATTTTCAAATACGCGATTTTCAGAGCTTTGGATTTATACGTTCAAGATTCTAAATTTTGTAAGTTGGTAATTAATTTTCTTTCAGCTTTTCGGCAACAGCATCATAATATTGCCTGCTTACAACTTCTGTCCATTCGGTGGGAGTTTCACCACTGTAAAGCGCTAAGTAAGTCACATCGTTATTTTTTGAAGACGAGTGCCAATGTTCTGTATCCTTTAGACATTTAATAATATCACCAGTTTTCATTATATAAGGTTCTTTGCCCTTTTCCTGATAATACCCGATTCCCTCTACAACGATTAATACCTGTGTAGTACTGTGTTTATGCCAGTCTAACGTAGAATTTGCCTTAAATGTAGCTTTAACAAGATTATATGGTAAATTTTCATCTTCTTGCAAGATTCTAGATAACCAAGCTTCTCCCAGATAATGCGTATTGGGAGCTTTAATACCTTCATCTAAGTAGGAAGATACAGTATAGTCAGCATGTTGTGCAGATGCACCTAAAGAAACTATAGAAATAAGGAGAACTAGTATTTTTTTCATTTTAAAAATTTATTGTTTAAGCCTTTATAAATTAACCAATAAGTATGATGGTATTATATATCTAAGTAACTGTTTTTAGGAACTAGTCTAAAAATTATTTTAACTATTAATTACACGTTTAGCTAAAGCCTAATACTCCGTCTTATCCAATTTTTTTGTCCATTCCTGAAAAGGTTTAATGGCGACTTCGGGAGACAATTGCTCAAAAGGGATGCTGCGCTTCTCGTATGGTAAAGGGATTTCCTTATAAATAAACGCATCATCAAAGCCTATGTTAGCTGCGTCTTGTTGACTGCTTCCGTAATACACTTTTTCAGGTCTCGCCCAGTAGATTGCTCCCAGGCACATTGGGCAAGGTTCGCAGGAAGTATAAATCGTACAGCCATCGAGTTGAAACGAATTTAAATTTTTACACGCGTCACGTATGGCCGTAACTTCGGCGTGTGCGGTAGGATCATTTGTAGAAGTAACTTTATTATTTCCTTTTCCTATAATTTTTCCGTCTTTGACAATCACACAGCCAAAGGGTCCTCCTTCATTATTTTGCATTCCTTTTAAAGCCGCATTTACAGCTTCTAACATAAATTCTTCGTTGCTCATTATCTTTTCGTATTTGCTGTAAATATAGGAGTTTATGATGCTTTTAAGAATATTTAATTGCTGATGAAATCAAGTAGTACTCTAATATTTTCCGCAAAAAAAAACATATCTAAAAAAGATACCACTTCCCTCCCATCGGTTTAGGAATACAAATTCAGAATACGCACGTTATAAAAATATTAACTTTTAAAGTAGGATGAATAATAATTGCTAGAGTACTTTTGCGCCCTTAAATTAATTATCCAGAATCTCATAAGGGAGATAGCAACCTGCAATAACGAGCAAGGTGCTAAGATAGATAAGCCAATTACTTGGAAACCTTGTTAACGCATACGTCTATGTAATTACTGCTATTGCCTTTTTGAGTGTAAAATTATAAAATGGCAGAACTTAAGATTACCCCAAAATTCTCAGCACTCATTCCATTATTTGTCTTTGTAGGTACCTTTCTTGGCGTAGGTATTTATCAAAACGACTTTTATGCACTTCCTGCTCCTATCGCAGTTATAGTAGGGATTGTTGTGGCATTTATACTATTTAGACAATCTATTAACGCTAAAATTAGAACACTTTTAAAAGGCTGTGGTGATGATAAAATCTTGACAATGTGCTTAATTTATCTACTTGCAGGTGCTTTTGCCGCTATTACCAATGCAACCGGCAGTGTAGATGCAATTGTAAATATGGGTTTAGACTTCATTGCTATTGAATACATCTATATGGGTATTTTTATCATTGCAGGTTTCTTATCTGTCTCTACGGGAACTTCGGTAGGCGCTATTGTAGCCCTGGCTCCTATTGTTGTAGGTTTTGCTGCAAACAGCAGCGCAGACCTGGCGATACTTTGTGGTGCACTTTTAGGCGGTAGTATGTTTGGAGATAACTTATCGGTTATTTCAGATACGACTATTGCGGCGACCCAATCACTCGGAACCAAAATGAGTGATAAATTTAAACAGAATATAAAAATTGCCGTACCTGCAGCTTTAGGTACAATAGCTATCTTAGTTTTTCAAGGTACAGATCTTACAGCTAGTGCAGCAACAGCTGTTAGCTACAACTATGATGTGCTAAAAATCACACCGTATATTCTAGTAATTTTACTTTCTATTCTGGGACTTAATGTATTTGTAACGCTGTTTTTAGGAGTACTTGCAGCAGGTGTTTTAGGAATTAGCTACGGCGATTTCACGCTTTTAGAATCTACCAGAATTGCCTATGAGGGCTTTACGAATATGACCGAAATTTTCTTACTCTCTTTACTTACCGGTGGCCTTGCAGCTCTGGTAGCTCGTAATGGCGGAATTGAATTTATTCTGGTAAGCATTAAAAAGCTTATAAAAAATAGAAAAACTGCAGAACTTGGTATTGCTACATTGGTAAGCACCATCAATATGGCTATTGCAAACAATACGGTCTCTATCATTATCGCCGGTCCTATTGCAAAAACTATTAATGATGAGTACAAATTAGACAATAAAAAAACAGCTTCAATTTTAGATATTTTTGCCTGTATTGTTCAGGGATTATTGCCTTATGGCGCGCAGGTTCTTATGATTTTAAGCTTTTCTAACGGAAAGATTGATTATTTAGATTTAATGGGAAATACCTGGTATTTACTTCTATTGCTGGTGTACACAGTGCTCTTTATTACGTTGAACCCAATGCGCAAGCCAAATCTAAAGTAGTTTGATATGGAATCTACTATATGTATTTAATGCAAATCTATTTATAGATTCAAATTTATGAGTCGAAATGCAGAACACGTTTTCTCACAAATTTAAGTGCTACCGAAAAGCTTAGTAATACATTCTAAAATCTAATAGTTTACAGGCTGCGTAGTGTTTTTGATGTAATTGTTCTACCACTTCAAAAATATCATCATCTTCATTAAACAGATTAAAAAAGACTTTATCAAGGTTTGAACTGCTCAACCCGGCATCTGCATTGCCATAGCCAGAAACCGCTTTTGCATTTGTGATATCAAGAAAATATTGAGCTTCTTCTTCATCAAGGTCCAGTATTTTAGCACTTGAAAAATGAACGATTTTACCTCTTAGCTTTCCTTCAAAAAGTTCTGCTATTTCTTGAAAACTATAATAATAGTCGTTCAAGCAAATACTATTGGCTTCTCCGGTCATCACCAGATAGATGATCTCGTATTCCTTAAAATAATGGTCATCTAAAACCAGAGTATTTAGGCTCGCTTCAAGACCTTCTATGGTATCACAAGTTTGATATATACTTGCTATACCGTACTGAATCACTAACTCTTCGAGATTTTTTTGAGCTTCAGTAATTTGATTTAGTTCTACATCAGCAACCCCTTCGAGACAATAAATAAATTTCTCTGGATCTAGATCGTTCTTTTGTGGTAATTGTGTTCTTTTTTCCAGCACTTTAAAATAGTATATAGTAAACTGCAAATTTAAAGACTGTAGTGTGATTTAAAGGGATTACCTAAGGAAATAAAAGCAACTGTAGTTTTTAAAATAGGTAATAGCCTACCTGCTAGCGGAATAAATAACTGCTTTTTAAATTGTGAATATCTATCTGTTTTTATGTCAAATTACCCACGACCTATACCCTATTTTTGAAACTCTAAAAACAATATATTATGAGTGCAACCTGGTACGAATGCAAGGTAAAATATAGAAAATTTGATGAAGCGTCTGGTACGCAAAAGGTTAAAACCGAACCTTTTTTAGTAGATGCAATCTCGTACACTGAAGCAGAAAGCCGAATTACAGAAGAAATGGCTTCGTATTTAATGGAAGGTGAAGAGATTAAAATCACAAACATTAAAGTTGCTAATTATGCAGAGATTCATCCTTTTGAAAATAGCGACCGCTGGTTTAAATCTAAAATATCGTTAATCGCTTTTGATGAAGAAAGCGGTAAAGAACGCAAAACCAATATGTATCTGCTGGTACAGGCAAATGATGTAAAAGAAGCCTTTGAAAATACGGTAACTACGATGCAGGATACCATGGGCGAGTACACAATACCGGCAGTTTCTGAATCTCCTATTATGGATGTTTTTCCGTATTTTTCTGGTGATGAAGATGAGACGGAACGTCTGGAAGAGTTTACCCGTTTAAAAGAATCTACACCTACCTACAACGACGAAAATGAAGAATTAGCAATGGCTGATTCGCTTACTGTAGAAGCTGAATAACATAAATTACAATTCAATTTGAGTAAGGGGAGTAATCTCATTTGAGTTTTAATTTACTCAAATGACCGTTATAAAACTCTTTATAAAGTCCCGATTTTTCGGGACTTTTTTTCTAATTAATTTTTTGTAGACTCTAAAGTGGCGCAAGAATATTGCACTCTAGACAGCTTCATATGAAATTTAATTAGAGACAGACACTCCAACTTATTATAATATCAAACCGATTAAGCGCCCTACACACCTATATTTGCAAACGCAAATGCTTACTAAAATTGAAACATGATTATACCTAAACTTCATTATAAATCACAGGGCAAATCTCCAGAAGAGCAACTGGAAAATATTCAAAAAGCCTGTTCTGCGGGTATAGAATTGGTTCAACTGCATTTTGATAAAGCTACTGAGAAGCAGCTGCTTCAATTGGCTAGACAGGTACGTGAACTTACAGCACATTATCAAACTCGATTAATTGTAACAGATCATCATAAAATCGCCAGAGAGATTAAAGCAGATGGCGTGTATTTAGAAAAAACAGATCTTTCTAGTCTACTTTCAGTACGCAATCATTTATATACCTGGCAAATTATAGGTGCGGGTGCGCATACAATACAGGACTGTGAGGCTTTGATTGAAAAAGATATTGATTACATTAATTTAGCACCATTTAAAACCTATTCACAAGGAGATGCAAAAGCAGAATTAGGTTTAGACGGGTATAGTCTTATTACTGAATCTTTAAACACCACAACACCCATACTAGGTTCAGGCGGTATTGCTACAGAAGATGTAAAAGACTTATTGACTGCCGGAATTTCAGGAATTGTAGATTCTGACACAATCACTCAGGACTTCAACTCGATAAAAATATTTCACCAACTTTTAAAAGCCTCTTCTACTGAAGAGCAGCGTCATTCTTTTAAATAGATGTAGTCAGGAACATTTTAAAAAAACAAAAAGCCCGTCAAAAAATTGACGGGCTTTCTTAAACTTACAAGATATGTCTTAGATAACTCTTACGTTTACTGCGTTTAAACCTTTGTTACCTTCTTTAAGTTCAAATTCAACTTCATCGCCTTCGCGAATTTCGTCGATTAAACCAGAAATGTGTACAAAGTGGTCTTTTTCAACACCTTCTTCTGTAATAAATCCAAATCCTTTGGTTTCGTTGAAAAATTTTACTGTTCCGTTACTCATAATACTATTTAAATTTTAATAATTACTTAATAGTAAGCAATTACGATGCCAAAGGTACAGTAATCTAAAGTTAATCCCTAACAAAACAAGATTTTAAATGAATAAGGCACCAAATAAATGAATATGAAGCATAAATTATTAGTTCTAAAAGGTATTTTTGCGCAATGTGGATGTATTTAGGGCTACTAGCCGCACTTTTCTTAGGATTGCACAATTTATGTAAAAAACACGCTGTACGTGACAATGAGGTTCTTCCTGTTTTATTGGGAACGCTTATTTCTGGGTTTTTGATGTTTCTTCCTTTTTATTTAGGTTCTGTTTATTATCCCGAGTATACAAAAGAACTCGGCTTTTATATTACCGCGATTCCCTGGGAAGTACACGGTTTTATAATTATCAAGTCTATGATTATGGCAACTTCGTGGATTTTAGCTTACCAGGCTTTAAAACATTTGCCCATCACCATTGTTACACCCATACGATCTGCTGGTCCCTTTTTTACATTTATAGGAGCTATATTAATTTATCAGGAGCAGCCTAATTCACTACAATGGATAGGTTTTTTTGTTATTATTCTTTCAGTGGTGTTGTATTCCCGAATAGGCAAACAAGAAGGTATTATTTTTAAAAAGAATAAATGGATTCTAGCCATTATCGCAGCTACATTTTTAGGGGCTTCCAGCGGCCTGTATGATAAGTTCTTAATTCAGAATTTAGCACTAAACCCGCAAACTTTACAGTTCTGGTTTTGCTGGTACACTATTCTAATTTTAATACTCGTATTGGCTATTTTGTGGTTTCCGAAAGCCGAAAAACGAAAGGCGTTTACCTTTAGATGGTCTATAGTAGCAGTGGGTATTCTTTTGCAAACCGCAGATTACTTTTATTTTAAAGCACTACAAGACCCTGAAGCATTGATTATGCTACTTTCTGCTATAAAGCGGAGTCAACTAATCATTGCCGTTGTTATAGGCGGTTTGGTTTTTAAAGAAAAGAATAAACGTAAAAAACTTGTACCCCTAATGGGAATTCTAATAGGCGTTTTTTTGATTTTGTACTCTTAAAATTTAGTAGTTTTCAGAATTATCCTCAAAACTTAAACACCTCGCTACCACGATTATTTAATTACTTCGATATTAATTTGTATCACAAATGATTCTATTCCTAATCACACGTGTAATATAATAGCGGGGTTTTGCTTATTGTATATTTCGGTCTGGGAAGAAGGGTTGCTTCTAGACGTGTATATGGGATAGTGTTTGTTAATTCAGGATCATCAGAATTAGGGTAAAAACGCTCACTAGGCGTTAAAATAATAGGAAATGAATCTGACTTTAAATAATTTTCAATAAAGAAAGCATCCTCTTCAGAAAGATTTGAAAGTGGTTTTCGGGAAGTCGTTGATGAATCAAATAGTAATTTATTGTTTACAAACGGAATAGAAAATTGCTGAGTTCTTGTATATTCTTCTTTAAGATTAATTATCAAAAACTGATTAAACTCCTGATTATTATTAAAAAGATATAGTGGAGAAGGTGACAAGTATTCTGAAGTTTCCAAAAAATAAAGCGCTGTTGCCTGTTCCTTAAATGTTACATCATAAGGTCTTGAAAAGCAGTTAGCAGCTTTATTAAAAAGCGGTGTCATTTCAGAATTTAAAGTATTTAATTGAATTAAGGTTTCGTTAGTTTCCTCTACATTAAATCGAATTTGTATCCCTTCTAATTCTGGTATATAGCGACCATAACATACGTAGTGCGGGGAAGTATCTGTCTTTAAATTAATAGTTTTACCCTGCTGTTCCCAGACACCTTTTAAGATTCCTCCAAAGAATGTAATTACAAATTGGTGGTTAGGATATAATATATAAGTAGTTCCTCCCTCGGGACTCGAGCCTTTTTGATGATAAATACCTGAAATTTTGTCCACCTCAATTTTTTGTGCAGTAATTTGAGTAAAACAACTAAGAATTAAAACAGCCAGAACGTTTCTCATAATACAGGATAATTTACCTAAAAATAGATTTCAATTAACAGAAAAAGATCGAAAATTGTTTTAAATCAGACTAATCTTCCATTTTCAATTGAGCTTCCTTATCTCCTTTTCCTTTACCTACATTAATAAAATAAACACCTGTAAGTAAAATGGCTGCTGCGATGATAGATTGTAACGTGATGGTTTCGTCAAGAAAATACCAACCTAAAAACATAGCGATTATTGGGTTTACGTAGGCAGACGTAGAAACTTTTTCGGTATCTACATTTTTAAGCAAATAATTAAATGCTGAAAATGCTGCGATACTTCCGAATAAAACTAAACAGGTTAAAGCGATCTGTGTGCGGCCAGACCAGCTTACGGGATTGCTCCACTCCTCGCCTATACACAAACTTGCCAGAAGTAAAACCACACCGGCAGCTGTCATTTGATATGCAGTAGATACAAAATGATTTTTTGGCGTTTCTACGTGAGCAACAATTAAACTCCCTGAACTCCAGCTTAAAATAGCGGTAAGTGCCAGGCCTACACCTAACCAAAAATTAGGCTCAATACTTAATTGCCGTTGCGTTACTAATAATAACATACCTATTAAACCTAGAAAAACTCCCGCAATAGTCATTTTTTTGAGTTTGCGCTTTTGTATAATCATCATCATTAATATGATAAATAAGGGATACATAGAGGCAATTAAAGCACCAAAACCACTATCTATATATTTTAAAGCCCAGACAAAAACACCATTTCCTACCGAAAGAAATAATACACCGGCAAGAATAGAATTTCCCAGCTGTTTGCGGGTGATACGCAAAGAATGCCCTAAAGAAGCAGCAATGCCAAAAATTATAAGACCTGCAGTACAAAACCGAAAACCTCCTAACATAAAAGGTGGCAACTCTGTAACAGCCATTTTATTCCATAAATAAGTGGATCCCCAGAAGACATAAATTGCAATGAAAGCAAGTAGAATAATAGTGGGTTTCTTCTGAGACATATCTAAAAAAATGCGTTTAAAACAGGACTAAAAAAACCGACAATATAAGCCATTGTCGGTTTCTAATTTGATAAAAGACAGCTATTAAATACACAATGTTAACGTGCTTTTGAAAACTGCAACTAATTTAAATACCCAGTATTTTTGCATCAACAGCAAATACACTAAGTATATCTATTTGAACATCTTGATCAATAACTTCGTCTGTAATACTTTGTACTCGTAATTTAAAACTATCTTTTTTAATGTATTCTTGAAGATCTGCACCAGTAGTTTCGAGATCTAATGTACGCGTGCTATTACCCGGTACGGGATCTAAAATTGCTAAGGAAATTTCATCTACACCATCAGCAGAAATAAATATTTCAATAGATTCTAAAAAACTAAAGTTTTTATCTGCAGGGTTAGTAATACTTAAAGTCATACGTTTTAAGCGTATATCTTCAATCAAATCTTTATTAGTATTATTCGACTCAAATTCAGACTCAGAATTGGTTTGTAATTGAGGTGTTTCCACAGCAAACGGCAGATCTACGATGCTACTTGATTCAATCGTTACGCTACTTGTATAATCAATATCAAACTTGGTTAGCTCATCTATTGCATCACATTGTATGGTTGCTGCTGCAGTAACCAATAGCACTAGCATTTTAAAATTTTTCATATAGTTTATTTTAAGGGGTTTTGTAAAACTTCGCATAATTACAAAATCATCTCTTAAAGCTTTTTAAATAAGCTTTACTTTAACGTATCTAGTATTTAGAGAATATAAACCAGAGAAGTACTCGCAATAAAAATCCATAGCGCAACTGCCAGAATTACGGGCTTTACTCCTACTTCTTTAAGAATTCTGAAATTTAATGTATTCCCCACTAGAAATAAAACCAGTACCAGAGCTAGTTTAGATAAGAATAAGATATGCGGCGTAATACTTGAAATCTGAGGAATATATGTGTTTAGAATAATAGAAAGTACAAACAAACCAATGAAGTATGGTATTTTTATTTTCTTTGTGTCGGTTTTTGAGAACACTGCAAATAATAAAGAAACCGGTATTATCCATAGTGCACGAGCAAGTTTTACTGTGGTTGCTACTTGTAACGCCTCATCACCATATACATTTGCTGCACCAACTACCGAACTTGTATCGTGAATTGCAATGGCACACCACACACCAAACTGGTGCTGTGTCATTTGCATAAGGTGACCTAAGGGCGGAAATATAAATAGGGCAACAGCATTTAATAGAAAAACCACACCTATAGCAATCGAAATCTGGTTGGTATTTGCACGAATAAGTGGAGATATGGCTGCAATTGCGCTCCCTCCACAAATAGAAGTGCCACTAGAGATAAGTTTCGCTATTTTGTGATCAATCTTTAAAAATCTACCCAGAATTAACCCCAATCCTAATGTGCAAATTATTGACACAGCCGTTAGGGAAAACCCTTCTTTACCTACAATAACAGCACTCTCTATATTCATCCCAAAACCCAATCCTATAACCGCAGCTTTTAATAGTAGTTGGATGAGTTTATGACTTAAATTGGCAAAAGGATTTTCAATCATCTGGGTAGCAATAACCCCTAATAGTAAAGCAATAGGAGCCGAAATAAGTGTAGTAAGGCATAGAAGCGGTAGTATCACATAAATAATATGAGCTGCGCTTATACTTTTGTAAAATAGACGATAACTATAATTCATTCTATACTGCATCTTATTAAAACTTAAAGTAGACTTCTGAGTAGACTTCAAGTAAAATTTACAGTGTAAAATTAGCAGTTAACGAAGATCCCCTCAAATGATAAAATATGATCTATTATAACAAAATGTTATATTGATGGCTGATGAAATTTATAAACATCTGTGCTAAATCACTTCGAGATCCCTGTTTTGTAATATAGCTAAAATGTCGATTTATACTAAAATCATCAATATCTATAATACGTAAATCACCGGTTTTGAGCTCATTACTAACCGTGTTTACACTTAAAAAAGCTACACTTTCCTTTGCTTTTAAATACGATTTTATACTCTCTGAACTTCCCAGATGCATTTCTACCCGCAAATCATATTCTTCAATAGAATGGTTCCTGAGTGAATTAGTAATATACTGTAGTGTACCCGACCCTTTTTCTCGTAAAACTATAGGTAAGGTTTTAAGTGTACTTAACGTAATAGATGCAGTATCATAAAGTGAATGCCCCTTTGCAAGAACAAGAACAATCTCATCATTCATAAACGGATGATAAGCCAGTTCACGATTTTTTACTTGCCCCTCGATAAAGCCCAGTTGCGCTTCTTCTTTGAGAATTTGATTTTCTATCGCTTGGGTATTTGCGCTCAGTAATTCAACTTTTACTAATGGAAATTGCTTATGGAATTTTGCCAGAATCTCAGGGAGTATATATTGTGCAATAGTAGTACTTGCAGCGATGTTAAGAATACCTTCAGTTTTATTGATTAAGGCGTTCATATTAAACTGTAGTTCTTTATGCTGTTTAAAGATTTCTTTAGTATGAATTACTAGTAATTTGCCGGCTTCAGTAAGTGCGATATGATTGCCTTTGCGATCAAATAGGCGTTGATTAAAATGATCTTCTAATTGTTTAATGTGACGGGTTATGGCCGGCTGTGTTATATGTAATTCATCTGCAGCCTTAGAAAAGCTTAAACGGCTTGCAACGATTAAAAAAACTTGTAGTTTATAGTCTAACATTATAAACAAAAGTAATATAGAAATCTAGAATATCATCTTAAGTAGATAGCTTTATGGTTTGAATTGAAAAAAAAAGCGGCAATTGACATCTAGTCAATTGCCGCTTTTTTTCTTTTTATTCTGTTTTATACAAATAGTAAAATAACAGTTAAAACAATCCCTGCAGCTGCAAAATACATTCCTTTTCTAAAAATACTCGTTTTAGGTAGAAACATATAAAATGATGAAATCACAAAGAATAGTAGAGAAACACCAAAAAATATATTCATAAAAAACAAAGGGTCGCCCGACTTTGCTTTGTGAAAGTTTGTCATATTTTTTAATATGGAAGGTAACTCTGCTTTAGTATATTCCGCCTCTCCTGTTTTAGAATCGTAATTTCCGCCTTTGAAATAATAAGTACCGTTTTCTTCTTTATCAACTTTAAGATTACGCAGACCCAGTGGTTTTGCTATTTCGGTCTTGCTTAAGTTTGGAGCTATAGTTTTTGTCTCTATAGTTTTAATCTTGAGAAAATCTGAATCTCTAAAAATTAATACGATACCACTTATTGAATAAACGGCCATAATACCGGCCAGGAAAAAACCTAGGTAACGGTGGTATTCACGCATTTTTAAAGAAATTTCACGTTTTGAAATCATAGTTTAAAATGGATTAATTGTACTCTGTTCAATTAGACACTATCAGTTACTCTAGGTTTAAACCCCTAGAAAATTTTAATATAATCTGATATTTAATGCATTTTCAATATTGATTTAATAAATCCTTGCACTCTTTTTGAACAGTTGCTTTTTCAAAATTCAAAATAAATGCAATTATACAGAAGTTCTTGAACTAAATTTCTCTTTTAGAAATTTAAGTTTTGGTTGTATGTAGCGTTTGCAAAAAGGTTTATCAGGATCTCTAAGATAGTAATTGTGTAGACATTCACGGGAAGCCTTAAAACTAGTAAAGGGAAGTACTCGAGTAATAATCGGTTCTTTAAAAAGAGGCTGTAAATCGATTAGAATTTGGGAAATCATCGTTGCTTGATATTCTGAAAAATAGTAAACCGCAGATCTATATTTAGTTCTAAAACTATGATTTGAAGTACTTTTATGTGTGTATAAATGTATTTCTATAAGCACCGCTAGTGGAATACTATCAGAATTAAAATGCACGATTACCGCTTCAGAATATTCCTTATTTATTCCGGTGGACGCAACATAGCCCTGCTCTACTTTAAGAACACCCTTCAAAGACTGAAACACCGCCTCAGTACACCAGTGGCACCCGCCACCAAGGGCTATTTTAGAAACGGTTTTGTCTAGCAATTGGTAGAATTTTTTTCAGTTAAAAATACACTCGCTTTTAAAAATGCTATCACTTTTTCTTTCGGCATTTCGCAAGGTTTTAGAAGTGCGCCATTTGTGGTTATATAGTAATTGAGGCTTATAAAGTCTGTACCGCCTAGCTCTTTGGCGTAGATTTTTATGCTTTTTCCATTGTTAAAATCAGTACGGGTTACGCCGTATTTTTTAGCGAAATACATGGCTTCAGTATAACCGATAGGAATTTTATTAATATACTTTAAAACGTTCATTACGAACTGCACGAAAGCATAGAACAACCTACTTTATCCCGCGCCCAGTCTGGGCGCTTCGCAAACCATTGTTGGTATTCTGGTTGCTCATCATAGGGTTTTTTCAGCATTTTATAAAACGTATCAATAAGCGTATAGTCACCTTGATCTGCAGCATCTATTGCCAGTTGCGCCATATAGTTACGTAACACATATTTAGGATTTACTGCATTCATGCTCACTTTACGATCAGCGTCAGAACGGGAATCTTGCTGCAAGCGTTTTGCGTATTTTTCAAACCAATCGTTCCATTGTTTTTGAAGGTCTTCACTTAAAGCCTCGTCTGTATAAAAAGCAGATTTAATTAATTGAAATCCATCAGCAGGATTTTCCTTTTTTAAATTGGCTAGATTTCTAAATAGGATGGTCATATCAGTCTCCACAAGCTGTAAACACGTTTCAAAATCTGCAATTAATTCTAAATCTGCTTCTGTAGCTTCTACAAAACCTAATTTGTCTCCCATCATTTTGAGAGACTTTAAGTCATATTTCTTTTTATACGTATCCAGAATTTCTTCAAAACCTTCTGATTCTTCCACAAGTGGATATAATGCATTAGCGAGTTGGTATAAATTCCATAAACCTATATTGGGTTGGTTACCATAACGGTAACGTTTATGTTGACGATCTGTCGTGTTGGGTGTCCATCCCCATTCAAAACCTTCGAGCCAGCCATAGGGGCCGTAGTCTATTGTAAGACCCAGTATAGACATATTATCGGTATTCATAACACCGTGTACAAAACCCACACGCTGCCAATTAATAACCATATCTAAGGTACGCTCTGAAACTTCAGCAAAGAATTTTAAGTAATTTTCTGTCGAAGGTTTACCCAGGTGTGAGAAAAAATGTGTGATGGTATAGTCTACCAGTTTTTGAAGACTCTCTTTATCATCTCTGGCTGTGAAAATCTGATAATTACCAAAGCGCAGAAAGGATTCAGCCACCCTACTTACGACAGCACCTTTTTCATAATCAGGATTGCCGTCATACATCACATCGCGTAAAACCGAATCACCTGTTAATGAAAGTGAAAGTGCACGCGTGGTAGAAATACCTAAATGATGCATAGCCTCACTCATTAAATACTCGCGTATAGAAGACCTTAAAACGGCAAGACCATCTGCAGATCTCGAGTACGGCGTCTCCCCTGCTCCTTTAAGTTGTACCGCCCAATGCTTACCATTATGATCTATCTCAAATAAATTAATAGCTCTACCGTCACCTAATTGCCCTGCCCAGTTACCAAACTGATGCCCGCCATAAAGCATAGCGTAGGGTTTTGTTTGTGGCAGAACAGTATTACCCGTCACCAATTTTAAAAATTCTTCAGATTGCGCTTCTTCCTGCGAAATGCCTAATTCTAGAAGCATCTCTTCAGAAACGTGCACTAAATGCGGATTTGTGGTAGCCTTAGGTTCTACAAATGAATAGAACCCTTCAGTCACCTGTCTGCGTGAATTTTCCGTTATAGGATCTGACGGAAGATTATCTGTAAAGAGATTATTAAACTTAAACTGCATCTGGTTTATTTTAGATTTTGGCCTACGCCGTAAGCATTACAAAGGTACAGATGATGAGTCGGTTTTGGCTCTAAAACCTGTCAGTTATAAAACTTATCAATTTTATGGCAGAGATTACGTTGTATATAAAGTGGAATATTAGAATTTCTAAGTTTTTGGATTTTAGTTAGGTATAATGGCATTACAACGTATTTCTAAGACCACTGTATTAAACTTATATTAAAGTATACTGACAATCAAATTAATGGAATGTACTTTGCACCTATAAATTTGAACAATTAAAACCTTAGAAAATATGAATTCATCTAACAAAAAAACAGGATTAGTAGCGCTTTTAGGATTAGCTGGTGGTCTATTTGCATGGTATAAATACAAGACAGCAACTCCTGAAGAGAAAGAAAAAATCAAAAATAAAATTAGTGAGGCAGGTACAAAATTAAAAGAAACGTACCAGGATGCTGAAGCTCGCATTAAAGATACTTACACAGAAGTTGAAGATACGGTGGCAGACAATTATGCTAAGTTGAAAAATAACGTTAAGAATGAAGCTGATAAAATTTCAGGATAGTTCTAATGTATTAATTTACAAGCGCGATCAAGACAGTTCGCGCTTTTTTTATGTTTTTTTCTAAGAGAACACGACAGCATATTTTATATAGTACACAATTCTTAAGGGCGTTCTTACCTATTCATTAATTAGCTATATTCGTTTAATGAATTTTAGAACTTTCTTAATAGCCCTGCTGGTCTCGGTAACTGTGCAGGCACAGAATTATATAGATCTGGCAAATCTTTCCTATTCTACTACACCTCAAAATGATTTTGAAAATTCTGAAGAATCTACTACAGTAAATGAACTTGAGTTTCAATTTACTTTCCCAAAGGTTTTAGACGAAAAAAACACGTTTATATCTAATGTAATGATAGAATCTAATGCATTGCGTTTAGATCCTGCTTACAATAAAAAAACTACACTAGCTTCGCTTAGTTTAGCTCTGGGCTTCAATCATAAATATTCAGACCGTTTAGCGATAACGTATTTATTAATCCCTAAAATAGCATCAGATCTTGAGTTAATAACTTCAGACGGTTTTCAATTAGGAGGTTTGGCGTTAGCTACGTTAAAGAAAAATGAGAATTTCAGCTGGAAAATGGGCTTATATGCAAACACAGAAGAATTTGGTCTATTTCTGGTACCTTATGCAGGATTTTACTATTTGAGTCCTAGCAAACGTTTTGAAGCCTATATAACCACGATTAACGGAGATATCAATTATATGCTTACCGATAAGATAAATATAGGTGGTGATGTGAATGGCTTAACATCTAGCTATACTTTATCAGATCCTTATTTTGGCTCTACAAAAGAATATTTTGCAAAAAATACAACCGAGTTTTTTGCATACCTACGCTATCCCCTATATAAAGGATTGTATTTAAAAGCTAAAGCTGGCTATTCAATAACCCGAACTTATAAAGTCTTTGAAGAAAGTGATCAGGTAGATTTAGGATTGAGCCTTTTCTATCTGGGCGACGACAGAAATCAACTAAACACACCTTTAGCTAAAGGTGCGTTGTTTAAATTAGAATTATTCTATCGCTTTAATCTTTAGTTCCTACCTAATTTTCGAACTGCAGCCCATTCTCTCAGCTTATCGCGAGATTCTGTTGCAGGATATCCCAGCATTGTTTTACCTGCAGCTACATCACCCATAACGCCAGAACCGGCAGCAATAACAGCTCCAGAATGTATTGTTGTATGATCTTTAATTGAAGCGCTTCCTCCTATAATAACACCATCGCCTAAAGTTACAGAGCCAGCTAAACCACTATGGCCTGCCATTATACAACATTTGCCTAAAATACAGTTGTGTCCTATTTGAACCAAATTATCTATTTTACAGCCGTCACCAACTATTGTAGAATCAAATTTTGCACGATCTACACATGAATTTGCGCCTATTTCTACACCATTTCCTAATATTACATTACCTATATGCACGATTTTAATTAGACCTCTACCATCTTCACTAGGTCTGTAGCCAAAACCATCTGCACCTATACTAACATTGTTATGTAAAATACAATATGCACCTATTTGTGAGCGCTCTCTAATAACCGTACCGGGCCAGATTATAGTCTTAGTTCCTATTGTAGAATCATCAAGTATCGTCACGTTAGGATAAATTACAACTTCATCTCCTATAACAACATTAGCACCTATATAACATCCTGCGCCTATAGATGCATCTTTACCTATTGTAGCAGAATGGTGAACTGTTGCAAGCGGATGAATATCTGCCTCGATATAAGGTGCATCGGGCTCAAATAATGATAATAGTTTTGCCATTGCCAGATCTGCATTAGAAACAACTAATAAAGGAATCTCGCCAGAAACTAAATGTGCTAAGTTTTCACTAATTACAATCGCTCCTGCATTTGAGGAGTTGTATAATTTTGCATATTTAGAAGATCCTATAAAGCTTATCTGGTCGCTTGTAGCTTTCTCTAAGTGATTGAGACCAGTAAACTGTTGACTAGAATTCCCTAGTTGTTTTGCAGAAAGTAATGTTGTGATTTGCTCTAATGAGAAGTTTATCATTATATAGTTAAATTTATTTGTAATAAGATTTTGACACTGTCAAGAGGAATAATCCTAATAAAAGCACTGGAAGATACTTATAAAAATTGACTCTTAATAGATTGAAAATTAATAGAAGTTTTTTCTGAAAACCAAAAAAAAACAGCCCAATAATACATTATGAGCTGCTTTCTAAAACATTATGTATAGTTTTTTTAATTTCTCGTTAGGATTGAAATTTCTTTAGTTGGAGCCAGTAGTTTTTTAGTTTGTCGTACAACAGAAGCATTAATTTTTAATTCGGCTTCCAGATTAATAGTTTTAGAATCTGTAGCAACTAGAATTTTATAAATGCCTTCATCTAATTTCCAGGCATTATCAGTACTGTCGTAGGAAGCTAACTCTTCAGGAGTTAATATAAAAGTTATGGTTTGCGATTCACCGGCAGCTAATTCCTCTGTTTTAGCAAAAGCCTTTAATTCTTTAAGTGGCTTTTCTAGACCGCTAGCTGGTGCAGCTACATAGAGTTGTGCAACCTCCTTGCCTGCCCTCTCACCGGTGTTAGTAATTTTAAAACTCACATTAATACCACCTTCATTAGAAACTTTTAAATCTGAATATGCAAACGTACTGTAGGATTTTCCGAAACCAAAAGGAAAAGAAACTGGGACCTCAAAACTATCAAAATAACGGTAACCCACATAAATATCTTCCTCGTACACCTCTTCTGCAGGGACTCCCTGCATTATATTTTGTGGCTTAGGAGCATTAGGATCAAGTACTGTTCCGGGAAAGTTTTTACTAGAAGAAACATCTGCTATCTGTATAGGGAAGGTAACGGGCAATTTTCCGGAAGGATTAGATTTTCCACTTATAATATCTGCAATTGCATTTCCTGCCTCCTGACCCGGCTGCCAGGTTAATAAAATAGCATCTGCATAATCTTTCCAGGAAGCTGTTTCAATTACGCCACCTACGTTTAAAATGACAACAAAAGATTTTCCTTGTGCCTCAAAAGCTTCTTTAATATTCTGAATTAAATCTTTTTCTAGTGTTGTTAAACTGAAATCACCTTCATCTGTACGATCTTGAAATTCCCCTGAAGTTCGACCTAACGTAAAAATCGCCACGTCATTCTCTTTGGCTATTTCTGTTAGTTCTTCTTTAGTCCAGCTTTTTTCAGGAACCAATTCATCTTTTAAAAAGAACATTGTTTTTGGTGGAATTTTAGCACGTTCTTCTTTCATATATTTAGAATATGTAGAACTTAATTCAAGATCAAGGTTAAGATTTGCATTTTGTAGACCTTCTAAAAGTGACACACTGTATGCTTTATTTACATCACCACTTCCGGTACCACCGGCAATTGTCTCATAGGAAGACGAACCAAATAATGCAATTTTAGCTTCATTTACTAAAGGTAGTACGTTTTCATTTTTTAATAAAACCATACCTTCTGTGGCTGCGCTACGGGCAATTGTTTTATGCCCTTCGAGATCTGTTTTTCCTGAAGGTTTGTATCCTTTAAATGCAAAAGTGGTTTTATATGCATTTAAGATAGCTGTTATATTTCGGTCTAAGATAGCTTCATCTAATTTTCCCTTTTCTACAGCCTCTTTAATTACTTTAAATTGTTGATCTGTACCAGGCATAAGCAAATCATTACCCGCCATCATTTGAGCTACAGGATTTGTACCCGCAAACCAGTCTGTCATCACAAAACCTGTGTATTTCCATTCTTCTCGTAAAAGCTGAGTTAACAACTCCTGGCTTTCAGATGCGTAGGTTCCATTTATTTTATTATAGGAAGACATAACTGCCATAGGATTACTTTTGTCAATGGCAATTTTGAAACCTCTAAGGTAGATTTCACGAAGTGCGCGCTCACTTACAACAGTATTTAATGCGGTTCGGTTAGTTTCTGAGTTATTAGCCACAAAATGTTTAATAGTTGCACCCAAACCTTGTTCTTGGACGCCGTTAACAAAACCTGCTGCAATATTTCCTGATAACACCGGATCTTCTGAGTAGTATTCAAAATTTCTTCCACCTAAAGGATTTCTTTGAATGTTTAGCGCCGGTGCTAATAGCACATCAACACCATAATCACGACCTTCTATACCAAAAGCGTTTCCTATTTGTTGTGCTAAATTTACATTCCATGAGGATGACAAGCTACTCGCTGTGGGAAATCCTGTAGCGTAAAAAGTTTTATTAGGACTATCTGGGCGTGTGGGACTGATACGAATTCCTGCAGGGCCATCTGCAAAGACAACTGCCGGAAAATTTAATTTTTTTATGGGATAACTTGTACCCGCAGCACCTGCAACTTTATCTTGTGTAGATCCTACAATAGCTTGAGGTGCTTCTGCACTTTTAGGTACACCCGGTACATTCATACCGGTACCTATTACTAAAAAAATTTTTTCGTCAAGACTCAATTGAGCTACTTGTTCTTTAGTAGTTTGCTGTGCAATAGCACTACTACATACCAGGAGTAAAAATGCAAAAGACTTTAATTTCATAATTAGAATATTAATTAGATTCTAAATATGTAAAATTTAATGGCCAAAACCTTTGACAATTATCAAATAATCATTCGCTATATTTTGGCCCGAATTCGGCTCAATGTCTCTTGAGTGATTCCCAAGAAGGAAGCTACGTGTGTAAGCGGAACTTTTTGAAGAATTTTTGGTTGTTGCTCGATTAGGTATAGATAACGTTCTTTTGCACTTTGAAAATGAATGCTTTCCATACGTCGCTGAGATGCAATTAGTGAATTAGAAAAGAAGTTCATAGCCAACTGGGAGATTTCTATATTGTTTTTGCCTAACCCCATAAGACCTTCTTTAGAAAGAACAATAACTATTGAAGGCTCCAGAGCCTCAATAATTAAATTACTGGGAATCTCATTAAAATAACTCTCGATAGAAAAACAAAAACTTCCGGTACTTGCAAACCATTCTGTAACGTCTTTTCCCTTTTTAAAATAGTATTCTCTGGCAAAACCACTATGTATATAATAAAGCTCACGACAAATTTCTTCCTGCCTTAATATAAAGTCACCTTTATCATAATTATTGACATTTACAAATGGTTTAAGTGAATCTCGTGTCGAATCACTTAAATAGCTTAAACCACTCAGTTTATTGAGAAAATGATCTATCATAAAACAGAATTTAAAAATAGATTTAGCTAAACTTAATTTAAGAGTCGCTAATATTTTTAGTCCTTAAATATAAGTTTTCTACTTTATCTCTTGCCCAATCAGTCTTTCTCAAAAACTTTAAACTAGAGTTAATTGAAGGATTTGACTTAAAACTATTTATTTTAATACGATCTGCTAATTCTTCCCAGCCATAGTGTGTAACAAGACGCTCAAGTATAACTTTTAAAGTTAAACCATGTAAGGGATTATTGGGTTGTTCCATAATTTACCAGTTTATAGGAAAATAATCTTTTAAAAATTTACCACTCCAGTGTTTGCCAGTATTAATACCATCAAATAAGGGATCTATTACACGAGCAGCACCATCTACAATATCAAGCGGCGGTTGAAAATCGTGTTCTTCAATTTTACGTTTTGCTAATTCTGCAGGGTCCTCGTCTGTCACCCAGCCTGTATCAACGGCATTGATATAAATACCTTCTTTTGCGAGACTCCCGGCAGCCGTATGTGTTAACATATTTAAAGCTGCTTTAGCCATATTAGTATGTGGGTGACGATCTTCTTTAAAAAAGCGATGGAATTTACCTTCCATAGCAGAGACATTTATGATGTGCTTTTTACCTGTATTTTCTTTCTTCATTATCTCTGAAAGACGGTTACATAATACAAAAGGAGCCACTGAATTAACGAGTTGTACCTCAATCATTTCTGTAGTTTCTATCTCACCTAGCTTTAAGCGCCAACTATTTGTCTTACGTAGATCTACTTGTTGTAAATCTGCATCCAGTTTTCCCTCAGGAAATACTTCTGAAGCCTGCAATGAGTTATCAAAACTGTAAGGTATCTGTGATAATTTTGCTGAAGCGCGAATTCCTATTCCCGGTTCGGGACCGTGCCAGGTTACGGGCATATTTCGGTTTGCACTTGCCGTAGTTCCTAAAGATTTAAGCTCATCAAGACACTCAATATGATCATCTAGAGTTTGTCTAATAAATTTAGGTAATTCTCCTAATGGTTTTTCTTCATTAGGCATTAAATGCTGATAAAACCCCGCAGGTCTGCGTACAGTTTGCGCGGCATTATTTATGAGAATGTCTAAACGATCATAGCGTTGCTCAATATAATTACAGAAAATCTCAACACTTGGAATATGACGTAAGTCGAGGCCATGAATTTTTAAACGATCTGCCCAGACGTGGTAATCATCTTCTTTAGAAAAACGTATTGCAGAATCTACAGGAAAACGCGTTGTTGCGACTACTGTTGCTCCTGCACGTAATAACATTAACGTAATATGATAGCCTATTTTAAGACGCGATCCGGTAATGATAGCCACTTGTCCTGTCAAATCTGCATTTTGAAAACGTTTTGCGTAATTAAAATCACCACATTCGGTGCACATGGTATCGTAGAAGTGGTGCAGTTTTGTAAATTCAGTTTTACAAACATAGCAATTACGAGGCGTCTGTAATTCTTGAGTTTCTATAGCGCTAAGATCTGCAGCAGCCAGAAGTTTAGGTGCTGTAAATATAGAAGCTTCGCGAGCGCTGCGAATACCGGTTTCTTTGCGAGCAGCTTTATCTCGTGCAGCTTGTTTACGCTTTTGTGCTTTTTTAGCATCCTTTTTTCTACGTGAAAATTCGTCACGGTTAGGCCTTGACAATTTTCCTGTAGACTTTAAAAGTGCAATGCGTTGCTCTTTAGGTAATTCAAAAATGAGGTTTGTATTAGTATTTAGGTGTTCTAATACTTCAATACATTTAGCAATATCTTCTGCAGAGAATGCATCAGATAATTCTGATTCTTGTTGTGACATTTATGGTATAGGGTACTAATAAAATTTCAAAATTAATTGAAATTATTGGGTATTGTAAAGAAAATAAGGCATAAAAAAAGCCCTCATAAAGAAGGCTTTTAAGCATTTTAATTGTCTATATGATTAGTCAATCACACGTACATTAATCGCGTTGATTCCTTTTTTACCTCTTTCGGTTTCAAATTCTACACGGTCGTTTTCGCGTACTTCGTCAATAAGACCACTTGCGTGTACAAAAACATCCTCGTCAGATCCTTCAGGTTTAATAAATCCAAAACCTTTAGCGTTATTAAAAAATTTTACTGTTCCTTCTTTCATTACGTTTACTCTATTATTAATTAATTTATTTACAAATCGTTGTATTGCATTCATACTTTAAAATTACAATTAAAACCTATATATGCTTTCTGGTTTTAATTTTTATGTTACAGGGATTTTAAAAGGTTCTGATGTATTTAGAACTATGGAAGAAGTAGTATTTGAATCTCATAAATGAAGAAAGATCTTCACCCGTATTTAAATTGAAACTTGCCTCGAGAGCTTTTATTTACTTATAAAATATGTACTGCACTATTGCTATTAAAAGATTTATTTGCAGTTTTAAATTGTCACTTAAATAATTTAACGATACAAATATAGTTTAAATATACTTCACACAACAAATAATTCTATTTATCTGTTTTTTAATACGCAAAGGATTATCAAACTCCTAAATAGTCTTGTCTTAGATCTGCTGCCTTGTACGCTTTAGTTAATATTTAACGACTTCTTTAAAGTCACTTCTTTAACTTTATCAACTTATCAAAGCATATTAAATTAAAAAACCACAAATGGCAAACATACTCACCGAAAAAGATCAAAAAAACTGGTATAAAGATGCAATCATATATGAGTTACACATAAAAGCTTTTTTTGATAGCAACGGTGATGGCATTGGTGATTTTGAAGGCTTGTTACAGAAGTTAGATTATCTTGAAGATTTAGGGGTTACAGCAATTTGGTTACTCCCCTTTTACCCTTCCCCGCTGCGTGATGATGGTTATGATATTGCAGATTACTACACTATTAATAAGTCGTATGGTGAGATTGAAGATTTTAAGCGTTTTATAGAAGAAGCTCATAACAGAGGTTTAAAAGTTATTACCGAACTTGTAATTAATCATACTTCAGATCAACACGAGTGGTTTAAATTATCAAGACAGGCCGAAAAAGGTTCCAAATACAGAGATTATTATGTATGGAGTGATTCGGTGGAAAAGTATAAAGATGCGCGCATCATATTTACAGATACAGAACCTTCTAACTGGACCTGGGACGCCGAAGCAAATGCCTATTACTGGCACCGTTTCTTTTCACATCAACCCGATTTAAATTTTGATAATCCCGATGTGCAGGAAGAGGTTTTTAATATTATGGATTACTGGTGTGAACTGGGCGTAGATGGTTTTAGACTTGATGCAGTTCCTTATCTATTTGAGCGTGACGGCACAAATTGCGAGAATTTACCCGAAACGCATGTTTTCTTAAAAAAGCTAAGAGCACGCATAGATGCCAAATATGACGGCAAATTATTGCTTGCTGAGGCTAATATGTGGCCAGAGGATTCTGCTGCTTATTTTGGCGATGGTGATGAGTGCCATATGAATTATCACTTTCCTATTATGCCACGCATGTTTATGTCGGTTAAAATGGAAGACCGCTACCCTATTATAGATATTATAGATCAAACACCCGATATACCTGAAGCTTGCCAATGGGCAATTTTCTTGAGAAATCACGATGAGTTAACCTTAGAAATGGTTACAGACGAGGAACGAGATTATATGTATAAAGTATATTCTCAAGATCCTAAGGCAAAAATAAACGTAGGTATAAGAAGGCGACTTGCACCTTTACTCGATAATAACCGCAGTAAAATAGAATTGATGAATGTGCTGCTATTTTCATTACCTGGAACACCTGTTCTTTATTATGGTGATGAGATTGGCATGGGTGATAATTTTTATTTGGGAGATCGCGATGGTGTGCGTACACCTATGCAGTGGACTGCAGATCGTAATGCTGGGTTTTCGATGGCAAATCCTCAGAAACTGTATTTACCTACTATTATAGATCCTCAGTATCGTGCAGAATCAGTTAATGTTGAAGCTCAGCAAATGAATCCATCTTCCCTATTGTGGTGGATGAAGCGCATTATGAATATGCGAAAGAATTTTAAAGCTTTTGGCCGGGGTGACATACGGTTTTTAGCCCCTTCGAATGCTAAAATTCTAACGTTTACACGTACATACGAGGACGAAACAATTCTTGTGCTTGCAAATTTATCGCGCTTCTCACAAGCTGTAGAATTAGAACTTGAAGAATTTAAGGATTACATTCCTGTTGAAGTTTTTAGCCGAAATAAATTTCCAAAGATAACTTCAAATCCCTATCTATTTACATTGGCTCCTCACGGGTATTATTGGTTCTCGCTCACTAAACCTAATGCAGAGCACCAGGACGGATTGGTGTCTAATTTGAAAGCAAAAAATTGGGATACCTTATTTAATACCAAAAACAGAAAATATTTAGAAGAAAAGCTACTTCCCGGCTATTTTAAGGGTAAATATTGGTTTGGTGATCGGGAGCGTACCATACAATCTATGCATATCACCAATCTTTTTGATATACCTGTGGAAAATTTACAGGTTAAAAACCTCATTGTAGAAGTAATTTTTAATGAAGGCTTACCTGAAATCTATCAATTACCGGTTTGTTTTATTGAAAATACACACGAAAGCTTACTAGAAGCCGTGCCTCAAAATGGAATTCTGGCAGAACTAACTCTTGAATCTACAGAAGGTTTATTTGTAGATGCGGTCTATACAGAGCCATTTAGATCCTATCTATTTTACAGTTTGCAACAGGGTAAAACGCTTAAATTAGGTAAAGAAGCTCTTTTATTTGAAAAAGGAAGTCTAACTCCTGGTGCAAATATAGACCACGTAGGATCGCGACTTATTGAGACTAAGCAAAGTAATACTTCTATAATTTACGATCACCGCTACTTTTTAAAATTATATAGAAGACTAGACAGTACTATAAATCCCGATGCTGAAATCGCTCAATATCTTACCGAAACTGTAAAATTTGAAAACACCCCAGATTATATGGGAAGTTTGATTTATGCTACAAAAAATCAAAACAGAGCCGTTTTAGGAATGATGCAGGATTTGGTCATTAACACCAGTACGGGCTGGGAAAATACGACAGATGCTGCTCACAGGTATATCGAGCGCGTAGAGACACAAGAACATACTGAAACTCCAGAATTTGATGTATCAAAACGCACGCACGCGCTTGTCTACGAAGATTTAAAAGAAAATGATCAACTATTATTAGACAATATTATTCCTGAGAGGCTAAGTTTATTAGGTAAGCGTAGTGCAGAAATTCACATTGCACTCTCAAATTTAAAAGGATTTATGGGTGTTGAGCAAGAAGAATTTTCACTGCATTACCGGCGATCCTTGTATTCTGCTTTGCAAAGTCTTACCCGTGAGGCTTTTGAAAAATTAAAAAAAGCTATTCCAACGCTTCCGGAAGCAATTAAACAGGAAGCCGAGACAGTATTTTCTAGAAAGGGCGAGGTTCTTTCTTGTTTTAAACGAGTCTTTGATCATAAAATAGATACGTTAAAGATACGTACTCACGGTGATTTTCAGCTTCAGAATTTATTGTGGACCGGGAAAGATTTTATCATCATCAATTTTGAAGGTGATCCTTCAAAAGCTTTTAGTGAGCGTCGTATACTTAGATCAGGTTTACGCGATGTGGCAGCAATGATTCGCTCGTTGCATTATGCTGCGTATTCGCCAATTTTAGGACAAAATTATACAGACTCGTACACTCCTTCAGATTTAGAGACTTGGGTAGAAGCGTGGTATTATTATACGACTCGTTTTTATTTAAATGGTTATAATGAGACTATGCAAGATTCACAATTAATACCACAGAATGAAACAGACTATAATGTAGTACTCAACACATTTCTACTAGAGAAATCTCTTATAGAACTTACTACCGAATTAGAAAACAGACCACACTGGTCTCTGATAGCATTACGCGGTATTCAGGCGGTATTAGATAGCTGTAAAAATTAAATCAGCAGAATTATAAAATTAAAAAACCCCCCGATTTTTAAAAATCGGGGGTTTATAAAAATTTATTTTTTAGATAATTATTCCGCTTTGCGTAAAGATTCCATATCAATTACAAAACGATATTTAACATCACCCTTAATCACGCGTTCATAAGCTTCATTAATGGTGTTCATATCTATCATCTCAATATCACTTACAATATTGTGTTTTCCACAGAAATCAAGCATTTCCTGAGTTTCTTTTATTCCACCTATTAGAGATCCTGCAATACTCTTACGTCCTAAAATTAAATTACCACCGTGCATAGGTTCTAGTGGCTCTACGGCCCCTACCATACACATTGTAGAATCTATCTTAAGTAAATTTAAATACGGATTTGTGTCGTGTCCTACGGGTACTGTATTTAATAAGAAATCAAATGTACCGTTATGTTTTTTCATTGCTTCAGCATCTTTAGAAATTAAAACTTCATCTGCTCCTAAGCGTTTTGCATCTTTTCCTTTTTCAGGGCTTGTTGTAATCATCACAACATGTGCTCCCATCGCATGTGCAAATTTAATACCCATGTGTCCTAAACCACCTAAACCAATAACACCTACTTTATCTCCTTTTTTCACCTTCCAATGATTAAGTGGAGAAAATGTGGTAATACCGGCACATAATAATGGTGCTACTGCTTTCTCATCTAAATTTTCTGGAACATTTAAAACATAGTAGTTATCTACGATGATTTCTTCAGAATAACCACCATAAGTATGGCCTCCTAAATGCTTATCTTTCCCATTGTAGGTGCCTACCATACCTTGCTCGCAAAACTGCTCTAAATCGTGTTTACACGGTTCGCACTCGCGACAAGAATCTACCATACATCCTACACCTACTGTATCGCCTACTTTAATATTAGAAACCTCGTTTCCTACTTCAAGAACTTTACCTATTATCTCGTGACCAGGAACAACAGGATATTTAGAACCACCCCAATCATTACTCACTGTATGTATGTCACTGTGGCAAACACCACAATACGTAATTTTTATTTTAACGTCACGAGGCTTTACATCTCTACGCTCAATATTTATTTGTTTTAATTCTGCTTTGGCATCTGCTGCGCCATATGCTTTTACTTCGCTCATACTAATATTTATTTTAAGTAAAATAACGCTATTACAAAGCGAAAATAAAAATGAGGAGATCTATTTAAATTAAGTTTAACGCATATACCTAACCTAGGTTAATAAACCAGATATTTGTGAGTTAAATTCAGGTGGTAACTTTTCGGTTAAGACGGGAAATAAAGAAACTACTTATTAAAATTAAACTTCCTCCTAGGTAGGTATTCCACGTTAGTTTTTCATCTAAAACTAAAAAACTTACAATCACAGCACTTAAAACTTCTAGATACATCAAAGAAGTAGCAGTTGTGGCGTTTAGATGTTTTAAACCAAAGAAAAATAAACTAAAAACGCCAATGCCTATTAGTAATGCATAAAAAACTGCAATCCCTAATTGTGCAGGTACGGGTGCTTCCATAGTAAATAAAAACGGAAGAAATAATAAGGCTCCACCAAGATTCTGAAAGAAAAGTAATTGCTTTTTGTTATAGTTTGAGGTCTGTCGCTTAAAAATACAAACAAAAAACGCATAACCTATTGCAGACATAATTGAAGCCATCATACCTATGAAATCATCAGACTCAAAACTAAATGGCTTGTTGAGATAGGTAATACCTATGCCTACAAAGGCAAGAATCATCAAATAAATCTGAGTTCTTTTTATTGGAGATTTATAAACTAAGGTTTCAATAAGCGTGACAAATAATGGGTAGACATAAAAGAGAATTACCGCGTTACCTATTGATGTATAAATAAAGGCAACTAAGTAAAAATAAAGACGTACAGCATTTATTACTGTCGCAAGAATGAGCATTTTATAATCTCCCGTTATCTTAATTTCTCTGTTGTAAAGAAGAGAGGGAAGTAAAAAAAGAACGGGCACCCCAACTCTAAACCAGCCGATGGTACCCGTTGTTAAACTAGGCATTGCTTTTATAAGTATACCATTAAAACCTGCAATACAGGCCGCTATTATAACTGCGAATATTGCTTTTTTAGTCACTTATAAAATGTATAGATTATGCTTCCTGCAATTCGCGTTTAGATTTGCGATAGGTATAGCTTGTGTAAATATTACGTTTTGCAAAACGCACTTGATTTCCTGCATTGTGAAACTTTAAAAAAACATTACGCGGTACACCAAAATACTCATACGTGCTGCCATCTGTAAAAGTGATTTCAAGAAGTACACCTTTATGCTGATAATCGACAATACCTTCTGAATTAATTACTGCTGTATAATTTTCTAAATTAGCTGCTGTAGTTTCTGGAGCGATACTAACTAAAAAATGATATCCATCAATAATCTCACGACTTTTTAACTCTGCTTCTTCTTTTAGTACATTACCATCTTGAAATTTATCTGGATGCCATTCTTTTACAAGATTCCGGTAAGCAGTTTTAAGTTGCTTAAGATCAGCATTTTTATCTGTGTTAAATAATTTTCGGTATGCAGTAATACGTTTCATCGCGTCATTTTTTAGAAGCCGCAAAGCTAAGCTTTTTAAATCACCTAATACATAGGTGTCTTTATTATTCTAAAAGAGTTTATTTAAAGCTATTTATGATGCTTAGCTGTTTATGTTCAAATAGTTAACATTGCTTAATTAAATAGCCTCAACATTTATTAGTACTAAATATTAAAAGACTCTGTTTCTAATTTAAATCTTTCCACCAATTTTCAGTTTGACATAATGTATCTAGGTGCATTAATTGTCCCAGTCTGGGTAAAGTATAGTTTAAATTATTTTCTATTGCATATTTTACAAACAAATCAGCTGGTTCTGTCCAGCTGTGAAAGGCTAGTTTAAATCCTGCCCAGTGATAAGGGGTGGCAATTTTAACTTTTGCGTCTATTGCAGCTATAACACTTTCTCTAGGAAACATATGAATCTGGCTCCATTTTTCACCGTATTGACCGCATTCTATAAATCCAAAATCAAAAGGACCTAATTTCTCTCCTATTTCTTTAAAATGCGCCCCATATCCCCCATCGCCAGAATGATACAAGTTTTGAGTTGTTGTTTTAAATACCCAACCGCCCCAGAGAGATTTAGCGCGATCCCGTAAACCGCGTCCTGAAAAGTGTCGGCTAGGGGTAAACGTAATTTTAATACCACTAAAAATTGATACATCCCACCAGTCAAACTCTGTTATTTTATGATTAGGAACACCCCAGGATTCCAGATGTCTACCACAACCTAAGGCGACATAGTATGACTTAACCTTCGGAATGAGTTTTTTAATACTTACAAGGTCTAAATGATCATAGTGATCGTGCGTTAATAACATTAGATCTATTTCGGGGAAATCATCAATTAGGTCTAGTGCATTTGCCGAAAAACGTGGTGTTTTCGCCGGAGAAATAGGTGCAGAATCCGATCCTAGCATAGGATCTATTAAAAGTGTTTTGTTATTTATACGCATTAGATAAACCCCGTGCCCATACCAAATATATTTTATATTGTCAGAAGGTTTTAAAAATGCATCTAAATCAAAACTTTCAATTGCTAAATCTTGATTAGGAGCAGCCTGAGGGTCTTTCTCAAAGAATAATTTATATAATAGTCCAGGCATTTCAGTAATACCTACATCCATTGAAGTTTCTTCTAAATTTTGAAAGCTGCCATTGCGCCAATTTGGAGACTTCTCGTATCTGGCTTTTAATTCTGCAGTAATTTTACCACCAAATTGTTTAAACATCATTTTAAATTTAAGATCTGGATTTTCGCATACGTTTAGGACCATACCATAACCAGAAGCCGGTAATGGTGAAAAGTAATAAAGCAATACTCATAATAAGCGTATAAATAAGTTTTACATATCCCCCGGTACCTAAATAACTATCAATTATAGAACCGTCGTGAATATTTTCTATCACATCAGATCTACGCTTTCCTATGCTTAAAACAGCTCCCGTAGCGCCATCTAATTGAATACCGTAATAGTGATTGGCAAAGATAAATTTGACTATACCTTTTTCGTTTCTTACATCTATTCTATCTAATTCTGGCGATAGATCTGTTGATATTGAATCTCTTAGTACGGTTATTGCTTTTTCTTTTAGCTCTGATAATGGTAACCAGCGGCCTAAATCTGAAGTAGTGCCCGTTTGAGTTTTAGGTAGTAATACATCTCCGCTATTCTTTTTAATACCTAGAAGTAATCCTGAAACTGATATAATAAAAAAGAAAACAAACAACACCGCTCCCATTGCTCTATGTACAGAGCGAAATTGCCTGAGTATCTTAGCCTGATTCTTTCTTTTTTGTTGTGAAGGCATATTATAAAAACCTTTTTTGATTTAAAAAAATCAAAAATAAATCATTGCCTCAAGCCAGATACGTAGTTCGTGTTAAACATCTATACTATTCTGATTAATCTCATTTTAATTACTTTCGCAAAGCGAAAAAACACGTATTACTTTGACTGATCATTCCCATTACTTACTTTTTAAACCCTACGGATATATTAGTCAACTCAGTAGTAATGATGAGCGTCAGGCTCGAAAGAAAAAATTTCTTATAGATTTATACAACTGGCCAAAAGGTACTATGCCTATAGGCCGTCTTGACGAGAAATCTGAAGGTTTATTGTTGATGACTACAGATGGTAAACTAAGCGATCATATAAACCGAAGTGGTATTGAAAAGGAGTATTTTGCGCTTGTAGATGGTGATCCTAGCGAAGAAAAACTTGATTTATTACGCAAGGGCATTGAAATAGGTTTTGACGGAAAAAAATACATTACAAAACCGGCTGCAGTGAGACGTCTTCAAGAATCACCTGGTTTTCCTGATCGAGCAAAAAAAATACGTGATGCGCGACACGGCCCTACAACCTGGTTAAGCATCACAATAAAAGAAGGAAAATTTAGACAGGTGCGTAAAATGACATCGGCTATAGATTGTCCTACCTTACGTCTGGTACGCGTACGTGTGGGTAATTTAAAATTAGAGGCTATTAAGACTGGCGAAGTTGTGGTGTGGGATGGGAAAATATAAAACTTCCTTTTCTCCATAAGTATTTAAGAAAAGGAAGCCTTTTAATTATCCAAAAATTACAGTTTCCCTGCTTCTATTTTTTTATGTGCATAGTCAACTGCTCGCGCCGTTAATGCCATATAGGTGATACTAGGATTTTGAGTTCCACTGCTGGTCATGCAAGCACCATCGGTTACAAATACGTTAGGCACAGCGTGAATTTGATTCCATTTGTTAAGTACACTAGTTTTAGGATCATTACCCATACGAGCCGTTCCCATCTCGTGAATACAAGCTCCGGGAGCCGTTACATTATTGTAATAGCTAATATCTTTACAACCTGCCGCTTCAAGCATTTCTACAGCGCATTTAACGCCATCCTCTCGCAATTTCATTTCATTGTCACGCAATTTTGCATCAAAAGTTATTATCGGGAGGCCGTGTTGATCTTTTTTATCGTGATTTAAAAACATACGATTCTCGTGGTAGGGTAGCATCTCGGCAAAACAAGCTACATTTATCTTATAAGGCCCCGGTTTAAAGATTTCAGCTTTTAGCGCTTCTCCTATTTGTTCTGGTGCAACGTCAGTTTGTCTGGCAACCTGACCCTGATAACCAAACCCTCGTAAATATTCTTTTTGTTCTGTTTCTTTATCAATATTCCTAAATCGAGGAATATAGAATCCGTTAGGTTTACGGCCTTGATAATAGGTGTCTTCAAAACCTTCAAAGGTAGCGCTGGCTCCCATACCGTAATGATGATCCATAAGATTATGACCCAATTCACCACTATCGTTGCCTAATCCGTTAGGAAAACGCTCAGAACGGCTGTTTAATAATAAAGCCGTAGTGCCAATAGTACTCGCGTTACAAAATATAATTTTTGCGTTGTATATAATTTCTTCACCTGTATTTGCATCAATTACACGTACGCCGGTTGCACGCTCTGTATTGGAATCATAAATAACTTCTGCAGCAATACTATCTGGACGTATGGTAAGATTTCCGGTCTCTTTAGCTACGGGTAATGTTGCTGACTGACTACTAAAATAAGCTCCAAACGGACAACCTCGCCAGCAACGATTGCGCGTTTGACATTGTCCTCGTGTTCCTAAATGTATTTCGGGATTGTATTCAGATAAATTAGCAACACGACCCGGTGTAATAATGCGCTCAGGATATTTTTCTTTTACCTTTTCTCTAAATGATTGCTCTGCACAGTTTAACTCAAAAGGCTTTAGAAATACGCCATCAGGAACCTGCTTTAAGCCTTCGGCCTGCCCGCTTACTCCTACAAATGTTTCTACTTGAGTATACCAGGGTTCAATATCTGCATAGCGTATAGGCCAGTCTACCCCAATGCCTTCTTTAGCATTTGCTTCAAAATCTATATCACTCCAGCGGTAGCAATGACGCCCCCACATAAGTGAACGGCCACCTAAATGATGACCGCGAATCCAGTCAAAACGTTCTATTTCATCATAAGGATAATCGCTGTCTTTATTTATAAATGGTTTATTGTCTTGATTTACCCACCAGTTTAAACGGTTTTGCTTAGTATAATGATCGTTAATCTCCTCTACAGGTACGCGCCCGTTATAAGGTAATTCCCAGTTATCTTTATGTGCGGTATCATAATCTGCTATGTGTTCTATATTGCGACCACGCTCCAGAACTAGTGTTTTGTAACCTTTTTTACACAACTCCATTGCTGCATAACCGCCGCTTATACCAGATCCTACAACGATTGCATCATAAGTTGTAGGTACGTCTTTTTGAGTACTCATATTGCCCAGGCTTTTCCGTTAAGTTCTTCTAAGGATACACACGGCAAATAAGGACCAGGAACCGGAAGATAATTTAAATTATTTTTAGCTATTTTTTCTGTGTTTAAATAGTAGTTAATTGATTGATTTTTAATATTATAAAATGACTCACGTGCAGTTTTAGTTAAAGTGTTTTTTTCTGAAAGTAAAGCGGTAACAATTAACTTTTGATCCTCAGGTTTTAAATCAATAAAATTTGAATCCTTTGCTGAATTTAAATAGGATTTTAAATCTGAAAATTGTGAATTAAATACATCTTGTTGCTTAGAATCATAAACTCCTGCAATCATATGGTCTATCATAGTATCTACCCCTACTGTAGATGCAGCCGGACTAACTTCACTTTCGGGAATAATAATATCTACCAGAACAGATACTATTGCAAAATCTTCTTCAGAGAAAAATTCAAGATTCGCATATTTTGGCTTTGTTTCTGTCTTACAACCTACTAGAAGATTGCTTACTAAAGGTGTAACAAAAAAGGCCCCTGTGCCCAAAGCCATTAATTTAATTGTATTCCTACGTTTCATAATTTACTTAAGATTCTAAACAGATTAAAAAGTACAAATATTAATTGAAAACCAATGAATAGGTGAAAATTAAAAATGGTTAATCTACTAAACCACCTTCTAGAACTTTAATTGCTCCTAATGCTGCTCGTTCTCCACTTATCATGGCAGCATTAAGCGAACCATTAAGCTGCTGATCTCCGGCTAAAAATATACTACTACTTAATCTGGTTTCAGTAGGTGCCATACTATAGCGCAAGTTAGATAGTTTAGGTAAGGCCTTAGTAATGCGGTAACGTTTTAAAAATCTACAATTCTCTATTTTGGCTTGTTGACTAAGCTCTTTTTTTATAGCATTTACGAGCTCTTGTTCAGAAAGTTGATGCTCTTTAACCACCGATACCGAAAGTAAAGTCTTTGTCCCTTTAGATTGTGTTGCTATTGCCGTAGGATAGAAAATATTATTAATCAAACCATTTTCTTCTTGAAATAAACCAATTATAGGTTTTTCTAAAACCATTGTATCTACTTCAAAATATAAATTATCTACTCCTTTCCATTCAATTTGTTGGTTACTCAAATTGGCAATGAGAGGGCTTGCCTCGGTCGCAATAATAGTGCTGTCTGAATTATGGATACTACCGTCTTCAAAAATTATAGACTCATTAGTTATTTGTTTAACCTTTGTATTAAATTTAAAAGTTGTGTTCTTTAAGTTTGATTTTAATTGCTCTGAAATCGCTCCTATGCCCGCTTTAGGAATCACAGCAAGACCTTCTCCAAACATTTTATAAACAAACTCAAACATGCGGCTTGAGGTCTGTAAATTTATTTCTAAGAAAATACCACTAAAAAAAGGCTTAAAAAATATATTTATAATTCGATTAGAAAATCCAAAATTTTGCAGATAATCAAGTGTGGTTTGTTCTTCTGTATTAAAAATCTCCTCTAGACTTTTAGAAGCAAGGTCATTATTGAGTTTTAAAATTTTTATTTTGTCACGTATACTTCCCGCCGAAGCTAAAACCGTAGGTATCGCAAGACTTAAAGCGCGTAAGGGATCTCCTAAAGTTTGCGAAACACCGTTTTTGAAAATAACCGCACCTGGCAGTAATTTCTGTAAATCGAGTTTCTCAAAATCTAAATATTCTTTGGCTTTAGGATAGGCTTCTAGCATAACCTGAAAACCGTGATCTAATTGATATCCTTCTACAATATCGGTTTTAACCCGACCACCTACACGGTCTGTGGCTTCAAGTATTGTAGGTGAATATCCGTGATTTTCTAGAATTTGGGCAGCAATTAAACCACTAATTCCGGCGCCTATTATATTAAGATTAATTTGGTTTTTACTTTTCATAAAATGTGTGAACTCTATTTTTTTTGGGGTAAGCAACTAGTAATTACAGACCAATTTAACAATCAAAATCCGATTTTGATATTAAAAAGTCACAGAATTAAATATCCATTCATTTATTTTGAAAGTCTTTTAACTAAAGATTAATCCTAACTTATTGACCGTAAGAAAACATATCAATAATTTCATCAAAAATAATAACTTATGGATTTACTTGCTACTATCGCACAAATTGTTATCGCAGTTTCAATTATTATCGTTTGGGTATTTAGATGGGATAATATTGTTGAAGAGTTTAAGCAATATGGTCTATCAGACCTTACGCGCAACATTGTAGGAGCATCTAAAATCGCTTTATCTACTTTATTAATAGCCGGTATTTGGTATGAAGATTTAGCCGGTATACCTGCTTTATTAATGGCATTTTTAATGGTATGTGCTCAATTTGCGCATATTAAAGTGAAAAATCCTTTTCATAAATACATACCATCTCTTTTTCTTCTAACTCTAAGTCTATTTGTAGCTGCAGTACACTTAAATGTAATTAACTAGTGATCGTATATCAAAGTTTAGCACTTATTACCGGCATTAGTTTTTTGATTTATGGTATAAGCTGTTTAAGTACAGAGCAAATGAAAAAAGAATTCATTCGCTTTAAACTTGCTAAGTGGCGTACGCTCGTAGGTATTTTACAAATATTAGGTGGTTTAGGTCTTGTAATCGGGGTTTTCTTAAGCAATACGTTAGTCGTAATTAGCGCTGGCGGGCTTGCTTTATTAATGCTTATGGGTTTTGTAACTCGTTTGTATATTAAGGATAGTGTTATAGCATCATCACCCGCATTTATATTTACGGTATTAAATGCTTTATTAGTTTATATGTACTCTACAACCTAAAATACCAGTCAATGAATCAAGATTTTAATATTTACGGAAGACCATTACAGGCCTGTTGTTTTAATCCTAAAACCGGTTATTTTAGAGATGGTTTCTGCAGAACTATTGAAGAAGATTATGGTACACACATTTTATGTGCAATAGTTACAGAAGAATTTCTAAGATATTCTGCATCTAAAGGAAATGATCTTATGACACCTATACCACATTGGGATTTTCCCGGTTTGAAACCCGGCGATTCCTGGTGCTTATGTATTAGCAGATGGCTTGAAGCCGAAAAGAAAGGAGTTGCTCCCAGATTAAATCTGGAAGCCTGTCACCAGGATGCTTTAAACTACACTACGCTAGCTAAATTAGAAGCGCATACTATTTGAGAAAAATTATTTTTTATTCCGGCGGTTGTAGTTTTTGTCACCGCGAGTTTTTGGTTTTTTATATTTCTTAGCGATTTCTCTTCGATAGCTTCCTCCCTGATTAACTTTCTTATTTTTTTCACTTTTCTCGTGAAAACTTGCGCCTCGCTCGTCATTGCGCTTTGAAGGATTATTTATTTCAACATATTCTGGCTCCTCTTCAGGTAGTAGTCGTATTGAAGTTTCTAGATCTTCAGGCAACTCATGTTGGGTAATTTTCATTCCCATTAAAGCTTCAATCTCTTCTCGTTTTTCAAGCTCTGAAGGACTACCCATCAGAATACTTTTTCCGGTCTCTCCAGCCCTACCGGTACGACCTATACGGTGCATATAATTTTCAGGAAAACGAGGTACATCCATATTAAATACGTGGGTAACCTGATCTAAATCAAGACCACGGGCCATTACATCTGTAGTTACTAAAATTCGGTAACTTCCTGCATCAAATTGCCCAATTGCATTTATACGGTAGTTTTGAGTTTTATTAGCGTGTATTACTCCTACTTCGCTTCCGTAGACCTCTTGTAGAACTGTGTATAGTCTATCTGCGTGCTTTTTATTAGAAACAAAGACAAGGTTTTTAGAATATTCTTGTTTGTCTTTTAAAAGCTTTATAAGCAGATTTGCCTTTGTGTAAAAGTTGGGCAATTCATAATATCGTTGCTCAATTGACTCTAGTGGAGTACCACTTAACGCTACCTGAATACGTTCTGGAGCCGTAAAAAAGGTGTCCATTAGTTCATCAACTTCATCGGTCATCGTAGCCGAAAACATAATGTTTTGTCTGCGCGGAGGCATCAGATCAAAAATATTAACCAGTTGATATCTAAAACCAAGATCAAGCATTACGTCTACTTCATCTATAATAAGCTGTTTAACAGATTTAAGTTCTAGATTACGACTTACAACAAGATCATACAAACGCCCTGGTGTGGCAACTACGATATCACAACCCTGCGCCACCTCTTGCCTTTGTATATTAATATTTGCACCACCATAAATACCTAAAACTCGAATTGAGCTGTATTTACCATAGCTTTCTATCTGCTCCACAACTTGTATTACCAGTTCACGAGTGGGAACCATTATTAAGACACGCGGATTAACTTGCTTTGAAAATTTTAAACCTTCAAGTATAGGTAGCATGTAAGCAAAAGTCTTACCGGTACCTGTTTGAGCAATACCTACAACATCGCGTCCAGAGCGCACAACAGAAAAGGCTTCTTGTTGTATAGGTGTGGGTTGTGTAAAGCCAAGATCTTCTATGGCGTATCGTAACTGCTTATTTATTTTAAAATCTTCAAAAGACTGCATGTAAGTAATTTTGCCGCAAAGGTACGTTTTTAAACCTGTAGGTTTTTCCAGAATTTAAAACCCATTTATCGCTAAAGCGGAAACTAGCCTAAGAAGGAATCTGTTGACTCAAACAATGTAAGGTTCCCAGTCCCCAAATAAGGTCAAGTGCACCAATGCCTATTATCTTTTTATCTGGAAAGATTTCTGCAAGCGTATTTAACGCAATTCGGTCATTAGGGTCATTAAATGTAGGGACCAAAACAGAATTGTTAAGTATCAAAAAATTAGCATAACTCGCCGGAAGCCTTAATTTCTCATAATCTATACGTTTAGGCATAGGCAATGTTATGATTGTAGGACTGCTTCCATCCTCGAGTTTTGCAGCTTTTAAGCGTATAAGGTTTTCTTGTAGAGGCGCATAATTTTCATCAGTTAGATTTTCCTCTACAACAGCTACAATAGTTGTAGGATTTACAAATCTACAAATATCATCTACGTGGCCGTGCGTATCATCACCTGCAATACCTTTATTCAACCAGATAGTATTTGTAATACCAAAGTAGGTGTTAAAAATAGTCTCGTAATCTTCTTTTGTAAAGTCTGCATTACGCACCTGAATTTCAGTATCTAGCAGGCATTCTTCAGTAGTTATCAAGCTTCCCTTACCGTTAGTATCTATTGCGCCACCTTCAAGAACTACAGATTTGCCCTTATACATAACAGGTGTAAGTGATATTCCTAAAAATTCTGAAACCCGTTTAGGAATTTGCTTATCTAGCCGGTAATTTCCATATTTTGCCCAGCCGTTAAAATTAAAATTTAAAGCTTCACGTTCTCTATTATTTTTTACTATAATGGGACCGCTATCCCGCATCCAGCTTCGGTTTGTTTTCTGAATTATAAATGTGACCTTACTTAAATTAGCGTGAGCAGCCTCGAGAAGTTCGACAACTTTAGCCTTAAGGTTTTCACTCTTTACAACTAAAAAAACTGTTTCAGTCTCTGCAATTTTTTTTATAAAATCTGCAAATACAAATTGAATAGTTTGATATTTTCCGGGCCAGTCGTCACCATTACTCGGAAAACACAATAAAATTCCTTGCTGATTTTCCCATTCTGCCGGTAAACGTCTGGTATGTTTCATAATTAATCGAGTGCTCGCTTAGTTATATCACCATAAAAATCTATTCTTCGATCTCTAAAAAAAGGCCAGTTCTGACGTACATTTTCCTGTAAATCTAGATCAACTTCAGCCATTAAGATCTCTTCTTTATCTGCAGAAGCCTGCGCTAAAATCTCACCTTGGGGCCCACAGATAAAAGATTGCCCCCAGAATTCAATACCATTTGTGCCAGGTACATATTGTTCAAGACCTATGCGATTTGCAGCGGCTACATAAACGCCATTTGCAACGGCATGACCTTTCATAACATTCATCCAAGCGCCGTGTTGATTAACACCATACTGCTCCTTCTCTTGTGGATGCCAACCTATAGCTGTAGGATAAAATAAAACTTCAGCTCCTTGAAGTGCAGTTAATCGGGCCGCTTCCGGATACCACTGATCCCAACATATTAAGGTACCCAGATCGGCCTTTTTAGTTTTTATAGTTTTAAAACCCAGATCTCCGGGTGTGAAATAGAATTTCTCATAAAAATGAGGATCATCAGGAATGTGCATCTTTCGGTATAAACCTGCTTCGGTACCATCAGAATCAATTATGTAAGCGCTATTGTGATAAATGCCACTCATTCTTTTTTCAAAAAAAGGCACAATGAGTACTACTCCCAGTTCTTTAGCAAGCGCGCTAAATGCTGTAAAGGAAATATCATAAAGAGGTTCTGCATATTTAAAATTAGCTACATCCTCATCCTGACAAAAATAATGACTGCTATACAGCTCTGGTAAGCTAATAACTTCAGCCCCTTTAGCTGCTGCATCTCGTACCCATGATTTACACTTTTCAAGGTTATTTTCCGGAGTATTATTTAAGTTCAATTGCAATACTGCAATCGTATATTTTCTAGCTTTCATACAAAACAAGTTTACTAATTAATTTGATTGTCAACCCAAGTTGTAGCTTGAATTATGAGCACTCTGGTAAAAATTATTCTATTACTATTTAATTGAGGTAAAATTGCAAAATGTATAAAAAGAAACAACTGTTTTTAACTAATCTACATAACAACTAGGCGTGTCATTATTTTGAAGTGTATTTGAAAGTCAAAAAGAAGGCGGTCTGCAGAAAAATGTCGTTTTTTGCAAAAAAGTTTTTATGCAATCCCAGATAGATAAAACCACGCTGTTAACCACACTAAAGACCTATTTTGGTTACGATAGTTTTAGAAATCAACAGGCTGAAATTATACAAACGGTACTTGATGGGAAAGACGCTATTGTTATTATGCCTACCGGTGGTGGAAAATCTATTTGTTTTCAGCTTCCCTCATTGTTATTTAAAGGTTTTACACTCGTAATATCTCCTTTAATCGCGCTGATGAAAGATCAGGTTGATGGTTTGAAAGCTAATGGTATTGAAGCAGACTTTTATAACAGTAGTCAGACTGCTCAGGAACAGCAGGATATTATCGCACGTGCTGCAGAAGGTAAACTTAAACTATTATATGTAGCTCCAGAAAGTTTATCTGGCTTAACGCCATTATTGAGTGAAACTTACATAAGTATGATAGCCATAGATGAAGCGCATTGTATTTCTTCCTGGGGACACGATTTTAGGCCTTCTTATCAACAATTGGGTTTTTTAAAGAAATCTTTACCTAATACGCCGGTTATCGCATTAACCGCTACAGCAGATAAAGCGACACGTAGCGATATTGCAGATCAACTTGCTATCTCAAATGCGCAACAATTCTTAAGCTCTTTTGATAGACCTAATATAGAATTAGAAGTACGCGCAGCAGATAAGCGTCTAGATCAAATCAAACAATTTTTAAAAAAGCGACCTAACACCAGTGGTATAATCTATTGCCTAAGTAGAAAAACCACCGAAAGCGTATCAGACTCGCTAAATGCTATAGGTATAAAATCTACTTCATATCACGCAGGTTTAGACTTTGAAGAGCGCACCCGTGTTCAGGAAGACTTTATTTATGACAAAACTCAGGTAGTTTGTGCGACGGTAGCTTTTGGTATGGGTATCGATAAATCTAACGTTAGGTGGGTTATACATTATAATATGCCTAAAAATCTTGAGGGATATTATCAGGAAATAGGACGAGCAGGACGTGATGGTTTAAAGTCAAACGCACTGCTTTTTCACAGTTATGCAGATGTTTTACAATTAAAGCGATTTACGCAGGGTGCAGCTAATGAAGAAGTACAGAATGCAAAGTTAGACCGTATGAAGCAATATGCTGAAGCTACAACTTGCAGAAGAAAAATTTTATTGAGTTATTTCGGTCAGTTTTTAGAAGAAGATTGTGGTAATTGTGATGTATGTAAAAATCCGCCTCAATTTTTTGATGGTACCGTAATTGCACAAAAAGCATTGTCAACTATCGCCAGAGCTAAAGAAACTCAACCCATAGGAACCTTAATAGATGTGCTTAGAGGAGCTAAAAATGCAGCTGTATTAGATAAAGAATTAGACACATTAAGTACTTACGGTATAGGTGCAGATATATCGTGGAAAGATTGGCAACATTATTTTTTACAATTAACAAATCAGGGATATTGCGAGATAGCCTTTCATTTGCGTAACAGTTTACACCTTACCCCATCTAGTAAAGCCGTTTTATTTGAAGGAAAAAAAGTAAGACTCACGCAACCGGTTGATAATCCTACTCCAGAAGTAATCACCGCAGATAAACCAAAGACTAAAAAAGCCAATGCCCTGTTTGAAAAGTTACGCATGCTTCGGGCGGAAATTGCCAAAGAAGAAAATATTCCTGCATATCTTGTTTTTAGCGATAAAACACTTCAGGAAATGGAGCGTGTACGACCTACTACTGAAATGGAACTTTTAGAAATAAGTGGTGTTGGCCAGCGTAAATTAGAAGTTTATGGTGATGATTTTATAAAAGCTATTCTGGAATTTCAGTCTGAAAAACTAAAGAAAAAAGGAAGTAAAACCGCTACCCATCAGGTTACTTATAATCTCCTTAAAGAAGGCCTTTCTATTGAAGAAATTTCCAAAAAGCGTGACTTAAAAGACACAACCATTTATTCACATATTGCCAAATTAGCTTTAGATGGAGAACCTATTGATTTGTTACAATTTGTAAGCAAGACTGAAGTAGAACAAATTAAAAAAGCAAAAATTGCCCTTGAAAATCCTGAAACCTTAAAGGCCTATTATGAATATTTTGAAGAAAAGATTGAATATCATAAGATAAGATTGGGGTTATCTATTTTAGAAATGTCTAACCTTTAACGCACCTGTTCTATAGTACAAAACGAGTCGTAGCCTGCTGCAGCACCCGCAATACTCACATTCACTAATGAGTATAACCTAAAATCTATTTTTTCACCGGCGGTCAGTTGTACCAAGGTAGATACAGAACGTGTAGGTGGTGAGACATTAGTTAATACCACTGAAACATTAACAAAACGCTCTTCGGCTATTTTTGTTGAACTTGTGCCGGCAGAATTAGTTTTATAAATAGCCAAACCCAAATCACCCACACTAAGGCTTGAGGTTTTTATCTGTGCCGCGACACGATATATGCCCGCATTGGTTGCTGTAAAAACACCTGTTGTAGCATTAAACTCATCTTTAATATCAAAGACTTCAGCATTAAAAATAATTGGAACGTAGGATAAAAGCGCTACAGCAAAATTTGACGTCAATTTTGATTTTACAAGTGATTTTTCAACATTAGCTAATATTTTTTTTGCTGCAACACGATGCAATACTCCTCTACCATCAAAAACTGCAATTGAGTCCCGTGCGGCAAGATCATTACCCTCACTGTAATCGCGCACACGTAGTGCCCCATTCACATCGAGCATTACATCGGGATGAGGCAAGGTGGTACCCATTCCTATTTGTGAAAAAAGTGATGTAGAATACAGAGTAATAAGAAGTATTATTATACGCATATCTGAAGCCTTTAGTTAGAAACTAAGTTCTCAATTAATACGTTTAAAAGCAAATAACACAGTTTAAGTGCTAATAGTTCAATTAATTTATTAACTAAATCATTTTACTAAACACATTAGGAATTAATATTTAAGAAGTCAAAATCCAAATTCATTTATAATTACAAGTTAAAAATTAAGTTTATAGTATAATTCTCTCATTTATTAAGTAAAAATGACGGTGTGTTTGTAATATTACTTGTACATAACAACGAATTTTACCTTATTTTATATATTTATCAAATTAGGTTAGTTTTTAAAGATTTTTCTCGTCTAATTTATTTTATAAAAAACAATTTTACTTTTTTCATTTGATTATATCCTAGTTCAATTTAAGATTACTTAACGGAGTTTTGGCAAATATTTGACGCTAAATAATATTCTCATGAGCTACTTTTAAGAAAAAGAAATAAATGATAAAGCCTAATACACAAGTACCCGAATTAGAAATCGATTTAATTAACGATACTAAATGGAAATTAAGTGCTCAGAAGCCTGAAAAATATACTTTAATTGTATTCTATAGAGGATTACACTGCCCTGTATGTAAAAAACAACTTCAGGACCTAACATCTAAGACTGAAGATTTTAAATCTAGAGGTGTAAACATAATTGCTATTAGTATGGATACCCACAAAAGAGCAAATCTTTCTCAAGAAAAATGGGAGACCGGTAATTTACCTATAGGCTATGCCTTGAGTGAAGAAAAAGCTCGCGAATGGGGTTTATATATTTCTAACGCTGTTAAAGATGCAGAACCAGATGTATTTTCAGAGCCCGGCATTTTTCTCGTGAAAGCAGATGGCACATTGTATTTTTCGTCTGTGCAAACTATGCCATTTGCACGACCAGAATTAGATGCAATTTTAAAATCTATTGATTTTGTAGAGAAGGAAAACTACCCTGCCCGTGGAGGCAAATAAGAATTAATCAAAAATCAAAGAGCCCTATAATTCATATTTATAGGGCTCTTTAATTATTAGAAGATTTTAAGTTTATTTTTTTCTATCTATAAGTACTTGCTCAATATCCTTTAGACCAAATCCTTTTGCTTTTAAAAGTATCAAATAATGAAACAGCAAATCTGCACTTTCATTAAGAAACAGATTATCATCATTATCTTTTGCTTCAATAACTACTTCTACAGCTTCTTCCCCAACTTTTTGAGCGATTTTATTAATTCCTTTTCTAAATAAATCTGCAACATAGCTCTTCTCGTTATCCTGGTTGGCTTTACGTTCTGCAATAGTATCTTCTAATTTTGTAAGGAAACCAAACGACTGATCATTCTCTTCACCCCAGCAGTTATCTGTACCTTTATGACATGTAGGTCCTTGCGGATTTACACTGATTAACAACGTATCGTTATCGCAATCATTTTTTATAGAAACAAGATGTAAAAAATTACCACTTTCTTCTCCTTTCGTCCATAGACGCTGCTTACTGCGGCTAAAAAAAGTAATCTTCTTACTCTCATTTGTTTTAAGATAGGCCTCCTCATTCATATAACCTAACATCAGTACTGTTTTGGTTTTGGCATCTTGTATAATTGCAGGAACAAGTCCGTTTGCATCGTATTTAATTTCCATTTTATTCTTTTTATTTCGCTTGCACGAAATTTCTAATTATATCCTTACCGGAATATTTTTATTTTTTAATTCGAGTTTTAACTCGGGAATATCAATCTCGTGAAAATGAAATACACTTGCAGCCAGGGCTGCATCAGCTTTCCCATTTACAAATGTATCTGTAAAGTGTTGCATATTTCCTGCACCACCCGAAGCGATTATAGGAATATTGAGCAGTTGGCTCAATTTTGCCAGTGCCTCATCCGCAAAGCCATTTTTAGTACCATCGTGATCCATTGAAGTAAATAAAATCTCTCCGGCTCCACGCTTTTCCACTTCCTGCGCCCACTCAAAAAGATCTAATTCTGTAGGTACTTTACCACCTACGAGATGAACTGTCCATTTACCTTCAATTTGTTTCGCATCAATTGCAACAACAACACATTGTGAACCAAATTTAGCCGCTAGATCATTAATTAATTGTGGATTTTTTACCGCCGAAGAATTTATAGAAACCTTATCTGCACCATTCTGAAGCAAAATATCTACATCTTCTACCGAAGAAATCCCGCCACCTACTGTAAACGGTATATTTATCTTCTCAGCTACGCGCAATACTAAATCTGCTAATGTTTTACGACGCTCCTCAGTTGCCGAAATATCCAAAAATACGAGTTCATCTGCACCTGTTTCAGCATACTTCGCAGCCAGTTCTACCGGATCACCGGCATCGCGTAAATCGACGAAATTAACCCCTTTTACAGTTCTTCCGTTTTTGATATCGAGACAAGGTATGATACGTTTTGTAAGCATTATATATCTATATTTTATTTCCGCTTAAGCGGAAAACTTATTTCTAACCTTAACTAGTTATTTAGGATAAATTCTTCCAATTGCTTCATCGAGATTCTACCCTCATAAATAGCTTTTCCTATTATGGTTCCTTCACAGCCTAATTCGGCTAATTTAGGCAATTCATCAAAATGCGAAATTCCACCCGAAGCTATCAATTTTAGATTATTGACTTCGTTTGAACTATCAGCATCTCGACTGCGCTCGATGTGACAGTGCTCTAGAATCTTTTTGTACAAATCAAAAGAAGGCCCTTCTAACATCCCATCCTTACTGATATCTGTGCAGATCACATAGGAAATACCTTCTTGCTGATACGCTTGTATAAAAGGAATTAACTCTTCTTTTGACTCTTCTAACCAGCCGCTTACCGCAACTTTTTCATCTTTAGCATCTGCTCCCAAAATGATTTTAGTGTTGCCAAATTTTGATATCCAACTCTTAAAGGTCTCCCGATCTTTAACAGCAATGCTTCCACCAGTAATTTGATTTGCACCACTTTCAAAAGCCACACGTAAATCATTATCAGTCTTTAAACCACCTCCAAAATCAATTTTAAGGCTGGTTTGCGACGCTATTTGCTCTAAAACTTTATGGTTGACAATATGCTTGCTTTTAGCACCATCAAGGTCAACCAGGTGTAAATATTCTATTCCGTGGGCTTCAAACTCTTTAGCAACCTCAAGCGGGTGCTCATTATATATTTTTTTGGTATCATAATCACCCTTAGAAAGGCGTACGCATTTACCATCTATGATATCTATTGCCGGGATTATTCTCATTCTATAATCTATAATTCATTATTTATTGTTCCTATTTCAAAGTGTTAAGCTCTAACGTTTAAACTTTGAACCCTTAAATTCAGAATTCTTGAGGTAATTCATAAAACCACCTATTTTATTTTGTAATTCTTGGCATTTAGAGCTGCATTCATCAAACTGATTTTTCGAAATTAATGCTTTATCGAAAGATCTATAAAGTTGAGATTTCAATTCTCCGGCACTACCTTTTGAGTAACTTAAAAAAACAATAAACTCTCTGTTACCATCACGATCAAAACCTTCGGCTATATTATCCATAATTGAACCTGAACTTCTTTCCATTTGATTTCTAAGCGAATAATTTTTTCCTAAATCAGTATTTAAAAAAAGCTGCTCTATATCAATACATATTAAACGTGCAAGTTGCCATATTTCTAAATCCTCAAAGCGTTTAATCGTACCCATTTTTTAATAACAAATTAGAAATAATAAATTCTAAATATTTAAGAAATTCTTCAAAATTTGTTCTCCGATAATTCCAGATTTTTCAGGGTGAAATTGCACGCCGTAAAAATTATCTTTCTGTAAAGCGGACGCATAATCCACCTCATAATGCGTGGTTGCAATCATCTCCTTACATTTTGGTGCATAAAAACTATGTACTAAATACATATGCGCATTTTCAGCAATATCTTTAAACAACGGACTTTCTAAATTCGAAATTTCATTCCATCCTATTTGAGGAACCTTGACTTCTTTTGAAAATTTAATTACGTCTGCATCAAAAATTCCTAAACCGGTTGTATCACCTTCTGTTGAGTGCTTACACATTAATTGCATACCTAAGCAAATGCCTAAAACTGGTTGCTCTAGAGTTGGGATTAGCTTATCTAATCCGGTAGATCGCAGTTTTGCCATCGCACTACTCGCCTCACCTACTCCCGGGAAAATCACCTTATCAGCAGCTTTAATTTCTTCAGGATTATCAGATAAAACCGCTTCGATACCCAACCGCTGAAAAGCAAACTTGATACTTTGTATATTTCCGGCACCGTAGTTTATAATTACTAATTTCATTTTTAAATCTTAGGTTTTGCTTCTGCTTACAACATCCCTTTAGTGCTGGGTAATATCATTTTTTCTGAGTCTCGTTTTACAGCCACTTTTATTGCTTTCGCGAAAGCTTTAAAAATCGCTTCAATCTTGTGATGCTCATTGGTTCCTTCTGCCTTTACATTAAGGTTTGCTCGTGCTCCATCTGTAAACGATTTAAAAAAGTGGTAAAACATTTCAGTAGGCATTTCTCCAATTTTCTCTCTGTTGAAATCTGCTTCCCAAACCAGCCAATTACGACCGCCAAAGTCTATCGCCACCTGAGCTAAGCAGTCATCCATAGGTAAACAAAAACCATAGCGTTCTATACCTAATTTATTACCCAAAGCTTTAGCAAAAACTTCTCCCAAAGCAATTGCTGTATCTTCTATGGTGTGGTGTTCATCTACTTCAAGATCACCATCTACGTGAATTTTAAGATCCATCGAACCGTGACGCGCCAGTTGATCAAGCATATGGTCAAAGAAGGCTAGACCTGTTTCAATATTGCTCTTTCCTGTTCCGTCTAGATTTAACTCGATTTCAATAGCCGTTTCATTAGTTTTTCTTGAAATTGAAGCAGTACGCGCTTCTAATTTTAAAAACTCATAAATCTTCTGCCAGTCGTTACTCTCGAGTGCAATTACTGCGTCGAGTTCGTCACGTTTAACGGTTATTTCTCCTGTACCCAATTCGGTATTATCGTTAATAAAAATACCTTTTGCACCCAGGTTTTTAGCCAACTCGATATCTGTAAGACGATCTCCAATAACAAAGCTATTTGCAAGATCATACTTTTCAGAAAAGTACTGGGTTAGCATTCCTGTACCCGGTTTACGGGTATTTGCATTCTCGTGCGGAAACGTCCGGTCTAAATATACAGCGTCAAAAACAACCCCTTCATTCTCGAAGGATTTCATAATAAAATTATGTACCGGCCAGAAGGTATCTTCCGGAAAAGAGTCGGTTCCCAGACCATCTTGATTGGTAATCATAACCAATTCGTAATCGAGCTCCTGAGCAATTTTACTCATGTAAGTAAAAGCTTTAGGATAGAAAATCATCTTCTCAAAAGCATCTATTTGCTCGTCTACAGTTTCTTTTATTAAGGTTCCGTCACGATCTATAAATAAAACTTTACGGGCTGCGGTATTTTGATTAGCGTTCATGGTAATAGGTTAAGTAAGTTCTTTTAATGCGGCTATTAATTTTGTGTTTTCTTGAAAAGTTCCTACAGTAAATCGCAAGGTATTCTCGCACAATGCCTGCGTACTTCTATTACGCACAACGATACCTTTTTTGATCAATTGATCATATCTTTTATTGGCATCATCAACTCGAGCTAAAATAAAATTAGCTTCAGAAGGAAACACATTTTTAACAAAATCTACTTCAAGTAATACTTTAGATAAATCATCCCTTTGTTCTAAAATTGAACTGATTTCACTTTTTACAGATTCCGAGTCTAATATGCGCTCAAGTGCTCTTCTTTGAGTAAGCTGGTTTACGTTATACGGTGGTTTTATTTTATTTAGGACTGCAATAATTTCTGCGGAAGCATAACAAATACCAAGTCGTATACCTGCTAAACCGTATGCTTTAGACAGGGTTTGAATAATTACTAAATTAGGATATTCATGTAGTTGCGTTGACCAGCTTTCGCCTTCTGCAAAATCTACATAAGCTTCATCAACAATTACAAGTCCTTTAAAAGATTCTAGTAAAGTTTTTATAGATGCCGCTTCAAAGCTGTTTGCAGTAGGATTGTTAGGTGAACATAAGAAGATCATTTTCGTCTGGTGATCTACCTGATCTAAAATTTTAGCTACATCTGGCTGAAACTCGTACGTAAGTAGTACTTCTCTGTTTGCTATAGCATTTGTAGCCGCTAAAACACCATACATTCCGTATGTAGGAGGTAATGTAATCACATTATCTACGTTAGGCTCGCAAAAAGCTCTAAACAGCAAATCTAAAACTTCATCACTACCATTACCTAAAAGAATCTGATCTGTAGGAACCCTCTTTGCAGTAGATAAATGTTGCTTTAAAGTCACCTGTTGCGGATCTGGATACCTATTTACGCCATTATTATATGGGTTTTCATTTGCATCTAAAAACACCATATCATCGTGAAAATCTTTAAACTCATCTCGAGCCGAAGAATAAGGCTTTAATTTAGCCACATTATCACGTACCAATTTTTCTAAATAGAATGTTTGATTGGGCATTAGTTTTCTTGTTTAAGTTTATTTAAACGCAGGGTTACCGCATTTTTATGCGCTTGTAAACCTTCGGCAGCTGCCATAAGTTCTATCGCATTACCTATATTTTGTATCCCTTCTGGAGATAGTTCCTGAAAAGTCATATTTTTCATAAAGCTATCCAGATTTACACCACTGTATTGCTTAGCATACCCATTAGTAGGTAAGGTGTGATTAGTGCCTGAAGCATAATCACCAGCGCTTTCAGGTGTATAATTACCTATAAAAACAGAACCTGCATTGGCAATATTATCTACATAATACGCATTATCGTCTGTTGCTACTATAAAATGCTCAGGACCATACTCATCTATGAGCTCAAGTGCAATTTTATGCGTTTCGACAAATATTAATTTGCTGTTTGCGATGGCTCTTTCTGCGATAGACTTACGCGGAAGTACTTCAAGTTGTTTTTCTAGTTCTTTTTCTACGGAAGTAATAAAATTTTTTGAAGTAGAAACTAAAATAACCTGGCTATCAACTCCGTGTTCTGCCTGGCTCAGTAAGTCTGAAGCTACAAATGAAGCATCTGCAGTATCGTCTGCCACAACTAATAATTCTGAAGGACCGGCTGGCATATCAATACTTACGTTATATTTAGTCGCCATCTGTTTTGCAACCGTCACAAATTGATTACCTGGACCAAAAATCTTATATACTTTAGAAATGCTTTCGGTTCCAAAAATCATTGCACCAATGGCTTGAATACCTCCTACTTTGTAGATTTTATCTATGCCACATAAGTGTGCGGTAAATAAAATCGCCGGATTAATATTTCCTTCTTTATCTGGTGGAGTACATAAAACAATCTCTTTGCATCCCGCTATTTTAGCAGGGATTGCAAGCATTAAAATTGTAGAAAATAAAGGAGCTGTGCCACCTGGTATGTATAAACCTACTTTTTGTATAGGTCTCTTTTCTTGCCAGCAATTTACGCCCGCAGTAGTTTCTACATGTACAGGAGGTGTTTTTTGAGCTTCGTGAAATCTTTCAATATTACCTTTAGCTAAACGTATCGCCTCTTTTAAATCTGTATCTAAATTTGCAACGGCAGCTTCAATCTCTGTATTAGAAACTTCGATATTCTCAAATTCAATACCATCAAACTTTTTAGTATAAAAATTGATAGCTTTATCTCCTTCTGCCTGTATCGCTTTAAACACCCCAAGAACAGTACCTTCTATCTGATCGTATGTTTGAGTGGGGCGTTCTAGTATAGTTGCCCAAGTTGATCGCTCTGGTTTATCTATTTTAATCATAGCAATTGATTTTCAAAATAAATTATAAGACCATTTTTTCGATATCACTAACTAAAATACCCTGAGCACCGGCATCTTTAAGGTTGTCTATTACTTCCCAGAATGCCTGTTTGTCTATTACAGAGTGAACACTACTCCATCCTTTTTCGGCAAGGGGTAAGACGGTAGGACTTTTCATTCCCGGAAGCATTTTAATTATATCATCAAGACGCTCATTAGGCGCATTAAGAAGTACATACTTATAATCACGGCCTTTCAAAACCGCTTGAATTCTAAATAAGAGCTTATCTAATATAACCTGACGCTCAGTATCTATTTTAGGAGAAACAGCGAGCACAGCTTCAGATTTCAACATTACTTCTACCTCTTTAAGATTGTTCTTAAAAAGAGTGCTTCCGCTAGAAACGATATCACAAATCGCATCTGCCAAACCTATATTTGGTGCAATTTCTACCGAACCATTTATAATATGTAAATCTGCCTTTACGCCAAATTGTGATAAATAATTTATTACTGTATTAGGATAGGAAGTTGCTATTTTCTTCCCCTCAAAATCTTTAACCGAATCATATTTTGTGCCTTTAGGCACAGCAAGTGAAACACGACATTTTGAAAAACCTAATTTTTGTGCGATTGAAATATCTTCTCCTTTTTCAATCAAAACATTTTCTCCAAGAATAGCGATATCTACTACCCCATCTCTCAAATATTGTGGGATATCCCCATTTCTCAAGTAAAAAACATCAAGAGGAAAGTTCGCAGCACTTGCCTTGAGTTGATCACGGCCGTTATCAATAGAAACACCGCAATCTTTTAAGATTTGTAAAGATTCTTCGTTAAGTCTACCAGACTTTTGAATAGCAATTCTAATTTTTTGAGTCATTTTTTCTTTATTAAGCTTGAGCTATTCAAACAGAAAACCCGTTTGAATGACTCAAACGGGTTACTGTTATTTATAAGCTAGCTATACACAACATTTTTACCTCGCCTGAACGCGTGAATAAAAATGATGATGATGTAAAGCTGTTCTTTTCATATGTGAATGCGAATTTATAAAAAAAAAGAATAAACCTATATATGAATCGGATAGTTTTTAGAAGTAAAGTAAATTATTTGAGTTAAAGTGTTATTTTTGAATAAATTCAAAAAGTATGAAGAATTTTTCTGTTGCTTTTTTAGTGTTTTTAGGATGGTGCATTATTGGCTTCTACTTTTTAAATGCTAGTGATTCATTAAATAGGAGAAGTATATTTAGTAGTTATTTACCTCCGGCTCAAAAGGTAGTTTTAGATTTTGATGATGTAGATAATTCTCAAAGTCAAAATAATTTAATGAAACAAGAGCTTGAAGATTCTAATATTAATTCATTTGTAGAAAATAATTTGGCTCGTGGTAATGAGCAATTAATCGAGACATTAAATAAAAGTATAGAGTCTAAGACACTTGCTATAGAGAAAGATAGAGAACGTCTAAGAGAAGCTCAATTAAATACCGATTCACGTAAAAAAAATACAGTTACACGAAAGGTGGATTATACATTTTATCCTGAATTTTCTATAGGCGGTAGAGTTGTTGATGATTATTCTTCTCAAGATTTTTTAGATTATATTAAAATTAGACTCGAAAAAAAGCCTAATGCAAAGATTAAGATTATAGGCTATACAGATTATGTAGGAAGCGACATAGATAACTATAAAGTTGCATTTAAAGAGGCAATTCAAGTTAGAAATTATATCTTAGTACGGCTTAAAATACCTGAAAGTCAAGTTTTTGCATATTCAAAAGGTGAAAATGATCCAATTGTATTAAATACAAATGAATCTGAAAGAAAGAAAAATAACAGAATAGAAGTGATTATAGAATGATTCAGTACTCAATTTTTATACAGAAAAATTCAGATATGATTTCAATACCATTGATTTACATAGAGGTCTTTTTGTTGATGCTTACCTCTTTCTTAATAGGATATTTTTTCGCATTCTTTTATCAGAAATCAAAATACCTAAGGAAGTTAAACAAGCTGCAACGCTTGATTAATCTGGATAAAACTGAAGAAGATCCTGTTCAACATATAATAAATGAAGAAGAGGATACAGAAGAATATCGTAAGGTTGCTACACTTAAAAACATAGGTAAAAGCAGAAAGAATAAAATAAAAGAAAATACCATTTCTAGCGTTAAAGATGGTGAGTTAGATTTTGAAAGAATTGGTAACGCAGATGAGACTGATGCTGATAACCTTCAAAAAATAATAGGTATAGGCCCCTTTACAGAAGAAAAATTAAATGACATAGGCATTTATACTTTTGAACAAATAAGTAAGTTTAATTCTAATGATATAGAGATTGTTACAGAGCTTATTCAGTTTTTCCCTGATAGAATTATAAATGATCATTGGGTTTCTAAAGCTAAAATGCTAGCCGAAAGCAAACGAAGAACATTTAAAGAACCCATACGTATGAAAAAAGCATAAAAAAGCCCCGAATTAAAACGGGGCTTTTTTAGTGTAAAATTAAATCTAATCCTTTCCTAAGATAATTGGAAGACCACTCTCACCAGAACCTATTACTATAACTTTAGAATTATTAGATTTAGCAAGCAGTAAAGTAGCTTCAATACCTTTGTCTTTTAAAATTTGATCATTAAGAGATTGACTTAAGATACGGTTAGCATCAGACTTACCTTGAGCTTCAATAACTTGTCGTTCTGCCTCTTTCTGAGCAGAAATTAATCTAAACTCGTACTCAAGTGATTCTTGTTCTTGTTTTAGTTTACGTTCAATAGCCTCCTTAATTGTAGCCGGTAATGTTACATCACGTACAAGAACTTCGTCTAATTGAATATATTGATTTTTTATAATCTTCTTTGTTTCATCAAATATTTCTGCTTGTATAGCGTCTCTTTTAGAAGAATATAACTGTTCTGGAGTATATCTTCCTACAACCGAACGTGCTGCAGAGCGTATTGTAGGTAGAAGAATCCTATTAAGATAATCGCCACCTATTTCCTGATGTAGTTTTCCAAGGTTTTTAGCATCAGGTTGATACCATACCGATGCTTCTAACTTAATATCAAGACCATTAGACGATAACACATTCATGATTTCTTTTAATTCCTGTCTACGTACTTCGTAAATAAAAACTTTATTCCAAGGTGCAACAACGTGAAAACCTTCTCCTAAAGGTGGAGCATCTGTTACAACGCCACCTCCAAAGGGTTTATACAACACACCTGCTTCACCAGAGTCTATAGTGACTGCAGATTTAGCAATTATTACAATAAGAATAATTATTCCTATAATTATAGGTACTCCTATTTTTGGTAATCTATCCATATATTTAAAATTTCAATTTATATTAATCCGTTATATTTTCTAAGGAACCACTCTGTCGTGAGGCTGATGATTATAAGTGCCAGCAGGTAAATGAAGTTGACTAAAGGTACGCTTTTTTTAACAGCTCGCTGAATGGGTATATAGCGATCATCATTAATAAGTTGATCTACTAATTGGTCAATATTATTCAGAGTATTTATTCGTCCATTAGTCTCTGTAGCAACAGTACTCATCTTAGCAAAATCGGCGTTCAGATTCTGTCGTTCTAAATTATACGGAATTAATGTAAATGCTCCTGATGATTTAATTCCGCTAGTTAATTCACTAATACTGAAAATATATTCGCCAGCCTCTAAATTTGTAAGATTAACCTGATAATCATTCCCCTTAATAACCAACGGCGATTCATAATTATAGGTAGAATTTTTATTTTGAATTTTTATTTGCAAGTTCGCTCCAGGATCAAAAACATAATTTTGATCAAAGTAACGCGCACTTATTTTAATAGAGCTACCACCATAATAGATACGCTCGTAGGCAACTGTTAATCTGGACCTTTTTTGATTTGATACAGCGTACTGAACAAGTTTATCTATTAGAATATCAAAATTTTCAAAACTAGAATTGTTTAAAAAACTCTGAATGCGCCATTGAAAAATACCGGTTCCAAAAAGTATTACCTCTCTCCTACCATCTATTTCTGTGATCGCTAATAACGGGTTTTTAGTAGAAACACCATTTACACGTTGATAAAATAATACATCACCATTACCTGCAATCTTAGATGATCCAAATTGAGTTTTAACAGGTGGGTAGTCTGTAAAGTCTAAATCTTCTAACTGAAACGAAGTAAATGATTTGTTAATTAGCGGTTGAGATTCTTCTGTTTGATTATTTACAGGTAAAGTAAATGACTCCTGAGAACTGTTTGTAAAATTGCGATTGGTTGCTGTCCCGGTTATGGTAAATCTGTTTTTATTAAGTTTATCTAATTCCGTATAAATACTATTAAATTTAGTGTCTGGTTCAAATAATATTATCAAATCTGACTCATTAATATCTATCGGAGTAACAGCTTTAACTTCCTTTAATTCTACAGAACGCAGTTGATTACTTTCGATACTTTTTCTGAGTGTCCCTAAATCAGGGTGTAAAACTGAATAAGCTATTAATACTTTAGAACGTTGATCAATCACATCAACAGCAAAATTCTTTGTATTGTTCTCTGTATTTTTTTCGTTAGATAATGTACTTATCGTAGCTGTATAATTCTGAACACCTATTGCTGAAGCTTTTAGAAAAAAATTAAATCGATTTGTAGTTTGTAAAGCAGAAAACTGTTTACTTTCTTTGAAGACAACTGTACCATTTCTAGTAATAGTGAGTAAAGCATTAGTTTCATTATTTCCTTGATATTCAGTTATAATTTCTACAGGAAATTCATTATCTAGATACGCATACTTATTTACATTAGTGCGTATGATTTTTAAATCTTCATATTGTGTCGTGTCTCCAACAACTAAAAAATTTATGGCTGTGTTTTTTACATCTGTTGAAATATACCGGTAGTTACTCCCTAAATTAGCATTACCGTCTGTTATAAGTAGAGGTGTGTACGTTTGATCTTTATAAATTTTATGTAATGTACTAAGAGCGCTTGAGATGTTAGTCTGCTCTTCTATAAAATTAATACTGTCAAGTGATTTAATATCTGTACCAAAAGTGTACTGATCAATATCGAAGCGTTTGCTTAATTTATTATTGTTTAATAATTTTTGAGCTGTAGCATTTACATCTTTTGAAAAACCTAAATACTCTATAGAATTAGAATTATCTATGGCTAAAGCAAGCTTAGGCTTTACAGTTGTGTAGGTTACCTGTTTAAATTCAGGATTTAATAATAGCAGAAGTACCGAAAATAGTGTAATAAACCGTAAGCTACTTAAAATTAGCCTGAGTTTTTTAGAGCGTTCGGGTTTGTAGAAATAAAAAAGTATGGCAGCAACCAATGCTATTACCCCAATGAGGATAATATATAGAATAGTGGATACTGCCATAAATTATTGCACTTTATTTTAAAATTAGGTAAGCATACCGCCGTCTACCTGTAGAACTTGCCCTGTTACGTAAGCACTCATATCACTTCCAAGAAAAACGCACGCATTAGCAATATCTTCTGTGGTACCGCCTCTTTTAAGAGGAATCGCTTCGCGCCATCCCGCAACGGTTTTCTCATCAAGTTTAGCAGTCATTTCGGTTTCTATAAAACCAGGAGCTACAACATTTGTACGTATATTACGAGAACCTAATTCTAAAGCCATAGATTTTGAAAAGCCAATAATACCAGCTTTAGAAGCTGCGTAATTTGCCTGGCCAGCGTTACCTTTTACACCTACCACAGAACTCATATTTATAATGCTACCATAACGCTGCTTCAGCATTGTACGCTGCACAGCCTTAGTCATGTTAAAAATAGATTTTAAGTTTACTTCAATAACCTGGTCAAAATCTGCTTCACTCATACGCATGAGTAGATTATCTTTTGTAATTCCTGCATTATTTACAAGAATATCTATAGAATCAAAATCTTCGGTAATCTGCTTAATTAACTCTTGACAATCATCAAATGATGCCGCATTAGATTTATAAGCTTTGGCTTTTACTCCTAGGGCAATAAGCTCTTTCTCAAGTTCTTCTGCGGGACCTGCAGATGAACTATATGTAAAAGCAACGTTAGCTCCGTTTTGAGCAAAGATTTTAGCGATACCATTACCTATTCCACGGCTGGCACCCGTTATAATTGTATTTTTTCCTTCTAAAAGTTTCATTCTAAATTTGTTGAATGGTTAGTTTCGACGAACGATAGTAAATATAGCAAACTTGAAGTGTTTGCACATAAAAAAACCGACACATTACGTGTCGGTTTTAACGTGTTTGAAAAAAAATTATGCTAAAAGTTCAGCAACTTTTTTACCTATTTCGGCAGGAGAATCAACAACGTGTACTCCACACTCTCTTAATATTTTTTTCTTATCTGCAGCAGACTCACCTTCACCAGATACAATTGCACCAGCGTGACCCATAGTTCTACCTGCAGGAGCAGTTTCACCAGCGATAAAGCCCACTACCGGTTTTTTAGTGCCGCTAGCTTTAATCCATCTTGCTGCTTCTGCTTCTAATTGTCCACCTATTTCACCTATCATTACAACAGCATCTGTATCTGGATCATTAATTAGTAACTCTACAGCTTCTTTTGTAGTTGTACCTATGATTGGATCTCCACCAATACCTATAGCAGTGGTAATACCTAAACCTTGCTTTACAACTTGATCTGCAGCTTCATAAGTTAATGTACCTGATTTAGAAACAATACCCACTTTACCTTTTTTGAAAACAAAACCAGGCATGATACCTACTTTTGCTTCTCCCGGAGTAATAACACCAGGACAGTTAGGGCCAATTAATCTACAGTCTATATTTTTAATATAATTTGAAGCTTTAATCATATCTGAAACCGGAATACCTTCAGTGATTGTAATGATCACTTTAATTCCTGCGTCAGCAGATTCCATAATAGCATCTGCAGCAAATGCAGGCGGTACAAATATAATAGAAACATCTGCTCCTGTTTCTTTTACTGCTTCAGAAACAGTATTAAATACAGGTTTGTCAAGATGTTTTTGACCTCCTTTACCAGGAGTTACACCACCAACTACATTAGTGCCATAATCTATCATTTGACCTGCGTGAAATGTACCTTCACTACCGGTAAAACCTTGTACAATAATTTTGGAATCTTTATTTACTAAAACGCTCATGTGTTGTTTGAATTTTGTGGTACAAAAGTAATTTTTTAAAGGAGAAACCTAAAGGAATTTTAAGACTTTATGCGTGTATGCGCATCTAAATTTTGAGGGTCCTGATCACTAGGTTGACTTATTTGATAGCCTCTATATAATAAACCGTCTTTAAGCTCCCATATAGCTATAAAATGTATAATACCCACCTCTTCTTCGGGGTTCTCTACCGTTTTAATATAATAGGTAAGCCGTATAGTTACTTGATCTTTATCTGCTAATAGATGAGTTATAGATGATCTTAAAGAAATGAATGATTTACCCATTTCTGAAGACATTTCTGTAATGTCCTTATAGGTCATCTTAGAAAATCCTGTTGATGCATTCCAGTATAACTCTGCGTCTTTATGCAAATATTGCTTTAAAACACTTGAATCATTAAAAAAGTCTGACTCATATAAACCTCTTACGAGGTCTTTAGCTGATTTACTCATTTTACTTTTTTATTTGTTCTAAAATATATGGTATTTGACGTATTGATGCCAATTCTCTAAATTTTTTCTTACTGTCTTCTGCAGGTGAACCTAAATACGACTTACCTCCTTCTAAAGTTCTGCCTACTCCACTCTGTCCAAAAATAACAGCCTTCTCTTTAATGGTAACTCCACTTGCAATACCTACCTGACCCCAAATTACAACATCATTCTCTACAATTACACAACCTGCTATGCCAGTTTGAGCAGCAATTAATACCCGCTCTCCTACTTGCGTGTCGTGACCTATATGAACCTGATTATCTAATTTAGAACCCCAACCAATTATTGTATCTCCAGAAACACCTTTGTCTATTGTACAGGCAGCACCTATATCTACATTATCTTTTATAACAACTCTTCCGCCAGAGAGAAGTTTATCAAAACCGGTTTCGCGCTTTTTATAATAAAAGGCATCTGCCCCTAAAATAGCACCTGAATGAATTGTCACATCGTTACCTATTATACTATTGTCATAAATTGCAACACCAGAATGTATTAAGCAATTGTCGCCAATTGTTACATTATTTCCTATAAAACAGTTGGGTTGAATAGTTGTATTAATACCTATAGAAGCCGTTTCAGAAATAGCACAAACAGCTTTTTCAAAGGGTTTAAAAAATTTAGTTAGTTTATTAAAATCGCGAAAAGGATCATCAGAGATGAGCAAGGCTTTTCCGCTAGGACAAGCTACACTTTTATTAATTAAAATTATGGTTGCAGCAGATTCTAATGCTTTATCATAATATTTAGGATGATCTACAAAAACGATATCACCGGGTTCAACAACATGAATTTCATTGATTCCTAAAACCGGAAATTCTGAATCACCTACATATTCTACATTTAGAATAGTAGCAATTTGCTCTAGTGTATGTTTCTGCGGAAATTTCACAATTATTCTTTAATTCGCTCTTTATACGTTCCTTTTTCAGTTTCAACCTTAATTTTATCTCCTTCATTAATAAATAAAGGTACATTAACTTCTGCTCCTGTTTCTACAGTTGCAGGTTTCGTTGCATTGGTTGCAGTATTGCCTTTAAGACCTGGTTCAGTCGCGGTTACCGTAAGTATAACGTGTGCCGGCATGTCTACCGAAAGTGGCATGTTATCTTCTGTATTTATAGCTATTGTAACTACTTCACCTTCTTTAAGTAATCCTGGTTGATCTAATGCAGATTCTAGAAGTCTAATTTGAGTGTAATCTTCAGTATTCATAAAGTGAAACCACTCCCCATCGTGATATAAAAATTGATATCCTTTAGTTTCTACACGTACTTCTTCAATCTTATGCCCTGCAGAAAATGTATTATCTAATACTTTTCCGTTAGTCACACTTTTTAATTTAGTACGTACAAAAGCCGGACCTTTACCCGGTTTTACGTGTAAAAATTCTATAATTTTATAAATATCGTGATTGTAATGAATACACATCCCATTACGAATATCTGATGTAGTTGCCATAAATTTTATTATTTCTTTAGTTTTCGCGAAGGCGAAATTTTTTAATTAGTTGTAAAATAACCTTTCATTATACCACGCTGTGAATTACGTATAAATTGAAGAATCTCATCACGCTCTGGTGTTGCTTCCATCTCAACTTCAATAATATTAACTGCCTGTGTGTTATTATAATTTTTCTGGTATAATATTCTATAAATATCTTGAATTTCTCTAATTTTTTCGGTCGTAAAACCTCTTCTTCTAAGACCTATAGAATTAATACCTACATAAGATAATGGTTCTCTACCGGCTTTTACATAAGGTGGGACGTCTTTACGTACTAAAGACCCTCCTGTTACAAATGCATGATTGCCTATCGTACAAAACTGCTGTACAGCCGCCATACCCGCCAAAACCACGTGATCTCCTACTGTAATGTGACCTGCTAAAGTACTATTATTTGAAAATATACAGTTGTCTCCCACAATACAGTCGTGAGCGATATGGCAATACGCCATAATCCAACAATTATTTCCTATCTGAGTCTTCATACGGTCTGAAGTACCTCTGTTAATTGTAACACACTCTCTAATAGTGGTATTATCACCTATTATTGTTACCGTGTCTTCATCTTCAAACTTTTTATCTTGAGGAACTGCCGAGATAACTGCACCGGGAAAAATATTTACATTTTTACCAATTCTGGCACCTTCCATTATGGTTACATTTGATCCTATCCAGCTGCCTTCACCTATAACCACGTTGTTATTTATGGTCGTAAATGGCTCAATTACTACATTTTTAGCAATTTTAGCTCCAGGATGTACGTATGCTAAGGGTTGATTCATAAAACTAATCTTTCTTTACTTTAACTATCTGAGCCATAAGTTCTGCTTCAGAAACTAATTTTCCATTAACATAAGCGCTACCCTGCATATGGCAGATTCCTCTGCGTATAGGAGAGAGTAAATCTAATTTAAAAATAAGTGTATCTCCCGGAAGAACCTGCTGTTTAAATCTAACATTATCTATTTTCATAAAATAAGTAAGATAATTCTCAGGATCGGGTACCGTACTTAAAACAAGAATTCCTCCTGTTTGAGCCATAGCTTCAACCTGTAAAACACCTGGCATTACTGGCGCCCCCGGAAAGTGACCTACAAAAAACGGCTCGTTCATAGTCACATTTTTTAAACCGATTACTTGAGTGTCTGTAATTTCTAAAATTTTATCAACCAGTAAAAATGGTGGTCGATGTGGCAACATAGCCATTATTTGATTTACATCCTTAACAGGAGGTTTATTAAGATCAAAAACTGGAAGATTGTTTCTTTTCTCAGTCTTGATAATTTTCTTTAATTTCTTTGCAAACTGGGTATTGACATAATGTCCTGGTTTGTTTGCAATAACCTTACCTTTAATAGGCATACCTACAAGAGCTAAATCACCTATTACATCTAATAATTTATGACGTGCTGCTTCGTTAGGGTGGTTTAAGGTAAGATTATCAAGAATTCCATTAGATTTGACAGAGATAGATTCTTTATTAAAGGCTTTTCTCAATTTAGCCATTGTTTCTTCAGATAATTCTTTATCTACATAAACAATTGCATTATTTAAATCACCTCCTTTAATAAGACCGTGCTCGAGAAGCATCTCTATCTCATGTAAAAAACTAAAGGTTCTAGAATCTGATATTTCATCTTTAAATTCTGTAATACTCTTAATGCTCGCATTTTGAGTACCTAGTATTTTTGTGCCAAAGTCAACCATTGTAGTTAACTGATATTCATCTGCGGGCATAAGTATAATTTCACTACCAGATTTTTCATCGAGATAGCTAATTACTTCTGTAACAGCAAACTCTTCTCTACAAGCATCTTGTTCTACAAGGCCTACTTTTTCTAATGCTTCTACAAAGAATTTTGAAGAACCATCCATTATAGGTGGCTCTGGAGAATCTATTTCTAAACAAATATTATCAATTCCTAAACCTACACAAGCTGCAAGAACGTGCTCGCTGGTTTGAATATGGACTCCTAACTTTTCTAAATTGGTACCACGCTGTGTATTTACAACGTAATCTGCATTGGCTTCGATAATAGGTTGCCCTTCAATATCAACACGTTTAAAATACATTCCTGTATTTTCTTCTGATGGTTTGAATGTAAGTGTTACATTCTTACCCGTATGTAAACCAACGCCGGTCAAGGAAACCTCACCGGCGATTGTTTTTTGCTTTCCTATAGCTTTACTTATCATTGGATTTTTGTTTTTCCAAATTATTTATTTGTTGTACCAGACTTGGTAAATTTTTAAAATGAACGTACGATTTGTTATAATCACTATAAGCTAATGCAGGAGAACCCTGTACGGCTTCATCATCTTTTAAATTGCGCCCTATTCCTGATTGTGCTTGTATTTTTACGCGATCTCCTATAATTAAGTGTCCCACAATACCTACCTGGCCACCTATACGGCAATACTTTCCTATTTTAGTGGAACCTGCAATACCTGTTTGAGCCGCTATAGCAGTATGCTCTCCTATTTCAACATTATGAGCAATTTGAATCTGGTTATCAAGTTTAACTCCTTTTCTTATAATGGTAGATCCTAAAGTAGCCCGGTCTATTGTAGTACCTGCTCCTATATCTACATTATCTTCTATAATTACATTACCTATTTGTGGTACACGACTAAAACTTCCTGATTCATTGGGTGAAAAGCCAAAACCATCTGCCCCTATAACGACCCCACTATGCGCGTAAACAGTATCGCCTAATATACAATCTGAATAAATTTTCACTCCTGAAAATAAGACGCAATTATCACCTATTATACAATTGTCTCCTATATATACATTAGGATATACTTTTACATTCTTTCCTATACGTACATTATCCCCTATATGTGAAAATGCTCCCAGATAAATATTATCTCCATAGGTAGCACTATCTGAAATATAAACAGGACTTTCTATACCAGACTTATTTAATTTAACCTGATTATAGTATTCTAAAAGCTTAGAAAAAGATGTGTAAGCATTTTCAACGCGTATTAATGTAAGATCAAGCTTGTGTTCTGGTTGAAAATCGTGATCAACTATAGCTATTGAAGCTTTAGTCTTATATATATGTGGAGTATACTTAGGATTGGCTAAAAATGTTAGCGATCCCTCGGTACCTTCTTCAATTTTTGAAAGTCTAGAAACTTCGATAGTAGAGTCTCCATCAACAGAGCCTTCTAAAATTCCTGCAATCTGTTCAGCGGTAAATTTCATCTTGACAAAAATAGAAAAAAAGGCTTAATTTAAATGCTTGGGGTAACATATATAGTTTTTAGTGATCACCTTAGATAAAGCTTTTAAGCTTAGTTGATCACTAGCAGAGACCACGTCTATTACCTTTCCTTTTCGGGTTAAAATATTTATAGCTTCCTTTTTCAACGTGTAAGCCTGGTTTGTAATCGTGCCTGTAAAAACAAAATAATTTACCTCATGATCACTCAAACCACACATCTGTTTAACCCTCCTCTTCTCAGCTTCTACAAAATCCTTATCAAAAGGTTTCTTTTTTATTTTGATTCTTGGAAGATTTCGGTAAATAATTATTTGAGATAATCTGCTAAGCACGTAGTCATCATTATCACACCAAGCCTTCATTGCAGCTATAATATCATAATCATCTAAAGACGAAAAAATATCTAATGCTTGTGTATCAAAAACACCTTCTGCATTTTTCTTTTTGAGAAAAAAAGCGAGTGATTTACTAGCTTCAAGTTCTGCGCCAGCATTGGTAAGTTCTTTAGCACGCTTGAGAACACGTACTAAAACCTGCTCAGCTACCAGACTCGTTTTATGTAAATAAACCTGCCAGTACATTAATCTACGCGCTACGAGAAACTTTTCAATAGTATATATACCTTTTTCTTCAATCATTAAAACATCATCTTTTACATTAAGCATTGCTAATATGCGATCTGTATTGATGTTTCCTTCTGCCATACCCGTATAAAAGCTATCTCTTTTGAGATAGTCTGTACGATCCATATCAAGCTGCCCGGAAACCAGTTGATGTAAAAAAGGTCTGGGATAACTTCCTTTAAAAATATTTAGAGCAAGGGTTAAACTTCCGTTAAACTCTCTATTGAGTGTCTCCATAAACTGAAGCGAAATCTGCTCATGATGTACATCTTCAACAATACTGTTTTCCATAGCATGAGAAAAAGGACCGTGACCTATATCATGAAGTAAAATCGCAATCATAGTTGCCTCTTTTTCTTCTTTTGAAATCATAACACCTTTCTCATCAAGCTTTTCTAGCGCTTTTTGCATTATGTGCAAACACCCTATCGCATGGTGAAATCGTGTATGATGTGCTCCCGGGTAAACAAGGTAAGACAAACCCATTTGAGAAATCCGGCGTAAACGCTGAAAGTATTTATGCTGTATTAGGTCAAAGATGAGGCCTTTGGGTATAGTAATAAACCCATATATAGGGTCGTTAATTATTGTAAGTTTGTGGCTGGTCTGCAAACAGAAATCCTTTTTGGTTTAAATAAATACTTCACGTATTAAAATTGGGGTTTTAGACCAATTATTTAACAAATATACTATTATGAACACTATAAAAATACTATGGGTAGATGATGAGATCGATTTACTCAAACCACATATACTCTTTTTAGAAAAGAAAAACTATGAAGTTTCAACCTGCCAAAGTGGTACAGAGGCAATTGAACTTGTAGAAGAAGAAAATTTTGACATTGTTTTTTTAGATGAAAACATGCCAGGTTTAACAGGATTGGAAACGCTTAGTGAGATTAAAGCGAAACGCGACACCTTACCGGTAATTATGATTACTAAAAGTGAGGAGGAATATATAATGGAAGAAGCTATAGGCTCTAAAATTGCTGATTACCTTATAAAACCAGTAAATCCCAATCAAATTCTGTTGAGTTTAAAAAAGAACTTAGATACAAGTAGATTAGTTTCAGAAAAGACTACACTCAATTATCAACAAGAGTTTAGAAAAATAGCTATGGATATGGCTCAGGTCAATTCTTATGAAGAATGGTCTGAGTTGTATCAAAAACTTATTTATTGGGAGTTAGAGCTTGAAGGTATTGAGGATCAAAGTATGCAAGAGATCTTAGAATCTCAAAAAACTGAAGCTAATAATCAATTTTTTAAGTTTATTGAGCGTAATTATGAAGACTGGTTTGTTGATGAAGAAAAACCTACAATGTCTCATACGTTATTTAAAGAAAGAATTGCGCCACATTTAAAAACTGCTGAAGCACCTGTACTTTTAATTGTCATAGATAACTTAAGATATGATCAATGGAAATCTTTTGAACCTATCATAAGTAATTACTATAAAAAAGAAAGTGAGAGCACCTATTACAGTATTCTTCCTACGGCAACACAATATGCTCGTAATTCTATATTTTCTGGGTTAATGCCTAGCGAGATGGAGAAAAAACATCCCGATCTCTGGTTGAATGATACAGAAGAAGGAGGTAAAAATATGAACGAAGATAAATTCCTTGAAGCTCAATTAAAACGTTTGGGATTAAATCTTAAATGGGAATACCACAAAATAACCAACCTAAAAAGCGGTAAAAAGCTAGTTGAAAATTTTAACTCACTTAAAAACAACGATTTAACAGTTTTAGTTTATAACTTTGTAGATATGCTGAGTCATTCTAAAACAGAGATGGAAGTTATAAAAGAACTTGCTTCTAATGACAAATCATATCGCTCATTGACAGAAAGTTGGTTTAAAAATTCGCCATTGCTTGAAATGATTCAGAAATCTCAGCAATTGGGTTTTAAAATAATTCTTACCACAGATCACGGTACTATAAATGTAAAAAATCCTTCTAAGGTTATAGGGGATAAAAACACAAGCCTAAACCTACGATACAAAACAGGACGAAGTCTTACTTACGAAGATAAAGATGTGTTAGCTGCAAAAGACCCTAAGGCAATTCATTTGCCATCTATTAACATGAGTAGTTCATTTATTTTTGCAAAAGGTGATTTGTTTTTTGCATACCCTAACAACTATAATCATTATGTGAGCTATTACCGTAACTCGTATCAACACGGTGGTGTATCTCTTGAAGAAATGATAATTCCTTTTGTTGTTTTAAATCCAAGGTAGAAGTTTTTACGTAAACATGAGGAAGTATGGAAATTACGTATAATTTGTCTGCGATTAGTGAAGTAGCAGAACAGATATTAAGTTCAGCTAATCACAAAACCATTCTATTTTACGGTGATTTGGGAGCTGGTAAAACGACGTTAATAAAGTCATTAGTAAAACAATTAGGTTCTAATGATACTGTATCGAGCCCCACATTTTCAATTTTGAATGAATATTTGGGAGTAAATGAAGAGTCGATATTACACTTTGATTTATATAGATTAAAAACCGAAGATGAGGCTTATGATTTAGGTATTGAAGAATATTTGCAACGGGATTGTTGGAAATTTATTGAATGGCCCGAAAGAATTAACATTTTTGATGATTATGATGTCCATTCAGCGAAAATAATTTCGTTGAATGAAGAGGGTCGTAAACTAAATTTTATTTAATATGTTAAAATTAGAATTTTACCTCAATTTGTAAATGTAAGTTTTTACTTACGCGTATTATTTTTTTAATGTTAGAAGGATTTTTTTTTCTGTTAAAACTATAATTGTTAACTTGGTTGCATATTATAAACTGTTTGAAATATTTTAATGTGTTTTAAACACTTGCGAAAGTAGGTATTATTTTAAATTATGTATTGTGTTCTGTGTTGAGCATCTTTGTATCAACAAATCATTAACACTCAAACACATTACATTATGAAAATTAAAGCTTTACTCCTAGGCCTTTTAATTGCAGGTGCAACAGCAGTTACTTACACAGTACAAAACGACAATGCAGATTATGCAGCAAAGAAAATTGAGAAAAGCAGGATCTCTATCCCTACTAACGGGTAGTCTAGTAGCGGCATTCATTGCTGCTTCACCTTATTTTTTCTATTTATACGAAGGTTTCCCACGTTCCAAAACGTGGGAAACTTCTTTTTTTGGATTAACCCTAAAATATGAGAGTATAAATTTTGATGGCGTAGATGTCGTGGCGTGGATAATATTTAGTAAGACTATTCCTTTACTTTTATTTTTAATCTGGTTTTTTACCTGTAAGCACTGGTGGTATCATGCAATACTAGTTCCTATTTGCATGTATTTCTTTCAAATCATGAGTACATTTAATGATGACTTGGCTTTTACCGATAGTGTGGACATTTATTATATGGCACCCATAATTCTTGTCGCACTCATTTTTCTTTATACAATCAGAATGAAAATTTTTGACCGTATCCACAACATTGATTTATCAGAACTAGAGCGTGTTTCTTTAAAGGGAGAAATCAAACATGAAAACTTAAAAAGTTTTCAAAATGATGATATTGATGATGACGACGATGAGCCTTTATTTATGGGTTAATTTCATTAAAAATATACCTTTCCCAGGTCTTTTTTCCTTATTATATTTATCCGTATTTTGAAAACTAGAATACGATAAACTCTCAAATGATTTCAAACAGTCCGTTTACTCGAGAAGAATTACTTCCTCAAGAAGAAAAACTAGAAATAGAACAGCGTAAAGGTTCTCTTTTTATAGGGATACCTAAAGAAAATCACTTCCAAGAAAAACGAGTTTGTTTAACACCAGATGCTGTAGGTGCTCTTGTTGCTCATGGCCATCGTGTGTTAATGGAAACTAATGCAGGTGAGGACGCTCGGTTTTCTGATCACGATTATTCTGAGGCTGGTGCAGAAATTACTGCAGATAAAGCTAAAGTATTTGGATGCCCAATGGTTCTTAAAGTAGAACCACCTTCTTTAGAAGAGTTAGAGTTGATAAAACCACAAACCGTTATAATTTCTGCGTTACAATTAAAAACGCAAAAAAAAGAATATTTTAAAGTACTAGCCACAAAGCGTATTACTGCTCTAGCCTTTGAATTTATTAAAGATGCTGATGGAACCTATCCTGCAGTACGAGCTTTGAGCGAAATTGCGGGAACTGCCTCTATATTATTGGCTTCTGAGCTAATGTCAAGGCAAAATCATGGAAATGGTCTTATGTTTGGTAATATAAGTGGTGTTCCTCCTACTGAAGTAGTCATTGTGGGTGCAGGCACCGTTGGTGAGTTTGCAACACGATCAGCATTAGGATTGGGTGCAAATGTGAAAGTATTTGACAACTCTCTTACTAAGTTGAGAAGCTTACAGGTAAATGTAGGTCAACCTATTTACACCTCTACCATTCAACCAAAAAATCTTTTAAAAGCCTTACGCCGCTGTGATGTTGCTATAGGTGCTGTACGTGGTAAAGACAGATCTCCAGTTATTGTTACTGAAACTATGATTGAGTATATGAAGCCGGGTTCTATAATTATAGACGTGAGTATAGATATGGGCGGTTGTTTTGAAACTAGCGAAGTTACTACGCACGATAAACCTACTTTTGTAAAACATGGAGTTATTCATTATTGTGTGCCCAACATACCTTCGCGATACGCACGAACTTCCTCTATATCAATAAGTAATATTTTTACACCGTATTTGCTTGAAATTGGCGAACACGGAGGCTTAGAAAATAGCCTGCGCATGAACAAAGGTTTAAAAAATGGATTGTATTTTTACCGCGGAATTCTAACCAGTAAATCTGTTGCAGAGTGGTTTGATTTACCTTTTAGAGATATCAATCTCTTATTTTTCTAAATTCTATTTAAACTTATGAGAGTTTTACATCGCACCGGTTATTATTTAGGTGGTTTTTCTATTGGTCTTATTTTACTTGCTTTTTTTGTTAAAGGCAGCGGGGTTGAGCTTCCTTCTTGCGATTACATGCCTAACGCGCGTGTTTTAAAGACTATACGAAATAATGGCTATGCATTATCTCAAAATGCCGAAAAAGAACTCCAGGCATTACAATTAGATACAACAGATTTAAATGTTTTATTCCTTGAGGGTGAGGTAGATTTTAATAAAAGTGATACCCGCAGAGAACCTTGTGGTTTTTACAATATTTATTCTCAGGAATCTGTAGAAACACCTATTATAGCAACTTTAGAGAACTGTAATGAAAAATTTACAGTATTAAGTGTAGAAAAAAAATAGACAGCTTAAAATTTTACTTAAACAGTCTATTTTTCTAAGATTTATCTTTTTAAACATCTCTTCTTTTACGTTCTTGTTTTATCAAACTTAACTCACGATTAGTTTGACCTGCAACAGACGTATTTTCTTCCGCTCTGCGTATTAAATAAGGCATAACATCCTTTACTGGTCCAAATGGGACATATTTAGCCACATTGTAACCATTCTCAGCTAAATTAAAACTTATGTGGTCACTCATACCGTAAAGTTGTCCAAACCATATACGCGGATCTTCGTAAACAATTCCTTTTTGCTCCATTATTTCGATAGCTAGATAATTGCTCTCTTCATTATGGGAGCCTACAAATGCCCAGATATCGTCAAGATTGTCTAAAACGTATACCAGCATCGCATTAAAATGTGCATCAGTTTCTGGTTTGTCTTTACAAATAGGAGAATCATATCCTTTTTCTTCTGCACGGGCTCGCTCTTTTTCCATATAAGCCCCGCGAACGATCTTCATTCCTAGTTTATACCCCTTTTCTATAGAGTCTAGATGCAATTCTTTTAAATAAGCAAGACGATCCCAACGATAGCATTGTAATGTGTTAAAAACAATAGGCTTTTCTGTATTGTACTTGCGCATCATAGTCAAAACCAAGTCATCTGCAGCACCCTGCATCCAGCTTTCTTCTGCATCTACAAGTAATTTTATATCACATTCTTTAGCAACTTTACAAATAGTATCAAAACGAGTAATAATGCGTTCCCACTCTTGTTGTTCGGCAGGTGTAAGTTCTTCTTTTTCGGTAACCTTTCTAAAAACTTCAAATCTTCCAAAACCTGTAGGTTTAAAAACCGAAAAAGGCATACCCGGTTTATCTTTAGCAAAACGAATAAGACTAATAACACGATCTAGAGCTTCATCAAATAAATCTTCGGTCTCTTTACCCTCAACCGAAAAATCTAAAACAGAGTGAACCCCTTTGTCATACATCTTTTCAATAACTGAAACACAATCCTTCTCACTTACACCGCCACAAAAATGATCAAAAACGGTTGCCCGTATAAGACCTTCTACAGGAAGGTTTGCATTTAAAGCAAAACGCGTAACAGCAGTACCTATTTTTACCAGAGGTTGCTTTGATATCATCTTAAAAAGAAAATAGGCACGCTCTAACTCACTATCTGTTTTTAAAGAAAATGCATTTTTTGTATTATCAAATATCTTTTGTTCTAACATAATTCAACTTTAGGCGCCAAATATAATCACAATCGCAAACCTAGTTTTAATAAAAGATACTAATTTCACATTTTTAAAGTACTTTAACATGCAAGCTATAAAAGCAAAAAACTACGATGTAGTTTTTACAGATTCTGGTTATCAAAATTTGAACAAAATTTTAAAGGAGAAAGAATATAGTATTCTCTTTATATTAGTAGACAGTAACACCCACGAAAGTTGTCTTGCTCATTTTCTTCAACAAGTTGAGACATCCCAAACTATTGAAATTATAGAAATCGAGCCTGGTGAAGAATTTAAAAATCTGGAAACTTGTGAAGGTGTTTGGGCTGCTTTATCAGAACTTAATGCAGACCGCCAGAGTTTACTTATTAATCTAGGTGGTGGTGTTGTTACAGATTTAGGTGGTTTTGTTGCCTGTTGTTTTAAAAGAGGTATAGACTTTATAAATGTTCCTACTACCCTACTTGCCATGGTTGATGCTTCCGTAGGAGGTAAAACTGGTGTAGATCTGGGTGCTTTAAAAAATCAAATTGGGGTAATTAGTAATCCTCAGTTAGTACTCGTAGATTTTACGTTTTTAAATACATTGCCTGTAGAAGAATTACGTAGTGGTTATGCTGAAATGCTGAAACATGGTTTAATCAATTCTGAATTGTATTGGAATGCTGTTAAATCTGCTTCATATTCAGATTTTGATAGTTTATCAGAACTTATACATCAATCTATAGTAATTAAAAATGAGGTTGTACTAGAAGATCCCTTTGAAAAAGGAATTCGTAAAAGCCTTAATTATGGTCACACGCTGGGTCACGCTATAGAATCGTATTTTATGGAAGCTCGAGATAAGACCAGATTATTACATGGAGAAGCCATTGCCATAGGAATGATTTTAGCCAATTATCTTTCTACAAAACTAACGGGACTTAATATTAATAAGGCATTAGAATTATCTAAATCAATTTTAAAATTTTACGATCTGGTGTCTTTTAACGATTCTGATATTGAAGCGATCATTACCTTGCTGAAATATGATAAAAAAAATAGCCACGGCAATATCTATTTTGTTCTTCTAGAGGATTTAGGTAAACCAAAATTAAATCAAAAAGCTTCTAATGAATTGATTTTCAATGCTTTTGATTTTTATAAAAATTTATGTAATAAATAAGACAATTGTGTTGTCTATGCAAAACGTTTTTTTTTACATTTAACCTTAAATAGGAATAACTTTTAAATACTATATATGCGACGCGTTATCGTTGATTATAAAAAGCTTACACCAGAAATACTTGCTCTCTTAGTAGATAAGTATCCTTACGGATATGACGATGATCAGATCATCTCGTTTAAGAATGCTAAAAATGAACTAATAGAGTGTGTTGAAGTTCGTACAGCTGATACAATATACCTTGTGAAGGTTAGTAAGAAATTAGAAACATCTATGGAGAATTATGATGTAGATGATTATGATGTAGATGATTTAAATGAACCCATTGTTGACTTACCAGAAAAGATAGTTAATGAAGACGATGATGATATCGTTGAACCTATTGATGAGGATGTTGATGACGAAGATGATATTGATTAATTACAATATTTGTTAATATAAAAAGCTCCCAATATTTAAGTATTGGGAGCTTTTTTAATTTGATTTAAATCTTTAATTAAGCCTCGACAGGCTTTTCTACATCAGACAAATAACGTTCTGCATCAAGTGCAGCCATACAACCACTCCCAGCTGCTGTTATCGCTTGTCTATAGTCTTTATCCTGTACATCTCCACTGGCGAATACACCCGGCTTTACGGTTTTTGTAGATTTAGATTCTGTTATTATATAACCGGTCTCATCCATCTCTAATTGACCTTTAAATATATCTGTATTGGGCTTATGTCCTATTGCTATAAATAAACCTGTAATATCTATTTGTGTAGTTTCTTTAGTCTCATTATTAATCATCTTAAGACCTTCTACGACCTGCTCTCCTAGCACCTCTTCTACTTCAGTATTGTACAAAACAGTAATATTTTTTCGAGAAGTAACGCGATGTTGCATTGCTTTTGAAGCACGCATCTCATCCTTACGCACAAGCATCGTTACGTGCTCGCAAATATTTGCTAAATAGGTCGCCTCTTCTGCTGCTGTATCACCACCACCTACAATGGCTACACGCTGATTTCGGTAGAAAAAACCATCACAAACTGCACAAGCAGATACGCCTCCACCACGCAAACGCTGTTCACTAGGCAAGCCAAGATAACGTGCTGTTGCCCCGGTAGATATTATAACTGACTCTGCTTCTATTTCGGTAGTATTATCAACAACTGCTTTATGAATCCCTCCTACTTCCTGAGACAATTCAATTTTAGTAACCATACCTATACGTACTTCAGTGCCAAAACGTTCTGCTTGCTTCTGCAGCTGCATCATCATTGTAGGGCCATCTATACCGTCAGGATAACCGGGAAAATTATCAACTTCAGTAGTTGTGGTTAATTGCCCTCCAGGTTCCATCCCTGTATACATTATAGGTTTTAAATCTGCTCGTGACGCATAAATTGCTGCTGTATATCCAGCGGGTCCAGAGCCTATAATTAAACATTTAATTCGTTCTACTGCCATTATATATATTTTTAACTCTTACAAAAGTACCCTTTTAAAAACACTTTTTAAAAGTACAATCACACTTTTGTAAGTCGTTATTAAACTACTGAATTACAAATTTTAGCCAATTTCTCAAAGAATAACTTCTTACTTATTTATATTTAAACAAAAAAACATGAAAGTATTTACACGCTTCTACTTTGTATTTCTATCTACGTTTATAGCATGTGCTCAAAATCCTAAAGAGACTAAAGTAAATGATATAGAAATTACAGTTTCTAATAATTACAGTTACGAGGTACTTGTGCCCGATCTTATCAACCCATGGGGAATGGCATTTCTTCCAGATGGAAGTTTATTGATAACTGAAAAAGAAGGAAAACTTATTCATTTTAAAGATGGTACTAAAATAGAAATTGAAGGAGTTCCCGAAGTATACAATCGCGGTCAAGGGGGTTTGTTAGATTTAAAATTGAGCCCAGATTACATTTATGACGGTTATCTCTACCTTACATATGCTTCTACAGAAGGTGAAGGGAAAGGCGGTAATACTGCTTTGATGCGCGCTAAGCTAACTGGAGGTATGCTTACTTCTCAAGAGATTTTATATAAAGCGTCTCCTAATACTACGAAGGGACAGCATTTCGGCAGTAGAATAGCTTTTGATACAGATGGGCATGTATTTTTTAGTGCAGGAGAACGTGGTGAACGCGATATAAACCCCCAGGATATCACCCGTGATAACGGCAAGGTTTACCGTCTTAATTTAGATGGTAGCATTCCCAATGACAATCCGTTTGTAAACGAAACCAATGCCAAAACTGCAATCTGGTCTTATGGTCATCGCAATCCACAGGGCATGATTTTTAATGCTCAAACTAATGAAATCTGGGTAAATGAGCATGGACCACGCGGTGGTGACGAGATTAATATCATAAAAAAAGGAGCAAATTATGGGTGGCCAGTAATTACATACGGTATTAATTATAGCGGAACAGATATTACCGAAGAAACTAAGAAAGAGGGTATGGAACAACCCTTGTATTATTGGGTTCCCTCTATCGCTCCCAGCGGTATGGTTTTAGTAACGAGTGATAACTATCCTGAATTAAAAGGTAGCTTACTTGTAGGCTCTTTGAAATTTGTTTATCTGGAAGCTCTATATCTTGATAACAACAAGGTAATAAAGCGCGAAAAGTTACTAGATGGCATTGGTAGAGTGCGCAATGTGATTCAAGCGGCAGACGGTTTTATTTATGTTGGTGTTGAAGGAGTAGGAATAGTAAAACTTGTAAAAAATTGAAAATATCAATACTAATTCTAGGGGCGGTTGCATTAGTTACTCTGTTTACTTTGAAAGAAAATAACTTTAAATTTTCTGTGGAACCTAAAGTACACCAAATCATCACAGATACTGTGCTAACAAATAGCATAAAGCGAGGTGCTATTCTCTATGAAGATTTCTGTATGCAATGTCATATGGCACAAGGTGAAGGTATAAAAGGTACCTTTCCACCCTTAGCACATGCAGATTATTTACTTAAGAACAGACAGGCAAGTATAAGTGCCGTTAAATATGGCTTGAAAGGTAAAATAATCGTCAACGGTACTCCTTACAACAGTATTATGCCCGGTCTAGGATTATATGATGACGAGGTGACAGATGTTATGAATTATATCTTCAACAGTTGGGGTAATGAAGCAGATATTGTTACTGAAGAAGAAGTTAGCAAAATTTCAAAATAACTTATTCAATGCGAATATAATTTTCTGAAAATATGCGGTTGCCTTCAGCATCTGTACTTATTTGACTGTATTTATTTTGAGAAAGTTGTAGTTCAAAAGTGAATATTCGCAGCGTATCTAAAACTTCCATCATACTTTCAGAACCGTATTCTAGGGTCTCAACCAATTTATTTTGTTGAACACTATACGTTCCATAACCAAACCATTCTACGGAATCTTTAGGCACGTAGCGCGTCCACATTACACGGTCTTTAGTATACATTTTAATCTGGCGGTAACCATCGGTAGCTCCTACAGTATCAATAATTTTATTATCATCATAATAATAAAAATCTTTTAGCTCCCAAGTACCTTGAATATTTGGATCAATCATAGTTTTAATTGGAGTAGAGATTAATGTAATTAGTGATATAAATACTCCTGTTACAATACTTAATATATATGGTTTCATAATCTAAGTGTTTAATTATAAACACTATTAAGTTACATAAAATAAATAATCAACAAACACAAACCTTATAAATAATTAATCACTTAACTATTTTGCATATATATTGAAGAATCAATAATCAATTTAGGAAGTGTTGATTTTAGTTTTTGAAATCTATAAATTTTAAATAGTACTGGTTTCTTCTATAAATTCACTTTGCGGTCTTATGCATTTATTTATATTTGCACTCTTGTAAAATTTAGCTTTTTTCAAGAATTCGGGATGTAGCTTAGTCCGGTTAAAGTGCGCGTCTGGGGGGCGCGAGAGCGGAGGTTCGAATCCTCTCATCCCGACTAAAGGGGTATTTAACAGTACCAAAAAAATGCTAACTATATGAATATCAGTAATTCTAATATTTTTTGATTGCATATAGTTAGCTTTAAAATCAACAAAAAAGTTACCTATTCGGTTACCTCCAAAAAGTTGATTTTAATTAAAATCTGAACTACCGATCAGGTTTGACTTTCGCTTCGATTTGACTTTCGTAAACAAATCGATTATTAACCTAAAGCGAGAGTCTATGGGCACTTCCAACACATTCAACATTCATTTTTGGCTTAATCTTTCTAAAAGAAATGAAGATTTAGCACCAATTTATGCACGTATCACCGTTAATGGAAAACGAGCAGAAATCAGTTTACAAAAGCAAACTTCGGTTACCTTTTGGGACACCAAACTAAAACAGACCAATTTGCGCTCTGCAGAAGGAAAAGCGTTGAACAGTTATCTAGATCAGGTTTATACTAAACTATTAACCTGTCATAATGATCTGCTTGATGAATTTAATGTAGTTACAGCACGATCAATAAAAGCTCGTTTTTTAGGTCAGGATCAGAATAATAAAACACTTCTGGAATTAGTAACGTATCATAATGAGAAAATGGAAGGTATTCTCAAGCCTGGCACTTTAAAAAATTACTATACCACAAAGAAATATATCCAGCACTTTTTAATTAAAAAAAAGAATAGTCCCGACTTATTTCTTAAACAGATCAATTATAGTTTCATTATTGATTTTGAACATTATTTGCGGAAAGGCACTCCACTTCAGACTTCAAATCCATTAAGTAATAACGGTATCATGAAGCATTTAGAGCGGCTTCGTAAACTGATGAATTTCGCTTTGGATCTTGGATGGTTAGAAAAAAATCCTTTTGCCAGATATAGATTAAAATTTAGCAAATTTGAAAAACAATATTTGACTAAAGATGAATTACAAAAAATTGAGACTGCAGATTTAAAGATTTCTAAACTTCAAATTGTTAGGGACATTTTCATTTTTGCCTGCTATACCGGATTATCCTTCATTGATATTAAGAATCTTCATCAAAATAATATTGTAAAAGGAATAGACGACAGCGATTGGATATTTACTCAAAGAGAAAAAAATGGACAGGTAGTAAAAGTTCCTTTACTTCCCATACCCCTCCACCTCTTAAGTAAATATCAAAAGTATTCCGAGCTGCACGATGGTCTATTGTTTCCTGTTTATTCAAATCAAAAAGTCAATTCGTATTTGAAAGACATAGCTACATTACTAAAAATACCTAAGCATTTGACTTTTCACTCGGCACGTCACACGTTTGCTACGAGTGTCACCCTAGCAAATGGAGTTCCAATTGAAACTGTCTCAAAAATGCTTGGTCATTCCAAGATTTCAACCACACAAATCTATGCGCGGGTTTTAGAAGAGAAAATTAGTTCTGATATAGAAATTCTAAGAACTAGATTGTAAACAAAAAGAACCGATAAAAATTAATACTTTTTAAAAAAGATTTTTTTGAAATTTCAAAAAAATAACTTTAAATACTGATTAACAGACATTTAAAACTTATATTTAATAGTCATCATTAAGGTTTGAAAAAGTTCCTAACATACCGGCAACCCGATTTTAAAGACTGCGGCCCTACATGTCTTAAAATCATTGCTAAGCATTATGGTCAAGGTTTATCTATTCAATCTTTAAGGACTATAAGTGAAACTACACGTTCTGGTAGTAATCTTTTATCGCTTAGTGAAGCAGCAGAGCAAATTGGTTTTCGTTCCATTGGTGTCCGTATTAATTTAAATAAACTTAAAGAAGCTCCCCTACCCTGCATTTTACATTGGAATAAAAATCACTACATAGTTCTCTATAAAATAAAGAACGATACTTTCTACATCTCTGATCCTGCCCATGGATTATTGAAATATTTTAAAAACGATTTCATCAAATCCTGGATCGGCAATAATGCAGATGATCATACCGAAGAAGGGATAGCGTTATTATTAGAACCCACCCCCAAATTGTATGACTCTGATTTTGAAAAGGACTCCAAATTTGGATTTGGATTTATTTCCAAATATCTATTTCAATACAAATGATTTTTAATTCAGTTTTCTACAGATCGCAATTGTCTGAGATAACTAGATGGTTTCTCCCCTACTTTCTTTTCAAAAGCTTTAGAAAATGAATAAGCCCTTTTAAAACCTACTTCTTCTCCCAAAGCCTGAATTTTATAGTATTGAAGTTGGGTGTCATCTGCTAATTTTTTTATTAAATATTCAATGCGCAACTCATTGATATAACTCGAGAAATTCATTTTTTTAGTTTCATTAATGACCCTTGAGAGATATGCTGAATTGGTATTTAAATCCTTAGCGAGACTAAAAAGACTTAGCTCGGCATCTAAATACTGCTGCCGGTCTTCAAAGTTTTGGAGCCTTCGTAGCAGAACAATTTTTATTTCCTCGGTAAGAACTGGCTCAGCAGGATCATCATTATCATCAATTTCCATGATCTTCAGAGGTTCTGAAGCGTTACATGAGAATTTCTTAACTCTTTTGAATTTGGATTTTAAATAAATACCCGAAAATACAAGGGCCAAGGCTACTAAACTGAATTGCAAAAATTGCTTCATATACCGCCATTTATAAGCCTGCTTTTCAGAATCTAATTCCTCCAAAAGTCTCGGCTTTTCTACCTGATTGAGATAACTGGCCTTTAAATAGAGTTTGTTTGAATTAATGACGGAATCAACCGCTAATGCCCTACGTGTATAATAGAGCTCTTCTTCAGAATCTGGGAGGTTTTGACTGAATATAATCAAATCAATGTACACTTCTTTTAATTCTGGGTAGACCTCCTTATTTAGATTGTATAATGAATCTATCTTTTTGAAATAGTTATTGGCCAGAGATACGTCACCGATTTTTTTAGCAATTTGTCCCAGATAGTAATACGATACTGAAACTACAGATAGATCTTCAGAGATTCCCGATAGCGCCTCGTTTAAAAGCTTTTCGGCTGTTGGATACGCATCCAACCAATAAGCATTAACTCCTTTTGAGTGTAAAAAATCGTAAAAGAACAATCGGTCGGAAGTCTTTAATGTTTCTTCCAGTCCGATTTCAATAAATTGGGCTGCCTGCTCGTAATTACCCGCTCGCTGATATGCCAGTTGCAGATTGTGAAGCGTGATTAAATAATCCTCAAGATAAACTGCTTCAAAATCAGGTAATGTTTTCAAGTAGTCCATGTGATTCTCGTAAATTTCAATAGCCTTGGTGTAATCTCCCCATCTATTTTGAAAAGCTCCCAAGACCTGGCTTATCTCGATTTCCTGTTCTTTATTCTGATTCAGCCGTGCCAAATCGTAAGCATTATAATAGGCTTTCAGGGATTCTTCATAAGCTCCAAGTTCGTAGTGATAATAGCCTTTCAGCATATAGCCCAATGCCGGATAAGTATAGTCGTAACAATTTTGAGAATACAGTATAATACTGTCGCTGTATTTTAAATTGGTTTGCGTATCATACAGACGGGCTGCAAAGTCAAAAGCTCTGGCGATTTCAAAACTGTCTTTAGCTTTCCTAGCCTTGTTTAGGTAAGCTTCAGTGATCAGCCGTTGCTGATGCAATTCTACCTCTCGCTCATCATATGCAGCCCTTAGCTGATTAATATTTAACGCATCGAGGTGTTTTCGGTAATAAAGATCGTGAATGTCAACTTGGAATGACAGTTGTCTATCAGGAGCTTGCTGCTGTGGAACCCCTGAAATAGAAACCAATATCCATAAACTGAGCACTAACATAGGCTTTCAATTTAGAGTAACTTTTTAGTGGCTCCCTGCAAGATGCCCAAGGATTCTAATTTGAAGTTGTCTTTCACCTGAATGTAACTTACATTTTGAATGATCTCAGCTCCTAATTTACGTTTCTCAAAACCAGCAGTCATTCCAAAGTCTATACGATTAAATCTCAATTCCTTAGTTCTTATAATCGTCTGATACAATAATTGCCGATATGTTTGATACTCGTTTACATATTCATAATCAAGCCCTACTAGGTTTGGAACATAGGTTTTGGCTGATTTATAGCAAAACATCACTCCAAGAATTAACCTGTCTTTGTCAATCTCATTACTACAAAGCACGATAAATTCATAATTACTATTTGTATTCATATTCTGGAATAGCTGGATGGGATACGTAAACGTGTTTAGTCCGAGGTTTGCCTGCTTGACATTTTTATAAAGCTGATAGCAACGTTCTAAATCTGCTTCATTTAATGACGAGCATATCTCAATTCGAACTTTTTCCCGATAGGGCGCGATATCCTTTCTAAAATGAACTCGTGATTTTTTACTAAGGCTACTGATATAATCTGCTTCATTCTCCCATTCAAAATTTTTGTATTGGGCAGATTCTGGCATATCAATCCTTACATAACCTTGTAAATTGAATGCTTTATGTAGTCTGGTATTATTTCTGAAGTCCCGCAAAACGATCATCTCTGCTTGAAATTCGCGTTCTAAATCTTCAAGAATCCGGAAAAACAGGACTAATACTTCTTGCCAATTCTTGAAATCAAAATCTATGTACAGATGATCCCCTTCTGTAATTAAAGAACCTATACTTAAAACTTTTGAAGTGAAATAGTACGGATTGGTTTTACGCTCTAATTCTAAATAGGCTGAGACTTCATTTTTAGAAAATATATCATCTTTCCAAATGGAGCTCGTTAGGAAGGTTATTAAAACAGGTTTTGTGTTATCTGAAATAATCAGATATCTAAAATCCCAATTGTTTTCTTTTGCAGTATGACCGGTGAATGACTGCTCTAAAACCTGTAAACCCTCCCAATCGTAAATGCTCTTCCCTCCCATATGGGTATTCCAAAGATCCTTATCGATATTGGTTATGGTTGATTCCAGGCTGACCTGAAACCTGCCAAAATATTTTGAAGGATCACGATTATTAGATGCCTTAGCTTCAGGTAGTTTAAAAGCCCTGCGTACCCGTTGCAGAGAAGTATGCGTATGCTCGAGCGCCAGCTTGTAGTTTATGGACAAGGCGTCCACCAGGCCGGATATATCTTCCAATTCATTATGGGTGGAAATGGTGATGCGTACTCCGGTATTCTTAACAGGTACTGCAGGAAAAATACCCAGATTGGTATAAAATCCATCCTTCATCATCAATTTTACTAATTCGTATCCAGTCGCAGGAGTTCCTGTGCCTATAAAGTGTACCGGAGACTCATTGTGGTCTATTAATGGTAAATCAGTCTGAGAAAGCAGCGTATTGAAATGGGTTATCCGATTTTGCAAATCCTGCTGTCGTTCATAAATTTCATCCGATAAATGAATTCGGGATGAGGCTATTGCTGCAGCCACTGATGCCGGTTCCAGTTGGGCTGAAAACGTAAGGGGACCTCCAAAATTCTTAATTTGGGCATAGAGCTTTTTATCAGAAGTTATGACCGTCGCTCCACTGGCTCCAAAAGTTTTACTCAAAGTTCCTATAAGCAAAACTTGTTTAGGTACTTCCTTTAATACACTCATCACGTAACCACTACCATGTTTCCCTTTCCAACTCATTCCGTGCACATCGTCAAAATATAGATGCAATTGCGGGTATTTTCTAGTCAGATTCATCAAGTCTTTAATCGGAGCAAAATCCCCAAACATAGAATACACTCCATCTGCCAGGTACCAAACTTTTTTAGCAGTTCTACCTAATTGCTTCACTTTATCTTCAAGCATGTCTAAATTATTGTGCCTGACCATTTCTACAGGAATGGAACGTGTTTTAATAATTTCAGTAGCATGATGTACACTCCAATGCACCTGATGATCTAGAATTACCGCATCTTCATCTCTTACCGCTGCCGGTAGTACGGCCAGATGCCCAAGGGTACTGTTTTTGGTAATAATTACCGGGGTATTATAAATAGTAGCCATTTGCTGCTCCAGTTCTTCATAGAGCGGATGCGAGATGTAGGATTTGGAAAGCGGAAATTGAGTCCCGCAATCCCGAATAGCCTGAATGGCTGCTTCTTTTAGGCGGGGATCCTGCTCAAGGCCTAGATATCCTGTAGTACCAAAGTGATAGTGTTTGTTACCCTTAATCTCAAGATACCTGCCACTAAGCTTACTACCACTGGCATACAAATGAAGTACCCCTTCTTCTTTGGCGCGTACCATCACATCGTCAACTGAATCCAAAAAATTATTGTGCTTAATCTTTGCCATGAAGTCTTGATTTTAAATTCAGACCTTAAACTATGTAAATATTTATATACTAACCTATTAGAGGATTTATTCCTGGATCTCTCTATCCCTTAAAGACAACTTTTTATCCCTGAGAGACAATAATCTCTATGAATAGACTACAATTGATTACAAAATCCCTTAAATGCAACTGACTTAAAAATTGATAAAAATTATTTTTTTTAATTTGTAGTAGTATTCTTTATTATGCACGAAGTACTAGAAACAGATTATGCCATTTTCTGGATTGAAGACTCAATCCTTTTTTGTTCATACAAAGCGATTGTAGTTAAAGGTTACGATATGGCAAAACGTATCGTAGCCGATCGGCTATCGTTTCAAAATGAACGCCCCTATCCTATTTTATGCGATGTTAGAAGAATTGTAGACTCCGATAAAATTGCCAGAGACTTTTTAGCACGCGAAGGATCCACTTTTGCTAAAGCGATTAGTTTTTTAGTACAGCCCTTAAAAAGCCAGGCACAGGCAGAATTTTTTATTCAAAATAATAAACCTCTGGTACCAACCGGAATTTTTACAAACCAAACAAAAGCTATAGCGTTTTTGATGCCTTATAAATAGTTTTTCTAATCTCTTCCCCTACTTAAATTTAATAATCTGTAACTATGGATCGACAATTAGAAGGTGAAGATATTAAACGCGTAATGCGTATCAATCGCATGATTATTGAAATGGCCAGTGGGAATTTTAATTTTAGAATTCCGAGCTCATCGCACAATGATGAACTGGAAACGATCACGATGCTATTAAATATGATGGCTGAGGAACTCCAGGAATCCTACAAGAGTTTGTATCTAATCCATACGCGTCAAAGCCAAGAACACGTTGCAGATATCGTATTTGTGCTAGATTCTGATTTAAAGATTAAACATTTTTCATCTTCAACTCATGAATTTCCTTTATTAAACTCAAAAACAATCATTGGTACTGATTTTGTAAAATGCCTCGATAAAAAATCAAGAACATTGTGGAATTCACAAATGATTGAACCTGTTAACTACCCTCCAAAAATTAATCTTCAACTGAAAGTAGCGCAGAAACTAAGCTTACCGGTCAGTTTTTTTCTCAATCAGTTGGAATTAACCAAATCCAATGTCTATTTAATGCTTACAGGAGTACGAACGGTCAATATTCTGAAACAGAATGAAAGGAATCTAAATTCCATTGCACGAATCAAAAACGGAGAAGTAACACCCAAGCAAGCTAAATCTGTTTTGAAACGGGAGGTTGATGTGCGTATTATGAAAGAAATACATAATTACATTCAATCTCACCTTGATCAATCCTTAATATCTCTAAGGGATTTAGCCCATACGTTTGGAACTAACGAATACAAATTGAAAAAGGGTTTTAAAGAGTTGTATGGGATTACCGTCTATAAATTTCAAATGGAAGAACGTTTAAAAAAAGCAGTACTACTACTTGAGTCTACTAGAATTCAAATCAAAGTTATTTCAAAACTTATTGGCTTTAGTGACGTTGCTCATTTTTCAAGATCGTTTAAGAAAAGATACGGTTATAGTCCGAGTCACCTTAGAAAATAGGATAAATCCCTGAGGTACAAATCACTTTATTATTTGCAAATTATTGTTGCTGACCTTGCATACAAATATTTGATATGTATCTCAAGTCAGCTTATAATTCAAATTTACTTTTTGTTATCTGTACCGCTTTGGTATTTCTCTGGATATACGCTGCAACGGGAAAACTTATCGAATTCGAGCAATTTACAGTTCAAATGAAACAGGTGCCCGTTCTCAAACCTGTTGCTGAATTATTAACTTGGGCAGTGCCTGTAAGTGAATATGTGCTTAGTGCATTACTTCTAGTACCTAAAACACGCCGGCTTGGGTTATTGGGTTCTGCAGTATTGATGAGCGTATTTACAATATATATAGCCGGGATGATGCTATTCAGTCCAGAACTACCCTGCTCCTGTGGCGGAATCATTAATGATTTAACCTGGAGTCAGCATTTGCTCTTCAACCTGGTTTTTACGGCTCTGGCTATTTGCGGCAGCTATCTGTTTTCCCGTTTTACAAAAATAACGCCTTATGAAATTAGTCGTGCGCACGATGATGCAGGAGCAGCCGAAAACCTGAAAAACAGAGTAGGCAAAACAAATTAATAGTTTTTATTATGAAAAATTCTAAAATAATGATCCCGGTGATGACACTGGGGCTGGCAGTAGGTTTGGCTTTTGCGAACACCGCAAGCCAGTCGAATGGATGGATTAACCTGAATGGTACTCCTACTCAATTAAC
>NZ_JBITTU010000007.1:0-220930 GCF_044542075.1 Leeuwenhoekiella sp. NPDC079379
TTGAAGTTAAAAAATGTGGCTGTCTTGAAAGAAAAAAGTAAATTGAATAACCTAATTAAAAGTAACACTTGTTGCGCTAGAACCTTGAATGCACCAACTCAATAACAAACATATAATTGGAATATTATTCTTAATCTCAATTCTGACCTCTTGCAAGTCCGAAATGAAAAATGAATTGACCGAAAAAACATTTCCTGTAGTAATTGAGGAATATTCAAAAAGCAGATTTCATCATTCTGACACAACAACTTTAACTATCCGAAAAAATGACAGCATAAACTTTCATTTATTTGGACTTGAAAGTGATGGTGAATATGAAATAATTATGGACTTACCTTTCGAATTCAATCTGAACGATAGTTCCCAAATTCTGATTGACAAAATTCCTGTAAAACTGATTTCCGAAAAACAGTATTCTGATAAAAACAATCGATTGACTGTCAAGAAATATTATTACGACATCGAAAATCAGGCAGATGAAGAAGGAAACTTTTTTGTGATGGAAGACAGAATTATAGCTTTTAGTTCAGATGCTTGGAATTTGCAAAAATTTTATAAATATGAGAATTCGAAAATTACAGAATTACTAAAAAAAGATACAACTGATTTCTTTTATAGATTTAAAAACGACAGAATAATTGAATAAAAGCCAGTTGCCAACACCGTATAAAAATAATGCTTAGTTTAGTGCTTAATCAAGAGTCCGTGCACTTTTGTTACGTCTGATTTTCCTGCGGAAAATCCTAGCACACAAAACCGCACTATTCTTATACATAAACGTTGTAAAATATAAAATTGTTCAGATCTATAATGAACGAAATATATTGAGTTTCATACCTCACTTTCTATTAAACTTACCAGTCTTACTCCTTCCCTAGTGTGGCTTTTTTGCTAAGGTCACGGATGAAAAAAATGATTTTCAAAACTGTCCTGTTTTTAGGGAAGCCTACAAAAAAGGGAAGCCTACATTACGGAGAGTAATACTTAGAATGTATATAATTCAATGCTAGAAAATTGAAATCTATCTATTAAAAAACCGATATTAGTAGTTGGTATAATTTAGAGAGTATATTATAGAATTAAATATGATAAATTATTTAAAATTCAAAAAATATAGTAAACAAGTACTATTTGTTTTATTAGTCTCTATATTAACTACTTTTTCTGGTTTAGGTCAAAATGGTAATTGGGTAGGAACCTGGAGTTGTGCACCTTATGCAGCCGGATCAACAAACACCCCTCCTCCTCCTTATTTAACTAATAATACGCTGCGCCAAGTGGTACGTGTATCTATAGGTGGTGATACATTACGTTTAAAGTTTTCAAACAAAACCAGTCCTCAAGCACTTACGCTTCAGGCAGTTAACATCGCTGTTTCACAAGGAGGAAGTACTATTGATTCAACCACATTAACTTCTTTAAAATTTAATGGAAATACTGCAATTACTATAGCTCCTTTCGACACTCAAGTTTCAGACGCTGTAGCATTTGCGTTAAAGCCGGGTATGCATATCGCTATTACTACTTTTTATGGTAATCTAGATGAATCGTCTAATATTACCAGCCACGTTGCCTCACGTACAGACTCTTATATTCTTACAGGTGATCAGACTTCATTAGGAATATTTAACAATCCTACAATAACTGCGCATTGGTTTCATATAAATGCTATAGATGTTTTAACTCAAGAACCTTCGGCCTGTATTGGTATTTTGGGAGACTCAATTACAGATGGTTATGGACTTTCGGGAGGTTTACAAAATAGATGGCCTGATATTTTTTCGCAGCAATTGCTGAATGATTCCCGAACAAAAAATATTGGAGTATTAAATTTGGGTATTGGCGGTTCTACACTTATAGGCTCTGGCATAGGCAGATATAAAGACGATTTACTGGCACAGGCAGGTATAAAATATATCATTCTATTTTATGGCACCAATGATATCTATTCTAATGCTTCAGCAGACGAAATTATAAAAGCGTATCACAAAATTATAACCGATGCACGTGCTCAAAACATAAAAATTTATGGTGCAACGATTACCCCATTTAAAGGCAGTGGACATTATTCTAAAGCTCACGAAATTGTTAGAAAGGATGTAAATGAGTGGATTAGAACTCCTGGTAATTTTGATGCTTATATAGATTTTGACAAAATCCTAAGAGACCCTGCCGACCCTGAAAAGATATTAAAAAACTATACTGAAGACTGGTTACACCCCAATATTGAAGGGTATGTATTACTGGGGAAATCTGTTAATCTTAATCTTTTCTCGATGAAAGAGAATTAAGTTCATTCCTATAATTCAATTCAAAAAATTTAAATTTCTGTTAAGATTTAGTTTAAAACTAAACGAATGGTTAGTTTTGTAGTGTAATTAAAATTAATGGCTCGTAAAAAGCAATACATAGAAGAAGAAGTGATCGCCAAAGCAATGAATTTGTTTTGGCGTAAAGGCTATGAAAACACGTCTATGCAAATGCTTGAAAAAGAAATGGGCATTAATAAATTTTCGATTTATTCAAGCTTTGGCAGTAAACACGGTCTTTTTTTAGAAAGCTTGAAATGTTACAAGTCTAAAGTAGCAGCGATGTTTGAGAAGTTTAAAAATGCTACAGAAGGTGTTGATGATATCAAACAGTTTTTCTATGATTCGGTTGAGATAAGCTCTGAGAATGAATCTGAAAAAGGTTGTTTACTTACTAATACATATAATGAATTTTCAGAAAGTGATGATCCTTTAGTAAATGATTTAATGAGTTCATTTATGAATACTCTCAAAGATCTTTTTATCGAAAAGCTGAAATTAAGTGGTTACACAAATGAGGGTGAACTTATAAAACTTGCAAATTTTCTAGTTCTCGCTAAGCACGGTCTTGCTGCGGCTTCTCGTGTAAATACAGATAAAGAAATTAAAGATTACATAGAAATGACGTTTAAAAACATATAAACGTTTTTTTTAAGCTAAAACTAAACGAACGTTTAGATATTATACTAAATAATAAAATTGATAACTATGACAACTTTAAAAATTCACGATTTAGAAACTGCTCCAGAAGCGAGCAAACCCTTTTTAGAACAATCACAAAAAACCAATGGTATGATTCCAGGTTTACACGGTGTTTTAGCTGGTGCTCCAGGATTATTAGAAGGCTATCAGAACTTACATAAGCTGTTTATGGATTCTTCTTTTGATAAAGATGAATTAACAGTAGTATGGCAGACTATTAATGTAGAACACGAGTGCCACTATTGCGTTCCTGCACACACAGCTATTGCTAATATGATGAAAGTAGATGAGCACATTACAAAATCATTACGTAATGAGACTCCATTAGAAAATTCAAAACTAGAAGCATTACGTACGTTTACATTGTCTATGGTTCGTAATCGCGGTAATGTAGCGCAAGCAGATCTACAGGCATTTTACGATGCAGGTTATGGTGAACGTCAAGTTCTTGAAGTAATCTTAGGTCTATCTCAAAAGGTAATAAGTAACTATACAAATCACATTGCAAATACTCCGGTAGATGCTCCTTTTGAAAAATTTGCCTGGAAAAAATAAAGCGAGTTCCTAAACACTCTTTATAAAATGCTACAGACCTTTTACTATTTGTAGAAGGTCTCAGCATTTTTCTAATAACAATTTAAATTATAACTATGAGTATTTTAATAAAAGATAAAATCGCCTTAGTAACTGGCGCAAATCGCGGAATTGGTAAAGCAATTACAGAATCATTTTTAGAGCACGGAGCTAAAAAAGTATATCTCGCCGTAAGGGATATTACTTCTACTAAAGAGCTTGAAGATAAATACGGAAATCGTGTTGAGACTTTAGAAGCAGACGTATCTGATACACAATCTATAAAAAGATTAGCAGAGCAAACTCTTGATGTTGCAATTGTAGTTAATAATGCAGGAATAGGGACACCCTGTGCAACTCTTGAAGAAGATGTTTTAGAAAGCTTAACGAAACAACTTGATGTTAATGCGTTTGGTCTTTTGCGTGTAGCAACCTCGTTTGCTCAAACATTAGAAAAAAATAAAGGTGCTCTTGTACAGCTCAATTCTGTGGCATCAATAAAGAATTTCCCTCACTTATCTACGTATTCTGCATCTAAAGCTGCTTCGTATTCTTTGACTCAAGGATTAAGAGCAGAACTAAGTCCTAAAGGAGTAACTATATTGAGCGTACATCCAGGACCTGTGGATACAGATATGGGCGCTGCAGCAGGATTTGAAGATGGTGCAGATACCTCGGTGATTGCTGAAGGAATTGTAACTTCTCTTGAAGCCGGAGATTTTCATTTATTCCCTGATGAAATGGCTAAACAGTTTGAAAGTGCATATAGTAACTTTTCTGAAAATATCGTCTTAGCGGATCTTTCAGAATAATTAAATATTGAACTATGATAAAATTAACTGTAATGTATCCCAATAATGTAAACTTAACATTTGATAAGGATTACTATTTAAGCAAACACGGAAATCTAATTGCAGAATTATTAGGTGAAGCAATTATAGATTCTGATGTGAATTTTGGTATTGCTTCAGCATCACCCACTGAGCCCGCTCCTTATGCTGTGATTGCAAATATCACTTTTAATTCTATGGAAAGTTTTGAAAAATCGTTTGGGGCTAACGCTGAAACAATTTTAGCAGATTTGCCAAACTTTACTAACGCAAACCCGGTTGTTCAAATAAGCGAGGTAGCGTAATTCAATCATTCTTTTAAACTAATCAATTATGAAAATTAAACTGTTATCAGGAATAGTGAGCTTGGCATTAATCTCTTGTGGATTTAATGACTCTTCTAAAAATACAACCAGTACTGAGGATACTCAAGAAGAAAAAATAGCTGAACCCGAATTTCAAAATAAAGGTCACGAATTAATTTATGCAGTAGTTCAAAAGGTTGGAAATAAAGATTCACTTTGGGCAAAAAATGATGTGATTTACACATATACTTACAAAACTCCAGACGGAAAAACTGATATTAGTACCGAAAAATACCTTTTTGATGGTGAACTTTCTTATGGTGCTTATTCTACACATGAACGCACACTTCCTGAATTAGAAGGAGTAATTGAGCAGGGATTTGATGGTGAGAATTTTTGGTTACGTCACAACGATACCTATTTATCTGATGAGGAAATGATGAAGCAAGTTGCTTTTAATAGACCTACTAATTTTTACTGGTTTACGATGATGCAAAAGCTACTTGACGACGGTATAAACTATGAATACTTGAATAAGAAAACCATCGACAGTACTACCTATGACGTTGTAAAAATAACTTTTGATCTTAATGAGGATAAACCTACAGACATCTATCAGGTTTATATCAATGAAGAAACTAATTTAATAGATCGCTTTTTATTTACAGTAGCAGATTTCAATGTTATAGAAACTCCGTATTTGATGGTTTTAGAATATGAAGAAATCGATAATATGCTGATACCTACTTCTCGTAAGTACAAAAAATCGTCTTGGGAAGGTGAGTTAACAGATGAGCCGTGGATTTATGTAAACTGGACCAATATCAAATTTGATAATGGTCTCAATAAGAAATTTTTCACAAAATAAAGGTGATGACTTATACGCTTTCAGAACAATTATCTAAGCAGCAATTAGCCGGTCTTGTATTTAAAGATGTTTTTAGAACCACTACAGATAAACCTGGGTTTTTCCATATTAATTTGGGCAGCGATAGTTCATCAAAAGCGTTAAGGTCATTAATGGTAAGACTTAAAAATGAGCTATCACTATTATCGTTAGCTCATTTTAAAAAGTCATTAGCTTACCATTGGTTGGTGCGGTTTGATCAACAAGTAAATACTCCGTTTCACATTGATAATGCAGGAGATCAATCATTTCTTATGCTAGGTTATGAACCTAGTGAAATTGCCAGTGAGTTATCTCTTGCAGATTTTCATAGGTATGCAAAGGCAGATTTAAAAGCTTCGGAAAACTATCTTAACACTTTTGAGCCTGTTTTTAAAGCTAATGAATCTCAACTGGCTCCTTTTACAACCACAATAAATTCTTTTAAGGAAGACTCGTACAACCTGGTGATTATAAATAATAGTCACCCCAGATCTACGGAAACTTTAGGTGTTTTTCATAAAGCACATATTAAAAATAGTGATCTACAAAAAAGCAGAATAGTTAACTCGATGCTTATAAATATGGTTGATGAATCTTTTGAGAATAAAACGGAACCCAGCGAAACAAATTTCATAGACACTTCTATAATAAGTAAATAAAAAAATATGGCTAATAAACTGAAAATTGATATTGTATCTGATGTTGTTTGTCCGTGGTGCATAATAGGCTACAAAAGACTAGACAAAGCAATTAAAGAATTAGGTCTGGAAGACCAGATAGAATTAGAGTGGCAACCATTTGAGCTCAATCCATATATGCCTGTTGAAGGTCAAAATTTACGTGAGCATATTGCAGAAAAATACGGATCTACCACAGAGCAACAAGAAGAATCTCAACAACGTATGATAGATGCCGGTGCTGAGCTGGGGTTTACATTTGATTATTTTGAAGAGATGCGTATGGCTAACACTTTTGATGCGCATATCTTGCTAGAATATGCTAAGGATTTTGGGAAGCAAACTGAATTAAAAATGCAATTAATTAAAGCATTCTTTAGCGAGCGTAAAGATGTTTCCAGAAAAAGTATACTTGAGGAGGCTTTACTGAAAGTAGGTCTCAATGCTGAAGAGGCACTAGAACGCTTAGACAGTGAAGAAGCACGCTATGAAGTGCGCACAACCCAATCATACTGGAAAAATCTGGGTGTAAACTCAGTTCCTACATTTATTTTTGATCGTAAAAGTGCATTAACAGGCGCACAGCCGGTAGATGTTTTTAAAAAGGTTCTTTCTGAAGCTACTCAAATTAATAATTAACGAACCAGAAGCTTTAATTTTTAAGTAGTGTTATATTTAAAAACGTTGCATTCTCAAATTGAAGAGATTGCAACGTTTTTTTTCTGATTAGGCTTTAGCCGTAGGTTTCCCCCAATATTTAGCTTCAAGTGTCTTTATATATTTAATAGAAGATTCAGAGAATATAGATGGGCTGGCTTTATCTTTTTTTGCAGCTTTATTATAGAGATAAATGAAATAAAACGGATTCTGTATATTTTTTAAAAGTTGCTTTTTATAACCATTACGTACTATAATATCTGCCATATAATAACCAGGGCAGTGACCACTCGTCCATTTAATTAGATTGCGATAGTCCCGTTCCGTTTTAAAAGAGGTACCCTTAGATTTTTGTAATTCAATAATATTAGTGTTTGCAATCTTTATAATACTATCTGCCTGATCAAGCACAAATTCTTTGAATTGAAGTTCTCCAGGTATTTCATCTTCAAACTGAATATTCTTTGGCTTATCTATCATATCTGCAGAACCTTCATTAAGCACTCCATTTAAAAAATAGAGTAACCCCAAATCTGCCTCTGCTACGTTCTCAAAACTTACAGGATTTCTTAAAACGTGGTGCATCTCGTGTCCTGCTGTACTTCCTAGGTTTATTTTGTCTTGATTGTATAAATTCCATAGCGTCGCGATCACCACTTCACCCCCGGCAATAGCATCATTTTCAATTCCTATTAAATAAAAATTTACTCCAGTTTCTTTGCGTTGTAAATACTTGGGAAGCCACTCAAAAGCTTGTTCATACAGTATATCTATATACTTAGGATCTTCAAGTTGCTTTTGAAATGCTTTCAATTCTTTCTCATACTTTTTATAAACATATACTTTGTAGATAAACCAATATGAAGATGGATCTTTTTCTATAGCCGGAATATAGGTTTGTAATAAACTATCGTTTTTGGGCATATAAACGAGTTCTAAATTATTTCTAAACCGTTCTAAATAGTTTGCATCAAAACCCTGATTATCTACATATGTTCTGTTAGCTTCTATTGCTAAAAAATCATCCCATTTTTCTTTGGAAAGTGAATCTCCATTCTTCAGCGTATCAACTAAATTCCAATAGGCATTTAAGGGTTCAAATTGCATTGTCTGCGCTATAGGATAAAATGGAATAATAGCCATCAAAGCGATAAGCAATCTGGTTTTATATATGGAGTTCATGTATAGATTTATTTGAATCAAATGTAATTTTTTTCACTTTACTATATTTTAAAATAATATCCTATTAATTCAAATTTGATGAAATACAAAAGCACTTGACACAATAAGAATTTTAGTGATTTAAAACAAATGCAATTGAAACATAAGTCTCCATAAATAAGCTCTTTTCACTACTTAGTATTCTATTTTTCCTTCTAAATTTACCTTCTTATATTTTTTAGATATGGGAATATTTTATGCTGGAGTAAAAAAATATAATTAAACGTATTGATTTTATAAGGTTTTTGAGGAATTACGACTAGTTATATCGATTAATCATAATCACCTCTCAAAATATCGTATCAAAATACGTTTCGAAAAAGTTAACCCCTATTACCGGGAAATAATCAGTAATACATTTTATGGATAAATTAAAAGGAATAGCCTTTGTATCTATAGGCGCAGCAAGCTATGGCGTTCTGGCAACAATAGTAAAACTGGCTAACAATGCAGGTTTTGGTACCGCTGCCCTTACCTTTCTACAGTTTGTTTTTGGAGTGGTGGTTTTGAGCATTATCTCTTTCTTTCTATCTAAGAAACAAGAAAACCAAGAGCAGAAATCTCAAAAATATTCGGCTAAATATCCCAAACTGAAATTAATTCTTTTTGGTGCTCCTTTAGGTTTAACCAGTTGTTTTTACTATTTGGCGATACAATATGTACCGGTTTCTATAGGTATCATTCTTCTTATGCAAACCGTTTGGATGAGCATAATACTTGAGTATTTTATAGATCGCCAGCTCGTAAACCGAACCAAACTTATAGGAGCAGTTGTGGTATTACTAGGGACGGTTCTCGCATCGCGTATTTTTGAAAGTGATTTTAACTTTAGTGCTGTTGGCTTTGGATACGGTTTTCTTGCCGCCCTATCGTATACTTTCACGATGTATGCTACAAATAAAGTTTCGGTAGAATTGCCTAATATCACCCGAAGTAAATATCTGGTTTTAGGCGGTTTTATAGCCATTCTCCTGTTTTGGAATATTCAGATTATCGAAGAATTAAATACTGTGACACTTATAAAATGGGGTGTTGTATTAGGTCTTTTTGGTACTGTCTTACCTCCTATTCTTTTTAATAATGGAGTTCCTAAAATAGGTGCAGGTTTAGCAGGAATACTGGCAACATTAGAAATACCGGTTTCTATATTGAGTGCCTATTTTATGCTGAATGAACGCATAGGGATTTTACAGGCTATAGGTATTCTTATAATTCTAGTAACGATTATAAAAATTAACATGCAGAAACAAAGCACAAAAATCAATTAGGGTATTAAAAGTAATGCGTAATTCCTTAAGAGATAGGTTGGTGATACATTACAGACTTAAAATAAAATAATCGTTATATTTATTACTTATAGCTAACTATGATCAACACTAACCTAAGTACAGACTTGCAAAATGACATTTTGAATGTCACACAAATTAGTGCGATTCCTTCAATACTAAATGTCATTTGTCGCACTACAGGAATGAAATTTTCTGCAGTAGCGCGCGTCACAGATGAGAAATGGATTACGTGTGTTTCACAAGACGAATGTAACTTTGGCTTAAAAACGGGAGATGAGTTGGTTTTAGAAACCACAATTTGCAACGAGATTAAACAGCATCACAACCCGGTTATTATTGATGAAGTGGTTAGCAATGCCACCTATTGTAATCATCCTACTCCAGCGCAATACGGGTTTCAAAGCTATATATCTTATCCTATTTATAGAAAAAATGGAAGTTTTTTTGGTACGCTCTGCGCCATAGACCCTGAGCCCGCAAAAATAGACAATCAGGAAACTAAAGATCTATTCGCTCTATATGCGCAGCTTATTTCCTTTCATCTAGATGCGGTTGAAGAAGTTAATGACTTAAATATTAAGCTTAAAGAAGAAAAACATATAGGTGAATTACGGGAAACATTTATAGCAATTTTAGGTCACGATCTACGCAATCCTGTAGGTACAACCCGAATGTGTGCAGATATTTTATTACAGATGAATCTGCCCGAAATGGCAAACAGACAGGCGAGTACTATAAAAAGTACCTCCTATCGTATGCAGGGTCTCATTGATAATTTATTAGATTTCGCTAAAGGACATCTGGGTGAAGGCATACGACTAGATCGTATAACGAATAATCAAGCGCTTAAAAAATCACTAAATCAGGTTACTAAAGAACTTAAAACGATAGATACACATCACAAAATCACCTTAAATATAGATTTAAAGCAAGATGTAAATTGTGATATTAATCGCGTGGGGCAATTGTATTCTAATCTACTCGGAAACGCAGTTAAACATGGTGCCGCAGAAGAGCCTATTATAGTAGATGTTTTGGCCATAAATAATAGTTTTTCTATACGCGTTTCAAATTCAGGTGATGAGATTCCCAAAGCAAAAATGCTCAACCTATTTAAACCTTTTTTTACAACCAATTCTGCTAACAACAAATCTGGTTTAGGCTTAGGTCTTTATATTTCTTCAGAAATAGCAAAAGCACATAACGGAATTATTGAAGTTACTTCAACTCAAAAAGAGACTAATTTTGTTTTCTCAATGCCTATTTAGAGTCAAATTATAGGGTCATTAAACCCTATAATTCAGTTTCTAACTAATAGAATATAATTTTAAATCATCTTCATCTTAAAAAATTAACGTTATCTTCTTGTATTATTTTTGATTATAATACGAAGTAACGTGTTAATTACCTTACATTCATTTATCTACATAATTTGATTTCTTAACACGTTAAATCAATCCCGTTAAACTTATTTTAAATCAACTAAATGGATTTAGTAAAGACCATGTCTCATGTAATTTTGGGGTAATGTTTAACCTTAAAAATTAAGCAATGATAAAAATGACCATGTTTTTGAGAAGAAATCCAAAACTCACTCACGAAGAATTTGTAAAGCACCATATTGAAATTCACGGTCCACTCTTTAGGAAAATCCCGGAAGCAGATAAACATTGCATTCGTTATATACAAACCCATCCCATAAAACAAAAAACGAGTGCTGTAGAAGTTGAAGATTATGACGGGACTGCAGAACTTTGGTTTGATAGTTTAGAAGGTCTTGAAAACACACTCAATTCAGATTTTTATAAAAATCATGTATTCCCCGATGAAAAAACTTTTTTAGATCACGAGAATACACAGGTAACCATTGGCAATCAAGTAGAAATTATAACGAATTCTAACTCCTAAATTATGAGCACAACATCACGTATACGCGGTATAGACCACATTGGGATCACCGTACCTAATGTAACCGAAGCTTCACAATTTTTAAAACAGGCTTTTGATGCTAAAACATTGTATGACTTGGTACAAAAAGATGAAGAACCTATGGAAGGTGAGGAAACTGAAAAACAATTAGGTATTCCTCAAGGAGCAAAAGTGGTACATATGAAACTTATGCAACTGGGTAAAAGCGCCACTTTAGAGCTTTTTGAATTTGAAAATACAAGTCAGAAAAAGCCTGTTGCGTTAAATGATTTTGGCATTACGCATTTTGCAGTTTACGTAGACGATATAACGTATGCTGCAAAACGTTTTAAAACTGCCGGTGGCGAATTACTATCACAACCGCACGGTTTGGGTGGTATAGAAAAAGGACCACATAATGCCGGGGTTTATGGTAGAGCTCCTTGGGGTAGTCTTATTGAATTGATAACATACCCAGACGGATTACAAACAGAATATATAAACCGCTGGACCCCACCACAAAGAAATTAACAAGCGATCTAATTTTAAAAATCCCAATTTTATATTGGGATTTTTAATTTAACCTAATCAATACGCTAAGGTCATAAAGATTTTGAGATAAGCTTAACAACCTCTCAGGAAAGGCAATGACTACTTTTACGACTTTAAAGATGATTCACTTTAAATTTAAAATATGAGTTTTTTACAAGCGATGCAGCATAGATACACTACAAAAAAATATGATGCATCAAAAAAAATAGGCAGTCAGAAGATCGAAGAGTTAAAAGAAATTTTACGTTTATCACCTTCTTCTATTAATAGCCAACCCTGGAAATTTACCTTCGTTTCTGATCGTGCTACTAAAGAGAAACTTTCTAAAGTATCCTGGATAAATACTAGCAAAGTTACAGATAGCGATACGGTAATTGTACTAAGTAGAATAGATAGTTTAGCTGCCTTTGAATCTCAAATTGAACGTGAATTACCCGAGGGCGCTGTAAATTATTATAAAGAATTTATAAAACCACAACCCGAAGCGCAAACCAAAGCCTGGTTTGAAAAGCAGGTATATTTAGCATTAGGTGTTTTATTAAGTGCCTGCGCAGAAATGGGTATAGATGCGACTCCTATGGAAGGTATAGAACCTGAGAACTACGATAAAATCATAGGTCAATCAGATTATACCACACTGGTAGCAGTTGCAATAGGTTATAGAGATCCTGAAGATGCCAACCAACCTAGCAAAAAACCAAAATCTAGAATTGCTTTAGATCAGATTATAGAAACTATTTAAAAGATAAACCTACTCAATTTAAGAAGTCTGAAAATGCATCCTACATTGTATTTTCAGACTTCTTAAATTAAAAAAATAACCTTAGTTCTTCTAGCTATCATTAGAAGTTTATTGCCTTTTAATCTAAACCTTAACACTTCTAAACTCTTTAAAAACCTTTAAAAAGGGGAACTTTGCATTCCTTAAAAATAAAACCACAACCCTACCGCGCTTAAATTATGAGTAAAGTAAAAACAGCTATTAGCGCAACCTACTTTAGCATTATAGGAAATACCATACTTGCAATATTAAAAGGTATTGCCGGTATTTTTGGTAATTCTTATGCACTAATAGCCGATGCTATCGAATCTACAGCAGATATTTTTGCTTCTTTTTTAGTGCTTTTTGGTTTAAAATATGCAGACCGTCCGCCAGATGATAATCATCCTTATGGTCACGGTAAAATAGAACCCTTAATTACTTTTCTCGTAGTGGCATTTTTAGTGACTTCTGCCACAGTAATTGCGTACGAGAGCATAGAAAATATTCAAACTCCGCACCTCGCTCCAAAATCCTGGACACTTTATGTCTTAGGAGCTATTATTATTTGGAAAGAGACTTCTTTTCGGCTTGTTTTAAAACGTAGTATAGAGACTAATAGTTCGTCGCTCAAAGCAGATGCCTGGCATCACCGTAGCGATGCAATAACTTCGGTAATGGCATTTTTAGGAATAAGTATTGCACTTATTTTTGGAGAAGGATTTGAAGCTGCAGACGATTGGGCAGCATTACTGGCATCTGGTATTATTTTATACAACGCATATCTGATCTTTAGACCCGCCCTGGGCGAAATAATGGATGAAAACAGATATGATGATGTCATAGAACTGGTACGCGTAAAATCGCTCGAGGTACCCGGAGTTTTAGAAACCGAAAAAGCCTACATACGTAAAGCAGGGATGAATTATCATCTTGATTTGCACGCTATCGTAGATGGTACGATAAGCGTAACCGCCGGTCATATTATTGCACACAAATTACAAGACCATTTAAAAGAAGAAATTCCCAACCTCAACTTTGTACTAATACATATTGAGCCCGGGAATCCTTTAAAATTTCAAACTACAGAAACAGATTAGTTTCCGAAGCATTTTCTATTTACATAACAGTTACAAACCTGCTGCCGCGTCCTGATCTAAAAACCAGATCAATTTACCGTTTTTAGGAGCAACTAAACTCGCAGGAAACTTCTTGTAATCTTCGCGCTCATTAATAATAGCAGATACTTTTTCTTTTTTGCCCGCTCCGGTTACTAAAAAAGCAACAGTTTTAGCCGCATTGATGACTTTTCCGGTAATGGTAATACGTTTTTGTCCACTCTCGGGATGCGTCGCCACTTTACAGCTTTCGGGCATTTCCCACAATTCAATTTGATGTGGGAAAATAGATGCAGTGTGACCATCATCGCCCATACCTAAAATAACTAAGTCAAAACAAGGTATCCCATTTAACGCAGGTAAATTATCACGTAATACATTTGTGTAGCGTTTAGCTTCTTTTTCGGGGTCATCTTCCCCTAGTATCCTAAAAATATTAGCTTCAGGAATCGTGATTTTAGAAAGTAGATGTTCTACCGTCATTTTATAATTGCTCTCGTCATCTGAAGGCGGCACACAGCGTTCATCGCCCCAGTATAAATTTACTTTTGACCAGTCTATATCTGCACCAAATTCTGATGCCAGTTGATCAAAAACTATTTTGGGAGTGCTTCCGCCAGAAAGGGCAATATGCACCTCTTCCCCGGTTGAACACAATTCTTTAAAAAATTCTGAAAAATCTTCAGCAACACGTTGCTTGTTTTCTTGTATACGTAAGTCCATAAGTATGGAAATATTTAATTAAAATTCGGTTTATATAAGACAGAATCCGGTTTCGTCTGTAAGCAGTTCCCCGGGATTACGCCACCCGTTAGCATCTTCTATAAGATCGTCTGAGTTTTTAGGACCCCAGGTTCCTGCAGGGTACCCATAGGTATTTACATCATTGCCGTTTGCCCAGTAATCTAAAATAGGATCTACAAAAGCCCAGGCTGCCTCCACCTCGTCTGCACGTGCATATAGCGTTGCATCACCTTGCATTGCATCAAGAAGTAAACGCTCATAAGCTTCCATAATATTAGAATCTGCAAGACTGCTGTAGTAGAAATCCATATTTGCACGCTCTACCTGAAAGCCCTGTCCTGGTACTTTTACACCAAATTTGATAAGAATACCTTCATCTGGTTGTATACGTATGATGAGTTTATTGTCTTTATTATTAATATCCTGATCTTTAAAAACCTGGTGATGCGGTGATTTAAAATGAATGACAACTTCAGTCACTTTTGTAGGCATTTGCTTTGCGGTGCGCACATAAAATGGCGTATCCTTCCATCTCCAGTTATCTACAAAAAACTTGATAGCTGCGTAGGTTTCCGTTTTAGATTCAGGATCAACACCTTCTTCTTCTCTATAACCTTTAACACGTTTACCATCTATACTAGAAGCCACATATTGACCCCGCATGGTGTTATCAAAAAGTTCTTTTTCAGTCTTCATAATGCGTAAAGATTTTAAAGCTTTTACTTTCTCATTACGTATTTCTTCGGCATTAGAATTTATAGGCGGCTCCATTACAATTAACGAAACAATCTGCAGCAAGTGACTTTGAAACATATCTCGTAGCGCACCCGATTTGTCATAATAACCACCACGCTTCTCTACTCCTACCGTTTCTGCATTGGTGATTTCTACGTGATGAATGTAGTTACGGTTCCATAACGGTTCAAATATTGAATTTGAAAAACGAGTTACCAGTAGGTTTTGTACTGTTTCTTTACCTAAATAATGATCTATGCGATAGATTTGATTTTCTTTAAAATATTTCTGAAGACCTTTATTTAATTCCTGAGCAGTTGCAAGGCTATACCCAAATGGTTTTTCTACTATTATACGTCTAAAACCTTTGTCAGAGCCAGATCCTTTAGTTAATCCCTGATCGGTAAGATTTTTGGCAATAGGCTCATATAAACTTGGTGGTGTAGAGAGGTAAAACATAAAACTGCCGTCTGTACCACACTCTTTGTCAAGTGATTCTATACGTTTTTTGAGATCTGTATAATCTGAGTCATAATCATCGCCTAAATCCTGATAATACAACAGGTCTGCAAATTTCTTAATGAACTCCTTATCTTTCTTTTTAACTTCTTCTTTTAAATACGGACTTTCATAAACAACTTTTTTACGAAATTCTTCGTCACTCATATCACTACGGCTTGCACCTAAAACGACAAAATTTTCAGGAAAGTGACCGCCTTCATATAAATGATATAATGCAGGTATTAATTTACGAGCTGTGAGATCTCCCGAAGCTCCAAAAATGACCAGCAGTTGATTTGATGTAGAATTCATAAAGAATATTGGTTTTTTATTGATTTTTGTAGTCTTAATTGGTTATCTGTAATTATAACATGAGTTTATAGAATAAAGCAGTAATAAGTCAATGTTATCATTTAATTTTGGCAATAACCAATACAAAAATAAGGCATCTTATCTGCACACAAGAGGCTTTATAAAAACATTATAGTGCAAATTAAAAAGAACAATAACTAATTATTATGGAGCATAAAAATTATGATTTTGGCCTTGTAGGTCTCGGTGTAATGGGACGTAACTTTATTTTAAACGTCGCAGACAACAATTTTAAGGCTTACGGTTATGATCTAGATCAAGAAAAAGTAGATGCACTCAAAAAAGAAGGTGGTGATCTGGCTAAGGTAGATGCCTCTTCAGACATTACCACTTTTGTAAATGCGCTTTCCGCTCCGCGAAAAATTATGTTGCTGGTTCCTGCAGGTAAAATTGTAGATCAGGTAATAGAAACCTTACTTCCTCACTTAGATAAAGGTGATATCATTATAGATGGCGGTAACTCATTTTTTACAGATACAGACCGTCGTGAAGCGTATTTAAAAGAAAAGGGCATTAATTTCTTTGGAGCCGGTGTAAGTGGTGGCGCAGAAGGAGCTCGTAAAGGCCCTAGTATAATGCCGGGTGGTGATGCAGAAGCATATACCCACATCAAACCTATTTTTGAAGCGGTTGCAGCAAAATTTAAAGGCGAACCTTGTGTTGCGCATTTAGGACCAAAATCTGCCGGAAATTATGTGAAAATGGTTCACAATGGTATCGAATACGGTATGATGCAACTAACTTCAGAAATCTATGACCTGCTGAAAAAAGCTTTGAATTTGAGCAATGATGAATTGCACCAAATTTTTGATAAATGGAATAATGGCCGTTTACAATCATTTTTAGTTGAGATTACTGCAGAAATTTTTGCTCAAAAAGACGATTTAGGTGATGGTGCTCTGGTAGATATGATTCTTGATAAAGCCAAACAAAAAGGAACCGGTAAATGGACCTCACAAAACGCGATGGATCTAGGAATACCTGTACCTACGATAGATGTTGCGGTTAGTATGCGGGAGATTTCGGCATTAAAAGAAGAACGTATTGTTGCCGATAAATTATACAGTAGACCAGAACCACAGGCTATAGACAAAGACAAATTAATTGCAATGGCAGAAGAGTCTTTGTACTTCTCCTTTATAGTTGCTTATGCACAAGGTTTACACCAGCTTGCAGATGCATCTAAAGAATATGAGTACGATCTTGACATGTCTGTTATCGCAAAAATATGGAGAGCCGGTTGTATCATTAGATCTGGTTTATTAGACTCGATTTCTGAAGCATATATTTCAGATAAATCATTACCTAACTTATTATTAGCACCTTCATTTGTACCTAAGGTACAGGAGACTATGGCTTCTGTGAGAGCAACGGTTTCTTATGCTGCATTAAGCGGTATTCCGGTTCCGGGATTGTCTGCTTCTTTAAATTATTTTGAAGCGTACACATCAAGTTTATTGCCGCTTAACCTTATACAGGCGCAGCGTGATAACTTTGGTTCGCACACCTATGAGCGTATAGATCGCGAAGGTATTTTTCACACAGAGTGGGGAAAATAAAACACCATAAAATATAATTTAAAAGAGCCCTTTTGGGCTCTTTTTTAGTTTACCCCAATTTATTTAGAGAATCTCCGTATTTTGAATGCTTTAAATTAAAATATGATTTATGAATAAATCGTTACTTCTATTCACTGCTTCTTTATTTCTAATTTCCTGTACCTCAAAGGCTCCTGTTTTTGATCTGGTAATTCATAATGTGAATATTCTCAATTTAGAAAGCGGTGAAATTCTTAATGAACAGTCGGTATTTATTAATGCAGATACCATTCACTCTATTCTACGCACTAAAGATTTGCTAACCAGTGCGGCAAAATCACAAATTGACGGAACAGGAAAATACCTAATGCCGGGTTTATGGGACAATCATGTACATTTTCGCGGTGGAGATAGTCTAATAGAAGAAAATAAAAAGTTTTTAAACCTGTATCTGGCAAACGGAATTACCACAGTACGCGATGCCGGTGGAGATTTAACCACTGCGGTACACGAGTGGCAAAATGCAATGGCTGCCGGTTCTTTAAACGGACCTACAATATATACTTCGGGTCCTAAAATAGATGGTCCCGGCGCAACCTGGGCAGGATCTTTAGAAGTTTCAAATCTTGAAGAAATTAACCATGCGCTCGATTCGCTTCAAGCTTTAAATGTAGATTTTGTAAAAATTTACGACAGTAAAATTTCCGCGGAAAATTATTTACAAACCATTAAAGAGGCCGAAAGTCGAAACATGATCACAAGTGGGCATATGCCCTATTCGGTTACACTAGAAGAAACTACCGAGGCAGGTATAGACGCAATAGAACACTTGTATTACATTTTAAAAGGGTGTTCACGAGAAGAGGTAGCTATAACGGAAGCTGTAAAAAAAGGTGAAACAGGTTTCTGGACCTCCTTAGATCAAGTTATAAAAACCTATTCTGATGCTGCTGCTCTTAAAACTTTTAATAGCCTGAATGAGCGTAATGTATACGTTGTGCCTACACTACATATTGGCCATACCTTAAGTTACCTTGATGAACAAGATCATACGTCTGACGATTATTTAAGTTATATAGGTTCCGGAGTTCAAAAAACTTACGAAGGTCGTATTAACAGTGCACTAGGCGCCTCAACAGAATTTGTACGAATGCGAAAAAAATTAGATTCTACATTTGTTAAGCTAACCGGCGAATTGAATAAAAATAAGGTAGGCCTTCTTGCAGGTTCAGACTGTGGGGCTTACAATTCTTATATCTATCCCGGTATATCTTTACACCAAGAACTCGAAGCTTTAGTAAACGCAGGTTTGAGTCCGCTTGAGGCGCTTAAAACTTCTTCTCAAAACGGAGCTCAATTCTTAAATAAGACGATTCCGAAAATACAAAGCGGAGCACAAGCAGATTTACTTTTATTAAACGCAAACCCCTTAAAAAATATTAAAAGTACTCAGGATATTTTTGATGTTATAAAAGCCGGAAAATCATTTAACAGGCAGGAATTAGACAGTTTGCTAAAAGCTTCAAAATATTAAATTTATACAATCCTGAATGTTCTCATATCAAACCACTACAACATTATGAAATTAAAAATTACGCTTCTCCTACTATTAACCATATGCTTTTCGGCAGTTGCCCAAAAAGTGAAAATCCCTGTAGATACTACTATAATATCTAAACACAATGTTACCATTAAGGGTAAAAGTATTCCGTATAAAGCGGAGTTGGGTTTTCAGCCGGTTTGGGATGAGTCAGAAAATCCTGTAGCTACTTTAAACTATACCTACTACACACGAACAGATATTAAAGATGACCAGACGCGCCCACTGGTTATAAGCTTTAATGGTGGTCCCGGTTCTGCTTCGGTATGGATGCATATTGCCTACACCGGCCCAAGAATCCTTAAAATAACCGATGAAGGATTCCCGGTACAACCTTATGGAATTAAAGACAATCCCAATTCGATTTTAGACGTAGCAGATATTGTTTTTATAAACCCGGTAAATACAGGTTACAGCAGAATGCTTCCCAATGAAAAGGGAGAAATGCCAGATCGCAAACAATTCTTCGGAGTAAATGCAGACATAAGTTATTTGGCCACTTGGGTCAATACTTTTGTTACCCGCCACAACCGCTGGAGATCTCCAAAATTTTTAATTGGTGAAAGTTATGGTACAACCCGTGTTTCGGGTTTGGCTATGGAATTGCAGCAAAACAAATGGATGTATATAAACGGTGTGATTCTGGTATCACCTACCGAAATAGGTTTTGAATTTGGAGGTCCTGTAGAAATTGCAAACCGTCTGCCTTATTTTGCAGCCGCTGCATGGTATCACAAAGCCCTACCTCCTGCCCTTCAAAATAAAGATTTACTCGATATGCTTCCTGAAGTTGAAGCCTATGCTGTAAATAAATTGCTTCCGGTACTGGCTAAAGGCGGCTATGCCACCGAAGCAGAACGCAATGCAGCCATAGAAAAAACAGCTTACTACTCTGGTTTATCTTTAAAAACAGTAAAACAAAATAATCTTGCCGTACCGTTTGACTATTTCTGGAAAGATTTGCTACGCGACCAGGAAGGTTTTACAATAGGACGTCTTGACTCACGCTACAAAGGCCTGGATATCGCTGATGCTGGCTCTTCTCCTGATTATAACAGTGAGCTTACCTCGTGGCTACATAGCTTTACACCTGCTATTAATTATTATATGACTCAGGAACTTAATTTTAAAACAGACTTGACCTACGATATGTTTGGCGATGTTAGACCCTGGGATCGTAGTGACAACCATTCTGGTTCAGATTTACGCGAAGCAATGGCTATGAACTCAAATCTGCATCTTTTAGTTCAGTCAGGTTATTATGATGGAGCCTGTACCTATTTCAACGCCAAGTATATTATGAGCCAGATAAACCTCAATGGTAAGTTTACAAACCGTATAGATTTTAAAGGCTATCGCAGTGGTCATATGATGTATTTGCGCAACGAAGATTTAAAAAATGCTAATGAAGATTTACGTGTTTTTATAGAAAAAGCAAGTAAAAATATAGCGCAGGGCGCTAAGTATTAATCGTGTTCTCAATCTATAAAAACAGATATATTAAGAATTTAAGATACTCTTAATGTTAGAAATTCGGTCAGGTTGCGGCTATGGGTTATTTTCGCGCTTATGGATTTATCACAGGTAAAATTAGTAGTCTCAGATATGGACGGTACACTCCTTAATGATCAAGGAGCTGTGAGTTCTTTATTTTTTGAGCAGTTTGAACAACTTAAAAAGCATAATGTACAATTTGTAGCCGCAAGCGGAAGACAATACTACAGTATGATTCACAAGTTAGAGCCTATCAAAGATGAAATTACCATAATCGCAGAAAATGGCGGAATGACCGTAATCGCAGAAGAGGTAACAGATACTTGTACTATAGACACGGCAACCGTTCACGATTTAATACGTCGTATGCGTAAAATAGAAGATGCACATATTGTTCTATGCGGAAAAAAACAGGCGTATGTTGAATCTGAACACGAAGAATTTTTAAATATTTTTAACGAGTATTATTTTAAATACGACCGTGTAGATGACCTTACCAGTATAAAAGATGATGATTTCTTTAAAATTGCGGTTTATAGTTTTGGGGGTTCAGAATCTACAACATATCCTGAAGTGCGTCATTTAGAAGATAAAATTAAGGCAAAAGTTTCTGGAGAAAACTGGCTAGACTTGAGTCATCTCAATACAGACAAAGGTCGTGCACTTAAAATTCTTCAGAATAAATTAAATATATCTAAAGACGAGACGATGGTCTTTGGCGATTACAATAATGACATCGAAATGATGGAACTTGCTCATTTTAGCTATGCTATGCAGAATGCGCATCCTAATATTACCAAGGCAGCTAATTATAGTACTAAAAGCAACAACGAGGGTGGCGTAGAATATATTTTAAGTCAGCTAATTGAGGCTAAGGAGCAGCTAGTCACCAAATAAAGTTAGAACGACACTTCGCGAGCCACCGTGATTACGGTGTTCACAAAGATAAATACCCTGCCAGATACCCAGATTTAATTTTCCGTTTGTAATAGGTATTGTTACCGAAGTTCCCATTAGCGATGCCTTGATGTGCGCCGGCATATCATCTGGCCCTTCGTAGGTGTGTATATAATATGAGGCATTTTCGGGGACCATTTTATTCATATGACTTTCAAAATCTTCCCGTACGGTAGGATCTGCATTTTCATTTATAGTAAGGCTGGCAGATGTATGTTTAATAAATACCTGTAACTGCCCTATTTTTATAGTTCTCAGCTCTTCTAAATGAGTTGTAATCTCATTTGTGATTAGATGAAAACCTCTTGTTTGTTGCTTTAACAATATTTCCTTCTGAAAAAATTTCACTGCCCTTAAGATTTTAAATTGTGTATTGTTGAAAATTACAAATTTTGAGTTGGTCTTTAATAGATGACTGTGAATAAGTGTTTACATTTAATGTTTCAGTAACGGGTTGAGTCACCTAACTTAGTATATTCTTTTAGAAATTAAATCTATGGCTGCTATTATTAAAATAAAACAACTTCAAAACCAGTGGGAAACTCAAGATCCATTTCTTTTTTGTGCTTTTCACCACGATAGTTATCCTAAAGGCAATGGTAATTTAGGACCTCAAGCATCTTTAGCAGGTCGTAATTTGGGTCAGGATTTTATTCAGAAAGATGGCTGGGCGATGTACCACGGCTCTAAAATACCGGGATTTCCGGCACACCCGCACGTAGGTTTTGAAACGGTTACTATAGCACAACAGGGATTTGTAGATCACTCAGATTCGCTAGGCGCTGCCGGTAGATTTGGAAACGGTGATGTACAGTGGATGACAGCCGGAAAAGGTGTACAACACAGTGAAATGTTTCCACTACTCAATACCGAAGACAAAAATTCCCTGCTGCTTTTTCAAATATGGTTAAATCTACCTGCAAAAAGTAAAGGTGTAGCTCCTTATTTTGGAATGATGTGGCACGAGAATATTCCAGTTATTAATCTTAAGGATAAACATAACAATAACATTAGCATAACCCTTATTGCGGGTACTTTTAAAAATCAAAGAGCATTAGACCCTGCGCCAGATTCCTGGGCAGCAAATCTTGAGAACGGAATAAACATTTGGCTGATAACATTAGATGCTGAAGCGACATTTACACTTCCCAAGGGAAAAAAAGGAGCCAACAGATCGCTATATTTTTATGAAGGTAATGAGCTGATTTCTGAAGAGTTTACAATACCGGTGATGCACGAGATACAAGCAGATGCCACGCAAGAATTAAGACTAATTAATACAAATATTCCTGCATCACTTTTACTACTTGAAGGAATGCCCATAAAGGAGCACGTCGTAAAACACGGACCCTTTGTAGGCAATTCAAGAAGTGATATCGAAAATGCTTTCAGAAATTTTCAGGAAACAGAATTTGGTGGATGGCCGTGGCCTTCACCTGAGCATACCCACGACGCAAAAATGAAACGCTTTGCCTTATATCCAAACGGTAAGAAAGAAGATCCGTCAGAATTAGAAGTTTAAGTGTGAAAGTTTTACTAATATAATTTTACCTTAATCGTGATTATTTGCAATTAAACGATTAATATTGTATTATTAAAACTTATCCCAACTTCTATGCATAAAAAAATTACTTTTTTAGGAAAGGCAATTATGCTGTCTTTTCTATTTATTAGTTTCGGATTTTCTACATCAACCTATGCTCAGTGCGCCGGTGCGGATGCGACACTCAGTTCGTGTAACAAAGAAACAAATCAATTTTTAGACTTATTTGCAGCTCTAGGTGGTTCACCAACTCCGGGTGGTACCTGGACTGATAACGACAACACCGGTGGTTTAAACGAAACGACAGGTGAGCTAAATACCTGGCAAATAAGTAGCGGTGGTACCTTTAGTTATACTTATACAAACCCCAATTGCTCAGAGAGTGCTACAGTAACGCTGACATTGGCGGGTTTTCCGGGACAGAGCAATATGAATGCCGTAGCTTGTGATGACAATAGTAGCGTCAACTTGTTCCAATTTACAGGAGGTAGCCCTGCAGCAACAACGCCAGGAAATTGGACTCTTATTGCAGTTAGTAATGAAAGAGGTGATGATGTTGCATCAGCCAGCAACACGCTATCAGGACGTAATTTTGATGCTTCACAAGCTGGAAAAGGTACCTATACGTTTAGATATACCATTACAGATCAACCGGCAATAGATTGCCAGACTAGTTCTGCTAATCCTTCTCCTATTTCAAGTATGGTACGACTTGAAGTATCTCCTGCACCAGATACTGGAAATTTAGATGCTACCATTCAAACTATTTTTTGTGAAAGTGATGATTTATCAGGTTTCAGAAATTATAATTTAAGAACTGCTATCATAAACGAAGATGACGGCGGTTTCTGGACAGAAAATACTACCAATGAAATTAGCAATGTAAACGATAGTTTTATCAATATTGAAAACATACGCGATACCTTTGGCGTAGGCACCTATTCTTTTACCTATACTGTAGAACCTGTAAATCAAATTTGTAACGAAAGTAAAATTACGGTAAATATCGTTATTGAGCAGGTAGCAGATTTTAGAAATGCTAAATTAGAGTTTAGTTTTCCTGCGGAAGATGATGACGTTATTTGCGTAGATACGTTACCTATTACTCCAATTGTTACCATTACAGGAGATATAGCTGATATACCTAACGGAAATTACGAAATGACATACAGCGTAAGTGCGTCACCAAATGCGGGGACAGAAACGGTAGTTGTTGCTATGACCGATGGTGTGGGTACTTTTAATGCAAATACAGATTTTTTCACAGGTGTAGGAGTTGCTGAACTCATTATTGAGTCTATCAAAGACCCTAATACTCTTGGAGAATGTATTACATATCTAGGAGATCTTCGAGATACACTTACTATAGTGGGATTACCCGATCTATCTGATGCGCTGATTGAAGTAAATCAACCTTTATGTCTTGAGCAAGACGGTACTTTCACTATAAGTGATGCAGGTACTACTCCAGAACTCGAATTAATAGACGGGATTTACAGCTTTACCTATACGTTGGCAAATTCTACAACTTCGATGAATTATACGCAGACAGCAGATGTTTTAGGAGGTACAGCCACAATCCCATTACCGGCAACAGCACTCTTAACGGCAGATGACTATACTATCACATTAACAAATGCTACTAACTATGCAGGATGTAGCTCTGATGTTGCGATTACAACCACTTTTACGGTAAGTCCTAAACCAGACGCTCAGACTTTAAGCGTTAGTGTTACTGATGCCTGCGAAAGCGAACCAGTAACCGTCACTATTACAGACACAGCTACGACTGCAAATCTTATAGATGGCACTTACGATTTCACATATGACCTAACAGGAGCTATTACACTTACAAATCAATCTGCTACTGGCGTTGTTGTAACAAACGGTACAGGATCATTTATACTACCTGCAACAATTTTAGCAAATGGGAACTCTAACCTCTCGTTGACTTCCATTGCAAATTCATTAACGGCGTGTGAAGCAGATAACTTAACAATGCCTACAGACGACTTTAATATTACTCCAATACCAGATCTAACCAATGCAGTACTTACGGTAGTTGATGTTTGTGAAGACAAGGAAGCTACTGTTATGATAAACGTTACTCCAACTGCTGTTCAGGATGGTAGTTATACGTTGAGCTATACAATTAGTGGTGTTAATACGCTGGCGCAGACCAATGCTAATGTGACTTTTACTGCTGGTGTGGCAATCTTAACAATTGCTGAAACATCACTTACTAACGCAGGAACTAATACAATCACAATTTTAAGTTTAGCCACTGCTACTTTAAACTGTGCAGCAATAGGTTTACCAGTTTCTCAAACTTTTGAAACTTTACCCGTTCCTACACTTACAAATACAACAGTTAGTGTAGCTTCGGTATGTTTAGGAGAAACTTCAGATATTCTTTTTACAAATTCAGATCTTACAGATGGTACTTATGAAATTGAATATGAGTTAACCGGAGCAAATATGTTCTCTCAAACGGCTACAATCACATTCCAAGGAGGAAGTGCATCTTTATCTCTTGATGCTCTAACCTTAGCTAATGCAGGAACAACTACCTTGACTATTAAGTCAATAACAAGCACAGCGTTTACCTGTATTAACGATACAAGTATAACTACATCTTTTGAAGTGAATCCTATTCCAGAACTTGCTGATGAAAGCGTGACAGCTTCAGATATATGTGTAAATGAACCAGGATTAGTTAGTATTGCAAATGCAGCAAATCTTACTGATGGCACGTATACAGTAACTTATGATTTGTCTGGCGCGAACACAGCCTCAGGTCTTTCGGCAACCGTAACTGTAACAAACGGAACAGGAGTATTTGAAATACCAGCTACTGCTTTAACACAAATAGGGATTACAACCATAGATATTACACAGGTTACAAGCGCATCAAATTGTGCTTCTGGTACTTTAGCTGTGAGTGATGATTTTGAAATATACAGTTTACCAGACGCTACCGGTGTTGTAGTAACCGGTACTGATGTTTGTTTTGGAGAAACGGTATCTCTGTTATTAAGCGGTGCTTCAGCATTAGTAGATGCAGATTATTTAGTTACCTATGCGCTTAGTGGAGCTAATACAGTACAGTCTGTAACTGCTACGCTGCCTTTCACAGCAGGCGCTGCGACCTTGTCTATAAATTCTTCAGTACTGATAAGTGCAGGCGTTACTACCATAGAAATTATAGACATTCAAAATTTTACAACGTTGTGTAGTGCTTCAAATTTAACTGCTATACCTGCTGTAATAAATCTTGAAGATCCTACTGCTCCATCACTTACTTCATCAGGAAATGTGTTTTGCGTAAACGACGATCCTACAGTAGCAGATCTTTTAGCAAATGCAAGCTCAGGTTTTGACATCTTAGTTTACGATGCTGCAACCGGCGGCTCTCTTGTAAGTTCAACCACCGCTTTAACTGCAAATACAACCTATTATCTTGCTGCTCAAAACAGTTCTTCAGGTTGTGAAAGTTCACAACGATTAGCTGTAACAGCAGATTTAACGGGTTGTGATTCGGTATTTATACCAGATGGTTTCTCTCCTAACGGCGACGGAATAAACGATCTGTTTGAAATGAAAAATATAGATATTATTTACCCAAATTATACTATTGAGATATTTAACCGTAACGGTAATGTCGTGTTTAAAGGTAATGCCTCTACAGGCTTCTGGAACGGACAGGCAAATCAAAACCGCTTAGGAGGAAACACACTTCCTAACGGTACCTATTTCTACATTATCAATTACAACAACGGCCAAACAAATTCTAAACAAGGTAAAGTTTACCTAAACAGATAAAAGGATGATCTCAATGAAAACTTCAACTTCAAAATTTACGTTTTTTGCAGTGCTTGTCCTTTTTTGCACAAGTATGTTTGCACAACAAGACCCAGAATACACGCAGTATATGTATAATATGAGCGTGATTAACCCAGCTTATTCATCTGTAAATAAAGCTAAAATAGGTGGTATTTACAGAGCTCAGTGGGTAAGTATAGATGGTGCTCCCACAACTGCCAGTTTCTTTGGGCATTTACCAATTTCTGATAAAGTAGAGCTGGGCTTGAATATTGTTCACGATGAAATAGGCGATGTGGTACAGGAAACTAATTTAAATGCAGATTTTGCTTACAAATTACCCGTACAGGAAAACGCTACACTTTCCTTAGGTATTAAAGCTGGTGCTTCCTTTTTTAGCACAGACTTTAGCAGACTTCAACTGGGCAGCGGTGGTCCTGCAACAGATCCTTCTTTTGATCAGAATATAAACCGCACGTATCCTACAATAGGAATTGGAGCTTATTATTTTTCAGAAAAATATTATGTAGGACTTTCTGCTCCTAACCTTGTAGCCTCTCAACATCTTGAAGATCAAAATGGCGTTCAGCGTCTGGGAAGTGAAAACACGCATTATTTTTTTACCGGTGGTTATGTATTTGAGCCGTCTTCAGACTTTCAGATTAAACCTTCATTTATGGCGAGATGGGTAAATGGCGCTCCGGTAAGTATTGATGTTAATGCCAATGTGCGCTTTTATCAACGTTTTGAAGCAGGTATAGGCTACCGCATTGATGACGCCGTAACCGGAATGCTAAATTTCGAGGTAACACCAGGTGTTCGCGTAGGCTATGCTTATGACTACACCACATCAAATTTAGGAGCATACAATAATGGAAGCCACGAAGTTATGATTCTTTTTGATTTTGACCTGCTAAGCAAATTACCATCGTACCTTAAATCTCCTCGCTTCTTTTAATTTACAGTATTATAACTATGAGAACTTATACCATTCTATGTATTCTGCTGATTGTTTTTCAAGTAGGATTTTCACAAAGCAAAACATTAAAAGAGGCCAATAAGCTTTTTGCTAATCAGGCATACGCCGAAGCAATACAAGCTTATGAGACAGAAGAAACTTTAGATTCTACAGCTACCTTAAAATTAGCAGATGCTTATTATTATACAGCAGATGCCCCAAATGCTTCTGCAGCCTATGCAAAAGCATGGGTGTTAAACCCAAATCAAAGTCTAAGCACCTATTTTAGGTATGCAGATGCTGCAAAGCGAAATAAAGATTATGATAAAGCAAATGAGTTATTATCTACTTACACAGGTGAGGCAATCTCTATTCTAGAAACCACCGAAGCTAACGATCTTAAACTTCCGCAGTATTTTATGCCTACGGTTTTAGATGCAGCTTCTGCCTATGACGATTTTGGAGCCGCTTATTTTGACAGACAAATCGTATTTGCTTCAAATCGTAATGCAGAACGACCGCTTTATGCCTGGACCGGAAAACCCTTTCTAGATTTGTATTATGCTAAAGTTTCGGGAAGTACGATAACTGATGAAGGTTTGTTTCCGGGAGCGATAAATACAGACACGCACGAGAGTAATGCTGTATTTACGGCAGATGGCAAGCGCATGTATTTTACACGTACCAGCTCACAATTAAGCAGAATCGACAAAAATAAAGTGGGTGTGCTACAAATATATAGCGCAGAGCTGGTAGGTACACAGTGGTCTAACGTAAAACCTATTGAGATAAACAATTCGCAATATTCAATCACGCATCCTGCAATTAGTCCAGATGGCAGTTCATTATATTTTGCTAGTGATATGCCTGGTGGTTATGGTAACTTTGATATTTATAAAGCCGAAATTAATGCAGATGGAAACGTAAGCAATCCTGTAAATTTAGGACCTCAGATAAATACAGATAAACTAGAACAATTTCCATTTGTATCAGAATCGGGCAACCTGTATTTTGCCAGTAATCGCGTAGAGGGTCTGGGTGGTCTAGATGTTTACCGAAGCGACTGGGAGTCTGGTGATTTTCAAGAAGCATTTAATCTGGGCTCATCCATAAATTCAAATGCAGATGATTTTGCTCTTATTTTAAAAGAGGGCTATGGCTCTGGATTTTTCTCTTCTAATCGAACAGGAAAAGACAAATTATATGCTTTAGAAATCTATCCTAACGTAGATTATGTGGTCTTAGGAAATGTAGATGATAAGACTACATTAAAGCCTATTCCAAGCGCAGAGGTAACCATGTTTAATACTAAAACCGGTACCATTACTAAAACCCGTTCTGCTGAAGATGGAAGCTTCAAATTTGATGTTCGCCCTAACAGTTCATATAAATTTAAAGCAAATAAAGAACTTTATGTTCCTACCGAAAAGGAAGTAAAAATTGAATATTCACCACTCACCAAAACTGTTATAAAATTAGAAATGCTTGCTTACGCAGATTCAGACAGTTTAATTGTTTTTAATAAGCGTAATCAAACAACACAGATAAATCTTGAGAAAATATTTTTTGATTTTGACAAAGCTACTATTCGTCCTGATGCTGCTAAAATCTTAAATAAACTAGTTGAGGTAATGCAAAAATATCCTAATATGAATATTGAAGTTGCATCGCATACAGATAGCAAGGGTTCTGATAGTTATAACTTACAATTGTCTGAGCGTCGAGCACAGGCTACAGTAGCCTATTTAATTTCTCAGGGTATTAATGAAAGTCGTTTGACCGCTAAAGGTTATGGAGAAACCGATTTGATAAACGATTGTAATTCTATGAATTGTACAGATGCTCAACAGGATGTAAACCGAAGAAGTGAGTTTACCATCTTAAAGTAATACGCAAATCATTTGAGTCTTCGATTACAGAAGTACTTCTATTATCTCATAAAAAACCCCGCTAAAAAAATTTAGCGGGGTTTTTAATCTTAAGTTTTAATAAGTCTAAAGACCGTTTATATAACTACCATATAAATCTTTAAAACGCATCCCTTCAGACATACGATATTTGCTTAATTTCTTAAACTCTACCAGTGCCCAAAGAATAAACTCTTTCATAAAGTACTGATCTTTTTTATCAAGATCGGCCTGATACGTATTTATTAGAGTTTGTAAAGGCGCGACATCATCGAGCATCTTTTTATATTCCGCTTCATTTAAATCGTCAAGCAATTCAAAATCGGTTTGATCAAAAAACCAGGCTATAATGGGGTCGTAAGGGTTATTTTCATTCTGTTTTTCGAGCTTTTTAATTTCGGGGAAATAAGTAATGAATAATGTTTTAATAGCGTCGCCTATTAAGGTGTGTGCAACAGATGCTGCTCCCTCCTGCTCTCCTTCGTAAACTAACTCTACTTTACCGGTGATTGCAGGTATCATTCCCATAAAATCACCCAAGCGTACTGTAGTTGTATCATCTCCTGCCTGTAGCGCTCTACGCTCTGCAGTACTTAGAAGATTCTCGTAAGCAGTAATACTCATACGTGCACTCACCCCACTTTTAACATCTATATATTCACTATCACGAGCCTCAAAGCTTATTTGCTCTAAAAGATCTTTTGCTAGTGAAGGCACATAAATCTGCTCCTCATTACGACCATCTCTGCGTGCTTCTTGCTGCGTTATGGTGCGCGCTATCTCTATAGTTTCAGGATAATGTGTAAGAATTTGAGAACCTATACGATCTTTTAACGGTGTTACAATACTTCCTCTATTTGTATAATCTTCAGGATTTGCAGTAAATACAAACTGAAGATCTAAAGGCAAGCGCAATTTAAAACCACGTATTTGTATATCTCCTTCCTGTAAAATATTAAATAATGCAACTTGTATACGAGCCTGTAAATCTGGTAATTCATTAATAACAAAAATGCATCGGTTTGCTCGTGGGATCATCCCAAAGTGAATCACGCGATCATCTGCATAACTTAGTTTTAAATTAGCAGCTTTAATAGGATCTACATCCCCAATTAAATCTGCTACGGTAACATCTGGAGTCGCTAGCTTTTCGGCAAAACGATCATCTCTGTGAAGCCACTCTATAGGTGTGTCATCTCCTTTTTCGCTTATTATTTCAATAGCAAAGCGCGATAGAGGATTAAGCGGGTCATCATTTAATTCTGAACCTTCAACAACAGGTACCCACTCGTCTAACAGTTGAACCATTAAACGTGCAAGACGTGTTTTTGCCTGCCCTCTTAAACCCAATAAATTAATATTGTGCTTGGAAAGAATTGCGCGCTCTAATTCTGGTATTACCGTATATTCATAACCATGTATACCTTCAAAAGAGTTTTTTCCTTCCTTAATATTTTTAAGTAAATTTAGACGAAGCTCATCTTTAATACTACGACTAGCGTAATTCGCTTTCTTTAATTCACCTAATATTTTAATAGCTGGTTTGCTCATAGTCTTTTCTTTATTTTCTTTTTCTAGCGTATTTTCTTTTTTCTGTTAGTCTCATAATCTTCAAAAATCATCTCTCCCAGTCCTTTAAGTCCTGTGTAAAATGCTTTTCCTTGATTAGCTTCCGTAAACTGGCGTACAAACTGCATCAGATATGGGTCTTGTGCAATCATAAATGTGGTTATAGGTATTTTGAGTTTACGCGCCTGACTGGCCTGGCTATAGCACTTGTTTACAATATACTCATCTAAGCCCACACTATTTTTATAATAACGACCGTCAGCTTCACGTATACAGCTAGGTTTACCATCTGTGATCATAAAAATCTGCTTATTGGTATTACGTTTACGACGTAAAATATCCATAGCGAGTTGTAAACCGGCAACGGTATTGGTGTGGTATGGTCCTACCTGCAAATACGGTAAATCTTTAATTTTAATAGGCCAGGAGTCATTACCAAAAACAATTATATCTATAGTGTCTTTAGGGTAACGGGTCGTTATTAATTCGGCTAGAGCCATCGCTACTTTCTTAGCAGGTGTAATGCGATCTTCGCCATACAAAATCATACTATGGCTTATATCTATCATAAGCACTGTACTCATTTGCGCTTTATGCTGAGTTTCTTCAACAATAAGATCTCTTTCGGTTAAATCAAAATTACCCATACCATTATTGATCTGAGCATTCTTAAGACTTTCGGTCATCGAAACGCGTTCGAGACCATCACCAAAACGATACTCTCTAGTCTCGCCAGTATGCTCATCGCCACTACCTACCCTATTAGTTTTGTGATTTCCTAAACCACCACGTTTAAGCTTACCGAAGATTTGATCTAAAGCACGTTGTCGTATTGCCTGCTCTGTCTTAGCAGTAATTGATAGAGAGCCCTTTCCGTCAGGTTCTAGTTCTTCTTTGAGATAACCTTTATCTTTAAGTTCCTGTACAAAATCATCTAATGTATAATCTTCATTAGTTAGTTTGTATTCCTTGTCCAGCTCTTTAAGCCAGTCCATAGCCTCATCAAAGTCTCCCGAGGTATGTGTTATCAGCTCTTTAAAAATTTCAAAAAGTTGATCAAACAACGACTGTTCGGGGGCTTCATAAGTTTTAAAGACAAATCCCTTACGTATATTTTCTTTTTTCATAGCGACTTAAAATTACGGAATTTTAGACTTTTGACCACGTCCAGAACACAAAAGCTAGACTTAAAAATTAGCCAATTTTAAAAATATTCATAGACGTTTAATACCAACTGAGATTACACTATAAACAAAAAAACCCTTCATTTCTGAAGGGTTTTAAAAAGGACTTATAAAAAGTCTTACATTTTTGGCATCACAACTGCGTCAATAGCGTGTATCACACCATTTGAAGCGTCTACATCTGCCATAACTACTTTTGATTTGCTTCCGTTAGCATCAGTAATAATAACATTTTCACCATCTAAAGTAGCAGTTAACTCACCACCTTGTACAGTTTTGATTACAAAACTTCCGTTATTGTCATTAATTGCTTTAACTACATCTGCAGCCATATACTCTCCAGAAACAACGTGGTATTTTAAAAGACCAGCTAATTTCTCTTTATTTTCAGGTTTTGTTAAACCTTCTAATGTACCTGCAGGTAATTTATCAAATGCAGCATTAGTAGGAGCAAAAACAGTAAAAGGACCAGCTCCGTTTAAAGTCTCTCCTAATTCTGCAGCTTGTATAGCAGTTACAAGAGTTGTAAAGTTCTCATTGCCCATTGCTATAGTAGCGATAGTTTGTTGCTCTGGCATTTCTTCTTCAGTAGTTGCCTCAGCCTCCATAGCCATTTGCTCTTCGGTCATAGCTTCATCAGCTTCTTTGTTTTCATTGTCTTTGCAAGAAGTAAAAGCTAAAGTAGCAAGTACTGCCATACTTAAAAATATCTTTTTCATAAGTGTTGTTTTAAATTTTAGTTGCTCAAAAGTATGTTGAATTCTTTATGATTTTACATTTAAGTTTATAAGCTTCTGTTAATTGTATTTTTTTTATGTTAAGACGACCTAAAAATGTAAATCAGATCAATATTTTTAAGTTTTCATTAACTTAGAAAAAAATTCATCATATTTTAAATTATGAAAAAAACACTACTACTCTCCTTTTTAGCATTGTCACTAGGAATGTCTGCCCAAAAAGTAAATCTCGATTTACTCAAAAATATAAAACCACGTAGCGTAGGACCTGCCGGAATGAGTGGCCGTATTACATCAATAGATGCGGTTACTGCAAACCCAGATATAATTTATGCAGGAGCTGCGAGTGGCGGTATCTGGAAATCAACCTCGGGCGGCGTAACCTGGAAACCGGTTTTTGAAAACGAAGCAACCGCTTCTATAGGCGCTGTTGCAATACAACAATCTAATCCATCTGTAGTATGGGCCGGAACAGGAGAAGGAAATCCCCGTAATAGTTTAAATGGTGGTTTTGGAATTTACAAAACACTTGACGGTGGTAAAACCTGGAAATGTATGGGGCTTGAAAATACCCGTCATATATATAGAGTACGTATTAACCCAACAAATCCTGATGTGGTTTATGCCGCTGCAATAGGATCGCCATGGGGCGAACACGAAGAACGCGGTGTGTACCGCACGCAAGACGGAGGTAAAAGATGGGAGAAAATTCTTTATGTAGATTCTAAAACTGGAGCTGGTGAACTTATAATGGATCCTACAAACCCTAACAAATTAATTGCTGCAATGTGGCAACACAAGCGCGACCCCTGGTTTTTTAATAGTGGTGGTCCCGGTTCTGGCTTGTATATTACCTATGACGGTGGTGATACGTGGAAAGAGATTACTTCTAAAAACGGGCTGCCGGAAGGTGATTTAGGTCGTATGGGACTGGCAATTGCCGCTAATAAACCCAATATCGTCTATGCATACATAGAGTCTAAAAAGAATGCCTTATACCGTTCTGAAGATGGTGGTGAAAACTGGAAAAAAGTAAATGATAATACAGATGAAATAGGAGATCGCCCTTTTTATTATGCAGAAATTTACGTCGCTCCTAATAATGAGAATAGAGTGTATACCGTTTTTACCTACATAAATGTATCTGAAGATGGTGGTGCCAGCTTTAAAGAACTTATGCCTGCCTATGGGGTTGCAAATGGTGTTCACCCAGATCATCATGCGTGGTATATACATCCTACAAACCCTGATTTTATGATAGACGGGAATGACGGCGGACTCAATATTACACGAGATGGTGGTAAAACGTGGCGCTTTGCTGAAAATATTCCGGTGGGTCAATTTTACCATATTGCTGTAGATAATGAATACCCCTATAACGTTTATGGCGGTATGCAGGATAACGGAAGCTGGAGAGGTCCCGCATATGTTTGGAAAGATCAGGGAATACGGAACGCTTACTGGCAGGAAATCTCTTTTGGTGATGGCTTCGATGTAGTTCCAGATAGAGACAATTCACAATACGGCTGGTCTATGAGTCAGCAAGGTTTTGTGAGCAGATACGACTGGGTAACCGGAAACAATTATTCGGTACGACCTACACACCCGGATCCTGAAGTAGAACTGCGCTTTAACTGGAATGCAGCAATTAATATAGATCCGTTTGATAATAATACACTTTACTTTGGCAGCCAGTTTGTACATAAATCAACAGATAAAGGATTAACATGGGAAGTTATTTCTCAAGATCTCACAACTAATAATCCCGAAAAACAAAAACAAAGCGAAAGTGGTGGATTAACGATGGATGCTACAGGAGCCGAAAATCACACGACAATTCTGGTTATTGAACCTTCTCCTATTGAACAAGATATGCTCTGGACGGGTTCTGACGATGGTAAGGTATTCTTTACTACAAATGGTGGTATGAACTGGACTGATGTTTCAAAAAATATAAAAGGCCTACCTGAAGGCAGCTGGGTTGCTCAGATTAAAGCTTCAGCAACTAAAAAAGGTGAGGCACTACTTGTTGCAAATAATTACCGAAGATTTGATTACAAACCGTATGCATATCGCACTACAGACTATGGTAAAACCTGGAAAAGTCTTGTAGATGTTGATGATGTAGGCAGCTATACACTTTCAATTTTAGAAGATAAAAAAGAACCTAATCTTATGTTTTTAGGTACAGATGATGGCTTGTATATAAGTTTTGATGCCGGTACAAACTGGCAAAAATGGACAAACGGCTTCCCTACTGTTCCTGTTAAAGACATGGTAGTTCAGGAGCGTGAAGATGATCTTGCTATCGCAACTTTTGGTAGGTCAATCTGGGTTTTAGATGATTTAAAACCTTTACGCGCCCTGGCCAGCAATAAAGATTTAATCGCTAAAATGAGTAGTCCAGAAACTCCTACTCTTGAGGTTTTCCCTCCTGCCGTTGCCTATCAAAACGCATCACAGCAACCTATGGGAAGTAGATTTGGTGCAGATGCTACCTTTAATGGTGAAAACCGCAGCAGTGGTGCTCAAATCAAATACTTATTTAAACCAAAGAAAGACACCTCAAAGAAAGACAATGCAAAAGAGAAGACTGATGATGAAGAAATTTCTGAATCTGCCGTAAAATGGGATAGCATTATCTTAACCGTTTACGATGGTGACCGTCTAATTAGAACTTTAAAAACAAAAACTCCAGATAGTGCAGGTACCTATAGCATGCGCTGGTATATGGATGAGAAAGGTAGCGACAGACCTTCTCGTACACTGCGCAAGCGTACATCAGAATCTGGTGGGGTTTCGGTAAAACCAGGAACTTATAAAGTTGTTCTCAGCTACGGCGACTTAAAAAATAGTCAACCCATTACGGTTAAAAGTGACCCGCGTTTAGATATTTCAGCTAATGCTATAAATGAAATATATGCTGCTGAAAAAAATCTGGAAGAAATGACGCAGGTTTCCGCAGATGCTGTAAAACAACTTGTTGAAAGTAAGAATATCGCAGATACATTTCTAGCAGATTTAAAGAAACTGGACAAGACGAAATATAAAGTTCAGATTGACAGTTCTAAAGCTATCGCTAAGAAAATAGATGCCCAGATCGCTTTGTTCTTAGGTAAAGAAGATGACAGGCAGGGTATCACGAGAAACAAAGAAGTTACAGTACTTAACCGTATTTATTCTGCACGTGGTTATGTAGGTAGCAGACCTAATGGACTAACTAAGACTGAAAATATTCTAGTTGCTCAGGCAAAAGAAGAGTTGACTCAGGCTTTAGCTGCTGTTAACAACTTTTTTAATGAAGACTGGAAAACTTACAAAGCAGAAATGCAAAAGCTAGAACTCGATCCTTTTAAGCAAATTGAAACATTTGAGTTCAACTAATCTAAAATTCTTAAATACTAAAGCCCGGAAGCATTATGTTCTCGGGCTTTTTTTGTTTTACAACTTAAAAATTTCATTTGCTAATAATCCCCACTTCTATAGAGTGAGCAATAGCCTGATTACTTTTTTTGAAGTAACAAGTCGCAACCTGCAGTCGTTCCATTTTAGATAATGCCTCTTGTACCTTAACTTTTTTTGAGTGTCTTGTTTGTCTTAGATATACAGCTTTGATATTTTTAGGAAAGATCTTGCAGATACGCTCATAAATAAACGCATCCTGTTGTGAGTCGTCTCCCAAAAGCACGTATTGCTGTTTTGGATAAAACGAAATTATATCCTTTATTTTTACAAATTTATGGTCGTGATCTCCGCCTCCGGTAGTCAAAAAGTCTGAGATTCCGGTTTTGATATCTTTCAGTTTAATTACTGCCTTAGGTAATCGCTGTAGCTTGGTAAACTGTACGATAAAATCATATAAATTCCATTCGCTGCTCGACACATAAAAAAATGAATTGCTTTGCCCTTCGGCTTTATGCCCGCTATTACTCAAGGCATCGTAATGCTTAACCACATCTTCAAAAGTCTTTCTTTTGTTTACATTACGCGCGAGCATTACGTAGAGTTTTTTAAAGATATTTCCGCTGTGCGAAATTAAAAAAGTATCGTCTATATCTGAGATTATGCTTAGTTCGCTTTCAAAAGGTTTTAATAAATCTGCTTTTTCCACAATTCCATAAGTGGCTTCTTCGGGTTTACAGCTTACTTCATAACGATGCCACCCACTCTCTAAACTTTCAGTAAAGGGTACGGTAAACCTAAAATACCCGTCTCCCATTGTTAATGTGGTGATGTCAAGATTCTTAAATTTAAGTCGTACCTCAACATCTTTTAAGGGAGAGATTCTAAACATATGAAGTACAGAAAATGCGTGTTTAAAACCTTTACGATCTAGCTGATATTTATCTGGAGCCCAGGATTTAAACACGTGACCAAATACAATGAGTTCGTCTTCATTTACATAACCTCTATATAATTGTAAATCTAATTTCACTATTGGTAATTTGTTAACGTTCTCAGGTGTTCAAAATACCTAATTTTAAATCGAAATTTACTTAATGAAAGCACAAAAGACTATTCTCCTTGTCATTAATCCTATTGCGGGAGACACAGACAAAAAACCAATAATAGCGGCTTTTAAAAGTCAAGTTGCTGATAGTGGAAATAATCCTATAGTTTATGAAACTACGGGAAAAAATGATAATGATAAAATTAATGAGCTTATAGAACACAATGCGATAGATCGTGTTTTAATTTCTGGTGGTGATGGTACTATACGTGAAGTTGCAGATCTTTTAAAAACAAAAGATCTAAAAATAGGTTTACTGCCTTCTGGCTCTGCAAATGGGTTAGCTTCTAACTTTAATATTCCTGAAAAATTACAAGATCAGCTTAACATCGCGCTGGGTACTAATTATATTAATCTTGATATCGTAGAAATTGATGAAATCACCTGTTTACACATCGCGGACCTGGGTGTTAACGCAAAATTAATAGAGAATTATGAAAAGTCTGAAATACGCGGCAAACTAGGATATTTTTTACAGGCCATCCCTACCCTATTAAATTCTGATTATCCCTTTAATGTTGAAATTGAAGCAAACGGCAAACAGTATAAAGAACAAGGGGTTTTAGTTGCAATTGCTAATGCTAATAAATTTGGTACCGGCGCTAATATAAATCCTACAGGCAAAATGGATGACGGTATTTTTGAAGTTTTAATTTTCAAGAATTTAAGCGTCAAGGGGATTATTGAAACATTTTATGATGATGCTAAACTCAATCCAGATTTTGTAACGGTCATCAAGTGTAAAGAAGCTAAAATAACCTGTAAAAAACCAATAGCTTTTCAAATTGATGGTGAGTTTATAGGTGAGAAAACAGTTATTAAAGCTGTTATGGCTGCACATCATCTAAGCGTAGCAATACCATAAATTAACATGGTATTAGCACTTTTGTTAAGCTATATATAATTCTTTGGTTAGCCCCAAGCAATCCTTTACTTTAGTACTCTACTAAATAATCAAAATTATCATTATGAAAAACTACGCAATACTTTTTTCACTTGCTTTAACTTTAGGTTTTACCTCTTGTAAAAACGATAAGAAAGACAAAGAAGTTGATGAAGTAACTACAACCGAAACTACTGAGGCTGCTCAAGAAGCGCCAGCAGTTAAAAAAATCACGGTAAAATTAGATTCTAAAAGTGGTAGTACTGCAAAAGGTTCTGCTGTATTTAAGGAAGAGGACGGTAAAGTTACAATGACAGCCGTTTTTGAGGGTCTAAAGCCAGGTATGCACGCTATACATATACATGAAAATGCAGATTGTTCTGCAGATGATGGTACCTCAGCCGGTGGTCACTGGAATCCTACTAAAGAACAACACGGAAAATGGGGTGATGCAGCAGGGTATCACAAAGGAGATATAGGCAATTTTCAGGCAGATGATAATGGCAACGGTACAATCACTATGACAACAGATGAGTGGTGTATAGGTTGCGAAGATGATATGACTAGCATTACTGGTAAAGGTTTAATTGTACACCAGGGTGCAGATGACTTCAAGAGTCAACCAAGTGGTGATGCTGGTGCTCGTGTAAGCTGTGGTGGTATAATTGAGTAAATCACTTTCTAAATAAATAACTAAAAGCAGCCCGAAAGGCTGCTTTTTTAGGTTATATTTAATACATTTAAGCCAACTAAATTTAGCTATGCAGCCAGACGATTTAATACTGAGATTACAGCAGAAAGATGAAAAAGCATTTGAACGCTTGTACAGTTTGTACTCTCAAAGCATTTTTGGAGTAATAAATAGTGTTTTACACGATACAGAAGCATCAGAAGAAGTTTTACAAGATGTTTTCATTAAAGTATGGGATAACTGTGACTCTTACTCTTCAAAAAAAGGGCGCTTTTTTACCTGGTTACTTAATATAGCACGCAATGCGGCTATAGATAAGACACGTTCTAAGTCATTTAAAAATCAAAAGAAAAACCTCACACAAGAATATTTCGTAGATATAATTGAAAGCAAGAATAGCTTTTCGAACAAGATGGATGCTATAGGAATTAGCAAGTACATTAAGACTTTAGGCGAAGAATGTAAAAAGGTAATTAACCTATTATTTTTTAAAGGTTATACCCAAAAAGAAGCTTCAGAAGAGCTTAATATGCCTTTAGGTACTATTAAAACCCGTAACAGACTTTGCATTAATAAATTAAGAGAAATATTAGTAGAGTAAGATGAATATACAAGAATATATAGATTCTGGAATCCTCGAGTTATATGTATACGGGGCTTTAACTTCTCAAGAAAGTGAAGAAGTATCAAAGGTTCTTATGCAATACCCCGAAGTAGAAACTGAAGTTTCAGAAATTGAAAGTGCTTTACAAAGCTTAGCTACAGCGGCCGCACCATACAATCCTGAAGAAATGATCGCTGCAATAAAAGCAAAATTGAGAAATCATAATGGGGTGATACAACTTCAGCCTACTGCAGCAAACAAACGCACAAAACTTATATCATTTATAAGTGTAGCTGCATCTCTAATCTTCTTAGTTGGGATATTTGTTCTATTAAATAGAACTAACAACCTGCGACAAGAGTTAAGAGTAGCTGAAGCTCAAAAGGCAATAATGGAGACTAAAATGCAAGATGCTGAAAATTCATTACAACAAACTAAGACAATTTTAGCTGTTGTGAGAGATCCTAAAGTTACTAAGGTTCCATTAGCTGGTCAACAGGTTGCCCCTGATGCTTATGTGAATGTATTTTGGGATAAAGCTCAAAATAAAGCATATATAGATGCAATGGGATTGCCAGAACCACCTGAAGGAATGGTTTATCAAGTATGGTCGTTAAAACTAGATCCACTTACTCCTACGAGTATGGGACTACTAGATGATTTTAACGCAAATGAAAACAAGGTATTTACATTTGATAACCCCAATGAGTCACAAGCCTTCGGGATAACGTTAGAACCTGCAGGAGGTAGTGAATCACCTACTATGGATCAACTCTACACATTAGGAGTTGTTACAACAAATGCTTAAATCACAATAAAATTTAATAAAAAATGCCTCTAGATATCTAGAGGCATTTTTTTGTTTAAAACTTTCAGAACAGGGTATAAAAAAAGAACCACCTGCCTTCTCCAAAACATGGTGGTTCTCCAACTAACAAAAAATCCAAAAAAACTAATCAACTAACCAATTGATTTCCTTTCCTTTTTCATATTACCTCCCGACAAATCGAGAAACTGGATTTTTCCAATTGTAAAAAGTTAAATGCCCAACTTAACTTATTCACTACATTTACGTAAAAGAAAAGCCTATGGTTTTCCTGAAATCAAATTTTATTGTTAATGATAATGTTAAAGTTTTTTTAGAGCTCTTTTTAATATAATTTATCTAGGAATTAATTTGACTTATTCTACATTTAAACAATTTATTATCAGCACTATAATACCTTTTAAATAATGAACCAATCCTTATAAAAAGAATTTCATGAATCCTTCATCTCCCGGATGGATTATAAAACATCAATCAGTAATTAAAAAATTACTGCATAGCACAGAACCTAATTCTGATGTACTATATAGTCAACTTTTGCAAACTGGCTTTATTTATGGGGTATCTGTAACAACATTGAGTTATGGAGCAAATGAGCCCTTAAGATGGACTGAAATTGAGCGTGCTAAGCTCAATTTCTTTGATTGTTTGTATTATATCTATTTTAAATACAATCGAGAAGACACCCATTTTTATTCGGCTGTTGTAAATTTTTATTCTCAGATAAACCCGAAAGAATATCATTATTTTACCAGTTTTAAGAAACCAAAACCCAGTGCATCATCTTTAGAGAAAATTATTCAAGAACGTATTCAAACTAATGAACCGGTTCTTCAAAAAAATTTTAGCAATCTTATTACAAATGCGCTACTATTTCTTGACGTAATTGCTTTTGATTATTTTTTAAATGAAGGAGAGAACAGCATCGCCTTTGCTCAAGATTTAGAGGCTACGCTAATGAATACAATTTGGCTTGCACTAATGCAGAAAGAAGAAAAAGAGCATTATGACAAGCTACTTTTAAAGTTGTTTGAAAAATCACTGCGTTATACCCGTAATTTAATGCGCGAGGTACAGTGTATAGAAGATTTACCTCTAACTCATTTTCCAAAACTAACACAGCGCAGGTATTTATTAGATCTTGCAGCTCTTGCAATTTGGGACGATGCTAAACAAGACTATACAGAATATCTATTTCTCGAAAATTTCGGAAAATTACTAGAATTACCTACAGAAACCATTAATACTTCTTCAACTTATATACATGAGTTCATCGTTAAAAACCGAAAAAAAATATCCTATCTTAACTATAGTAATCCTGTAAAACATTTTTACAATCAAACCAGTCAAACCGTTAAGATCCTCATCCTTAGAAATAAAAAACGCCTTTTACAGGAGCTTTTAGAAAGTAAAGATCTAGTATTATTACTGAGCCAATCAACAGTTAGAGATTTAAGCAAAGCTGAAAAAAAACGAGTCAAATCACAGCTTCTCAATATTTGTAAAAGCATTCCTTCACTCGCAATTTTTATGCTCCCCGGTGGAGGCATTCTACTCCCGCTACTTGTTAAGTTTATTCCTGAGTTATTACCCAGTGCGTTTAATGAAAATAGAATAGACCTTGATATTGAAGAGACTTAGTACAAATAGAACTTAAAAAAAAATACATTTTATAAAAGTATTTTAGCAACTTCGCCTATGCTTCAATTTGTTACAAAAATTAAACTGTTATTTAATAATCTAACCGGCAAAATAGGTTTTTACCCTTCTTTGTTCGCTTTCGGAGGCTTGTGTTTAGGGTTTATAATGCTGTACGCAGAAAGCCAGGGTATTTCTAAGTTTTTAATAAAAAATGCTCCTAAACTGGTCATTAATGACGCAGATACTGCCAGAACATTACTTAGCACATTTATTGGCGGAATCATTTCTTTAATGGTTTTTAGCTTTTCAATGGTAATGATATTGCTTAATCAGGCATCTAATAATTACTCACCGCGTATTCTTCCGGGTTTAATTTCAAACAAACGACATCAATATGTCTTAGGATATTATATAGCTACACTTATATATAGCATCCTAGTTTTATTAAGCATAAAGCCTACTGATAACAAATATCAATTACCGGGATTTTCGGTGCTTATAGGTATTATTTTGAGCATGTTAGTTTTGGCTCTTTTTATTTATTTTATTCACTCAATTTCTGAAGCAATACAGATTAATAAAATAATTGAGACTATCTATCAAAAGGCAAAAACACGTCTATCTGAACTTATTAATCAAACAGATGATGAATATAGCCGTGAGGATTTTCCAGATAGTTCAAACTGGAAAACAGTTAGAATTGATGAAACCGGTTACTTACAAACTATTGCAACCGGCGCGCTGCTAGAATTTTGTAAAGAGGCAGACTGTAAAATAGAAATACTGGTTGCAAAGGGTACCTTTATATTAAAAAATGTTCCCATAGCTAAATGTGACATAGATCTTGATGACAAACAACGTGATCAGCTACTTACGTGCTTTGGTTTTTCAAGAAGCGAGATTGTTACTCATAATTATATTTTAGGCTTTAAACAGCTTACTGAGATCGCTATTAAAGCGATGAGCCCCGGTATTAATGATCCAGGTACTGCAATTACGTGTATAGATTATTTATCAGAATTATTTGCGCTGCGCCTATGCAAAGAAGACTTTAGTTATTTTAATAATGAAGATCAACAGGCAGTTATAAGTTTGCGTACAATTAACTTTAAAGAACTTATTTATTTTGTATTTGCACCGCTGCGGGTGTATTGTAAACACGATATTATAATGCTTCATAAAATACTGACTGCGCTTTTCTTTCTATTACAAAGCGATAGTGTTATTGAGGGCTACAAAGAGATTATAATAGGTGAAGCAAATATGATTCTCAATGATGCAAAAGAAGCTATTTCAAACAAAAATGATTTAGATGCGGTATTTGCTATTCGAGAAAAAATTGTTGCTATAAACACAACAGACTTATCACTAACCACGTTAAGTACAGATTAAGAAATCCACAGTTTAAAATCTTTTACACGTTCCCTAGCTACAATAATTTCCAAATCATCCCCAGATTTAAGTTTGATTTGCAAACGCGAATTTGTGTAGCTAATAATATCTTGTATTGCCTGTACGTTTACAAAATACTTTCGGCTTACTCTAAAAAAAACATCTGGAGCGAGCTCATCTTCTAAGATTTCTAGTGTCGTATCTAAGAGATAATCGCGCTTATCTAATGTACGTGCATAAGTGCCCTTATTTTCACTATAAAAGCACACGACATCTTCAATATTAACCATTTTAAGGTGTTGCCCTATCTTAACTGTAAAACGTTTTTTATACTCGCGCTCAACCGGGTTAACTCCTAATAATCTACGTATATCATCAAAGTTGAGTTTAACATCTTGAGTAGTTGTATTTTTTTTTCTGAATTTAATTACAGCTGCTTCAAGCTCCTCATCATCTATAGGTTTTAATAGATAATCTATACTATTCAGCTTAAAAGCTTGTAATGCATACTCATCATAAGCCGTGGTAAATATGATTGCACTTGTAACTTCTACAGCATCAAAAATCTCAAAAGACAACCCGTCACTTAATTGAATATCTAAAAAAATGAGATCTGGATGTTTGTTTTTAGAGAACCAACTTACTGCTTCTTCTACAGAATTTAATTGTACCTGTACATTTAAATCTAAAGCTTCAAGCATACGTGTTAGTCGGCGTGCTGCAGGTTTTTCATCTTCGATGACTATTACATCCATAGTTTAAAAATGTTTCTATAATTTAGATTATCTTCCGTTCTATTCCCAGCGCTCTATAGAAGAAATTCGCTCTTCTTCACGCTTTAAATACTCTTCTATTTTACGTTTTTTCCATTTCTTGTAATACGACTCAAAGATGCTTCCGTGTTTGAGGTAAATATAATAACCTACAATACTTAACCCATAGCCACCCACCATACAAATAGGTGACCAAAATGGAATATGTTGACTAATTCTACCTCCATCAAAGACACCTGCACAAAAAGCCACATACAGCGCAGATAGGATAATATAAATAGGTATGTGATTGTACAAGTCTTTAAGCTGCTTTACACGCTTTACGACATCTGTATAAGTTTTATCTTGATTATTCATAGTGTCAATTTTTATTTATTCCCAACGTCCCATATTAGATTGTGATTTTTCTTGACGCTCCATAAACTCTTTTATTTTACGGTTTTCCCAATCTTTACTTACAATAGGATTCCAGTTAAACGCCTTAGCTGCTTGAAACAATAAACCTACTCCCCATCCTAATGCTGCCCAAAGAAACCAGGGGTACCTAAGATTGTTTGTATAATAATTAAGTGCTGCTAAAGCCCCTATTACAAGCACATAACTCATAAGGCTACCGTAAAATTTCTTGATTTCTGCTACTTGTTCTTTAGCTTGCAAGTACCTGTTTTCTTTGTCAAAATTTTCCATTTTATTTTGTTTTATTGTTTATACTGAAACAAATTTGCTGCGATTTCAGGTTAAATTCAATTTCAAATTACCCGATTGTCATTTTAAGTGACTCAACTGTAATTACTTTCTTTTTTGTTGATCCATCAACTGCTTAATTTTACGATCTTCCCAATTTTTACCTAATAGAAAATTCCAATTAAACACATCTGCTGCGTGAAAAAACACACCTAATCCCCATCCGAGTGCCGGGAAAATAGCCCAGGGAAATGAGCCGCTGTACAGGTTTAACCCTATTAATATCGGTATAATTAAACAGTATAGACCAAAATTGATGTAAAAGCCTTTTAACTTTTCTACGTGTTCTTTAGCCATCGCATATTTCTTTTCCGAGAGGTAGTATTCTGTATTCATAACCGGTTGTTTTAATTGGTGAGTAAGTGTAGGTATTTTAATGATAAACTCCGTTTCCGTAGTATTAATTTGAACAATTCTTGAGGTAAGCAATGCATAGCGCTGTTTAATATTTATAAGACCTACACCACTACTCTTTTCCATTATTTTTTTAGGTTGAAGATTATTTCTTACGATAAGATAATTACCGGCTTCTTCAATGGTAATATGTAACTGATACCGGTCACTTACCACATTGTGCTTAACAGCATTTTCCAGTAATAACTGTAAAGCCAGCGGCACTACTTTAGCTTCAGGATTAATAACGTGTTGCGGCATAGTAAATACGATACTGTCTTCGTAACGCATCTTAAGTAGTGTCATATAAGTCTTAGCAAATGCAAGTTCTTCTTCAAGAGATATAAGTTCTTTATTTTTTTGCTCTAAAACATAACGATATACTTTAGAAAGTGAGGTGGTAAACTTTTGTGCCTGCTGCGGATTTTCTTCAATTAAACTCGTAAGTACATTAAGACTATTAAACAAAAAATGGGGATCTAACTGGTTCTTCAACGCGTCAAACTGTGCTGAAGCCGTACCCGCTATAATCTTTTGCTCCTTTACCTGCCTGTCTTTTTTATATCGATAATAAAAGAAAAAGTAGAAAATCACATTACAGACCAGCGCGATAAGAAGAGGTATCCAGTATCCTGAGAAGGACTCTTCTTGTACAAATTTAAAGAGGTCTATTTCCTGAGTGATAGACTTAAGAAACATACGAATCAAAAAAATACCAGAAATAGTTACAAAAAGACTAGCCGTTATTGCTTTAATAAGGTGTTTAAAAGCGTAAAGATTGTTTAAGTTTTTACCATAATAATATTTGAACACACTCATATTAAATAGGTACAGCACCACTGAATACACCATACTTTGTGCAAAATCCTCTGCTAGTGAGCTGTTAAAAGCTAAGGCGTTGCCTCCTCCTAGATGAATTATTAAAAAAACTATGTAAATAGCAAATCCTACTATACAAGCTTTTCCAAATTCCTTTATAAAATTGTTCATATTAAATTTCGTTAAGGCTTATCATAAGATTATTCCTTTTTTTTAAAGTTATTACAATCTTCAGAACTGTCATAAACTACTGCAGTATCTAATTCATTTAATAGCTCTTTTTCAAAGCTACCAGAAGCAGTTGTTAAAGCAGATTGAGGCATTGTTGACAAGGCTACTAGGTGTACTAGCCAGATAAATAATTTAATCATTACTCTTTGATTTTTGATTAGACACCTCAAAGATTAAAATTAGAATTGCCTTTTATTAATCTCTGTTACCGAATTGTAGATTTTAGACACCCAATTGTAAAATGCTTATAGACTTACTTATAACGTTAACAATTACACAAAAACTTTAAGCCTAGTGCAGAATTAATAATTTTGCTCAAATACGCTTAAATCGCCCCAAAATGAAACAGAAACTACATACCTATTCCCTACTGCTAATTGCTGCATTTTTAATTTATTCCTGCGCCAGCAAACGCACGCAATTTATCGAGTCAGGAACTAAATTAAGCGGTTCATCATTAGACACTGCCGCGTACAGAAGCGTTTTTCTTCTGGGAAATTTGGGTTCAAGTAAAAAAGGACCTAATAGAGACCTTATAACTGGTTTTAATAATTTTCAAAAGGAAAAAGCACATCAAGATGATTATCTGATGATTCTGGGTGATAATGTTTATGCCAGTAAGCTTACGGAAGATAATAACGAAGAGCAGCTTAAAGATGTCATAGATTTAATTGAAAACTTTAACGGAAAAACACTTGTAATTCCTGGTGAAAATGAATGGAATGATCACGGTGTAGCAGGTCTAGAAAAGATTGAAGATTTTATAGAAAAGAAAATGGGAAAAGACAATCATTTTCAACCTGAAAATGGGTGTCCTATTGAAACCATGAGCGTAGATGAGGAAACCGAAATAATTATTGTAGATTCTCAATGGTATATCGAAGACTGGAGTAAACACCCGGGTTTTAACGACAAATGTGGAATTAAAACGCGCGCACAATTTTTGACTATTTTAAAAGATGAGGCGCGTAAAGCACAACATAAAAATGTGCTTCTGGTGATGCACCATCCCTTATATTCTAACGGAATCTATGGTGGTGAGATGAGTACCCGTGCTTTATATAGACCTTCTGCCGAAAATGCTTATATACCCGGTGCCGGCTTCATTTGGGCTTTTGCCCGTACACAGGGCGGCATATCAAAACAAGATCAATTTAACCCGTTAATGAATAGCTTGATGCAGGAGATTAAAACGATGGCTATAGATCTTCCCAGACTGTTTGTACTTTCTGCACACGAGCGCTCTATGCAGTATATAGAAAACGGTTCTATACGCCAGATAATCACAGGCACAGGAAGTAAAACCGAATATGCAAGATTGGGTAAAGACGGCTTATTTGCTTCGGTAGAACCGGGATTTTCAGAAATACGTTTGTTTAAAGATGGTGCCTCAACAGTGCATTTTTATACCTTAAATACTCAAAAACAAATCGTCGAGACTTTTTCAAAAGAAGCGTTTTTAAAACCAAAAGCTTATCCTGTAGATTCGTTACCCGTAACATTTCCGAAGACAAAAAAAGCACGTATTTATCCACTTGATCTTGTTGAAGTAACACCTAAATATGAGAAAAAATGGGGTAAACATTACAGAGATTTATACGGCGTCGAAATTGAAGCTCCTGTTGCCATTCTTGATACACTTTATGGTGGCCTTAAAGTAGAACGCGCAGGTGGTGGACATCAAACGCAGTCGTTACGACTGGTAGATAAGGATGACAGAGAATACAATATGCGGGCTTTAGCTAAAGATCCTTTTGCGTTTTTAAAATCTTCTGGCTACGACGATCTGGATGCTCAGGAATATTTTAAAGGGACCTTACCTGCTCGCCTAATTGAAGATTTTTACACCGCCTCACATCCTTATGGCGCATTTGCTATACCAAAACTGGCAGGAGCAGCAGACCTCAACCACACCCATCCTAAGGTGTTCTATGTACCTAAACAAAAACGCTTAGGTGATTTTAATGAAACCCACGGAGATCGCCTGTATATGATTGTAGAAAAGCCAGATGCAGATTTTAACGGGGATCATATGTTTGGTTTTAATGAAGATGTCGAGAGTACAACAGATCTTTTTGAGGCCATTCGGGAAGATGAGAAAAATGTGGTTGCAGAAAAAGACTATATACGAGCACGTGTTTTTGATATGCTTGTGGGAGATTGGGACCGTCACGAAGACCAGTGGCGCTGGGCAGAACGTAAAGACAGTGCAGGTATAGCGACGTATATAGCAATACCTCGTGATCGCGACCAGGTGTTTTCAAAATTTGACGGAAAAATTATTAAAACGCTTCAAAAGTTTATGGCGAGTACACGCGAACTTTCAAACTACGGCCCAGATATAGAATTTATTGAGAAATTTAGTGAAAGTGCCATCACCTTAGATCGCGCCATATTACAAAAAACCACAAAGAAAGAATGGTTAGACGCAGTTGATTACATTCAGGAAAATATCACAACAGATGTAGTTGCAAAAGCTTTTGCAGACATTCCTGATGAAATACAGGATGAAGATTGGCTGCAATTACAAGATGATTTGCTAAAGCGCAAAAGCAACCTTAAAGACATCGTAGAACGCTATTATACATTCTATATTAAATTTCAAACACTTAAGGGAACAGATAAGGATGATCATTTTTACATCACCCGCAATGATGATGGCACAACGCGTATTAAAGCAGTTAGAATTGAAGATAACGAAGACGGAAGCCTACTTTTTGACCGTACATTTTATCCTCAGGAAACTCAAGAAATATGGATTTATGGTCTTGATGATGATGATGTTTTTACTACAGATGGCAACGGAAAAAGCAGCATTAAATTAATAATTGCAGGTGGGCTGGATGACGATATTTATGATCTTAAAAATGGAAATAATCTTACCATATACGATCAGCCTAAAGGCAATAAAATAGAATCTAATAATGGGGCTCGTATGCGTTTTAGTTCGGTTTATGAGAATCATATTTATGATACAGAACGCCGTCCCGGAGAAGCAAAAAAAATAGCTCTAGAACTACCTTATAATCCAGATTGGGGAGTCGCTCCTCATTTGCGATTTGCACGTCAAAAATTAGGTTTTGAACGCAACCCTTTTACTTCGCAATTTGTTTTAGACGCACAGTATTTTTCACTAACGCAAGCAGCAATTTTTAAGGCTGAATTACATTTTGCAAATATTTTTCCGGAATGGAATTTTAAGATTTCTGGTCTTGCAACCACAAATAATTATACAGAAAACTTTTTTGGCTTCGGAAATGAAACTTTAAATTCTGCCACAAATTTTGATTTTAACCGCATTAATATGCAGAAATTTGAAGGCGGCGCAGGCGTGTATTACAACGGAGAATATGGTAGTTCATTTGAAGCCTCTTTTAAGTTTCAAAAATTTGAACTTGATCCTTCACTTTCAATAAACATACCTAAAAATCTCATTAATAATGAATATGCTACGGTGATCGCAATTTATTCCTACAAGAGCATAGACAACATAAATTTTCCTACACGAGGGATGTTTTTTGAAGCTTCGGGGTATTATAGTGATAACTTAAATTCTGCTGAGACGGTTTTTGCAGCAGACCCCAAAATCACTTTTTGGAATGCGATAGACAGCTCACGAGATTTGGTTTTAAAAACACAGGTAGATGGGCAAGTACGTTTTGGTAATGATATTCCTTTTTATCAGGCGGCTCGTTTGGGAGGTAATTCTGGTTTGAGAAGTTACCGTCTAGATCGGTTTGCAGGAGATCAGTCACTTCGTGCTTCCGCAGATATTTTATATCAGTTTAAACCATTAAAAACTGCTCTTTTTCCCGTACGTTCACACCTGTTTGCAGGTTATGATTTAGGTCGTGTATGGATAAATAATGAAGACTCAAAAATGTGGCATACCAGTTATGGAGGTGGTCTAAATTTTAGTATAGGTTCTTTCTTAAATAGTACCTTTAGTTACTTCACAGGTGATGAGGGTGGCCGCTTTCAATTTGGGTTAAAATTTGGTGCTTGAACAAGAAAAATAAATTCTGTTAAATCAATGTAACACGAGTTACCCAGATACCACAATAGGTGTCTTATCTTTGTTCTAGAAAATTAGATACGATGAACATAGAACAGATTTATACCGGTTGTTTAGCTCAGGGAGCCTACTATATAGAAAGTCAGGGTGAGGTTGCAGTAATTGACCCACTACGAGAGGTAAAACCATACATTGAGCGCGCGGAAGCAGATAATGCAAAAATCAAGTATATTTTTGAAACTCATTTTCATGCAGACTTTGTAAGTGGCCACGTAACACTTGCCAAAGAAACAGGTGCGTCGATTATTTATGGTCCCAATGCAAATCCTACTTTTGACGCAGTAATTGCAACAGATAATCAGGAATTTAAACTTGGTGCTATCACCATCAAAACGCTTCATACACCAGGGCATACTATGGAGAGTACCACGTACCTCCTTATCGATGAAAATGGAAGAAATCACGCTATTTTTAGTGGGGACACTTTATTCTTAGGTGATGTAGGCCGTCCTGATCTGGCTCAAAAAGCTAAAGAATTAACTCAGGAAGATCTTGCCGGTTATTTATACGATAGCTTACGCGAAAAAATTATGCCTCTGGCAGATGACGTTATCGTTTATCCTGCTCACGGCGCAGGCTCTGCTTGCGGTAAGAATATGATGAAAGAAACCGTTGACACATTAGGTAATCAAAAAATGATGAATTATGCCCTGCGTGCAGATATGACTAAAGAAGAATTTATTGAGGAAGTTACCGATGGTTTATTGCCACCACCCTCTTATTTTCCACTTAACGTTAAAATGAATAAAGAAGGTTACGACGATATAGCTGATGTTATAGAACGTGGTACGCAGGCTTTATCTCCAGATGCATTTGAGACAGCAGCAAATGAAACCGGCGCTGTTATTCTAGATGTACGCAATCAGGCAAACTTTGCCGAAGGTCATATACCCAGATCTATTTTTATAGGTATAGATGGTGGTTTTGCTCCCTGGGTAGGTGCTCTAATCGCAGATACCGCTCAACCCATTTTACTAGTTGCAGAAGAAGGTCGTGAAGAAGAAACAATTACCCGTCTTTCTCGAGTAGGCTTTGATGGTACTATAGGATATTTAAAAGGGGGATTTAAAGCCTGGGAAGCTGCCGGCAAGCAAACCGATCACGTAAAATCTGTTACAGCCGGTGAATTAGAAGCTGCTGTACTTGCAGATAAAGACACCCCGGTCTTTGATGTAAGAAAGCCCGGCGAGTTTGATGCAGAGCACTTAGAAGTTGCAAAAAGTACACCCTTAGATTTTATTAATAAACACTTAAGTGAATTCCCTAATACCGAAGAATTCTATATACATTGCGCAGGAGGATATCGTAGTATGATTGCTGCAAGTATTTTAAAAAGCCGCGGTATTCATAACTTAGTAGATGTGCAGGGTGGTTATAAAGCTTTAAAAGAAACCGACTTAAAAACAACTAACTTTGTATGCCCGTCAACTCTTAAAAAATAAAATTATGAAAGTATTTTTAACTTTTTTCCTTTTTGTTTCGCTTGCTTTTCAAGCGAATGCGCAAGAGTCTAAACACGAAGTTTTAGACAAAGCTACTTTTAAAAGTAGTATTGAAAATAACGCTGTAGCATTAGTTGATGTTCGTACAGCTTCAGAATTTGAAGCTGGTCATATTGATAACGCAAAAAATATTGATTTTTTAGATACAGCAACATTTAATACTAAAATCAAAGCATTAGATAAGTCTAAGCCTGTTTATATTTATTGCCGTTCTGGAAATCGCAGTAGTAAAGCTGCTGAAGTGATGAAAGATTCCGGTTTCACGAGAATTTATGAACTTGAAGGAGGTTATTTTAATTGGAATTCTGAAGATCCTATTGAAGACTAAACAGGAAGTTTAAGCATATACAAAAGCCCGAAAATTAATCTTTTCGGGCTTTTATTTTTTAAAAGCAGCACGAGATTTTTCGATCTCCACACGATTTTGATCTGCCCAGGCTGCAAGATTCTGCAGATGTGGTATTAAGCTTTGCCCCCGTTTACTCAACATATATTCCACCCGTGGTGGAATTTGAGGATATTGTTTACGTATTACCAGATCATCTGCTTCCAGAGATTTTAAGCTTACAGAAAGCATTTTCTGAGAAATTGAAGTTATCACTTTATACATCTCGTTAAAACGCATTACAGGCTCTTCATTTAAAAGCAATAAAATAAGAATAGACCATTTATCTCCAAACCGGTCCATCACGTTACGAACAGGACAGTTTTCAATTTCGGTAAATTTATTCAAACTATTTTCAATCATAAAGAGTTGATTTTCAACATTAATAACTTTCAGGTTAGTCACCTACTCAAACGTAAGTTCTTTCTTAAGAGCTAATTACACTATACCTTTGACTAACCAAAAGTAAGTTAATAACTAAAAAAATAAAAATATGAGCACCTATTTAATTACAGGAGCGACGGGAAGTCTAGGGAGTAGTGTAGTAAAACATCTTTTAACTACTGTTGACACATCAGAAATAGCCGTCTTAGTACGCAATACCGAAAGTAAACAAGCAAAGGAATATAAAGCTAATGGCTTTGATCTACGTGTTGCAGATTATGATAATCTTGAAACGCTAACCGAAGCATTTAAAGAAATTAAATACCTGTATTTTGTTTCTGGTAGTGATATTAATTCAAGATTAAAACAGCATAAAAACGTAATTGACGCAGTGGTTAATGCAAAGGTTTCCCATGTAATTTATACCAGTGCAGGCAGAAAAGATGAATCTGAAAACGCTCCCCTCTTTGGTGTTATGAATGCTCATATGCAAACAGAAAAATGGTTACAAGACGCTGCATTTAAACATACTATTCTACAACATAATTTATATGCTGAAGTCGTACCTATGTTCATAGGAGATAAAAAAACTTTATTTCAATCAAAACAAATCTTTTTACCCGCAGGAAACGGAAAAACTGCATTTGCATTGCGTGAAGATTTAGCTGAGGCCGGAGCGATAGTACTTAAAAATACAGCTGATCACATCAACAAAACCTATACTTTAAATGCTGCAGAAACTCTAAGTTTTGAAGAAATAGGAAAAAGTATATCTAAAATTACAGGAGAAAACATAGGATACACATCACCAGATCCTGAAACCTTTAGAACAACAATGAATTCTTTTGGTGTACCAGAAAACATCATAGGCATGATACAAGCGTTCTCATTAGGAATAGCAGCAGGAGAATTTGACAATATTTCCACAGACTTACAGATGTTGTTAGGGCGCAAGCCTAAATCGATTACAACACTTTTTGAACAGGTTTATAGTTAAACTAAAGTATAAAAAAAGGAGAAACTATTTACGGTAGATTCTCCTTTTTAATATTTTGCAAGAATACCTTAATTACGATACTTTACCACAGGACCACCCTCTTTACCTACTATAATCAGACTAGTTGTATCAAGAAATAAACCGGTTTCTACAATGCCGGGTACTTTTAGCAATTTTATTTCTAAGCTTTGAAGATCATTAACCCCTGAGATCTCAATATCTAATATATTGTTATTTTCATCTGTACGATACGGCAGCTCTTCTTTCATTCGCTGTACAGGTTTTAAACCTTCAGCTTGCAAATAATTAAAAATTTGTTTTGTAGCAAAAGGTATAACTTCAACGGGAAGCTTAAAGGCTCCTAGCTTTTGTACATCTTTACTACTATCTGCAATGATAATGTTATATGCGGTGTTCCACGCTAGTATTTTTTCACGTAGTAAGGCTCCACCACCTCCTTTTATAAGTTGAAAATCACCATCAAACTCATCTGCACCATCTATGGTGACATCTATTTTATCAACTTCATGAAGTTCAACAATGGTAATACCTAGTTCTCGCGCCAGCTTTTCTGTAGCATCAGACGAAGGTACACAGGTAAGATTCATCCCATTTTTAACAAGATCCCCTACTGCTTCAATCATATGTTTTGCAGTAGAACCGGTACCCAGTCCTACGACCATATTATCTTTTATAAATTTAACAGCTTCTAATGCAGCTTGTTTTTTCTCTTGATCGGCAGTCATTTGATTAAATCGTGTTGTGGTTTCAGTGAATAAAAATAAGTTTATTTTTTTAGCAAACGTCTATAATCTTCGGGAGTATCAATGTCTTGAATTTTATTTTTTGCATCAATTGACACCACAAAATCAGAACCTGCATTCAGTAATTCGCGTGCGCCCAAATCTCCGGAAAGCTCTTCGAGCACCTTAAAATAGCTTCTAGGAAATACCGCCGGCACCCCATTTTTAATACCATAGCCAGAGGCTATACATTTATTCTCGTGTATTTCAGCAGTATTAATTAATTGATTTAAATAATCTGTATCTATTTTAGGTTGATCTGCAAGCATCACTAAAACACAATCAAAATGGGTATCAGTTATGTGTTTAATACCAGTTGCTATACTATTTCCCAAGCCGTGCCTCCAATCGGAGTTATATAGTAAATGTATTTTTTGTGTAATACTATTTTCAATAACTTCTGCATTGGCCCCTATAACACAATAAACCGCTTTTGCTTTGGAGGCCAAAGCCTGCTTAATTGCGTGACCTAATAAGGTGCTGGTTTTATACGGGAGTAATTGCTTTGCTTTTCCCATTCTACTGGCACTTCCTGCTGCCAGAATTAAAATTGCTGTAGATTTCATAAATCTGTTTTACCCTATAAATCTACCCTTTAAAGTTTAAAATCATTTAAGATATCCTTTCCCTTTTTTGAATCTATATAAATAGGAGTTGTAGTCTAACAAACTTGTTAAGTTTTTATTAATTTAACCAAAACAAAAAAAATGTTATGCCTGTTTACAATCTAAAAGTTAATGGTAAACCGATGAGTGTCGATGCCGATCCCGATACACCACTGTTATGGATTTTAAGAGACGAACTTGATCTTGTAGGAACAAAATTTGGCTGTGGTATAGGCCAGTGTGGTGCGTGTACCATTCATATTGATGGTGCTGCAACCCGAAGCTGTTTATTACAGATAAGCTCATTAGAAAATACCGAAATCACAACTATTGAAGGCCTTTCTGAAGATGGCACGCACCCGGTGCAAGTCGCCTGGAAAGAACATGATGTACCTCAGTGTGGTTATTGCCAGGCCGGCCAGATTATGACCGCCTCTTCTTTTCTTAAGGACAATCCTGCACCTTCAGAAACCGAAATACGAGATGCTATGAGTGGCAATCTTTGCCGTTGTACATCGTATAATCGTATTGAAAAAGCGGTGGCAGATGCCGCAACTAAACTTGCCTAAACTAGTGATGATGAAAAAAGAACAAAAAATGACATTTAGCAGACGTGGGTTTATACGCACCTCTGCACTGGCAAGTGGTGGTTTATTAATAGGATTTAATTTTCTTACCGCGTGTAAAGAAGATGTGCAACTGCCTGTAGACATAGCAAATCTTAACTTTAATGATTTTAATGCGTATATACAAATAGCAGATAATGGGTATGTAACTATTTTTTCACCTAACCCAGAGATTGGACAAGGTGTAAAAACCTCTATGCCTATGATAGTAGCAGAAGAGCTTGATGTACCGTGGGAACACGTTTATGTAAAGCAAGCCGGTCTGGACACTGATAAATATAGAGGTCAGGTTGCCGGTGGTAGTCAGTCTATACGACAAAACTGGGATGTATTGAGACAAACCGGAGCCACAGCAAAACAAATGTTGATCAATGCTGCCGCTGCAAAATGGCAAATAGATGCTGCAGATGTAACTGCCTCTGCAGGTGTAATTACAAGTAAAACTGGAGAAACTCTAGGCTACGGTGATGTAGTTAAAGAAGCTGCAACTTTAGAAGTGCCTGAAGGAGTTACTTTAAAAGAGCCCAAAGATTTTAAGATAATAGGTAATGATGCTGTCAATGTAGATTTAGATAAAATCGTGACCGGTAAACCACTTTTTGGTTTAGATTATAAAAATGAGGGTATGCTTTACGCTTCGGTAATGCGTCCTCCGGCTTTTGGCCAGACCTTAGTAGATTTTGATGATACAGATTCACGCGCCGTAAGTGGTGTGAGTGATGTAATTCAATTTGGTGATAAAATAGCTGTACTCGCTAAAAATACGTGGTCTGCTATGAAAGGTAAAAAAGCATTGAAGGCGAATTGGCAAGATAATAACTTAGAAAGTACCGAAAAACATGATGCGCTTCTAATAGGTCTTTTAGATAGCAAAGAAGGTGAAGTACGTCGTGAAGATGGCGATGTCAATAAAGCATTTGCAGAAGCAGATCAGGTTTTAGAACGCACCTATGAATCGCCGTTTTTACCACATAATTGTATGGAGCCTATGAATTTTTATGCAGATGTTACTGCGGAAAGAATTCATCTTGCAGGACCAATACAAACTCCAGAAGGTACTGCGGCGCAGGTTGCTAAACTATTAGATCGTACACCCGAAGAAGTAGATTTAGAACTAACCCGCATGGGTGGTGGTTTTGGTCGCAGACTTTATGGCGATTTTGTTCTGGAAGCTGCAGAAATCTCAAGCAAAGCCGACAAACCTATAAAGTTAGTATATTCTCGTGAAGACGATATGAGTGCAGGAATTTTTAGACCTGCGATTAAATATAGAATTTCAGCTTCATTAAAAAATGGCAAAATTACCGGCTACAAACTGAAAGAAGCAGCAATAAACAGCAATATGTATGGTCTTATTCCGCACTTTTTCCCGGCGGGAGCTATTCCTAATTTAAAAATAGAAAGTGCAAATTACTCCAGTAATATAACAACAGGAGCCTGGCGCGCACCCTACACAAACTTTCTGGCTTTTGCAGAGCAAAGTTTCTTTGATGAAGTTGCAGAAGTATTAGATCAAGACCCTGTTCAGTTACGTTTAGATTTGCTAGACCAGGTTAATGAAGGAGCAGATGAGCGTATACAGTACTCAGCTTCCCGAATGAAAGAAGTGATCAAACTCGCTGCTAAAGAAGGAGACTGGGGAAATGCTCCTGAAGGTGTTTTTAAGGGTTTTTCGGCTTATTACAGTCATAACACGCACGTTGCCGAAGTCGCCGAAATACGTATGCAAAACGGAATTCCTATAGTTGAGCGCGTTACAGCAGCTGTAGATTGTGGTATCGTTGTGAATCCTACGGGTGCAAATAATCAAGTGGTAGGTGGTGTTCTAGATGGTATAGGTCACGCGATGTACGGTGATTTTACCTTTACAGATGGTAAACCCTCTTCAACAAATTTTGACACCTACCGTCTTATACGTATGCACGAGACCCCAAAAGTAGCCGTTCATTTTGTTAAAAGTGAAATTGCTCCTACCGGTCTTGGAGAGCCGGGACTTCCTCCTGCAGGTGGCGCTGTTGCAAATGCAATTAAGGCTGCAACCGGAAATCGTATTCTCAAACAGCCATTGACTAAATATATGACTGAAACAGAAACTACCGTAAAAGGATAACTTTAATGAAACTTATAAAAAAAAGAGACCTCAAATGAGGTCTCTTTTTTATGCAATTCAATTAATGAATATCAAAAACTATAGCCTATTGAAACGCTATAGTTTCTAGGTGCAATAGGATTAATACTATTGTCATCATGTACATTATAATTTAACTCATTTGTGATATTCGCAAGCTTAGCACGTATACTAATATTGTTGCTAAGGGTATATCCTAAAGTTGCATCTAACTGAAAATAATCTGAAAGTGGTATAAGCTGTCTTCCACTATCTGGATTTGTAGTTTGAAAAGACCTTCCTGCAAAACGAGTTCCGAAGTACGAACTTACAACTCCTAGATTTAAGCCATTTAAAGCACCACTGTTTATAGTGTAATTAGCACTTAAGTTAGCTGTATTTTTAGGATTGTATCTAAATAAACTTCCTACAATATAGATATTAGATTCAGTATACTTCATCTCATTAAAACTGTAACCTGCCATAAGACGTAAACCTTTAGTAGGATATGCTGTAATATCAACTTCAACACCTTTACTTTCAGTAGCACCCGCAAGTTCCTGCACGTTATTATCTGTCAAAGACGTTTGTGCCAGATTGCTGTTTTTAATAATGTAACCAGTGATATTCAGAAGTAATTTGCTTCCGAAGAATTCATTCTTAAGACCTACTTCATACTGGTCTATAATTGAGGGTTCTAAAGCCTCTCCATTAATATCAAGACCTGTATTTGTCTCAAAAGAGTTAGCATAACTCGCAAAGATCGAGTTGTGTCGTGTAGGTTGAAGAATTAAACCAAATCTTGGCGTAAAAGCATCGTCATACAAATTAGTTACTGTTGTGTTCCCACTCGGGTAATTTGTGATCTCACTTTCTGTATCCTGATAGGTATAGCGCATACCGGCTAATACTTTTACATAATCATTAATTGCTATCAAATCCTGAATATAGATACCAAATCGTGAAACCGGAGTTGTGGTAAGTCTGCTTTGATCAAGATCTGGAATATCATTTCTAAAATTTGCATAATCAGGATTAAAAATATTGATCACGTCGTAGAAGTTTTCGCCATTATCCTGCTCTGAAAAGGAGTTGAAACGCGTGTCTTTTGTTTTATAATTCTCAACATCTGCACCTATTAAAAACTGATGTTTTAAGAAACCTGTATTGAATAAACCTTTTAAATCTAGCTGATTGATGTTATAGTTATCACGAGTATCTCTCTTCTGAAGATTGCGCTGCCAATCTCCATTTTCCTGCACCGTACCTCCTGAAGTATTGGGTCTAGTATTTGAAAATAAATTGGTATTGTAATGACGAAACGAATTTATATAGGTCAAGCCCCAATTATCTGAAAATTGATGATTTAAAGTTGCCGTAACAGAAACCTGTTCAGAATCAAAATATCCCCACTTAACCCCTACAAATTGATCTCTGGGAAGATCTACTAACTGATAATTGATTATCCCTGCCCCAAAATCTGGTGTGCGCGAATCATTTGTATAATCTGCCTCAATTAAAAGATTAGTCTTATCTCCTAGTTTAAATAATAATGAAGGATTGAAATAATAGGTATCTGAAGAAACAAATTTTCTAAAACTATCTGCAGAAGCATATGAGCCGTTTAATCTAAAAGCAACCGTTTCAGAATCATTTAATGCTCCGTAAATATCAAATGTGGGCTTAACAAGGTTGAAGCTGCCAAAAGTAATATCTACCTTTCCTCCAAAATCAAAACGCGGTTTTTTAGTAATTAAATTTAAAATACCCCCGGCTTCAACATTACCAAAAAGAATAGCAGCGCTTCCTTTTAAAATTTCTGCCTGCTCAATACCGCTGGTCTCCAACTTCATTCCATTAAAATAACGCACTCCGTTTTTAAACGTATTGCTGCTTCCTAAACTATAACCGCGAGAAGCAATCTCTTCTTGATAACCACCTGTATTCCCCATAATATAAACCCCATTTGCATTCTTCAAAATATCGGTTAAGGAATTCACTTGTTGGTTTTCTAAGGTTTGTTGCGAAATAACCGCAGCACTTTGTGGCAAATCTAAAGGTCGTATACCCGCTTTAGCAGCATTGGGAGTTTTGTTAAATAAACTTCCGGAAACGATAACTTCATTTAGTTGATTGTTTGCTTCTTTTAATTGTATTACAGGAATTTGAGTCGTTTCTCCTGCACTAATAATTGCCGATACTTGTGCCGGCTGAAATCCTAAATGAGAAATTCTTAAAACATATTTTCCGGGCTTTAAATTTTCAATTACATAAAAACCTTCCTCATTTGTAATTGCATATTTGTTTGTATCATCAATTGTAATAGTGACTCCATCAACAACTGTATTGTTTGGAGATTTGATTTGCCCAGATAATTTTCCGTCCTGAGCCCATATACAGCAAGACATGAATAAAATACTCATTAAAAACTGAAACTTCAATTGCATCTTTGTTTAGATTAATTAAAAATAATGCGCGAAGCTAAAACTAGAAATGAATTTAAGCAAGCTTATTTAGACTAAATATGCTTAATAAGATAAAATTAAATTATTGAGGATATTTATTTCGATAAAAATCAGTCTTTTATGAAGAAAAATAATTGAATTTTGAAAGTATAAGTATTAAATATTCTAAAAGTTTATAGAAGATTTTGGTGAGAATAAAATTATATAAGCGTTGTATTAAATAGATAGCCTATAAGTGCTGTAGCTACCATTGCCAGAGTACCCCACAACGTGATTCTCAAGATAGCCGCTAGCATACTCGAACCTCCGGTTTTTGCAGCAACTGCTCCTAATACAATTAAAAAAAGAAGTGCAGAGGCATATTGTATATATTCCATATAGGCAACAGGCGCTATAAAGGCAACCAGTACGGGTAGCCCACCTCCTACTGTAAATGCAGCCCCGCTCGAAAATGCAGCCTGTAACGGCTTAGCCTGAGTTATCTCGTGCATTCCTAACTCATCACGGGCGTGTGCTTCGAGAGCATTGTGTGCCGTTAATTGCTTTGCAACCTCAAGTGCTGTGGCTTCTGTGAGACCGCGATCGATATAGATTCTTTTTAATTCGTGTAATTCTTCATCAGGCATCGTTTCCAGTTCGTTTATTTCACGTTCCAGATCGGCCTTTTCAATATCACTTTGCGAACTTACAGACACATACTCGCCTGCTGCCATAGATAAGGCTCCGGCAACAATACCTGCAACCCCGGCAAGAATAATAGGCTCGCGAGTAGTGCTCGCAGCCGCCACCCCTATAATCAGACTCGCTGTAGAGAGAATTCCGTCGTTTGCACCCAGTACCGCAGCGCGCAACCAGCCACTGCGATGTGCATAATGATCTTCAGTTTGCATATTGCTAAATTAAACCAATATATGCTGTATAAAAGGTATAAATTGATTTTAGATACTTTCCAAATAGCTTCTAAAAATATTTAGATTAGCTTCAGATTTAATAAATTGCTTCTCCTAAATTCTATTCTTATGACTCTTGTTTTTGCTACACATAACCCTAATAAACTTCGAGAAATACAGGCATTAATGCCAGATTCAATTCAGCTTAAAAGTCTAACAGATATAGGTTGTACCGAAGATATTATAGAAGATGCACCTACCATAATAGGCAATGCTTTACTAAAAGCCAGATATGTAAAACAAAAATATGGTTATGATTGCTTTGCAGACGATACCGGCTTAGAAGTTGAAGCTTTAGATGGTGCTCCCGGCGTCTATAGTGCGCGTTATGCCGGTGAGCAAAAAGATGCTAACGATAATATTGATAAACTGCTCTCTGAACTTAAAACTAAAGAAAACCGAAAAGCTCATTTTAAAACTGTGATTGCACTTATTATTGATCAAAAAGAAATTTGCTTTGAAGGAATTTGCAATGGTGAGATTACATTGGGCAGAACGGGTTCAGAAGGTTTTGGTTACGACCCCGTTTTTAAACCTGAAGGTTATGAGGAAACCTTTGCTCAAATGCCACTCTCTTTAAAAAACAAAATAGGACACCGCGGAAAAGCTACTGAAAAACTAATTATTTCACTTCAAAATTCTCAATGATTAGCGTTTTTTTTCAATAATGGAGATTTTTAATTAACCCCACACAAAACAATTAGTTGCTAAACTTTTGATTTACAGTGAACTAAATCATAACATACTTCTACTTCTTCTTACATTTATTAACATTATCTTTGCAGCCTCTTAAATCAACGTTGATTGAAGATAATTTTTTTATATGAGTACATTTAAAGCGTTAGGACTTAATGATGCCATCTTGCAAGCTGTAACCGATATGGGTTTTACAGAGCCTTCAGAAGTGCAAGAAAAAGCCATCCCAGTCCTATTACGCGAGGCAACAGACGTAGTTGCACTCGCCCAGACAGGAACAGGTAAAACGGCAGCATTTGGTTTTCCGCTTATTCAAAAAGTAGATGCAACCAGTCGCAAAACACAGGGATTAATAATCTCTCCAACTCGTGAACTATGTCTACAAATTACAAACGAACTTAAAAGCTATTCTAAATATGTTAAGGGTTTAAATACCGTTGCTGTTTATGGAGGAGCTAACATACAAGAACAAGCCCGTCAGATTTCGCGTGGTGCTCAAATAATCGTTGCAACGCCGGGTCGTATGCAAGATATGATGCGACGTAATCTGGTAGATATTTCAGGAATTGATTTTTGTATTCTTGATGAAGCAGATGAGATGCTTAATATGGGATTCTATGAGGATATAACAACTATTCTTGCAGACACTCCTAAAAACAAACAAACCTGGTTATTTTCGGCCACTATGCCTAAAGAGGTTGCTCGCATCGCTAAGCAATTTATGAATGACCCTATAGAAATTACGGTAGGAACCAAGAATATGGGTGCTGAAAATGTTTCGCACGAATATTATATGGTTAACGCCCGTGATCGTTATCAGGCTTTAAAACGTCTGGCAGATGCTAATCCTGAAATTTTCTCAGTTGTATTTTGTCGTACTAAACGCGATACTCAGAAAGTAGCTGAACAACTTATAGAAGACGGTTACAATGCTTCTGCATTGCACGGAGATTTAAGTCAAAATCAACGTGATCTGGTTATGAAAAGCTTTAGAGCACGTCAAATACAAATGCTTGTTGCTACAGATGTTGCTGCACGTGGTATTGACGTAGATGATATTACGCACGTAATCAACTACCAATTACCAGATGAAATAGAAACCTATACGCACCGTAGTGGTCGTACAGGACGTGCCGGTAAAACTGGTATTTCTATGGTTATCGTTTCAAAAAGCGAAGTACGTAAGGTTAGAACTTTAGAAAAAATAATCAACAAAAAATTCATTCAAAAAGATATTCCTACAGGGATGGAAATTTGTGAAGTACAGTTAATGCACCTTGCAAATGATATTCGCAATACCACGATTAACGAGGAAATCAACCCCTATCTTTTTAGTATAAATGAAGTTCTTGAAGGTTTAAGCCGTGAAGAACTTATAAAGAAAGTATTTTCGGTAGAATTTACACGTTTCTTTAACTACTACAAAAAGACGAAAGATCTTAATGCAGGAGTAGTTGCAGATATGAAAGAAGATTCTGGTGAGTCTACACGTTATTTTATAAACGTAGGACAGCGTGATGGTTTTGACTGGATGAGTTTAAAAGACTTCTTAAAAGATCTAACAGGATTAGGTGAAGGTATATATAAAGTTGATTGTAAAGACTCGTTTTCATTTTTTAATACAGATACAGAACATAAGGAAGCAATTTTAGCTTTATTTGAAGACTTTAATCTTAAAGGTCGCTCAGTACACGTAGAAATCACCAAAGACACCAGAAGCGGTGGCGGCGGTGGCGGCAAACGCAAACGTAACGATCGCAGAAGTGGTCCCTCTGGCGGAGGTGGCGGCGGTAGACGCAGAGATGATTCTGGAGGTGACGACGGTTTTAAAAAACGTAGATCTTCTGGAGGTGGAAGCGGCAGAGATCGTAACAGCAGCAGCGAGCGAAGCGGTGGTGAACGTAGAGGTAAAAGTAAACCAGCAGGAGAACGTGAAAATAAAAGCCCGTTTTCAGGAAAAAGAAGAAGACGCGACCGTTAATTGACTATTAATTTTATAAGTATTGTCACGTTTGGTATGATTTTATCGTCTCTTTTTCTAAATTGAAAGCTATATGAAGAAGATTTTTATACTACTCCTGTGTGTTGTTTTACCCGGAGCTATTTTTGCGCAACAGGTTACTTCAGACGAGGCTGAAGAAAGTATCATTGAAGGTACTGTAATAAACGCCTCTACAGATCAGGCACTCGAAGGAGTAAATATTATAAACCTTAATACTGTAAAAGGAACCACAACTGGTACAGACGGAACATTTAAAATCAGGGCATCTTCTACAGATACCCTGTTTTTTTCTTTTTTAGGTTTTAAAACCTTACAAGTACGTGTTACCAATGACTGGAAACGTTTTGGAGATGTAAAGGTAAAGATGACCGAAACCGGGATTGCTCTAGAGGAAGTAGTAGTTAAGAATATAGAGCTTACGGGGTATCTCGAGATTGATGCACGTAACGTTCCTGTTTATAAAAATGTACGATACAGTATATCTGGCTTAGACACGGCTTATGAAGCAGGTAATTCTCAGCCTGGCGCTATTAATAAGGTATTAAGTGCCATATTTAATCCGGCAGATTTTCTAAATAAAGTCTTCTCAAATAAAAGCTCCCAAATGCGGAAGCTTAGACAAATGAAGGAAGACGATAATATTAGAAATCTTCTAGTTACTAAATTTGACCGAGAAACACTTTCTGCATTATTACAAGTTCCCAAAGAAGATATTGAAGCGATTTTAGGACGTTGTGATTATTCGCAGAGTTTTGTAAAGTCGGCAAATGACCTCCAAATATTAGATGCTTTAAGCAGCTGTTATGAAGAGTATAAAGTGCTCAATAGAGATAAGTAACTAAGACATTTAGATGCAAATAAAATAGCCTTTATATGATAAGCATATAAAGGCTATTTTATTTTACCTTACTATTAAAGTGCTCAATTAGTTGATCGTAATTTTTAAGATTACGAGTTAACCACAGATCCTTGATTTGAGTAATGTCTGCAGGTTTTAAAACCCAATCTAGATTTGAATTGCGCAAACGTTGAGTTAATTCTTGTAATAAAATAGCAGCGCATACAGATATATTTAAGCTCTGGGTAAAACCAAATGTTGGAATATAGATGTACTCATCTGCTGCCTCTATAACGGTATCAGTAAGGCCATCTTTTTCACTTCCGAAGAATAAAACAGTAGGTTGATCTAATTTAAAATCTTCAAGTTTATGAGCTGTGTGATGCGGAGTAGTAGCTACAATTTTATAACCTTTACTTTTTAAACTACTTAGCGCTTCTTTTGTACTGTCATATCTGTAAACGCTCGTCCATTTCTGCGCTCCCATCGCAATCTCGCGATCTATTCGTTTTCCTTTAAGTTCTTCTATCACGTGTACATCCTGTACACCAAATGCATCGCAACTACGCATCACAGCACTTGTATTATGCAAATGCCCTACATCTTCTATAGCAACCGTTAAAAAGCGTGTACGTTGCTCTAGGACCTCTTTAAATAGCTGCTGGCGTCGTGGTGTTAGGTAAGATTCTAGGTACTCTGTTAATTCTAAATTCATGATGTCTAAAAATAAAAAAACCCGGCCAATTGGCCGGGTTTTAAATTCAATATTTGGGTTTTTTACTGAACGTTTGACCCTACGTTACCCTGTGCTATTAAAGTAGCCAGATTAGTTGCACTTAAGTGTACATTAACATAACCGTCAATAGCAATCATTTGATCATAAGTGATTGCCGCACCATCTGCACCATTGTATTTTGATACGTTAGTTTTACTAATACCATCAACTCCCATTACATTAGTAAGTGAAATTAAAATATCACCAGGAGCTTCTGCTACAGAACCTGCATGTATATGTGCAGGATGATCTCCACCCACAGTAGTACCTGCTAGGTCTATAGTAACTAGAGTTTCATCATTAACACGCTCTTCAAACTTTACTGTACCATTAATCATTGGGTTAGAAACCGAATTTAAAACATACGTCTTACTCGTTCCTGTCAACTCATTTTGACCTATATCACCTTGAGCGACGATAGTGCTAAGCTGTGCACCAGAACCTAAATGTACATTGATGTACCCATCAAATTCTAGTAAATCATCATAGCTCACATCTTCACCAGCATTTGGAGTTGCTGCCGCATCATCACCATTAAGACCCTCTACCTGAGCAGCACCCATACCTGTTGTACCATCTACCATTCCTAAAGTGATAAGAATCGCACCAGTCTCTGCTGCAGTATTTGCATGTATGTGGGCAGGATGCATACCACCATCTGGAGTACCATTCAACATCAATTCAACAAGAGTTGTACCATCTTTACGCTCAGAAAATAATGCTGAACCATTGATTGTTGCAACATCTGCAGAACCCAAAACATAAGTTTTTGTATTTCCAGTTAACTCATTAGCACCTATATCTGTTTGAGAAACTACGGTAGCTAATTGAGCATCAGGACCTAAATGTATATTTATGTACCCGTCAAAATCGAGTAAGTCTTCATAAGTAACGGCCGTCTCGTCATTAAGTGCCGCTACATTAGTCATACTTAAACCTGTATCACCATTAACACCCTGAAGACTTACAACAATTGCGCCGGTCTCAACTGCACTATTTGCGTGAATGTGAGCCGGGTGAGTAGCCCCTGCTATTGTATTTTCAACATCTAATATTATTAAAGAAGTACTATCTGCACGCATTGAAAAAGTTGCCGTACCCTTAATATCTGCATCAGTCTTCGCCTTAAGCATATATTCTTTAGTATCTACAATTTCATTTTGACCTATGTCCCCTTGAGCAACGATTGTGCTTAATTGAGTCGCACTTAGATGCACGTTGATATAACCATCAAATTCAAGTAAGTCATCATAGCTTACGGCCGCACCAGCGTTAGGTGTACCATCTGTACCATTTAAAGCTGTAACATCTGTCTTACTTAAACCAGTATCACCTATTACAGTAGCAAGAGATACAACAATCGCTCCGTTGTCTAGTGTTGTACCTGCATGTATATGTGCAGGATGCATACCACCATCTGGTGTACCATCTATGTCAAGTGTTACCAAAGTTTTTCCACTCACGCGCTCTTCAAATAAAGCTATTCCATCAATGCCATCTACATCTTTTGTAAATAAAGTATACTCTTTAGATTCTCCGGTTAAGTCATTTTGACCTATATCTCCTTGAGCCAGTAATGTTCCTAGGTTATCTGCACTAGCGTGTACATTAATATAACCATCAAAAGCAATCAAGTCAGCATAAGAAAGCGCAGACCCATCATTTGTAGCTGTTATATTTGTCAAACTTCTACGTGTTGCGCCATCAACAGGAGTCAAGTCGACAACAATATCACCTCCTTCAAGAGCTGTACCTGCATGTATATGAGCAGGATGCGAGCCACTTGTTGTCCCATCCATTAGGATGCTAACATCAGTAGAACCGTCCAATTTTTCTGTAAATGTAACAGTACCACTAATGTCTGGATTTGATACTGAGGCCAAATCGTACGTTGTAATATTTCCCGTTGCCTCACCAGGAATAACGTCAATACCATCATCATCGCTGTTACAACCTACAAGCGATAAAAGTGTAAATGCTAGTAAATAAATTTTTTTCATAAAAGTATGTTTTTTTAGAATTATTGCAATTATAATGAATAATAAGTGATTTTTATACGAATAATCTAACAATACTCTATCTTTAAGAACTAACCCTCAAAGCTAAAATGGCGCTAATTTTTTAAATAAATATTTAAACACCTCTTTCCCAGGCGATAAGGCGAAGTATTATTTCTGATTATTTAAAATCTATCTAGTAAATTTTAATATCAAACTATTATTATTTTAATTTATAATTTTAAACACAAATAACATTTTGAAAAATATTGTCGTACTCTCAGGTGCAGGGATTAGTGCAGAAAGTGGTCTTAAAACTTTTAGAGATGCAAACGGTTTATGGGAAGGTCATGATGTTATGGAAGTTGCCAGTCCCGAAGGTTGGTCTAAAAATCAAGAACTGGTATTAGATTTTTACAATCAACGCCGACGGCAACTTAAAACGGTACAGCCCAATGCTGCACACAAAGCTTTGGTTGCTCTTGAAGCTAATTACAATATTGACATAATTACTCAAAATGTTGATGATTTACATGAACGGGCCGGCAGCAGTGCTGTAGTACATCTGCATGGCGAACTTTTAAAAGCCCGAAGTACTGCCGACGAAAGCATTGTTTTAGATTGGAATACTGATATTATAACCGGTGATCGCTGTTCAAAAAACAGCCAGTTGCGCCCGCATATTGTTTGGTTCGGAGAGATGGTTCCTTTACTAGACACTGCTGCAGCACTGGTGTCTCAAGCTCATTATATTATAATTGTGGGTACTTCTATGCAGGTTTATCCTGCAGCAGGATTAATTGATTATGCTAAACAAGATGCTACAATCTATTTTATAGATCCAAAGCCCAGCATCAACTCCCGTAAGAATCTTAACGTTATTGCTGAAAAAGCTACTATAGGTATTCCTACTGTGGTTGAGGAATTGATGAATAGCTAAGTCGTGCAGCTTTTACCCAATTAATAATAGCCTCAGCCTGTGCAGCGCTCAACTTTGCATCTTGATGAATTAACGTATACGAATCTAGCGGCATCTCGTTCTTTTCAATCTCTTCAAGAACTTCTTCTAATTTATGATCTTTTCGCTTTGCTGTATAATTTCCCCAATCTGCAAAGTTTAAATGTTCTTTTCCTTCCTCTACATGATCTGCAAGAAAGAAACTTACAGGTGCCAGATTTGCATACCAGGGATACTGTGTTTGATTGCTATGACAATCATAGCAGGATGTTTTTAAAATGCCAGCAACCTGCTGAGAAGGTCTCGTTTCAGCAAGAAAAGGTTCTAATGATTCATAGCCTTCTTCATTTTTTTCAACAGGAAAAAATTGAATTACAATGAGAACCACAAGAGCCAACTTAAGAAAACGTTTAATCCAGATCATTTTTTTATTTTTAAGCCCCATAAACTTAGGCAATAAATGGATACTGCCCACTGGGATTATCTACTATCTCAAACCTGCGCTTCCCGAAGCAGCAGATACTCTCACGCAAAAGTTTTACTTCAAAATGAAAATCTGTTAGCTTTTACTTTAGCGTGTATTTCTGAAAAAAAATCTGAAAACCATATTAAGGCTGCCTGGGTTTTAGAAATGGCTCTCCGAGAAAAAATTCAGTTTCTAATACCTCAACTCGATTTATTTTTTGAAGTAGCTCAAAATTTAACTAACAATGCTACGAAGCGCTCTTTCTCAAAAATTTTTGAATTACTTACCGAAACACACTACATAAAAAAACAAGAATTACTGAATAGTGCACAAAAGACCTTACTCGTAACTTTGTGTTTTGATCTATTAATCGCAAAGGAGAAAGTTGCTGCTCAAGTTTATGCAATGCAAAGTCTTTTTTATTTAAGTACAGATTTTAAATGGGTTAAAAATGAATTACAATTACAGTTAGAGTTGATGTATCCTAATGCAAAACCTGGTGTAAAATCACGCACAAAGAAGATTTTGAAAGCTTTAAAACGCTCGTAATAGATTCTACTTACGCATTCTTTCTATTTGAGGTTTGTTACTAGCTTTGAGCTATGTATCTTTGCCGTTTAAATTAAAAACTAATTATGTCGCTATCTTCATTAGAAGCTGTATCACCTATAGACGGTAGATATTCAAATAAAACGGAAGTATTATCAGCCTTTTTTTCTGAAAAAGCACTTATAAAATACCGAATTAAAGTAGAAGTAGAATATTTCATTGCGCTTTGTGAAATTCCGTTACCACAGTTGGCTGATTTCCCAAAGAAACATTACGCAGATTTAAGAGGTATTTATGAAGATTTTACTACAGAAGATGCAGAACATGTTAAAAATATTGAACAGGTAACCAACCACGATGTAAAGGCTGTCGAGTACTTTATTAAGGAGAAGTTTGATGCGTTGGGTCTTACAACATCAAAAGAGTTCATACATTTTGGCCTTACTTCTCAGGATATAAATAACACCGCAATACCGCTTAGTCTAAAAGACGCGACCAATCAGGTTTATTTACCGCAGCTTCTTGAAGTTTTAGATCACCTTAAACAACTTGCAGATGAGTGGGAAACGATACCTATGCTTGCACGTACTCACGGTCAACCCGCTTCACCTACACGTTTAGGTAAAGAAATAGAAGTGTTTGTAGTGCGCCTTGAAGAGCAAATACGTTTACTTAAAGACATTCCTAGCGCTGCAAAATTTGGTGGTGCAACCGGAAATTATAATGCACACCACGTAGCTTATCCACAGATTAACTGGAAGAATTTTGGAACTTCTTTTGTTAGCGGAACTTTAAAACTGCACCACTCCTTCCCTACTACTCAAATTGAGCACTACGATCATATGGCTGCTCTTTTTGATACTATGAAGCGCATAAATACAATTCTGGTAGATCTAAATAGAGATTTCTGGCAATACATCTCTATGGAATATTTTAAACAAAAAATAAAAAAAGGAGAAGTTGGTTCTTCTGCAATGCCACATAAAGTGAATCCTATAGATTTTGAAAACAGTGAAGGGAATCTAGGAATAGCAAATGCCCTTTTTGAACATCTTTCTACAAAATTACCCATATCAAGATTACAACGGGATCTAACAGACAGTACAGTTTTACGTAATATTGGTGTACCTCTAGGTCATACCATAATTGGTTTTCAGAGCACATTAAAAGGCTTAAACAAACTACTTTTAAATGAAGGCAAGTTTGCTAAAGATCTTGAGAATAACTGGGCTGTAGTTGCAGAAGCGATACAAACTATTTTAAGAAGGGAAGGCTATCCAAACCCTTATGAAGCTTTAAAAGGTCTGACTCGTACTAACGAGGTAATTAATCAAGCTTCTATGCACGCGTTTATAGACACTTTAGAAACAAGTGATGCTATAAAGCAAGAACTCAAAGCTATAACTCCTGCAAATTATACAGGCATCTAAACCCTTATGAAAATATCACTAAATCTGGTACTGGTACTTGGGCTATATATAGGCATTCTTTCTGCGGGCCTCGCGGGAATACTTAAACATACCTTGGTATTATCAGGTTTAGTGATTATTTTTTTTAGCTTAATCATTAACCTTATACGTTTAAGAAAATAAATCAGAATTATTCTTCTATAAGCTCGTATACTTGATTTGCAATCTCCAATTCTTCATTTGTAGGTATTACCATTATTTTTACGCTAGAGTTTTCGCTCTGCAGTTCTCTAAGCTTCTTAGATCGTTCTGCGTTTAAATTTTCATCTAAATGAATTCCGAGATAATCCATTTGAGCACAAACTTTACTGCGTAGGTAAGAACTGTTTTCACCTATACCTGCAGTAAAAACAATAGCATCTAATCCATTTAAAGCAGCGGCGTAAGCACCTATATACTTTCTGATACGGTAAGCATTCATTTCAAGTGCTAGCGTGCATACAGGATCTCCACCAGCAGCGGCTTCTTCTATATCTCTCAAGTCGCTAAACCCCGTAAGTCCTAGCATACCACTTTTTTTGTTTAGAATATCATTTACTTCGGGTATAGAATACCCCAGATGTTCCTGCATATAGAAAACCACACTTTGATCTATATCTCCCGCACGCGTACCCATAATTAATCCGTTAGCGGGCCCAAAACCTAGAGAGGTATCTACAGGTTTACCATCTTTTATGGCTGCCATACTACAGCCATTTCCTAAGTGTATGGTAATTAACTTAGCATCTGGGATCTGTAAATAATCCAAAGCTTTTTTACTCACATATTTATGACTGGTACCGTGAAAACCGTATAGTCGTATTCTATTTTCGGTCATAAAATGCTGCGGTATTGCATATTGATACGCTTTTTGAGGAACATCTTTAAAGAACGCCGTATCAAATACACAAAACTGGGGTGCTTTGTCAAATAATTTTTCGGCGACTTCTATACCTGTTAAATTCGCCGGATTATGTAAAGGAGCCAGAGAAAATAAACGCGTAATATTTGCTTTAACATCATCATTAATTTGAATCGTTTCTGTAAATTTTTTACCACCATGAACCACGCGATGTCCTACAGCATCTACTTCATCTGTATTATCAATAACACCATATTTAAGATCCATTAACAGACTTGAAATTTTATATAAACCTGCTGTATGATCGTTAAAATTGGTTTTTTCAGTAAATTCTCTTTGTCCGGCTTTATATATAATTTGACCACCATCTATCCCTATACGTTCTACCATGCCTGATGCCATAACGCTTGCTTCGGGCATAGCTATAAGTTGAAATTTTATGGAAGAGCTTCCGGAGTTAATAACTAATATATTCATAGTTTGAATGCTATCTTGTTTTTTAATTTATAATCCCTGCGCCTGAATCGCAGTAATAATTACCGTATTAAACACATCATCTACCGTACAACCTCTACTTAAATCATTTACCGGTTTGTTCAAGCCTTGTAACATAGGCCCAATGGCTAATGCACCGGTTTCCCGTTGTACCGCTTTATAAGTATTATTCCCTGTGTTTAAATCTGGAAAAATAAGCACACTGGCCTGGCCGGCAACTTCAGAATCTGGGAGTTTACTTTTTCCTATTGTCGCATCTACCGCAGCATCATATTGAATAGGACCTTCTATTTTTAAATCTGGACGTAACTTTTTTACAAGTTCGGTCGCCTCTCGCACGCGGTCTACGTCTGCACCCTTTCCTGAAGTTCCTGAAGAATAGGAAAGCATTGCTATTTTAGGTTCGATACCAAAAGCGAGACTGCTTTCTGCAGAAGAAATTGCAATTTCTGCAAGCTCTTCTGCGGAAGGATTGGGATTAATAGCACAATCACCAAATACAGAAACGCGATCTTCAAGACACATAAAAAATACAGAGGATACCACAGAAACTCCCGGTTTTGTTTTTATAAACTGAAGTGCCGGTCGTATGGTATGCTGTGTCGTATGAGCCGCTCCGCTAACCATACCGTCTGCGTGCCCTTTATAAATCATCATCGTCCCAAAATAAGAAACATCGGTCATCCAATCACGAGCGATATCCATATTTACATTTTTATGTTTACGCAACTCATAAAATGTGGTCACATAATCATCAAAATATGCTGATTTAACAGGATCTATAATTGTGATTTTATCTAAATTAAGGGGAATACTTAGTTTCACAGCTTTCTCCTTAACTTTCTCAGGGTCTCCTAATAGCGTGATTTTAACGATATCTAACTCTACAAGTCGCACGGCTGCTGTTAAAATACGATCATCTGTACCTTCTGGCATTACAATATGCTTCTTTGCAGTTCGCGCTCGTTTCATCAACCCGTACTGAAACATTCTGGGCGTGATGCCTTTCGGTTTTAAATTTATAAGACGTTCTAATAAGGTATCAAACGAAACTTCTTTTTCAAATACGGTTAATGAGGTTTCAATTTTCGGCTTACTCGATGCGTAAATTTGAGACTTAATATTACCTATTCGGTTTGTCACCGAAAACGTACCGTCTTTTACCGATACGATAGGTACAATTTGTGATAAACCACGTATCAACTGAAGTATAGGCTCTTCAGGGATTAAACCTCCCGTTAGAATTATACCCGAAATTCTAGGGTAATTTGTAGATATATGGGCTTGTAAAGCTCCTAAAATAATATCTGCCCGATCTCCCGGAGTAATTACTAAACTATCTTGTTTAAGATGCGTAAGGTAGTTTCTCAACTGCATGGCTCCTACTCCAAAGTTTCCGGTTTGATTATCGAGCAGCTTTTCTCCAAAAAGCACTTCACCATCCAGCTCGTGCACAATTTCTTTTATGGTAGGATGCGCCAATTCTTCAGTAAAGGGAATTGCAAATACCTCAACAGCTTCGGGTAAAAATGATCGCAATCCCTTTTTAGCTTTACTTAGATTTACCGGTTCGACTTTATTTGCTACCACTCCCATCACCGATACATCTTTATCTAAAAAACTGGTATAGGCGATTTGCAAACTCCCGAGTAAATCATCTTCAGTTTTACCTACACCGCTTCCTACTAAAATGACGGGAAGACCTAAATTTTTAGCGATAAGAACATTAGTATCAAATTCAAACACAGTACCTTCTCCTGTAAAATCTGAACCTTCAACCAGTATAAAATCAAATCGATCTTCGAGGTTTTTATATTTAGTAATTATGGTATCTAGAATTTCTCCTGCTTTACCTTTATTCCGTTTTTTTATAACCTCACTTCTGGTAAAAGCAAACGCTTCATTATATTCTAGTTGAATATCAAAATACGAGAGTACCGTATTGATGTGATTGTCTTTTCCTTTATTCTTTGCATCATCAATTATAGGTCTAAAATACCCCACCTTTGCAGTTTTACCCAGTAAGGTGCGCATTAAACCCAGAGAGATAATTGCCTTACCACTATTGGGTTCTATTGTTGCTATATATATTCCTTTACTCATAGTTTTATGTAATTAGTTAAAAATACGATTATTCATTTTTAACCCCATAAACAGAATGCGATTATAACTCGTGATTTGAAAAATTAAATCATCGCAAACCAAATTTTTTAAATAAAAAAAAAGGATCTCAAATGAGATCCTTTTTAAAATAAACATCAATTGATTTTATTGATTTTTAAAAACGTCCATTACGCCTTCAAAGCCTGCCGTATTAAATTTAGTACTGCTAGTATCCATTGTTTCTGCAAAACGAACCATATCTGCCACATTCATCTTATCGCCCAGTACACGAGCAAGTACAAATCCTTTATTCTCATCCTGAGCAAATACAACAACTTCATCTATGGCCTCATCCTGTCCTTTTATAAAAAGGCGCATACGCTGTCCCGGTTTGCCGAATTTCATCAACTCTTCATAATCATCATCTGCAAGAATCTCTTTTACTTTAGCAGATTCAGTAGTATAAAACATACTGTCTTTCATAGAATAAGCCAGTAAGTTTATTTTTTTAACTGATTTGATTACCCGTTTCTGATCTTCAGTCATTTCCTGTGTAACAGGAGCTATTAAGCTACTAGGTAAATCAACCATAATAAAAGCTTCATTCTCTTTACTGTCTATATAGTATTCTTGCAGAGACTGCTTATCCTGACAACTGGATAATGCAGCAACCACAAGAACTACTAAAACTGCTTTTAATGTGCCCATCTTAGTTAACTTTTACATTTTTAAGCTCTTCACTTCCCTTAAAATTGATGCTATTTGCTATTTTACCTATTTCTTTAAGGTTAATGTCACCGGTAATTCTAATAAGTACGGTATCGTCTTTTGTAGACATACCGTCTAAAAACATCACAAACTCACTTACAAAATTTTCACTTTTACCGGGCTTGTAATAAAAATTCACATTTTTACCATCATCTTTTACCTGCATTAATTGTTGCAGATTAGCACTGGTTAAATAAGATTTAAACTCACCCTTCATTTGTTGAGCTGCGCTTATATTTTTTGTCGTAAACACTTTTATATCTTCGAGGCTATTTACCATCTCGATATAACTTTTCATCTCAGGGTCTTTAGAATCAAGATCCATCTGACCTAATAGTTTAAACATTTTTTGATTCATTACCATTGAGGTAACATCTTTCATATCTTCAAACTTATCAAAGTTTTTTTGCGCAAATGCAGTAAGACTCAATCCTACAAACATTAATGTAATTACTAATTTATTCATCGTTTTTTGATTTAAGATTATTTTAAAATTTCGTTTGTCGTTTCTTCAAACGTATCTAGTTTATTTAATTGTGAAGTACTTTTATTCATAAAATTACCCATCATAAAGAGCGCTTGTTTTGTTTTTAAAACAGCTACTTCAGGATCTTTGTAGGTTCCTAAGTCGTTATCAGAGCCTTTTTTAGTACTAAAAGTTAAAAACAGACCTACACAGAGTAAAATACTTGCTGCGATAGGTACCCATTGCCAGGATCGCTTTGTTTGAGGCAATTCAATCTTACGATTAAAGCGTTCTTGTTTTACTTTCGCGAAAGCGGTAAAAAGAGGTACGTACTCCTCAAGATGTGGGTCAACTTCATCACTAGTGAAGTATTCCCTAAGCTTAGCTTCCTGCTCTAAGGAAGTATCTCCCTCAAAGTAGCGCTCAAGCAGGTTTTCTATATTATTTAAGTCCATAGTTATGTTTTTTAAGCAATTCTTCTCGTATTGTTTTTCGGGCTCTAGACAGCGCAACACGTACCGCCGTTTCATTTAATTCTAACTCTTCTGCAATCTCACTATTTGTAAACTGTTCTACATCTCTAAGGTGTAAGATCATTCGCTGTTGCTCTGGCAAGTCATTCATTAACTTATAAACCCAGGCAACACTATCGCTTACCTCACTTTGCCGTACCGTATTGTAGTGCTGGTCTTCATAGTTACTATGAACGAGTTGTAAATTAGAACTGCTTTTTGCCTTAAGCTTATCTAAACAATAATTCTTAGTCATCGTAACTGCAAAAGCTTCAATACTTCTCAGCTTATTTATTTTTTTTCGCTGAGACCACAACTTTATAAGAACTTCCTGAGTAGCGTCTTGTGCCTCATCTTCAGAAATCAGTAATCGCTTTGCTAAACGATACAATCTATCTTGAACGGGAGTAACTCGCGCTAAAAACTCTTTTTGGTTCATTTATTGTTGTGGTTAGTTATAAGGAAGACGATTATCTCTAAATTTTGTTACAGAGAAAAACCAATGATACAATTATACCGTATTTTTAATATGCAAATAACCCGTTTTATGAAGAAGATTATTCTACCCCTTATAGGCCTTTGCTCACTTTTATTACTTTTGTCCTGCAGCGAAGACCGCGATGATGTTCAAATTTCAAATAACTTAGAAATTAAGAATTTCATCTATTCAGCAATGAATATTTATTACCTCTACAAACCCGATGTACCGGTATTAGCCAATGATTTTTTTGATTCGCAGGCAGATTTAAATGTCTATCTGGATCCTTTTAATACGCCAGAAGATTTATATGAAGATTTATTGTCTAATGCAGATCGCTTTAGCTTTATGACCGATGATTACCGCGAGTTAGAGAATAGATTTGCGGGTGTAAGCAAAGATAATGGTTTAGAATACAGGCTGGTGCGCGTTTCTCCCGGAAGCGATGAGATTATAGGTTATATACGCTACATAATACCTAATTCTAATGCATCTACACAAAATATAAAAAGAGGCGACGCTTTTACTAAAGTAAATAACACGCCGCTTACTATAACTAACTATCTAGATTTATTAGGATTAGACACCTATACCTTAACACTTGCTGATTTAACAGATACTGGTAATGCTGTAAGTATTACTGAAAATGGGCGATCTGTAACATTGACTAAAGAAGAAGGTTTAATTGAGAACCCTATACTCATAGCAAAGACACTAAACATAAGCGGCCAAAAAATAGGCTACTTAATGTATAACGCGTACACTGCAGATTTTGATGATGAATTAAATGCCGCTTTTGCTCAATTTAAGGCAGATGGAATTAACGATCTTGTGCTTGACTTAAGATATAATGGTGGTGGTTCTGTAGAGTCTGCAATAGATTTGACATCAATGATTACGGGTCAGTTTAACGGTGAAGTTATTACTAAACAACAATGGAATCCTGAAATACAGGCAGCATTTGAAGCAGAAGACCCTGAAGCGTTAATTGACCGTTTTAATAACACAATTAGAACAGGTGAATCTATTAATAGCCTAAACTTAGGTCGTTTATTTGTAATAGGCACAGGGAGTACTGCTTCTGCAAGCGAACTTACCATAATAGGTCTTAAGCCGCGTATAATAGTAAAAACAGTAGGCACAACTACGGTAGGAAAGTTTCAGGCTTCTACGACATTATATGATTCTGAAAATTTTAGCAGACAAAATGTAAACCCAAATCACTTCTACGCTATACAACCTTTAATATATACTTATGCTAATTCTGCCGGCACTGTAGGACCACCTACAGGAATCGAACCCGATTTTGAAATCGCCGAAAGAGTTTCAAACCTGGGTGTTTTAGGCGATCCTAACGAGCCACTTTTAAAAATGGCATTAGACCAAATATTAGGGCGCAGTGCTTCTACAAAAAGCTTTGAAAACACAACTCATCTAGAACCTGTAGGAGAAAGTAAAATGTTTAACCCTGATTTTCAACGTATGTATGTATTGGATTTGCCTAAGAGCTAGCTAAATCCTATTTTACCACACTAAATAACCCCTATATCCCTTAAAAAAATAAGTATGAAAAAGTATTTTTTAGTATCACTCTTAGCTGTAGGATTTTTAAGTTCGTGCTCTAGCAATGATGATACCGCAGAACCTGAAGTTGTTGATCCTGTTGAAGAACCGGAGCCTACACTTACCCGTGATGATTTTGAGGTTCAGGATTTCATGTATCAGGCGATGAATGAGGTTTATTTGTATAAGGCACAAGTGCCCGTACTCGCGAATGATGCTTTTAGCACAGAACAATCCTACGTTGAATTTCTTTCAAGTGAGCCAGACCCTAGTGTATTTTTTGAAAATATACTGGCAGATATTGATCGTTTCAGTTTTGCCACAGAAGATTATGTTTCTTTAGAAAATGCCTTCTCAGGTGTCTCTAGGTCTGATGGCATTAAACTCTCTTTTGTTGCATATGTCTTTGAAGGAACACAATATGCTGCGGGTATTATTCGCTATGTGGCACCTAATTCCCCTGCCTCAGATGCAAATTTAAATAGAGGTCAGGCGATTATGACCATTAATGGTAACAGATTAACCATTTCAGGAAATTCATTGAGTTCTCAAGCAATAAACTTATTAAGTTTAGATAATTATACATTGGGAATTTCTTCAGGGTTTGACAATGCTCAAAACTTATCAATTGCAACTTCAGATGTAAGTATTTCAAAAATACAACTCACCGAAAATCCTATTTTAGTAAGCAAAACGCTTGATATAAATGGCACTAAAATTGGGTATTTAATGTACAACTCATTCGTCTCTCAATTTGATGATGAACTAAATGCTGCTTTCGCTGACTTTAAAGCAGACGGCGTGCAGGAACTAGTACTTGATTTGAGATATAATGGTGGAGGTTCTGTCGCATCTGCAATTGATTTATGCTCCATGATTACCGGCCAATATAATGAGCAAATTTTAATTAAACAACGCTGGAATGCCGAGTATCAAGCATTTTTTGAATCGCAGGGAGCAGAGACGTTGCTCAATAGATTTAATGCTACAATTTTTACAGGAACACCTGAAGAACAGCCTATAAACAGCCTTAATCTTTCGAGATTATATGTAATAGGTCTCAAAAATTATACTGCATCTGCGAGTGAACTTACTACTATTGGCCTTGAACCTTATATAGATGTTCAGCTAATTGGTAACGGTACAGTGGGGAAATTTGAAGCTTCTACCACACTTTATGATTCCTCAAATTTTGGCAGAGAGAATGCTAATCCTAATCACACATACGCTGTACAACCTTTGATATTTACATATGCTAATGCCAACGATAGAATAGGTGAACCATCAGGATTGATCCCAGATTTTGCAGCTACAGAATCCTTAGAAAACCTAGGTACATTAGGTGATCCTGACGAGCCTTTATTAAAAGTAGCTTTAGATAATATTTTAGGGCGTGCTGCTACAGGAAAAAGCTTTACCCAGAAAAGCAGTGTGATTCAACTTGAAGATTTAGAGAATACATCTCCTACCTATCAACGAATGTATGTTGACAAAGTTCCTCAAATCAAAAAATAAATTGAACTTTTTGATAAAAGTAAAAGCTTCTTAACCAAATGGTTAAGAAGCTTTTTTATATAATTAATTGAATTGAAAAATTAGTTGAAATAGAAACCGTTAGGTGCTAAACCTACAGGAATATTCTTTAACAGTGCACCATCTAAAGTATAAATTTCAACAAAACTGTCAGAAGAAAAATCACCCCCGTCTGCTATATAAATACGATCATTTTTAACACTAAAACCATACATAACTCCAAATGCGGAATTAGACTCGTATGTTAATAATGGTGTCACAGGCTCTTCTAAAACCGAAATAAGCATACTGTAAACTGCTTTTCCGTTTGTGAAATAAGCCAACCCATTCTCAACATCTAAGTTTACAGGATTATTTAAAGTCGTAAAGCTTAAAGAAGAAACCTCTGCTCCTGTAGATTTACTAAACTCTTGAAATTTGCCACCTCCTATTGTGTAAACTACGTCTCCTACTACCTCAAAAGAATCTAATCCTTCTGCAGTAGTTATAGATTTTAACACGGCTTCTGTACTAGGATCAAAAACATTTATTTTATTGCCACTTCCAAAAGCACTTCCCTGAATATAAAGTAAGCCCTCATTTTCTTGAATTTTTTCTACATAATTTCCTATAACTACAGATTTTTCTACGGTTAGCGTAGTTAAGTCTATAATTGCAACATAGTCATCAGCGTTTGTGGTATAGTCATCTTGATTTGTTACATAAGCCTTACCATCTAAAACTGTTCCGTAACGTGGGAATGATAGCCCCTCATCGATTACATCTATTAATTCAAAAGTATATCGATCTACAACTGTTATTAAATTTGAGCCGTTAGAGATTACATAAGCACGTGAATCATCAAAAAATATAGATTGCGTAAAAACGCCTAAATCATCTGCATTATGATTTACTACATTAAAAATATTTTGTTCTACAGTATTAAGGTCATCACTAATAAAGGAGACCGTTCCCCCATCATTAAATCCTCCTTCATTCACCACAAAAAAACCATCAGTATAATCACCTTCAGGAATTAATTCTATTAAATCATCATTATCGTCTGTACACGAGTTGAATACAAAAGCACCTAAGAGTGCTAATACTGCTAGTTTATTAATTTTCATAATTGGTATTTATAGTTTAAGATTTAGATATATATTAAAATTTCTACCCGGCATCCAGCGGCTTTCGACGCTTTGATATTCGGTGTTTAAAAAATTGTTTACACGAGCGCCTAATTCATACTGAGCCTTTTTTCCGAAGCTATAACCCAGACTAAAATTACCCACGTTATACGCATCTAGATTATAACGGCTATTGTTATCGCTACGAGTAAATACTTCTCCCACATACAGGTATTGCAATGCTGCGTTAATTTTTTTGTATATATAATCAACGGAAGCCGTTGCTTTATGAAAAGGCACATAAATAAGTTGGTTCCCGGTTTGTTTATTTTCAGATACGGTGTATGCGTATGTTGAATTAAAAGAAATACGATGCTCTTTATTAAAATTCTTTGACCAACTTAAAGCAGATTCAAGACCGTAAATCTCCACTTCGTCTACATTACTTGGACTCCAAATACCACCCGCTCCCGGCAACCATCTAATCATATCTGTGATAGAATTGTAATAACCCGTTAGATTAAGCTGAATAGAATTGAAGTTAAAAACGGCACCCAACTGACCTTGAAGTGATTTTTCGGGAAGTAAATCCAGGTTGCCGCCGGTTTCCCAGTACAAGTCGTTGTAGGTAGGTATTCTAAAATTTCTGGAAACGTTTATGTTTAAGCTGAAGAAATCATTTAAGGCTTTTGTTGCTCCAAAAGAAAACAAAAAAGGACTATCATAATTCTCAGTTTGCTCTTTCCTAATTCCTAATTCATAATTAAAATCGTTTGCCAGTTGATGCTTCAATAACAATGCGGCAGCAAAAATACTACGGTCATTATCGCCAAAACTAGAACCAAAACCACTGGTAGTTGTATTAGTTAATACTGAATTCAGTTTGAGCCGGTCTGAAATTTTATAGCTTAAATCATACTTGGTAATAAACGTTTTAGCCTTTCCGAAAGAATAAACTTCACTATCTATATTTGCGAAATATTTATAAAACTCTTCAAGATAAGCCGCACGAGCTATACCCTTAAAGGAGCCAAAGCTGTGTTCCCATTCGAGTAAATTTTTACTGTTAAGATCCTGATATTTAGTCTTAGTTTCTGAAGCCCGTGTAATTGAAAAATGTCGTTCTCCGTCAAAAAGTTCACTAAATATGCGTATTGAATTTTTTGAATTGATTTTAAATCCGAGTCCAACATTTAAGGCTGTGTTTTCAAAATCTCCGTTTAAATTATTTCTTCCATTAGGAAGCTCAAAATCATTATCGCTGCTGTTGCGGGTTAGAGCCAGATTTAAACTCCATTTTTTGGTTCCCAGATTCAAATTGTATCGGGCATCCTGGGTGTTGTAACTTCCGTATTGCAGAAAAAGATTATGCGTTAGTTGATCTTCGTATGTTAACCGCATATTTAAATGCACGCTACCTCCTATAGCACCGGTACCATAAACAACACTACCACCACCTCCACGCACAGCAATCTCACTGTAAGCGCCGGCATCAACCGTATTAAAATCTAGCTGGCCGTTTAATTGTGAATTTATATTAATCCCATTCCATAAAACAGCAGTTTGTGACGCTGTAGTACCTCTAAATGAGGGTGACGACACCATTCCCAATCCATTTTCTTTAAAATAAATAGGTGTGTTAAAATTAAGTGTATTGGTGAGAAGTGGCCTGTTTCTACGCAATATCGTATCTGATAAAACGGTAAGATTTCTTCCTGTAGAAAATTCTTTTAATTTACTATCTGTAAGATATACAGAGTCTAAGGCAGTGAACGGGCGTTCCTGAGCTTTTAGGGATAATGCAGTAAGCATTACCAGGATGATGATGTAATTAGATATATATTTCATATTCGCCAGACCTCTATCCCGAAAGTCATTTGTTAAATGTTATTTCTGGCAGGTCTCCTGGCTTGCGTATAAAGATTAACCTTCCCACCTATAAAGGCAGTGGTATTTAAGAACAATCTTTACCATCCGTCAAATGCGGACTAAGCTTACAGTTGCGGGAACAGCTCAGGAATTTTCGAACTATGAAGTGAAAAAAAATACAAAATCATTAAATTTCGTATTCGCTTTTTCTACTTCGTATGTGAAATCACCTGATTCCCTTTTAAGTCATTTTTTAGAATAAAAAATGACACCAAAAACTAAAGCGCGAAGTTAATCAAATGTGTTACGCTACCTTGCTTTTTTTAATTAATCTTACTTTTGGGTTTTGAATAATACATTCTAAATCAATTTTAAATCTATATAATTCTGATGCGCAGTTTATTACCTATCGTATTTATTTGTTTATCATGCTCTATATCCTCTTGTAAAAAAGAGAACAAAGAAGTTGATAAGCATTTTCGTGAAGGAATTGAGCAAAAGATTAGTTACGCTAAGGGTTTTGAAATTACCCTTTACAAGACTTTTAAAATTATCACAGTCTCTAAAGCCTGGCCTAATAGCGATAAGACATTTAACTACGCCTTGGTTCAACGAGGGACCCAATTACCAGATAGTATTACAGCAGATGCGGTGATAGAAACACCCGTGGAAAAGATCGTGGTAACTTCAACCACACACATCCCGGCATTAGAGTTACTGGGTGTGACACAAACGTTAAAAGGATTTCCCAATCTGGATTATATTTCTTCGGAAACAGTACGAAAACATATTAAAAACGGCGCTATTAAAGAGTTAGGGCAAAATGAATCTATTAATACTGAAAGTACTATAAATCTTAACCCCGATGTTTTAGTAAGTTTTGGTGTTGATGGTGAAAACAAAGCGTTGAATTCTATTAAAAGAGCAGGAATACCGGTTATTTATAATGGCGATTGGGTAGAAACCACGCCTTTAGGACAGGCAGAATGGATTAAATTTTTTGCAGCACTTTACGATAAAGAGGCGGAAGCAGATTCTATTTTTAATAGGATTGAAGGTCAATATCGCAACCTGAAAACAAAAGCTGCTCAGGCGAAATCAAAACCCACCGTTTTAAGCGGAGCAATGTTTAAAGATGTCTGGTATTTACCTAAAGGAGATAGCTGGGCAGCTCAACTCGTTGCAGATGCGCACGCAGATTATATCTATAAAGAAACTAGAGGTACCGGTAGCGCTGCCCTAAGCATAGAAGAAGTTTTAAATACCGCTCAGAATGCAGATTTCTGGATTTCACCAAATAGTTTTGAAACCTACAGTGAACTGAGTGCCGGCAATGCTGTTTATAAAGAATTTAAAGCCTTTAAAGATCATAAAATTTATGGCTTCGGAAGTGCAAAAGGTGCAACAGGAGGTCTGCTTTATTACGAGCTGGCTCCTTCAAGACCAGACTGGGTACTTGCAGATTTAGTTGCTATTTTTCACCCGGAACTAACTGTAAATTATAAACCTCATTTTTTTAAACCTCTTGATTAGCCCTAAAAACCACAGCTCAAAATTCGGTTTACTGGTACTATTGCTTTTTGCTTTATTTCTGGTCAACATTGCTTTGGGCTCTGTTCATATTCCTTTAGAAGCGATTTTTAAGATAATTCTGGGTGACGAGAGCGTAAAAAGCGCGTGGACCTACATAATCATAGATTATCGAATTCCCAAAGCGATAGCAGCTATTTTAACCGGTAGCGGTCTGGCGATTGCCGGTTTAATGATGCAAACACTATTTAAAAATCCGCTTGCGGGACCTTTTGTTTTAGGAATAAGCAGTGGTGCAAGTCTGGGCGTTGCTTTTTTAATTCTTGGCGGAAGCGCTTTAGGATTTTCATCTATTATCGCTCCCGGAAGTTGGGGCACCATAATCGCTGCAAGCATAGGTAGCTTTGCTGTACTAAGTGTCGTATTACTCGTAGCCTCCCGCGTGCGTGATGCAATGGCATTACTTATTATAGGATTGATGTTTGGGAGTTTAACCTCAGCAGTCGTAAGCATTCTAGCCTATTTTAGTCCCGCTGAAGAATTACAGCGGTATATGTTTTGGTCTTTTGGAAGCCTCGGAGATATTTCCTGGAGTGCTCTGGGCATACTTACAATTTGCTACACAGTAGGCATAATATTAGCCTTTACAATTTGTAAAAGTCTCAACAGTTTATTACTAGGAGATTATTACGCACAATCTATGGGAATTTCTCTTCAAAAAAGCAGGTTTATAATTTTAATAGCAACCAGTATTCTTGCAGGAAGTCTAACTGCATTTGTGGGGCCTATTGCATTTGTAGGGCTTGCAGTACCGCACCTTATACGACAGTGGTTTACCGCATCAAATCACTGGGTACTTATGCCAGCCTGCCTTCTGGGTGGTGCTGTATTAATGTTAATCTGTGATACACTAGCACAAATGCCGGGATTAGAGTTTACGCTTCCTATTAACTCTATAACATCAATAGTAGGCGCTCCTATCGTGATTTGGCTTTTAATACGAAAAAAGAAACTCTTGTTTTAAATATGGAAGCTTCTCAAAAACATACTAATCTGAGTTGTAAAAACCTATCCGTAGGCTATCATAATAAAGCAGAAAATAAAACAATTGTTAGCGAGGTAACACTTAATCTGGCTCAAGGAGATTTCACGGCGATGGTAGGTATAAACGGTTCAGGAAAATCAACACTATTGCGTACGCTGGCAGGTCTTCAAAAACCTCTTACTGGGAATGTTTATCTTGAAAATAAAATTTTAGACTTTTACCCTGCCTTAATCAAATCTAAGTTACTTAGTCTGGTATTGACTAACCAACAAATTTCTAAAAACCTCACGGTTCTTGAATTGGTAACACTAGGCAGACAGCCGTATACAAACTGGCTGGGATCACTTTCTAAAGCAGATAAAACACATATTCTTGACGCAATTGAAGCTACAGAGCTAGAACAATTTAAGAATACAAGTTGTTTTGAGTTAAGCGACGGCCAATTGCAACGTGCGCTTATAGCACGAGCGTTGGCTCAGGATACAGATATAATTTTATTAGATGAACCTACTACCCATCTTGATTTACATCACAAAGCCTCCATCTTTTTAATGCTGAAAAAAATTGCCCATACTAAGAATAAAACCATCTTATGTACTACCCACGATATTGAATTGGTGCTTTCGCTTTGCGATAAAATAATTGTTTTAAGCGAAGGAAAGAGTCATATAAATACACCGCAGAAGTTAATAGAATCAGGAATATTTAAAAACCTGTTTCCCGATGACAAAATAGGTTTTGATATGAAATCACAACGCTTTTTTATTCAGTGAGAGAACAGCCTTATCCTTATCTTTGATACAAACCTTATCTAATGAATGAAAGCGTACTACTTCTTACTGTTGCTCTAATCTGTGTAGTTATTGGTGCTGTATTAGGTCATTTTATAGCTTCTTTAAAAAATAAGTCTGAAACTGGTAAATTAACAGAACGCCTCAATCTAAAAGCAGAGCAGTTGAATACTGCAACGCAAACTAATACAGACTTAAAACAAACAAACGCTCATTTACAACAAAAGAAAGAGTTTTTACAAAACGAACTTACAAGTACAACAGTTGCTTTTGAGAATTTACAGCTACGTATAGAAGAAAAAACTACCGAATTAGAGCAGCTGCAAATTAAATTCACCAAAGATTTTGAAATAGTAGCGAGCAAAATACTGGATGAGAAATCTTCTAAATTCACACTTCAAAATAAAGAAAATCTAGATCTTATTTTAAAACCACTACAAGAAAAAATAAATAGTTTTGAAAGGAAAGTTGAAGATACAAATAAAGAAAGTTTAGGTCGTCACAGTGAATTAAGGCAACAAATAAAAGGTCTTGCAGAACTTAATTTACAAATGAGTAAAGATGCAGATAACCTTACTAAAGCTCTTAAAGGAGATGCTAAATTACAGGGTAACTGGGGCGAACTTATTTTAACCCGGGTACTTGAAAAATCTGGTCTTGAATTAGGAAGAGAATATACCTTGCAAGATAGTCATACTACAACAGATGGAAAACGTTTACAAACTGATGTAATCATTCATTTACCAGATGGTAAGAAAATGATTGTTGACAGTAAAGTATCACTCGTTGCTTTTGAACGTTTCGTTTCAGAAGATGATACAGATTTAAAGTCAACCTATCTTAAACAGCACATACTTTCCGTTAGAAAACATATAGATTCGCTAAGTACAAAAAACTATTATGCTCTTTTAGAAGAAAGCCCAGATACCGTTTTTATGTTCATTCCTATAGAGCCGGCTTTTGCAATCGCTTCTGCAAATGAGCCCCAACTTTATGAAGATGCTTTTACAAAAAATGTAATAATTGTAACGGCCTCTACACTCTTAGCGGCATTAAAATTAGTAGAGAATCTCTGGCAAAATGACAAACAAAAACGCAATGCTATAGAAATTGCTACCCAGGCCGGAAAGTTATACGATGCATTCACCTTGCTTACAGCCGAGCTCATAAAAATAGGAAATCAACTAGGTACGGTAAATGCTACTTATGAGCGCACTATGACTAAACTTACTGGCAGAGGTAATCTTATAACCCGCGTTGAAAACCTGAAAACGTTAGGAGCTAAGGCCAGTAAGCAACTAGATCAAAAACTGGTCAAAAGAGCTAAGGAAGAATTAGATTATGAAAAAGAAATCTAGAGTTGCATCTTGCAGCCTCTTGAATATTATAGACAAGATATTTTTATGAAAAAACTACTCCTTATCGTTTTAGCTGCAATTGCATTATTTGCAGTTTTATTTTATAGTTTTATTTACGCCGTCCCTTACAGTGAAGGTACTCGTGCGGGTGAACTTATTAAATTTAGTAGTAAAGGTGTACTTATTAAAACCTGGGAAGGTCAAATAAGTCAAGGTATAAGCGGAGCTCAAATATTTGATTTCTCTGTAATGGGAAGCGAAGATGAAGTAATTGAAAAACTTAAAGAATATCAGGGAAGTTATGTAAAGCTCACTTATGTTGAGCGGTATGCTACTTTCTTCTTTTGGGGAGATACAAAATATTTTATAACAGACATATCTAAAGAAAACTCTCCCCATTTTAATAGGCAATAAATTACTTCTAGACAAGCTAAACAATATAATTAATCCGTTATATAAACTACCTATTGAATACATTTAAGAGAATTGAACAATCACAGGTAACCATAAGCGAGCTTATGCTGCCTTCACACACTAATTTTAGCGGTAAAATTCACGGTGGTTATATTTTATCATTGATGGATCAAATTGCGTTTGCATGTGCGTCTAAACACTCTGGAAACTACTGTGTAACCGCTTCTGTAGATACTGTAGATTTTTTAAAACCTATTGAAGTAGGTGAACTGGTTGTTATGAAGGCTTCGGTTAATTTTGTGGGACGTACTTCAATGGTTGTGGGAATACGTGTTGAATCTGAAGATATACACAGCGGTATTATTAAACATTGTAACTCAAGTTATTTTACTATGGTTGCAAAAAATGATAAAGGCGAGAGCATGCCGGTTCCTGGGTTGGTTTTGAAAACCGAAAAAGAAGTTCGAAGATTTTTAAAGAGCCTAAGGAGACAAGAAATGAAAAAAACGCATCGAAAAGAAACTTCTGAGAAACAAGAGATCAATAACGAAGATCTTGAGATACTGAAAAACTCTCACAAAGTAGAGCTTCAATATTGAACATAAAAAAAGCGAATCATTAAGATTCGCTTTTTTATTATATAATTTTATGTGTTTTAATTTTTCACTAGCTTCTGTGTAAATGATCGTGAGCCATTATCTATTTGAACCAGATATACACCACGTTTTAATTCACTCACATCCATTCCGCTTTGCGCCATTGAAGAACTTAATAAATTACGTTTTACTTGTTTTCCCAGTACATCGTAAAATGTTATTTCTAACGGATCTGATTCTGCAGGATTTTCAAAGTAAATACGATCTTTTACAGGATTGGGATAAATTTTGTAACCCTCCTTTTCTTTTGTAAAAAAAGATTTAGTATCAGTTACTTTAATTGATCCTTTTAAACTCTTTTTAAAACTACTTTCAAATGTATAAATTCCTTTTTTGTCAAATACAAACTCATAAACACTGCCCTTCACCTGAAGTTTACGCAAACCAAAATTAGTAGAAGTCCCAAAAGAGGTATTCATTAAATTTTGAGGATTTGTCTCACCAAAAACCCATTGTACGGTATCTCCTACTTCAATCTCTAGTGTAGATTGCAAGGACTTAGAACCAGATTTCCAATCGATTATATGTGTTTCTTGCGCACTTATTGATGCAGCAACAATGAAAACAAAAATGTAGAGCCAGGTAAATTTCATGCCATATTACTGTGTTTGAGGACATTGTAAAGTTAAATAACTTTGACAAATTAAATACTAAAATTATGCCATAATTATAATAATCTTTAACTAATGACGTTCGCGACAATTAAATGTTGCAAAAAAGTTATCTACTTAGATACATTTTTCTTCGAGCATAGATTTCATAGAACTCATCGTCTTTCAAACTGTCTATAAATAAGATACTCTCACCAGTACTTTTCATTTCGGGCCCTAGTTTTTTATTTACATTATGAAACTTATTAAATGAGAAAACCGGTTGCTTAATAGCGTATCCATCAAGCTTAGGGTTAAAATCAAAGTCAGTTACTTTTTTCTCACCTAACATTACTTTAGTTGCATAGTTAACGTAAGGTTCGCCGTACGCTTTGGCTATAAAAGGTACCGTTCTGGAAGCTCTAGGATTTGCTTCAATGATATAAACCATATCATCTTTAATTGCAAATTGTATGTTTATTAAACCTACTGTATTAAGAGCTAATGCTATTTTATGTGTATGATCTTTTATTTGCTGAAGTACCAGATCTCCTAAATTAAACGGCGGTAGCGTTGCATTAGAATCGCCAGAGTGTATTCCACAAGGCTCAATATGCTCCATAATACCTATGATATATACATTTTCTCCATCACAGATAGCATCTGCTTCAGCTTCAATCGCACCATCAAGATAGTGATCTAAAAGTAATTTGTTATTTGGAATCTTTCGAAGCAAATCAACAACAGTTTCTTCTAATTCGTCTTTATTAATTACAATTTTCATTCCCTGTCCTCCTAATACATAAGAAGGCCTTACCAGTATAGGGAAGTCTAATTTATCTGCTACCGCAAGTGCTTCTTCAGCAGTTTCTGCAACATCAAATTCTGGATAAGGAATATTGTTTGCCTGTAATAATCTCGAGAAACTTCCGCGATCTTCAGCAAGGTCTAGTGCCTTATAACTCGTACCTATAATTTTTATTCCATATCGGTCTAGTTTTTCAGCTAGTTTAAGTGCTGTTTGTCCACCTAACTGAACAATAACTCCAACTGGATTTTCGTGACGAATTATATCATAAATATGTTCCCAGAAAACAGGCTCAAAGTAAAGTTTATCTGCAATATCAAAATCTGTAGAAACCGTTTCAGGGTTACAGTTAATCATAATTGTCTCGTAGCCGCATTCTGCAGCTGCAAGTACACCGTGAACACAGCAATAATCAAACTCAATACCCTGCCCTATTCGGTTAGGTCCAGATCCTAAGACTACGACTTTTTTCTTTTCGGTTACTTTACTTTCGTTATCTGCAAATGGCTCACCAGAGGCTAATTGCATATCGTTCTCAAACGTGGAGTAGAAATAGGGTGTTTGCGCAACAAACTCTGCCGCACAGGTATCTACGAGCTTATATACTCGGTTTATTTTTAATTCATCACGCTTCATAGTGACCTGACTTTCTAGGCAGTCAAGCATATGTGCAATTTGACGGTCTGCAAAACCTTTTTGTTTTGCCTCTAAAAGTAAATCTCTAGATAGCGTGTCTATATTGTATTTACCTATTTCTTTTTCTAAAGCATCCATCTCTTCAAACTGCTTTAAAAACCACATGTCAATTTTTGTAATCTCGTGAATACGACTCAAGGGTATTCCCATTTGAATTGCATCGTAGATTACAAAGACACGATCCCAGCTTGCGTTTGTAAGTTTTTCAATAATGGTATCGTAGTTCCTATATCCTTTACCATCTGCTCCTAAACCGTTTCTCTTGATCTCAAGCGATTGTGTAGCTTTGTGAAGTGCTTCTTGAAATGAACGCCCAATACCCATAACTTCACCTACAGATTTCATCTGCAGACCTAAAGTACGGTCACTACCTTCAAATTTATCAAAATTCCAACGAGGAATTTTTACGATTACATAATCTAATGTAGGCTCAAATAACGCCGAAGTAGATTTTGTAATTTGATTTTGTAACTCATCTAAATGGTAACCTATAGCAAGCTTAGAAGCTATTTTAGCAATAGGATAACCGGTTGCTTTAGAAGCTAGTGCAGAAGATCTTGATACACGCGGATTAATCTCAATCGCAATAATATCTTCATTATCATCAGGGCTTACTGCAAACTGCACGTTACAACCTCCGGCGAAATCCCCTATAGAACGCATCATATGAATCGCCATATCACGCATTTTCTGATAGGTAACATCACTTAATGTCATTGCCGGGGCTACCGTGATTGAATCTCCTGTATGAATCCCCATAGGGTCCATATTCTCAATAGCACAGATAATAACTACATTATCATTCTTATCTCTAAGCAGTTCTAATTCATACTCTTTCCAGCCAATTAAAGCCTTGTCAATCATCACCTCATGAATAGGTGATATCTCAAGTCCTCTACTTAAGAGCTCATCAAAGTCTTCTGCTTTGTGAACAATAGAAGCTCCTGCACCTCCTAAAGTATATGACGCTCTAATTACTAACGGAAAACCAAATTCCTGCGCAATCTCTTTACCTTTTAAAAATGAAGTAGCAGTAGCTTGTGGAGCCATCCCTACGCCAATTTTCAACATCAATTCACGGAATTTCTCGCGATCTTCAGTAATATTTATTGCATCTATGTCAACTCCTATAAGCTCAACTCCAAAATCTTTCCAAATTCCTTTTTCATCAGCCTCAATACATAAATTTAATGCCGTTTGTCCTCCCATAGTAGGTAACACAGCATCAATTTGAGGATGTTCTTTAAGAATTTTTACAAGTGACTTTGTCGTTAACGGTAACAAATAGACATGATCTGCCATAGTGGGATCTGTCATTATTGTTGCAGGGTTAGAATTAATTAAAATAGTCTCAATACCATCTTCACGTAATGAACGCAAAGCTTGAGTTCCCGAATAATCAAATTCACATGCCTGGCCTATAACGATAGGACCAGAACCGATAATTAAAATAGACTTAAGGTTGTTGTTTTTAGGCATTTTAGCTCAGATTAAGAGTTTTATATAAAATTACGGTAGGCGTATTTATAAAAAAAGGTGTTACTTAAAAAAGTAACACCTTGATATTTTAACGGTTGTTCACCATTTTATCTTTTATGTCTTAGCTCAGAAGATACAGATAGTTTTTTTCTACCCTTAGCTCTTCTACGAGCAAGTACTTTACGACCGTTTGCGCTAGCCATACGCTCGCGGAAACCGTGTTTATTTTTTCTTTTTCTCTTTGAAGGTTGAAACGTTCTTTTGCTCATTGTGTATCTTCTTTAATCTTCCTTTAACTTTTCTATACTAAATGCTTTAAGAAATACCTTCTCAAAAGCTGGGCGCAAATATACAAACACTTTCCATTATGACAAATGTAAAGTTTAAATTTTTTCAGATTGTTTTTATTACATTTGCACGCTCAAATAAATTGATAGATTTTTCAACTGTTTAAAGCGGGTCAAACCTCAAAATACGCCTCATATATGTTCAATAAAAATATAAAATTAGTTCTTGCCGTTGTTATTTTTGGATTAGCTATCTGGCAATTTATAGATAGATCTATAGGAAATGGGATTATGCTTATTCTTTTAGCAGCTATTTTTATTTTACTGTATTTTAAAAATGAAATTCTAATACTTGCCTTTCTGCGTTTGCGTAAACAAGATTTTGAAGGATCAAAAAAGTGGCTTGATAAAATAAAAAATCCTGAAGGTGCTTTAACACAGAAACAAAATGGGTATTATAATTACCTTAATGGTCTTATGCTATCGCAAACAAATATGACTCAAGCTGAAAAATACTTTAAAAAAGCTGTTCAGTTAGGACTTAGTATGGATGCTGACCTGGCAATGGCTAAAATAAATCTTGCCGGCATAGCGATGACTAAAAATAGAAGACGTGAAGCAGATATTCTTTTATCTGAGGCTAAAAAACTAGACAAACACAATATGCTGGGAGATCAAATTAAAATGATGAAAAAGCAGATGAAACAGGCAGCTAATATGCCTAAACAACAATACGGCAGAGGAAGTAGAAGATAACTTCAATCTGCAGTATTACTTATTGTTAAATTTTATCGTCAATTCTAATCGTCATATTTCTCCTAGTTAATAATCAGATACTTACGTATTTAAACCGATAAACAATCCTCTTTATCGATAAGTTTTCGTCATATCTATTTCTAGATCTAACTTCGCATTATAGCGAAAGTATATGGCAAAAACACTACTCTTTCTTTTACTGGTATCTATTTTGAAAGTGTCTGCACAAGAAGATCAAAAAATCTTTTTTTCTGAAGCATTAGCTCTTAATATAGACGCATACAACACGAAAGTAGATACTGCTTTAGAACGTGGAGAAATTGATTATGCTAAATCTCTACTAGATACCCTCGTAAAAGATCATCTTCAAGGTAGTTATATAGATCCTTTACAGTTTGAAAGTATAAATACATTTCTAACATCTACTAAAGATATTGAAAGACCAACACTTATACTTACCTACGCATCTTGGTGCATTCCTAGTGAAGGGGAAATACCCGTTTTAAACAAGTTAGCAGAACGTTATGGTACTATGGTTGACTTTGTAGTGCTCTTCTGGGATGATAAATCAACGGTACGCAAGCTTTCAAAACAATTTGATAAAAATATACAAATCGTATATGTTGATGAGACACAAAACAAGCATATGCAAACTGTAAACTTGCTAAAACATGCTTTGGGCCTTTCCTTATCATTTGTAATATCGAGTAATGGTGAAATTCTCGATATTAATAGAAGACCGGCAAATAAATTTAACGCTAGTATAGAAGAAAATATTAATAGGAATATGAGATTTTTAACTCGTCAAATTGCAACAATAAATCTTGATCTCAATATCAATATTAATGACCTGCCAGAATCTTTAGCTACTTTTTAAAGTTAAAAGCCAACTTGTTTATATAAATAAAGGAACCTCAGGAGGTTCCTTTATTTATATAAATTTTTTTTTAGTTTAGCAACTATACTATTGCCCTACAGTATAGTTATAACTTCCTTTTTCTGGGATTTCTATAAAATATTCTTTATTAGAACTGTTGTTAAGATGGTCTTCGCGCAACCAGGGGTTGTGTAATTTTAATATCTTATAATTTATTCCATAACCCTGAGCAAACTTGACAAAATTTGTTACCGGTGTATCTACCTTAACTTTATAAGTAGGTACTTTATTATATAGATCATTCTTGGTAAAGTTTAAACCATACTTTTTGGGATCTGATAAAATTTCTTTCAAAGCAAGTATTCTAAAAACGTATCTACCTGTCTCCTCTCCTAATAATAAATCGTAATAATCATTAACATCCTGCTCTCTAAGCCTGCGACTAATCCCCGCGTTTCCTGCATTGTAACCTGCAGCAGCAAGCGTCCAGGATCCTAGATTGTTTTTTGCAGATTTAAGATATTTACACGCTGCACGCGTAGATAATTCTACATTATAACGCTCGTCGACATTATCGTTAACTTCAAGACCTAGTTCTTTACCAGTAGAGCTTAATATTTGCCAAAAACCTGTAGCACGTGCGGGAGAAACTGCCTGTGTCAATCCACTTTCTATAACAGCTAAATATTTAAAATCATCTGGTAGACCTTCCTCTTTTAAAATGGGTTCAATTATAGGAAAGTATTTATTTGCTCTTTTTATTAAAAGAAGCGCATTAGATTGCCAGTAGGTATTTACAAGAAGCTCTCTATCTATTCGCTCTCTAATGTCAGGATCATTTAGTGCAAGTTTTTCACCCGCAAAATCCATTTCATCAGGCAGCGGTATCGCATAGACATTATAATCGTTTACTAATTTATCTTCGTTAATCGAATTTTCCTCAATAATTTCGGGATCTGCAGTGTCTTGCTGTACAGCCTGTACACAGATTGCTGTAGTTGCGATTAAACCTATACCGGCTAATACTGATTTTATATTAATCATAAAAAATTAGTTTTGTTGTTATCCTGCAAATTAGGGATTAATTCCCGATAATTTTAGGGAGGTTTTTGTTAAACCATTTACATTTTGAGATAATCATAACGTGGGTTCCACCCTTAACCGGTATGCATTTATCTATATATTTATACGGAAAAACCGGGTCTTCAGTTCCTTGAATATGCACTAAATCTTCTAAGTATTCGGTTTGTTCCCAACACAGCATTTGCTTCAAAGCCCAAGTGAGATAAATAGGATTTGTAATTGATAAGTACTTTTTATACAATGCTACCTTATGCTTTAAACGATCTCCAACAGCATAATTAGAAAGTGTATCTATATTACGTACTAATTTAACCGGAGCAAGATGGTATAAACCTAATGCTCTTGAAAAACGCATACGTCTGGGTAGTTCAACCTTACTTTTTACGCTGCTTATAATAATAACTTTCTTATACTTTATATACTTCGCCATTTCCTGAATAACAACACCACCAAAACTCACCCCTATAAGCACAGGATTTTTTTCTTTTACTTCTAAGAGCATTTCCCTGGCATAATCTTCAAGACTATCATTAACCTTAGGTATTTTCCACGCAAGGGGATGTAGTGTATAATTATTCTCTGGAAGTTTTAAATATTCAAAAATGCTGGGATTTGCTGCCATCCCGGGCATTAAATAAATATGTATCATACGTCTTTGTATTAATGCTTTAACAGTTAAACTTCAATAAAACCACTTTATTTTAGTATATTTGTAACAATGTGTTAACATAATTATATTTTTTCGCATTATACCCCAAATTCTTTTCTCGAGTAAACCTAATTTCTTAAAACAAATTTTATATGGATGTAATGACAGCGATTGAATTAACAGACAACGAGTTTTTAAGACAATTTGAAGCAACCTTTGACGGTAAAATGGCGAAAATTGAATACTCGCTTCAAGATCGAAAAATTTTTCTTACAAAAATCAAGATGCCTGAAGGAACTGAAAATAAAATGAATGACTTTATCATAACTGTCTTTAAAGAAGTTGAAGATCGCAATATTAGTTTAGTCCCTACAAGTCCCGAGATCGCAAAATTTATGAGATCTAACCGCAGAAAGTATAAAAAGTTACTTCCGGTAGGGATTAATATTTAATCCCATAAACATTTAAAAAAACCTGCTTTTAGCAGGTTTTTTTTATGCGGTTAATAAATCTTCATTTTGATAAGTAAAACGTACTAAACCGTCTTCATCTATTTCAGTAAGTTCTATTTGATGTATTGTGTTTACTAATGCAGGATCCCAAGGCGCTTTCACTTTTACATAATTTTCAGTAAACCCATTAATATAACCGTGCTTGTTTTCACCTTCAAATAAAACTTTATGTGTGGTATTAAGCTGTGATTCGTAAAAGGCTCTTCGCTTTTTAGCAGAAAGACCCCTTAACATTTTACTACGTTTTTTACGTACTCTTAATGGGACAGCATCGCTCATTTCTGCTGCTTTAGTATTATCTCGCTCAGAATACGTAAACACATGTAAATAAGAGATATCTAGCTCATTTAAGAATGTATAGGTGTCCAGAAAATGCTCATCTGTCTCACCGGGAAAGCCAACAATTACATCAACTCCTATGCAGGCATTAGGCATTAATTTTTTAATTTCGGTAACGCGATCTACATAAAGCTCCCGCTTGTACCTTCTACTCATTTTACCTAAAAGCTCATTATTACCACTCTGAAGCGGGATATGAAAATGAGGTACAAATGCCCTAGATTGTGAAACCAATTTTATAGTTTCATTTTTTAGCAGATTAGGCTCTATACTAGATATGCGCAGACGCTCAATACCATCTACTTCATCTAATGCTTTGACCAGGTCTAAAAAGGTATGTTCGTGTTTTTTGTTACCAAACTCACCCTTGCCGTAATCCCCAATATTTACACCGGTAAGAACGATTTCTCGAATTCCCTGTGCTGCGATTTCCTTCGCATTTTTAATTACATTAACTAATGTATCACTACGTGATATACCCCTTGCCAGCGGTATAGTACAGTATGTGCATTTATAATCACAACCATCCTGTACTTTCAAGAAAGCACGCGTACGGTCTCCTACAGAATAAGAACCTACATAAAAATTAGCATCTTCTATCTCACAACTATGCACCTCACCCATATCGTTTTTAGATAGGTCATTTAGATAGTCTGTGATTTTAAATTTTTCGGTAGCTCCAAGTACAAGATCAACACCATCAACATCTGCAAGTTCTTCCGGCTTCAATTGTGCGTAACAACCTACCGCTGCAACAAAGGCATCGGGGTTAGTTTTTTGAGCCTGTTTTACAATAGATTTAAAACGCTTATCTGCATTTTCAGTAACACTACACGTATTAATTACATAAATATCTGCAGCCTCGCTAAAATCTACTCGGTTGAAACCTTCACTTTTAAAACTTCGTGAGATCGTTGCTGTTTCAGAAAAATTAAGCTTACAACCTAAAGTATAAAAGGCTACTTTTTTACCTGCTTCGTTCATTAGAATCTTCTTCACAATTGGTTACTTTTGTTTTTCTTTCGCATAAGCGAAAAAATAAGGCGCCTGTATAAGACTGCAAAGTTAACTACAATAATTCTATTGCTAAAGCTTTAGCTAATATCGAATGATTAGTAATGCTGACAGTGATTACAAAAGTCCTCAGAAATTAAAATTAAATCCTGTATAATACTATTTTACGTCCCAGTCTTATTTTGAAAATCAATATTTTAAAAAATATCTTCAGTTCCTTATTTGCTTGCTGTTTACTTGCATCGTGTAATTCTAAAAAGGGTTCCTCTAGAGAATTAGATGTTTTTAGATACAATGAGCACTATAATGTAGCTACGCTAGACCCTGCTTTTGCTCGTAACCCTCCTATTATATGGCCTACAAATCAACTTTTTAATGGTCTGGTTCAACAAGATGATTCTTTAAATATAGTTGCAGACATTGCTAAAAGCTGGACGATAAGTGAAGACACAAAAACCTATACGTTTACCCTACGTGATGATGTTGTATTTCATAAACATACTCAATTTAAAACTAAAGACAGTACACGTAAAGTTGTTGCTTCTGATTTCGTTTATAGTTTTGACCGTTTAAAAGATGTACAAGTTGCCTCTCCCGGCAGTTGGGTTTTAAACAATGTCAAAAGTTATTCAGCCGTTAACGACACCACGCTAGTTATAAATCTTGATAAAGAATTTCCGGCATTTATAGGACTTTTGACGATGCGATATTGCTCTGTAGTTCCTAAAGAAATTGTAGAATTTTACGGTACTGAATTTAGATCACATCCTATAGGTACCGGTCCTTTTAAATTTAAACGCTGGGAAGAAGGTGTTAAACTTGTACTTCGAAAAAATGAGAATTACTTCGAAACAGATGAAAATGGAACGCCACTACCCTATCTTGAAGCGGTAGCTATCACATTTTTACCAGATAAACAGAGTGAATTTCTTCAATTTGCGCAAGGTAATCTGGATATGCTTAATAGTTTAGATCCTTCTTACAAAGACGAACTTTTAACTGCCACGGGTGAACTTAAGGGAAAGTATAAAAATGAAGTAAAAACTATTTCAGGTCCATTTTTAAACACCGAATACTTAGGCTTCTTTTTACCAAGTAACGCAGAAGAGGTTCGTTCTTTAGCCTTAAGACAAGCTGTAAATTATGGCTTTGATCGTTCTAAAATGATTAAATACCTGCGTAATGGCATCGGTACTCCTGCAAATGCCGGCTTTATTCCCACCGGTTTACCCGGATATGGGACACCCGGATATGAATACAATCCTGCTAAAGCACGAGAATTAATTAATGCTTATATTAAAGAAAGTGGTAATCCCGCACCCTCAATAACCATAGGCACTAATAGTCAATATCTTGACATTTGTGAATACATTCAACGTGAACTAGGCAAATTAGGATTAACAATTATTATAGATGTAATGCCACCATCTACACTTAGACAACTCAAATCTACTGGAAAATTAGATTCATTTCGTGCTAGTTGGATTGCAGATTATCCTGATGCCGAAAATTACCTATCTCTATATTACAGTAAAAATTTTACTCCTAACGGTCCCAATTATACGCATTTTAAAGACGCGTATTATGACCGACTTTATGAACAGAGTTTTAAAATAACTGATATTGAAAAACGAAAAGTTATATATCAGAAAATGGACTCAATATTAATTTCAAAAGCGCCGTTTGTCACACTGTACTATGATCAGGTTATAAAGTTTGTACACAAGAATGTTACAGGACTTACTGCAAATCCTCAGGACTTTCTCGTTTTAAAACGTGTAAAAAAGTTAGCTACAGAATAAATTATTGTAAAAACGAGTAACTTTTAATAGCCTATTCATACTAATCAGTTACTAAAGGCAAAATTTATGAGTTTTGGTGGGGCAGTCTCGGCGATGATTACGTCGATTAAAAACAACAAACGAGAACGTAAATCGAGATTTAATAATAGAAATTCTAATACTACATCCACGAGCTACAAACCTTTTGTAGATCATAAAAGGCCGAGCCCTAAACAACTAGAAAAATTACGCACAGAGATACGCTTAAATGCTAAAAACTATAAAAAGCGTGTACTTATCTACTTCATTTTTAGTCTTATAATTTTGATTCTATTTAGCGTCGCTATCGTTTATTCTGTTTAAATCTTATATCTATAAATCACTTAAAAACTTGAAGGCGATCAATTTTTAAGTTTTTTTTGACAATCATTTTTCGGGATACGAATTTCATTACATCTTCCGCAGAGATTTATAACTACCCACGAAAACGATATAAGTTAAAATAAATCAATTTAAATTTAAACAAACGTTTAATTTAAACAATTGTTTAATTTTGTACTCTAATATTAGCGTATGGATTTAAATGAGAAACAACTTCAGATCATTCAAGTAGCAGAAAGACTATTTTCAGAGCAGGGATTTGACGGTACATCCGTACGTCAAATAGCTAAAGAAGCAGATATTAATATCGCTATGATCTCTTACTATTTTGGATCTAAAGAAAAATTACTTGAGGTTCTTATGGTGTATAGAATGGCTAATTTTCAGGGAGATCTTCTGGGCATAATAGCTAATGATTCTATTTCCTTTTTTGAACGAATAGATTTAATAATTGCCATGATGATTAAGCGTATTCACGCAAACAGACGTATATATACGATTATACATTCTGAATCATCTAATAACAATCGCAGTATTCAACTAGACCAGTATATTTCTCAAAAAAAGGACAATTTTAAAACCTTAGAAAATTTTATAAAGCGCGGTCAGGACGCTGGCAAATTTTCAAAGAATGTAGAAATCTCATTAGTGCTGCCTACACTCATAGGCACCTATTTTCACTTTCATTATAATCTTGAATTCTTCAAAGGTATTTACGATTTGAGTACCGAGTCAAAAATTCAAAACTATATAGAAACCACGCTAACAACACATTTACAAAATTTGATTAAAGCCCTATTAAAATATGGAAATTAGACATATACTATTGAGTCTCTTTGTACTCTTAAGTACAATATCTCTTAAGGCTCAAGAAAAAAAACAACTTTCGCTAGAGGAAGTGGTTACAATAGCACTTCATACTAGTGACGCATCTAAAATTAACAACTCACAAGTTGACATTGCTAAAGGCGCACTAGCAATTAGTAAAAATCTACAGTACCCGGATGTAAAGATTTCAGGACAATATCAATACCTAACTACGCCAAATATAAATCTGCAAATACCCATTACAACTACAGATTCTGGTTCTGAAGGCACTGCACAAACCTCACAACCTAATAATGTTAATGGTTTGTTGCTAGGCGCTGCTAATGTTTCAATGCCTTTATTTTCGGGTTTTAAGATTAAGAATAGTATTGCTGCTAAAGAGAATCAATTGCAAGCAGCTATTTATAGCGCAGCTAATGCTCAGGAACAATTAGCCTTAGATGCCGTCAAACTTTATTTGCAATTATATAAGGCTAACGCCTCTGTAGATCTTGTAGAAGATAACCTGAAAAGTGCAACTCAGCGCGTAAAAGATTTTACAGCAATGGAAGAAAACGGCTTACTGGCTCGTAACGACCTTCTTAAAGCTCAATTACAGCAAGCAAATATTGAGTTGACGCTTGCAAATACTATAAAAAATGCACGCATCTTAAATTATAATTTAAATGCATTACTAAAATTGCCTGAAGATACTGCTATAGAAACTAATGTAAGCCCTTTCACCCCTGTAACAACTACATTACCCAGCATTTCAAAACGCAATGATCTTCAGGCTTTAAACTATCAGCAAGAAGCGCTTCAAGATGAAATTAAAGTTGCTAAAGGTGATTACATGCCTTCGGTTGCACTTCTGGGTGGTTACACGGCATTAGACATCAATAACGCCCTAACTGTAACCAACGCGATGAATGTAGGAGTGGGTATATCTTACGATCTATCATCACTTTTTAAATCAAAAGCAGAGGTAAAATTAGCACAAACTAAAGCAGAGGAACTAAGCTACAAATTTGATTTAGCGACTTCTAAGGCCGAAGTAAATGCAAAAAATGCTTTAGAAGAATATAATCTGGCATTAAATACGCTTGAAGTTTACAAAGTTTCTGAAGAGCAAGCAGTAGAAAACTACCGTATTGTTAAAGACAAATACGACAATGGTCTTTCTGATACTAACGATTTGTTGGAAGCAGATGTACAACAACTGCAAACCCGCATAAATCTAGCTTACGCAAAGGCAGATATTACCCAAAAATATTACGAATTACTAAGTGCTGAAGGTGTGCTTACCAATCAATTTTCTAAAAATTAATCCTGCTAAATAAAATGGAACAAAATAAAAAAACCAACAAAAAGTTTATTGCTATTATCTCAGTTTTACTGGTAATAGGTGTAACATACGGTACAATTAAGTTTATACACTCGCTTTCTCATGAAGAAACAGACGATGCTCAGGTTGAAGCTAATATGAACTCAATAATACCACACGTAGGAGGTTATGTTGAGAAAATCTACGTGACAGATAATCAATTTATAAAGAAAGGAGACACCATTCTTGTTATTGATCAACGAGATTACACTGTAAAATTAGAACAAGCACAAGCACAACTTGCCGCCGCTCAAAGCCAGGTAGGCATAGCAGAATCTACAATAGGTTCTTCACAGGCTAATGCTTCTGCTTCAAGTGCACAGGTATCGTCATCAAGAGGAAGTATTGAAACTGCGAAGATTCAATTAGGTCGTGCGACTAATGACTTCAACAGGTATAAAAACCTTTACGAAAACAAAAGTATTACCACACAACAATTTGAGCAGGCTCAGGCAGCGATGCAGGAAGCTGAAGCAAATCTTTCTATTTTAAAGAATCAGCAAAAAGCTTTACAAAGTCAGAACTCGGCTGCATACTCACAAACAGATGTTACTAAAAAGCAGGTTACAGTTGCTGAAGCAAATGTAAAAAGTGCTCAGGCAATGGTAGATGCTGCTCAACTCAGTCTTGACTATACTGTTATTACAGCTCCTATAGACGGGCAACTCTCTGCTGTAGAAATACAAAGAGGTCAATTTGTACAACCGGGTCAGGCGCTGTTCTATTTAGTAAATACAACAGATAAATGGGTAGTTGCCAATTTTAAAGAAACCCAACTTAGCAATATGAAGGTGGGTCAAAAAGTAGGCATCGAGATTGACGCATATCCTGATGAAGAGTTTGAAGGAGTTATTACAAACTTCTCTCCGGCCACAGGTGCTCGATTTTCATTACTACCACCTGATAATGCAACCGGAAACTTTGTAAAAACAGTACAACGTTTACCTGTAAAAATAGATTTTACAACAAACAACGATACTGAAAAATTAGCACGTTTACGCACAGGTATGAATGCCAACGTAGATGTTCATTTGAAATAATAGTATGGCAGCAGTAGCAATTGAAGAAGAAGACACCTTAGTAGAATATGGCTTTAGAAGGGTAATTATTACAATTACCGCAATATTGTGCGCCCTTTTAGAAATCGTAGATACGACAATCGTAAACGTTGCTCTTAATGACATGCGTGGTAGTTTAGGAGCTACCCTAACTGATGTTGCCTGGGTAATTACTGCGTATGCTATTGCAAACGTAATTATCATACCTATGACCAGCTGGTTGAGTAAGCAATTTGGTCGTAAAAATTACTTTGCGGTTTCAATTGTAATATTTACGTTTTCTTCTTTTCTCTGCGGAAACGCAACAAATATTTGGGAACTAGTAACTTTTAGATTTATACAAGGTTTAGGTGGTGGTGCTTTATTAGTAACCGCACAAACCATTATTACTGAAAGTTACCCAATAGCAAAAAGAGGGATGGCTCAGGCAATTTATGGTATGGGCGTTATAGTAGGTCCTACATTGGGGCCTCCATTAGGTGGTTATCTGGTTGATAATTTTTCATGGCCCTATATTTTCTACATTAATATACCTATAGGAATTATCGCTACCATTTTAACTATTATATATGTGAGAAGCCCTAAGTATGGAACAAAATTAAAAGCAAGCCAGGTTGACTGGTGGGGTATTATCTTTCTTGCATCTTTTATAGGTTCTTTACAATTTGTTTTAGAACATGGGCAACAAGATGACTGGTTTGAAAACAACCTTATTATTACGCTAAGTATTGTTTCCGCATTTGGATTATTAGCCTTTATCTGGCGAGAATTGGTTTACGATAATCCTATTGTTAACCTACGGGTTCTAAAAAATACTAATTTATGGACGGGTACCATAATGACCTTTATTTTAGGTTTTGGTCTTTATGGCTCAACATTTATAATACCCATATACACCCAATCTGTTTTAGGGTGGACGGCCACAGATGCCGGTTTGTTACTCATTCCAAGTTCAATAACTACAGGAATCATGATGCCTATTATAGGTAAGTTGCTAGAGCGTGGAGTTTCTCCAAAATATCTGGTTGCTCTTGGTTTTATTGGTTTCTTTTTCTTTAGTTTCTGGATGCACAATATTATCACACCAGATACTGCTTCTGAAGTAATGTTTTGGCCTTTAGTATTAAGAGGCGTTGGTTTAGGACTTTTGTTTGTACCCATAACAACCTTGGCATTGTCAACTTTAAAAGGTGCAGAGATAGGTGAAGGTGCAGCTTTTACAGGAATGATGCGCCAGTTGGGAGGCTCCTTTGGGATCGCAATCATAACCACAATGATCTACCGCTTTAATCAACAACACCGTGTAGATCTATTACCGAATATTAGCGCTGTAAATACACAAACTCAAAGTCAGGTGTATGGATTGCAAAAAATGTTCATGAGTAAAGGATTTAGCTTTAATGAGGCTTTAGACCGCGCATATCAGGTACTTGAAGGCAAAATAGTATTGCAAGGTACTGTTCTTACCTATATGGATATTTTCTTGAGTCTGGGAATCCTATTTCTAATATGTGTCCCATTTGCGCTTATGCTTAAAAAAGGTGCTGGTAAGGTAGATGCTTCAGCGATGCACTAATACCTCCTATATTTAGCTGTTTGCTCAAATACATGTTCCAGAATTGCCGCTTCCTGCTCATCAAAAGGTATGTTTCGGCGTTCTGTAACTAATTTTGCGGTCTGAAATGCTTTTTCTGTTTTATACGTTGTAAAACCACTCGCACCACCCCAGGAGAACGAGGGTACAAAATTACGAGGAAAACCAGGACCAAATATATTAACACTTACCCCTATTACCGTGCCGGTATTAAACATTGTGTTGATTCCACATTTACTGTGATCGCCCATTATTAGACCACAAAATTGAAGTCCGGTTTTGGCAAAACCTTCGGTCTCATAATCCCAAACACGCACTTCTTCATAATTATTTTTAAGATTACTATTATTAGAATCTGCTCCTATATTACACCACTCACCTAATACTGAGTTACCCAAAAAACCATCGTGCCCTTTATTAGAATAGGCCATTAAAACCGAATTATTAATCTCACCTCCTACTTTACAATATGGTCCAATAGTAGTGCCTGTATAAATCTTTGCTCCCATTTTCACCACCGCACCTTCACATAATGCAAAAGGCCCACGTATTAAGGCACCTTCCATTATCTCAGCATCTTTACCAATGTAAATAGGACCTTCGGAAGCATTTAAAGAACAGAAATTAACTTTAGCTCCTTCTTCAATAAATATATTATTAGGATTAGTTACCTGTACATTCTTCGGAATTTTCAAAGATTCGCGTTCTTCTGTAATCAACTCGTAATCTAATTGAATCGCTTTATGGTTTTTACTGAATAAATCCCACGTGTGCTCAATCTTAAAAAGAGCTTTTTGATCTAATTCAATATGCTCGTATGCTTCAAAATCTATTTCGTCTTGAGAATCCTGAGTATAAAATGCTACCACATCCTCACCGTCAAACAGAGCTTGCAAGGGTTTTAAATCAAAAATAGAATCTATTAAAACTGAAGTAGGAATGTACGCTGCATTAATCATTATATTATCTTCAAACTCTACCATTGGGTATTTATCTGCGAGATATTCTTCAGTTACTGTTGAAGTGGTGCTTCCTAAATACTTCTCCCATTTTTCTCTTATGGTTAAAATACCAATACGCAAGTCTGCCACAGGCCTTGTAAAGGTCAAAGGCAATAATTGATTGCGAACAGGGCCGTCAAAAAGAATATAATTCATACTAGATTTTTAGAGATTGAGAATTAAAAGCCAAAACTTTTAATTATATGAAGGAATTTATTTGCAGTCCAAAATTAATTAAATATAACGAATACTGCGTTAGGGTTTGCAGTGAAAATCCCGCAGATACCAAAGCGATAGCGAAGATATCGAGGAATTGTAACGCAAAGCCCGACCTCACTTTCTTTAAATGAGGCAACGCCATAAAAAAAGCCCCTTAACTTGCGTTAAAGGGCTTTCTATAATTAAAATGTTAAAGCTTAGTTACCGCCTTTTTCCATTTTCTTCTTAAGTGCTGCAAGAGCATCATTTGCATCTCCTAAAGTAGGTGCACTAGCTGCTGCTGAGTCTGCTGCTTTCTTAGCTGCCTGCTTAACAATCTTAGCTTCCTCTTCTCTAAACAATGAAGTATGCGATGCAACTACACGTTTAAAGTCTTTATTGAATTCAATGATCTGGAACTCGGCGCTATCACCTTTTCCTAATTTGCTACCATCTTCTTTCTCTAAGTGACGACCTGGCACAAATGCCACGATATCTTCATTAAATTCGATAGTTGCTCCTTTATCAACTACGTCTCCAATTACGCCAGTATGTTTTGTACCTACTGCGAAATCATCTTCGTACTTATCCCAAGGATTCTCTTCTGTTTGTTTATGACCTAAACTTAATTTACGACCATCAACATCTAATTCAAGAACTACAACTTCTAGTTTATCACCAATGTTTGTAAATTCTGATGGATGCTTGATTTTCTTAGTCCAAGAAAGATCAGAGATATAAATAAGACCATCTATACCTTCTTCTAATTCTACGAATACACCAAAGTTAGTGAAGTTACGTACAATACCGGCATGACGTGATCCTACAGGATATTTAGTAGTAATATCTGTCCAAGGATCTTGAGATAATTGTTTAATACCTAGAGACATCTTACGCTCATCACGATCCATAGTAAGAATTTGAGCTTCTACCTCATCACCTACATTTACAAAATCTTGAGCGCTGCGCAAGTGCGTAGACCAAGACATTTCAGAAACGTGGATTAAACCTTCTACTCCTTCTTCTACTTCAACAAAAGCACCATAATCTGCGATTACAACTACTTTACCTTTTACTTTATCACCTATGCTTAAAGTCTCACTTAATGCATCCCATGGGTGCTTCTTAAGTTGCTTAAGACCTAGTTGAATACGTGTTTTATCCTCATCAAAGTCCAGAATAACCACATTTAATTTCTGATCAAGATCAACGATTTCATTCGGGTGGTTGATACGAGACCAAGAAAGGTCTGTAATGTGTACCAAACCATCAACACCACCAAGATCAACAAATACTCCGTAAGAAGTAATGTTTTTAACAGTACCTTCAAGTACCTGACCTTTTTCAAGCTGCCCAATGATTTCTTTTTTCTGCTCTTCGATATCTGCTTCGATAAGCGCTTTATGAGAAACAACAACGTTTTTAAATTCTTGGTTGATTTTCACAACTTTAAATTCCATTGTTTTATTCACGTAAGCATCGTAATCACGTATAGGCTTAACATCGATTTGAGAACCTGGTAAGAAAGCTTCTATACCAAATACGTCTACGATCATACCACCTTTTGTACGTGCTTTTACAAAACCAGTAACAATAGTACCTTCTTCGTGTGCTTTATTTACACGATCCCAAGCCTTAATTACACGAGCTTTACGGTGAGAAAGAACTAGTTGACCTGTAGCATCTTCACGCACATCAATTAATACCTCTACCTTATCTCCTACTTTAAGATCGGGATTGTAACGAAATTCGTTAAGTGAAATTACACCTTCAGATTTTGCGTTGATGTCAATAATAGCATCACGATCTGTAATGTTTATTACTGTACCTTCTACTACTTCATCATCAAGAGTATCTACAAAGTTCTCAGCTACTAATTTCTCAAATTCACTTAGCTTATCATCGTCGATAGGATCAATCCCCTCTTCATAATTGTGCCAGTTAAATTCTTCTAGAAATTTCTCAGGGTTTTCTTGAGAAGCGCTTTTGTAGTTCTTAGGCGCCGCTGCTTGAGCAGTGCTTGTTTCTTCAACTGCAGGAGCAGTTTCGGGATTTTGGTTTTCTTCAGCCATTGCTGATTAATAATTTGTATTTTACGCTTTCGCGGAAGCTAAACAACACAAAACCATAAAAGAGGTTTAATTCATTTGTTTTCAACACATACCAATTAAAAAATTGGTATCGATGTCCTTTTGTGCTTCCTTACATTGCCAAAAGGTGTGCAAAATTACGCAAAGTTTTCTTATTTTAAAGATCTAAATTAAAAATATGTTTGAAGAAGTTTCTACCGAAACATTTCAAGGGCAAACCTCACGCCATGAGCTCTTTGGCAAATCTTGGAGGGTTGCAAACCCCAAAGCTGTTGTTTGTCTTATTCACGGTTTTGGAGAACACCTGGGAAGATACGAGCACGTAACCCGTCATTTTAACACCTGCGATATTTCTTGCTACGCTATAGATCTACCCGGTCACGGAAAATCTAGTGGTAAACGCGGGCTTGTACAATCATTGCAAGATTTTGTACTTGCAGTAGATTACATTTATGAAAAAGCAGTTCTTGAAAACGAAGGTAAACCCGTTTTTATTTACGGTCACAGTATGGGTGGTGGTATTGTCTTACGCTACTTGTTATTAACCTCATTACCTCCTGCAGGAGCACTTATCACCTCGCCCTGGCTAGATCTGGTAAAAAAGCCAAATGCTATTGAAGTGGTAATCGCAAGAACACTTTTAAGTCTTGGGCTAAATAAAACTCAGAAAGCAAAACTTGATCCTGAGGCGCTATCCCGTGACGATAGCGTGGGCAGAAATTATTTAAATGATCCTCAAGTGCACAACATAGCCTCAATACGCATGTATTTCGCATTAAATGATAATGGTGTTTATCTATTAGATAAAAACTTTGACTTTCAAACACCCATTTTATTGGCACATGGTACTGCAGACACCATTACAAAATATAGCGCATCTCAGATCTTAGCTTCCAGACACCCAAATCAAATCACGTTAAAACTTTGGGATGGATTAAGACACGAAACTCACAACGAACTTAACAAGGACGAAGTTCTAAACTACTACTCAAATTGGATTCTAAATAAATTGAAATAAAAAAATCCCTCTTTAAAAATTAAAGAGGGATTTTTAATTTGTAAACGTTTAAAATTACTAGCCTTCAAGACTCATAATTGCTTTCTCATTTATAAATTCTTTTAGTCCGAATCCACCGTGTTCTCTTCCATATCCTGAATTTTTCACTCCACCAAATGGCATATTAGGCTGCGCAACTCCAAAACTATTTATAAATACCATACCTGTATCAAAATGATTTTTTGCAAGTTCAAAAGCTTTCTTTTCATCATTTGAAAAAATACCACCACCTAAACCAAATCGACTATCATTTGCAATACGCATTGCATCCTCGTCATCTTTTGCTTTTATAAGTGATGCTACAGGTCCAAATAATTCATCATCATATGCAGGTTGCCCTGGAGTTACGTTTCCTAAAATAGTAGCAGGGTAAAAATAACCTTCACCTTCAGGTAATTTTCCTCCACAAAGAATTTCTGCTCCTTTTTCTACACTCTCTTCAACTTGCTCGTGTAATTTTTCTCGCAAATCTTTACGTGCCATAGGGCCCATATCATTTGAGTCATCTGTAGGATCACCTACTTTCAACGCGCTCATTCCGGCAACAAACTTTTCTTTAAATTCGTCATATACTTTTTCAGTAACCACAAATCGTTTTGCAGCAACACAGGTTTCACCGTTATTGTAGGTTCTACCTTGTATACACCATTTAACTGCAGTATCGACATCAGCATCTTCTAAAACAAGGTATGCATCATTAGATCCTAATTCTAATACCATTTTCTTTAAAGCTTTTCCTGCTTTCTCTCCAATAATTTTACCTGCTGTCCCACTACCGGTTAGAGTAACTCCCTGTACATGGTCGTTATCTATGATAGCATCAGATTGATCATGACTTATACGCAATACTGTAAATAAATTTTCTGGAAGACCGGCTTCATCTAAAATTTCTTTTATCAGCAATGCAGAGCCAGTTACATTTTCAGCATGTTTTAATAAAACACTGTTACCAGCCATTAGATTTGCTATAGTATAACGGACAACTTGATAGGTTGGGAAATTCCAAGGTTGAATACCATAAATTACACCTAAAGGAGAATATGTAATTAAGCCTTTACCTCCATCAGGAAGCGTTCTGTTTACATCTTGTAATTCTTTAGGTCCATTTTCTGCCGTATAATCACAGATAGCAACACAAAGATCAATTTCCTGCTCTCCCTGACTCAGCATTTTACCCATTTCTGCCGTCATTAGTTTAACAAGCTTATCTTTGTTCTTCTTAAAACTTTTACCAATTTTTTTAATATGCTCAGCACGCTTATCTAGAGATACATGCCTCCACTTAGAAAATGCTTTGTGTGATGCTTCAACGGCTTCTTTAGCCTCATCATCACTCATCATCTCATATTGATTCAATTCTTTTCCCGTAGCCGGATTTATAGTTTTCAGAAATTCTTGCTTAGAATCTGAATTATTATTTTTTGGTTTGTCCAAAGTTTCAGTACTCATCTTTATTTTCTTTTATGTTAGCAAATGATAGTTCTGTAGATTTTAAAACAATCTCAGTATTATCGTTATTTTCTGATATAAAATTAAAAAACATACGTGTCGCAGCCGGTTGTTTTAGTAAAGCCTTAAGTACATCTTATAAATACTTTATGAGAACTGATACAGTTTGCGTAGCTTTTGAGAAAATAGAATATACTTAGGTCGCATAAATCAATTAAAGTAGGTGCGATATTTAAGTATAAAAGTCTAAAAGAGAAGAATGATAAAATTTAATAAGAAAAAAGCTTACTCAGATTTTAGTATGGTATTAAATACTAAGATTAGGACTGAAAACGCCAAACCCAGTGTAGCAACTCCTATCCACTGAAAATGCTCCCAGGCGTAAGCACCTGCAATCGTACCAAAGGCACCGCCTATAAAGTAGCCTACCATATAAATAGTATTTACTCGATTACGTGCATCGGGATTTTTTGAGAAAATGATGTTTTGATTAGTTACGTGTAGCGATTGCAAACTAAAATCGACTAATAAAACGCCAATAACCAAACCAATAATTGAATTACCTGAAAATTGAAATACAACCCAAGACATAATTAATAGTGCCGAAAAGATTAAAACAAGTCTCTTATGATTGTATTTATCATTTAACTTACCTGCTAGTGCAGCACCCAGAGCACCTATCATCCCTAATAAACCAAACATACCCGATACGGCACTACCATACCCAAAATTAGTTTCCATTAAAAAAACTAACGTAGTCCAGAATGCACTAAAACCGGCAAATGCAAGACCTCCGCGTATGGCTGCAATACGTACTTCGGGCTTCTTCTTAATAATATTAATCAGAGAGCGCATCAATTCTGCATAGGTGCCTTTAAAATCTGTTGCAACATTAGGTAGCTTATAATAAAGTAGGGTCGCATAAACAACCATTATTCCGGCTGCGAGATAGTACATAAATCTCCAGCCATAATATTCACCTATCAATCCGCTTAAAAAACGACTTCCTAAAATACCTATGAGAAGACCACTCATAACTATACCTATAACCTTCCCTCTGTTTTCTTCGGTAGCTAATTCTGCAGCCATAGGCACAAATAATTGAGGCACCACAGAGGTAAAACCTACAAGAAAGCTAGAGACTGTGAGTATCCACAAAGATGGAGCCATAGCTGTAACAAGTAGAGCAGCTATAATTGCTATAAAATCGTAGAGTATAATTTTTCTTCTTGAAAATTTATCGCCCAGCGGAATAATAAACAGCAGACCAAATGCATATCCCAATTGTGTAGCAAGCGGAATCCTACTTACTTGAGACTCGGTTACCTCAAAAGTTTTAGCTATTAAATTAAGGAGTGGTTGATTGTAATAATTATTAGCAACTACGAGACCGGCACCTACAGCCATTAAATAGAGTAGGCTTTTAGTAAGCTTAATATTTCTCATAAAAGGTATACGAACTAAATGTTAGCATCTTCCGTAAATACGGTCTTTCGCTAACTGAAGAAGTATATTAAACTGGTCTTCTATATTAGTATGTGTATTATCTAATAGTATGGCATCATCTGCTTGCACAAGTGGAGAATCTTCACGAGAAGTATCTAGCTGATCACGCTTTTGCACATTTTCTAAAACCGCCTCAAAACTTACATCATCACCCTTAGCAATGAGCTCATCATAACGTCTGCGAGCACGCTCGTCTGCACTGGCAGTCATAAATACTTTAAGTTCTGCATCAGGAAAAACAACCGTCCCAATATCGCGACCATCCATCACAATACCCTTTTCTTTTCCCATCTCATGTTGCTTTTGAACGAGAAGTTGGCGCACTTCAGAAATAGCAGCAATAGGACTAACAAAATTAGAAACCTCGAGAGTTCTAATTTCCTTTTCTACATTTTCATTATTTAAATAAACATCTGCAATCCCTGTAATCGGATTCAATTTAAAATTTACCGATACTAGAAACAGATTACGTATTAATGCCTCTTTATCAAAATGCCCTTCTTTTATAAAGAGTTTCCGCATCGCAAATAAGGTTACAGCTCTATACATCGCACCGGTATCTACATAAATATAGTCTAATTCTTTAGCCAGCATTTTTGCGACTGTACTTTTGCCTGTAGATGAGAAGCCGTCAATGGCTATAGTTATCTTTTTCAAATTTTTAAAATTGAAGATTAGAATGTAGCTTTTATTAAAACAGAGCCTTGCTTTACCTTAAGTCCATATTTAAACCAAAAAATCCTGAACTCGCTGCGCTGTTGTATCTGGCGTAGCTGTAACTAAGCCGCAATTTATTAAACTTAACAGAAAAACCGGCACTAAGACCTGCAAAACTACGCTGATCTAGAATCCGTAATTCTTCTGCTCTGCGCAGGTTGTATCCCACACGAATATTGAAACCTTTATCTGGAAACAATTCTGCTCCTATAATCATATGCCGAAGCACCTCATCAAAAAAACGTATCGTTTCGGGAGTTGTATTTCCATTTAAATCTGAAGTTGCTCTGTTTGGATTTTCAAATGCAAGATTCCAGTTTTGGAGGTTTTCTAATGTAAAATGCCAGCGTAGTGGTATGTGTGCTGGTTGTTGTGAGATCCCTAAATCAATCTCTAACGGAAGCTTTTCATAAACCGCATCATAAGCCGTAAACTGTGTTCCCAAATTACGCACCACGCCTCCTATATTAAGTTTCAAATCTTCATTTACATAGATAAAACCTAAGTCTACTGCACCTCCCAGGGAACTGTATTGTTCTAATTTTGAAGATATCAACTTTAAATTTACTCCAATAAAAAAATCGGTATATGGAATATTATATGCGTAGCCTAACGACAACGCTACTTCCCCACCACTAAAATCTGATGTCGCATTACCTTGCTCATCATAACCCGAGAAATTTCCGTAATTAACATAGGTAACTCCGGCGTGAATTACCTGCGTACGCCTGTCATACAAATAAGCATAACTCGCCGTTCCGTAATTCACATCTGCAAGATAGTTGACATAGTTGAGTGAAAGTTGATTATCCATCGCTGCATTAATCGTCGCAGGATTAAATAATGCAGCTGTGGGATCGTAACTATAATCGGTAACTACTTTACCTCCCATAGCAGCCTGTTTAGGAGAAGATACTAAATTAAGAAATTGATAAGTAGACCTCCCTCCCAGTTGAGCCCAGAGACCCGAAGCATAACATACAAAAATAAGAGCTAGTAGTTTTTTTAGCATAAATAAAATAGGCTCCCGGTCATCATTAAAACGCTTACAATAATACTTTATTTCTAGCCCATAAAAAAACCCGCTAGCATACACGCTAACGGGTTTTAGTATTATTAAAAACTAATTTTATAGCTCTTTTGCATTCTTGACCTTCTCATTTGTAAGAGCGATATCAAGCACTTCGCTCATATCATTTACATAATGAAAAGTAAGACCTTTTAAATACTCTTCATTAATTTCTTTAATGTCACGCTCATTTTCTCTACACATGATAATCTCTTTTATGTGTGCGCGCTTTGCTGCCAGAATTTTTTCTTTTATTCCGCCTACAGGAAGTACTTTACCTCTTAAGGTAATTTCTCCCGTCATTGCAAGACTCTTTTTCACTTTGCGCTGTGTGAATAAAGACACTAAAGAGGTTAGCATAGTAATACCGGCACTAGGTCCATCTTTTGGGGTTGCACCTTCAGGCACGTGAATATGCACATTATATTTCTCAAAAACCAGTGAATCAAGACCCAGCAATTCTGCATTAGATTTAATGTATTCTAATGCAAGGGTAGCACTTTCTTTCATCACTTTACCCAAGTTCCCGGTTACCGAAAGAACTCCTTTTCCTTTAGATAAAATAGATTCTATAAATAAAATATCACCGCCTACCTGTGTCCAGGCGAGACCAGTTACAACACCCGCGACGTCATTATTCTCATATTTATTACGCTCTAGCTTAGGAGATCCTAAAACATCAATAACAATCTCGTTATCAACTTTTACTTTGTACTCCTCTTCCATCGCTAAATTTTTTGCCGCATAACGCACCATTTTAGCAATTTGCTTTTCTAAGCCACGTACCCCAGATTCTCGTGTATAGCCTTCAACTATTTTTTCTAATTGAGGTTTAGCTATTTTTAACTGATCATCTTTTACACCGTGTTCTTTTAGCTGTTTTGGCAATAAATGACGCTTACCTATTTCTACCTTTTCTTCGATAGTATAACCGGTGACATTTATTATCTCCATACGATCGCGTAGCGCAGGCTGTATTGCACCTAAGTTGTTTGCAGTTGCAATAAACATTACTTTAGAGAGGTCAAAGCCCAGTTCTAAAAAATTATCGTGAAATTCTGCATTTTGCTCAGGATCTAGAACTTCTAATAATGCCGAAGAAGGATCTCCCTGATTGCTGTTACTTAATTTATCTACCTCATCTAAAACAAAAACCGGATTACTGGTCCCTGCCTTTTTAAGACTTTGTAATATACGACCAGGCATAGCACCTATGTAGGTTTTACGGTGACCACGTATTTCTGCCTCATCACGTAACCCACCTAGACTCATACGCACATATTCACGTCCTAACGCCTCTGCTACAGATTTACCTAATGATGTTTTACCTACTCCCGGAGGGCCATATAAACACAAAATAGGCGACTTCATATCGTTACGCAGTTTTAGCACTGCGAGATATTCTATAATTCGTTTTTTTACATCATCAAGACCATAATGATCGCGATCTAGAATTCGCTTTGCACGTTTTAAGTCAAATTTATCTTTACTAAATTTATTCCACGGAAGGTCTAAAAATAAATCAAGATAATTACGCTGAATGCTATACTCTGCCACCTGCGGATTCATACGTTGCATTTTTGCGAGCTCTTTATTGAAGTGCTTCGCAACCTTCTCATCCCATTTCTTTTTCTTTCCGCGTAAGCGCATCTCTTCTAGCTCGTCTTCTTGAGAAACACCGCCTAGTTCTTCCTGAATGGTCTTCATTTGCTGGTGCAAAAAATACTCCCTTTGCTGCTGACTCATGTCATTATGCACACGATTTTGAATATCGTTCTTAAGCTCTAACTTCTGCATCTCGGTATTCATATGACGCAGTGTCTGCAAAGCACGCTCTTTTAAATCTCCAATTTCTAAAAGTTTCTGTTTTTCTTCAACCGTAAGGTTCATATTTGAACTCACAAAATTGATTAAAAACGACTCGCTTTCAATATTCTTAATTGCAAAGCCCGCTTCACTAGGAATATTAGGTGATTGCTTAATAATTTGCAATGCCTGCTCCTTAATAGACTCAATTATAGCCTTAAATTCTTCATTGCCTTTCTCCGGGCGCAGTTCAGGAACTTCACGAACGGTAGCAACTATATACGGTTTTTCGGTAATAACCTCAGCGATATTAAAACGCTTTTTGCCCTGTATAATCACTGTTACATTACCGTCTGGCATTTTTAATACTCTAAGAATTCGAGCAACCACACCAGTTGTATTTATATCATCTGCCGTAGGATTTTCTACAGATTCATCTTTTTGAGAAACTACTCCAATAATTTTTGAACCCTTGTTTGCCTCATTAATAAGATCTATAGACATATCGCGTCCTGCTGTAATTGGGATTACAACTCCGGGAAACAATACCGTATTTCTAAGTGGTAAAATGGGTAAGGTTTCGGGTAATTCTTCTTTATTTATCTCTTCCTCGTCTTCAGGAGTCATCAATGGGATTAAATCTGCTTCACCATCAAAATCCTGCAATGACAGATTGTCAAGATTTGTAAATTTTGTTCTAGCCATACTATTTAACGTCACATTGTCACAAATTGAATTAATAATGTGGAATGTAAACTTTTTTTATTTGATTTAAAGACCTGCAAAGCACTATATTAAAGACTTTCAGGCTTTCTTACGCTCTGTATAATTCAATTAATATGCCACCGTAAAGAACTTATAAATGAAATATTTTGAAGGCAACTGTAACAAAGTAAAAACAGGTCTATCTTTATAATGAAGCACAAACCAATTGAACACAACTAACCATCACATTGATTTGCTTTTAGAGCAATGTAAAAACGGAAATCAGCAGGCACAACTTGCTGTTTACAAACGCTATTATAAAGCGATGTACAACACCTCATTGCGTATTGTGAAAGATAGTAATGAGGCAGAAGACATCATGCAAGAATCTTTTTTAAGTGCTTTTACTAAGCTAGACAGCTATAATGCAGAATCCTCGTTTGGAAGCTGGTTAAAACGTATTGTGGTTAACAATAGCATAAGTAGCTATAATAAAAGTAAACGCCTAAAAGAAGATGACCTGGATGACTCGCTATATAAGCTTGAAGACGATCAAGGTATTACAGATTGCGATACCAGTAGTTTTGAAGTTCAGCGCGTACTGCAGACGATGAACGAACTTAAAGAAAATTACAGAGTTGCGCTTACCTTAAATCTAATAGAAGGTTTTGATTATGAAGAAATGAGTGAAATTTTAAACATTAGTTATGCTAATTGCAGAACTACAGTATCAAGAGCAAAAGACAGCTTACGAAAAAAATTAAGTGATTTAATTAGAGATTAGTTACTATGAAAAATAATTTAGATAACTGGTTTGAAGAACAGCGAAACTGTTTTGATATCGCTGAACCAGCCCAGGATCACGAGGTTCGTTTTTTAGATAAATTAAATGGTACTACGGTAAATAAAACCCCGCTACGTAAACTAAATTGGTGGAGACCACTAGCCGCGGCCGCTGCAGTACTCGTATTGGTATTTGCAGGTTACAGCTCCCTAAATACACCTGTAAACGCAGATCTGGCAACTGTTTCTCCAGAAATGGCAAAAACACAAGACTTTTTTACTAAAGCTATTGAAGAAGAATTATATAACCTTAATGAAGCCCGAACCCCTCAAACTCAAAAACTAGTAAACGATGCGCTAAAGCAACTAAAAGTCTTAGAAAGCGATTACTCAAAACTGACTAAAGACTTAACCGAAAGTGGTGAAGATAAACGTGTTATTTATGCGATGATCTCAAACTTTCAAGCACGCATAAACTTATTAACTTCAGTTTTAGAAGAAATTGAATCAATCAAAAATACAGATTATGAAAACCAACTACTTTAAATTTATACTACTTCTGTTTTTCTCTACGTTTTCTGCAATTGCACATACTACAGATCCTAAGTTAGGAGGCAGATATACTAAAGAGAAAAAAATATCTAAAGAATACACGGTAAATGCAAATGCACTACTTAAAATTAATAATAGCTATGGCAACGTAGATGTAATCGCCTGGGATCAAAACCGCATTACGATTGAAGTTATTGTCAAGACTAACGGTAATGACGAAGATAAGGTAATCAAAAAACTTAACGAGATTGATGTTAAATTTCAAGGTGATGCAACCATGGTTTCTGCATATACTGAAATCTCGGAAAGTAGCAACTCGTGGTGGAGCGCCTTTACATCTGGAAGCAACAATGTAAACATGGAAATTAATTATAAAATTAAAATGCCTGTTACAAATAATGCAGATCTAAGTAATGACTATGGTGGCATTTCTCTCGATAAAATTAAAGGTCAGGCAAAAATATCTTGTGACTATGGTCATCTAGATATAGGAGAGTTACTAGGTGATAATAACTTATTGAGTTTTGACTATACAAACAACTCTAATATTGCGTATATGAAAAGCGGAAAGATTAGCGCAGACTATAGTTCGTTTACACTAGAAAAAGCAGATAAAGTTTTATTGAATGCAGATTACACCAAATCAAGCTTTGGAAATGTAAAATACCTTAAGTACAATTGTGACTACGGAAGCATCAGCGCTAATGTCGTAAGTAATATTGAAGGGAGTTCAGACTATCTAACTGTGCGACTGGGCAAAATAAATGGCGTGCTAGATATTAATATGGATTACGGTTCTCTTAAAATTGAAGAAATCACCGCAAATGCCGGAAATGTACGTATAAACACAGAGTACGCAGGCGTAAAAGTGGGTTACAATGCTAATGCTAATTTTAAATTCACAATTAAACTTGATTACGCAAGTCTTAAAGGAGATGAAAATTTTGAAGTCACAAAAAGACAAATTGAGTCAACAGATAAATATTATGAAGGCTATTATGGTAACCCTTCGTCAAAAAATACATTCATTATAAATTCTGAATATGGTGGAGTAAGTTTATATAAAGTCAATTAATCAAGAAACATAATCAACATGAAAAAATTTACACTTATCGTGGCGCTTATCTCAATCGCTACAACGGCAAACGCACAATTCTGGGGCGGAAAAAAAATACAGGGAAATGGTAATCTAGTTACCAATAATCGGGATTTAAGTGATTATGATGAAGTAGGAGTCGCCGGGTCTTTTGATGTGATTTTAATCGCAGGAAAAGAAGGGAAAATTAGCGTAGAAGCTGAAGATAATCTACAAGAGTATATTATTACTGAGGTTAAAGGAAACAAACTTAAAATTTATACGAAAGACGGTTATAATTTAAATACCAGTAGAAATAATGTTATTACGATTACGGTCCCGTTTGAAGATATTAGCAAAGTTAGCATGGCAGGTTCTGGAGACATTATAGGCAAAGATCTTATTACGGCAGATCAATTTGAGTGTGCTGTTGCTGGTAGTGGTGATATGGTTCTTGAGGTTAACGCCAAAAATATTAGTGCTTCAGTAGCGGGCTCTGGAGATTTGACATTAAGTGGAAAATCTGATAAGAGTATTTTAAAAGTAGCAGGAAGTGGCGATCTAGACGCTTCAGATTTAAATAGTACAGATGCTGAAGCAAGCGTGGCAGGTTCTGGTGATATAAGCTTAAACTGTGATGGCGGTGATTTAAAAGCAAGCGTAGCAGGTTCTGGCGATATTCGCTACTCTGGGAAACCTAATAATGTAAGTTCTAAAATAGTAGGTTCAGGAAGTGTGAGCAACTAAGATTATATACATCAATCAAAATATTAATCTGAAAAAGGCTGCCTAAATAAGCAGCCTTTTTTTATTTTAAAGTTTCTGTAATACGTTTCCGCGGAACAAAAAGTAAAAGGATTACACCGGCAATAAAAAAGACGATAAAAAACAGAATGGCATACCTGACACTTCCTGTAAGTTGTGCAACATAACCATAACTCAACATACCTATTACAATTCCTATCTTTTCAGAAACATCATAAAAGCTAAAATACGAAGCCGTGTCTTTCTCCCCTTCCGGAATTAATTTTGAATAGGTAGAACGCGACAGGGATTGAATACCTCCCATAACTAAACCTACAAAAGCTGCTGTAAAATAAAATTCAAATGGCGTGGTGATTGTATAAGCGTAAATGCAAATCGCAATCCAGATACAGTTAATAACTATAAGCGTTTGAATATTTCCAAATCTTGCTGATGCCTTAGAGGTTAGCCAGGCTCCTAAAACTGCTACAAGCTGAATTAATAAAATACTTACAATTAATCCTGTGGTACTGTTTGTAGTACCCCAGTCTAACTCTTCAATTCCAAAATAGGTAGCCACGAGCATTATAGTTTGCACAGCCATACTGTATACAAAAAAAGCGGTCAGATACGTACGCATGGGTTTATCTGATTTCAGTTTTTTCCAGATTTTTTTAAGTTCTTTAAACCCGTTAAATAAAAGATCTTTTGTGAATTTCTCTTTTTTGTTTCCCTTTGGTAAATAATAATAGCTATACTGGCTAAAACCTATCCACCACAAACCTGTAAGAATAAAAGATAATCGTGTGGGCAAACCTTCATCTTCGAAACCAAATGTCTCGTACATTAAAATCATTGCAAGACATAACACCAGTAGGATAACGCTTCCTATATACCCTAAAGAATATCCCTTTGCACTTATTTTATCTTGCTGTTCTGGGAAAGCAATATTTGGTAAATATGAATTGTAAAATACAAGACTCGACCAAAAACCGATTAGCGCCAGAAAATAACAAAGCAGACCGAACCATAGGTATTCCATATCAAACCAGAAAAGGCCAATACACGAAACTGCTCCCAGATAACAGAAGAATTTCATAAAACTCTTCTTGTTTCCTATGTAATCTGCAATACCACTTAACAACGGACTTAACACAGAAACAACTAAAAATGCAGCAGCCGTAACATAACTAATTAGCGTATCGTTATTAAAGTCTATGCCTAGAAATGTAACTGTATCATCTAGTATTTTTCCGTTCTCATCTTTTACCAGCGTTAGTGCGCCATAAAAAATTGGAAAAACTGCAGATGCTATTACAAGACTGTACACTGAGTTTGCCCAGTCGTAGAACGCCCAGGCATTCAATAATTTTTTACTTCCTTTAGGTAAAACTTCCATAGATAAATGCTCCTTGTTGAAAGCCCTAAATTAAGAAAGCCGCTCTAATAGAGCGGCTTTTACTTTTTTATTTTATTGTTACCTATTTAAACGAAGTAACTCCAAACTTTTTAGCTTCGGTGACTGCTCTAGGAGCGATAGCCGTTAAAGCTTGAATACGAGTGTCTGGTGAAGGGTGTGTACTCAAGATTTCAGAAGTTCCTGAACCTCCTGCAGCTTTCATACGTTCCCACAGTTTAGGAGCCGCATAAGGATCGTAACCTGCAATTGCAGCTATGATAGTACCTATTTCATCTGCTTCAGACTCGTGACTTCTGCTAAAAGGTAAAATAGCACCTATAGTACTTGCAGTACCGTAGTACTGATTAAAAAGTTGTCCAGATTTAGAATCACCTAAGGCTAAACCACCTACTGCGCCTACCACAGATTGTGCTTCTCCTGCAGTCATACGTTGACCTCCGTGATTTGCTAATGCGTGAGCAAGCTCGTGCCCTAAAATCATGGCTAAGCCAGCTTCATCCTGTGCAATAGGTAAAATACCTGTGTACACTACAATTTTACCACCAGGCATACAGAATGCATTTATAGCTTCATCCTGAACTAAGTTATATTCCCAACGGTAATCATCAAGATAATTAGGATATCCTAAAGCGGTCATATAGCGTTCTGCAGCTTTTGCGATATTAGATCCCACACGTTGCACCATTTGTGCATCTGCAGTACCTTTTACAACCTTATTCTCCTTTAAAAAAGCATCGTATTGTTGAAATGCCATAGGAAACAACGTAGAATTATCGTATCTATTAAGCGTTTGCTTACCTGTAAATGGACTCGTCTTACAGCTTACTATAAAAAGCACAGCTACAAGTGCCAGAAGTATCGATTTAGATTTCATTTAAATTATATTTAGTTAGTGAGCGAAATTTACAAATTATGCCTAATGCGACACGCTACATTAGCTAAACTTTAGCAATAGACATCCTAACCTATAAGATGTACAACCGTAAAATTCTTATTAAGTTTCAGGTATTTACCCTCTTTATCAAGATTATTTAAATCATAATCAACATTGTCTACCGTAATTGATTTAATAACAAATGGCAGGCCTATCAAGTGCAGTTTTATGGTATTGTACGAAGTTTCAAAACTACCTGATTTGTGTTGCTGAATAGTTAACTCACGTTCTTTGCCTGTTAAATTTAAATTGCGAAGACTAAAGCGTCCCTTTTTATAGTCATAACCGTCATTAGCATCTTCATAAACCTGAGAAGCTTCTTTACCTATCTTGTAATACACATCAAGTTTTAACTCTGTAATTACCTTCTCATCTACATACTGCTGAACGGGATATCTAGGTATTATAGAGCCTTCTTTAACAAACATAGGTATGCGATCTAAGTCTGCATCTACCCACATTTCACGCCCACCTTCAATAACTGTTTTATCCCAGAAATCATACCAGGTACCGCGCGCAAGATACATACGCCTTCCCTTAGAATTAGGTTCTAATATAGGACAGACTAAAATATTGTTGCCAAAGATAAATTCATCTGTGCGATAGTTTGTATGTGGATCCTCCTGATCATAATACACCAGAGGTTTTATCATAGGTATCCCTTTAGTGGCATACTCATAGAACATCGTATACAGATAGGGAAGAAAGGTATAGCGCATTTCAATAAAGCCACGAGTAATATCGGTTATCTCATCGCCAAAAGTCCACGGCTCCTGATCACCGTGGTGTCCCGAAGAATGTACTCTGCAAAATGGATGAAAAACGCCCAATTGAATCCAGCGTGCAAAAAGCTCACCAGTAGGCTGCTCTGCAAAACCGCCTATATCAGTTCCGGTAAATGACATACCCGAAAGACACATACGTTGCACCTGATTATTTGCAATCCATAAGTGCTCCCAGGTTGCTACGTTATCACCCGTCCAGGAACTGGTGTAACGCTGGGCGCCGCTATAAGCAGATCTGGTAATTACTAAAGGTCGCTTAGGATATACATATTTTTTTACACCCTCATAAGTAGCTCGTGCCATTTGAGTCCCATAAACATTATGCGCTTTACGGTGACTACACGGGTGGCCATCATAATCGTGACGCACATCATCAGGAAAAGTTTTACCGGGAACCTCCATTACTGCAGGTTCATTCATATCATTCCAAACACCCCGTACGCCAATATCACCTACCAGTTCTTTAAAAAGACCAGCCCACCACTCACGCACTTCAGGATTTGTAAAATCTGGAAAAGCGCATTCACCAGGCCAAACTTTACCTATCATATAGGGCCCATCAGCACGTTTACAGAAATAATTATTTTCTAAAGCCTCATTATAAACCCAGTAATTAGAATCTATTTTGATTCCGGGATCTATGATTACAATTGTTTTAAAACCATCTGCCTCAAGCTCCTTAACCATACGTTTAGGATCTGGAAAATATTCCTTATTCCAAGTAAAGCATCTAAAACCTTCCATATAATCAATATCCAGATAGATACCGTCACACGGAATTCTAAGATCTCTAAACTTTTTAGCTAAAGACTTTACCGTGCTTTCAGGATAATAACTCCATTTACTTTGCTGAAAACCTAAAGTCCATAACGGTGGTAATTCTGGCTTTCCGGTAAGATGGGTGTAATTAGCAACCACATCACTCATATTAGGACCGTAGAAAAAGTAATAGTTCATTTCTCCTCCCGGTGCCCAAAAATTAGTAACATCTAAACGTTCCTGACAGAAATCGAAGTTTGTTTTGAAACTGTTGTCAAAAAAGATTCCATAAGCCCTCTTTTCTTTTAGACCTATATAAAACGGTACAGACTTATAAATAGGATCTGTGTCTTTACCAAAAGCATACGAATCTGTAGCCCAGTTGGCAAATCGTTTTCCTCTTAAATTAAGGTGCACGGGCTTATCTCCCAGTCCAAAAAAGGTTTCTCCGGGATGAGCTCGTTTACTCATTTTTACAATGTTTCCACCTAAAGTAAAACTCTCTTCATAATGAAAACCTATCTCATCTTCATTAATTAAAAACCCTTCACTATCCAGGATTTTAGTTTGTAAACTTATTTTTTCAATCTTAATAATAAGCTTCGTTGTAGTAACGATGTAGAAATTTTTATTTTCGGTAAGCTCAAGGTGATTGTAGCCTATATGACTATCAGGATCTATTGCATACGAGAAATCATCTTCTAAAATCCCTCTAGTGCCATATCTAAATCGTATAACACTATCCCGCAAAACGGTAAGTTGCAAAACGACTTCATTTAAGGTTGTAAAGTACAGTGTATCTACTTCTTGTCGTACCTCTTTTATATCATTAGGGAATTGATTACCCTTCTGTTCTAACTCTGTATTAATGATCATAAACCGCGCCTTACAATTATGTTAGCCCTACTAAAGTAAGGGTTTCATCTTCATTTTTATCTAAAGAATTAAAAAATAGTGACTACAACGTTAACGCTGTAAGTCTACTACTTAAGGGTATATACCATTAATGCTAGTGGTGCCAAATCAACTTGTATGGAATGTTCTCTACCATTCCAAGAGATATCTTCTACCGTTAGTTTATCGGTAATGTAATCGCCACTCCCACCGTAAACTGTTTTATTACTATTAAAAATCTCCTTGAGATTCTTTTTTACTTTAAATACTTCGGAAGGTAAACCAATGCGGTAATTTTCTCGGGGTACCGGTGTAAAGTTACAAATTACGACAACTGTATCTTTTGGCTTATTGCCTTTTCTCATATACGTAAGCACGCTATTCTCACTGTCATTCCATTCTAGCCACTCAAAACCTTCCCGGCTAAACTGATTTTCATAAAGAGCAGGATATGTCTTATATAATTTATTTAAATCTCGCACGCAATTTTGTATACCAGAGTGATACTCGTATTCTAGTAAATGCCAGTCTAAGCTTTGCTGAAAATTCCATTCTGAACTTTGAGCAAACTCACCTCCTTGAAAAATTAGATTTGCTCCGGGATGCGTAAACATATAGCCAAACATCAACCTTAAGTTCGCAAAACGTTGCCATTCTGAACCCGGCATTCTGTCTAGAAGAGATTTTTTACCGTAAACCACCTCATCGTGTGATAGCGGCAGCATAAAATTTTCGGTAAACGCATAGGTCATACTGAAGGTAATGTCTTGCTGATGAAATTTTCTAAATGCAGGATCTTTCTTAAAATACTCCAGTGTATCGTGCATCCACCCCATCATCCACTTCATTCCAAAACCTAAACCTCCTGCAAACACAGGACTCGAAACTCCTGCATAATTAGTTGACTCTTCAGCTATGGTTTGTACGTCAGGAAAATTCTCATAAACAGAAACATTCAATTCCTTAAAAAAAGAAACGGCGTCTAGATTTTGATTTCCACCAAATTCATTAGGCTCCCACTCCCCATCTTCTCTAGAGTAATCAAGATAAAGCATAGAGGCAACTGCATCTACGCGCAAACCGTCAATATGATATTGATCTAGCCAGAATAATGCATTGCTAATTAAAAATGCGCGTACTTCATTACGACCATAATTAAAAATGTACGATTTCCAGTCTGGATGCCAGCCTTTTCTAGGATCTGGATGCTCATATAAATGAGAACCGTCGAAATTTCCTAATCCATGAGGATCTTCGGGAAAATGGGAAGGAACCCAGTCTAGAATAACACCTATGCCAGCCTGGTGAAATTTATCTATAAGTAATTTAAATTCTTCGGGATATCCAAAACGTGATGTTGGCGCAAAATATCCGGTAAGTTGATATCCCCAACTAGGATCGTAAGGATACTCCATAATGGGCATAAACTCAACATGAGTAAACTGCATATCCTTAACATAGCTCACCAGATCGTCTGCCATTTCTGTATAGCTGAGACTTCGGTTTTCTTCTCCTGTTTTTCTCCAGGAGCTTAAATGAACTTCATAAACAGAGTACGGAGCATCAAGTGCATTTTTGGTACTTCGGCTTGCCATCCACTTCTTATCCTTCCACTTGTAATCTGCTTCATAAACTACAGATGCTGTCTTAGGCGGGTGTTCTGCTCTACGTGCAAACGGATCTGCTTTTTCAGTCTTTATATCATTATTAGTAGACTGTATTTTGTATTTATAAATAGTGCCGGCTGCGACTCCCGGTAAAAACCCTTCCCAAATTCCGCTACCATCCCAACGTACATTAAGTTTATGATCACCTTCTATCCAAAAATTAAAGTCTCCCACAACCGATACTGCTTTTGCGCTAGGAGCCCATACTGCAAAATAAGTACCCTTTACGCCATTAACGGTTGTGGGATGTGAACCTAGTTTTTCATAGAGTCTAAAATGTTTTCCGGATTTAAAAAGATCTATATCAAAGTCAGAAAAAAGACTATACACTTGTACGTTACTCATAATTTTGTTGGTTAAGTATATTTGAGATTCCTTTTAGGGGAATAATTGCCCAGGTGGGTCTGGCATTTAGCTCATAACCCAGCTCATACACCGCTTTTTCAAGCAAGCAATATTGCAATAAAAATTCGATTTCTTTAATGTAGCCTATGTTTAAATTGGCTGTTTGAACTTCTGTAATATAGGTCTTTAAAAATACTCCTACGATATGGCTATATAAGACGTCTGCTATTTTAAAAAGATCTTCCTGATTAAGATTAAGTTCACTCTCGTTATTAAATATGGTAGCATAAATAGCATAATTAAAAGATCTAAATATACCCGCAATATCTTTTATAGGAGGTTGCTTTACTTTACGGTCCCTAATTGTGCTCTCTGGCTCACCTTCAAAATCAATTATATAAAAATCGTGATCCTGAACTAAAATTTGCCCTAGATGATAATCGCCGTGAATACGTATACGCTCACTTTTAAGTTTATCTTCATCAAAATCAAGAAGCTGTTTTCGTATAATTTTTTTCTTACTCAGCAGTTCTTCAGCTAGTTCAAGCGCTAATCCATTAAGCTTATAAATGTTATTTTCAACTAAATTTATTCGGTTTTCAAACTGATAAATAAGACGGTTTTTTAACCATACAGTATAATCATTTCCAAAAGCCTGTGGGGTAAATGCTGTGTTAGATCGCTCTGATCCCAGCGCAATATGCATCTGAGCAGTACGTTTTGCTATCTGTGCCACATCTGTAAAAAAACTTTGAGGACACCAGGCTAAAATTTCTGATGGAATCTGATCTATGGGTATTTGCTGCAGATATTTAGTGGCTTGTAGAAAATCTACATTTGGTTTTTGTCTTGATAATTCTTCAAATATAAGTTTTACTTCGTGTGTAAAATACTCCCACGCATCACCTTGATTAGGTACTAAAGCCTGCAGTAAGCCTAATGTAATTACATTTTTATTACTAAAGCGCAATGTTATACTTCCTAGATATTTTGGAGTATTAGTAAATGTCCCCTTCATTGTTAAATACTTACTAATCTCATAATCGGGATTTTCATCTACATAAACCCTTCTGAATATTTTTAGAATGTATTTATCATTATAAATTATTGATGTATTACTTTGCTCAACGCCCATAAGTCTGCTACTCTCATAACACTTTGCCTCATTAGTACGTCCTCGTCTGTAAGCTACTTCTTTATATTTAAACTTATCACCCTCGAGTATTTTTTCAAATATTTGCTTTCTAAATGATTCTAAAATAAGCGCATCAACGAGATAGCCTTCTACCCCATTTAATTTTATACGTACTATGTAGTTATCCCCTATAAGTTCTGCATCTGTAACAAATGCAACGGGTAGAAAATAATTTTGAACAAAAGCTTCCTTGTAATTCACTTCGAGAACGATACCATAAAATAAATCTCCTTCTCGCTCAATAGGAAAATCATCAATAATTTCTATATACTTTAAAGCACTTGCTTTACCGCCATACCAACGTTGATTTAAAATATATTGCTCAAGGATATTCTCACAGAGCTCTTTTCTAAAGCGCTCTTCTTCTAGTAAGTTTTTCCATTCTACATCATAGTGTATTAAACAACTCCCCGCTCCCTGATTATCCTGACTCATAGTTTATTTGTTCTTTGTTAGTTTTTAATATTAGCTGTTTTTACCTAAAAATCTGGAAAATATGAAAAGGCAATGATGGGTGCAGCTCAATATAATTCCATTCTTCATTCCAATGATATGTGCTGTCAGTTATCAAATCTTTTACCATAATATGCGCGCCCGGGGTATGACGCATTAACTCATAAGGTAGTCGTACTCTTCCTGATTGTTTGTAATACGGGTCAAGACTTGCAACGATTAGAAGTTCGTTAGTCATGTCTTGATTCCATTTATAATATGCGATAAGGCCTTCATTACCTATCTCACAAAATCTAATATTATTAGTCTGCTGCAGTGCAGCTTGCTCCTTACGTATGGCGTTAATTTTAGTTATTACACGTATCAGTTTATTATCTGTGTTCCAATCCCAATGCTGAACCTGATACTTTTCAGAATTATAATACTCTTCTTTCCCGGGTACGGCTTCAGAAACCATAAATTCATAAACAGGACCATAGAGACCTATATTACTGCTCATCGTTGCTGCTAGCGCATACCTTATTAGATGCTGCGCTTCATTTGCTCCTTGCAAATGATACGGATTTATATCTGGAGTATTGGGCCAAAAATTAGGTCTGTAGTATTCTTTTTGTTTGGTTTGTGTAAGCTCAGTCATATACTGCGTTAGCTCGTGTTTGCTCGTTCTCCACGTAAAATAGGTGTAAGACTGGCTGTAACCCTCTTTACCTAATTGCTGCATTACCTTAGGTCTGGAGAATGCCTCGGCTAAGAACAACACATCTGGATGTTTTTTCTTGATTTCTGAAATAAACCAGTTCCAGAAGTAAAATGGCTTGGTATGCGGGTTATCTACTCTAAAGATATTTATTCCTAAATCTATCCAATGGAAAGCTACACTTAAAAGCTCTTTCCACAGGTCTTTGTAGTCATCAGATTCCCAATTAAAGTTTACAATATCCTGATATTTTTTAGGCGGGTTTTCTGCATATTGCATTGTACCGTCTGGTCGTTTCTTAAACCAGGATGGGTGTTGTTTAAGGTAAGGATGATCAGGTGCTGCCTGAAACGCAAGATCCATTGCAATTTCAATCCCCATTGCATCTGCCTTTTTAATTAAATGTTTAAAGTCTTTCTCAGAACCCAGTTCAGGATGTATCGCTTTATGACCTCCAAATTTAGAACCTATTCCCCACGGCACACCGCTATCTCCTTCAGCAGCATTAACAGCGTTATTTTTTCCTTTTCGATTTACTTCTCCTATGGGATGTATGGGAGGAAAATACAATGTATCAAACCCCATAGCTGCAACGCGAGGCAATAAACGCTCACAATCTTTAAACGTACCGTGCTTACCGGGCACTTCACTCGCTGATCTAGGAAAAAACTCATACCACGTACTAAAACCAGCCTTTTTTCGGTCTACATAAACCTGAAGTACCTTACTGTCTTTAGCAAATTTGCGGGTAGGGTTGTCTAAAAATATTTGGTGTAGATCGCCAGATTGCGCTATTGCTATAGCCTCATCATAACGCGCTTCATCTGCAAAAGCTTCCTTAGCATTTTTTAAATACTTCTTACCCTCCTTATCAAGCTGCTTTTCAATGGCTTTTATATACTGAATACCATCTAACAACTCACTCTTCACGTATTGACCATCCTTTAGTTTTGCTTCAATACCGTGCTGCCAGTTTAAGGCGTGATCTATCCAACCACTAATTTTATAATCGTAAAAACCCTGATTTTCAACATTAAATACACCGGTATACACATCATTCTCTAGAGGTGTTAGCCGTATCGTTTCCCAGTTTTTAGAATGCTCCCAATTGTAACAAATTTCTGCCTGTAACACGTCGTGACCGTCTCCCAGTACATCTGCGGTTACCTCAATTAACTCTCCTACTACTCTTTTTATAAAAAACTCACCATTTTGTAATTGGGGCTCTATATTTTGTATTACGATACGTTCTCGTGTCAAAATTGAATATGTTTTAAAAGTTGATACCTAAAATTAGCACTAATTAATTATATGAGTACGTAAAATACTAATTTGACGACTCTTTAACAAAAAGAGTCTGTTAGTTAGGCTTTTGTTAAATAATCGACCAATACTGCGGCAAGCTTTACGCTTTAATTAATTTTATCAAAAAATAGATCTATGAGAAAATTAGTAATACTTAGCCTTTTGGTTTCCTTAACCGCATGTAAAGGCACAGCACAAAAAGAAAAAAAAGAATCTTTTGAAGTTAATAAAACAGAAGCAGAATGGAAAGCTTCTTTAACATCAGAGCAATTTTACATTCTTAGGGAAGAAGGTACAGAACGCCCCTTTAGCAGTGAATTGCTTAATATTAAAAAGGAAGGAACTTACGTATGTGCAGCTTGTGAAACACCGGTTTTTAAAAGCAATACTAAGTTTGATAGTGGGACCGGCTGGCCATCATTTTACGACTACATTGAAGGTAATGTAGCATTTTCTACAGACCAAAAATTAGGGTATACCCGCAACGAAGAACATTGTGCAACCTGTGGCGGTCACTTAGGTCACGTGTTTGATGATGGACCAAAACCAACGGGTAAGCGCCACTGTATTAATGGTGACGCTCTAAAATTTGTTCCTGCGAATTAAGCACTGAACTTTGCATTTAAGTAATAAAAGAATTAATGAGAGATTTCCGTAGTTACGGAAATGAAAAAAAACTAGTCATGAAAGAATACCCTATACAAAAAACAGAAGCTGAGTGGAAAGAACAGCTGGGACCAGAACGGTATTATGTGCTACGTCAAAGTGGTACAGAACGACCACATACCGGTAAATATAATTTGCATTTTGATAAAAATGGAAGCTATCACTGTGGCGCTTGTGATGCAAAACTGTTTAAAGCAAACAGTAAATTTGAAAGCGGCTGTGGCTGGCCAAGCTTTGACGAGTCTATAGAAGGTGCTGTAGAATATGTACGTGATACTACCTTAGGAATGATGCGCACCGAAATACTTTGTGCAAACTGCGGGAGCCACTTAGGCCACGTATTTGATGATGGCCCCACAAAAACTGGACAGCGTTATTGTGTTAATAGCGCTTCAATAGACTTTGAGACAAATCAGTAATTTATAAATAAACTCAAGGAGTATTTTTTTGGAACAACTCTTGATATACTTTAAAATGTAAATTAATTAAAAAACTAAAACATGAAAAAAATAACAATAATTCTTAGCTTATTTACCATAATACTTGCCTCTTGTTCCGGTTCTGACGGAAGAGATGGAATAGATGGTCTTGATGGAATAAATACGCTAAGTGCTGTGTTTGAAGTTACAGACATAGATTACGTTTATGATAGCGCAAATAATGAATGGTTTACTCAAAACCCTATTCCTTTTGATGGAGTAGAAGTACTAGAGGGAGATGCAGTATTAGTATATCTAGCAGACGGGACTGTCACTGCATCAGATGGTCAACCAACAGATTTATGGAAATTAATGCCAATTACTTTTTTTGATGCTAGTGGTGAATTTCAGTATGAGTTCAATTATACATTTGATAGCGTAGAATTGAATATTGTTGGAAACTTCGATTTAAGTACTTTAAATGATGCTGCCGTCTCAAATCAAAAAGTAAGAATTGTAGTCATTCCTGCTGAATATGCTCAGGATTTTAATGGAAACTTCTCAAATTATAATGAAGTAATGTCAACTTTAGAATTAAAGGAATCTGATATTCAAGTATTAGACTAAAGAATCTTATTAAATAAATTTTATGAAAGGCTTACTCACGGAAATACGCAATTGTACCGTTTGTAAGCCTTTTTTGCCTTTGGGTGCTAACCCTATTATTTCGGCTACGCCAAAAAGTAAAATCATTTTAGCAAGTCAGGCGCCCGGAAGAATTGCTCACGAAAAATCTCTTGCCTGGGATGACCCTAGTGGAAGGCGTCTACGAGAATGGTTAGGAGTTGATGAAGAACTCTTTTATAATCCCGATAATTTTGCGGTATTACCCTTAGGATTTTGCTTTCCTGGGAAAAGTAAAACGGGCGATTTACCTCCCAGACCCGAGTGCGCTCCACTATGGCACCAGCAGGTTGTAGAAAAATTTGAAGAAAATCCACTTTATATTTTAATTGGTAACCATGCGCAAAGCTATTATCTAAAAGACAAGCTATCCCTCACAAAGCGTATTCAGAATTTTGTTGATTACTTACCAAAATATTTTGTCCTCCCTCATCCCTCACCCGTAAATCACTTCTGGATAAATAAAAACAAGTGGTTTTTAACCGATGTGCTTCCTCACTTACAACAGGAAATCAAGCACCGATTGCAGCTATAAAACAACGTGTAAATCCAGAGAAGTTCCGGTTCGTTTTTTAGGCTTTTTATGTGTAAATTTGTCGCTTCAAATTTCACTGATAACTATGAGTAAATACGATATTATTGTCTTAGGGAGTGGACCCGGTGGTTATGTTACAGCTATTCGTGCTTCACAATTAGGTTTTAAAACCGCTATTGTAGAAAAAGAAAGCCTTGGAGGTGTTTGTTTAAACTGGGGTTGTATCCCTACAAAAGCCCTTCTAAAAAGCGCACAGGTTTTTGAATATCTAAAACATGCAGAAGACTACGGTCTTAAAGTAGAGGGTGCAGATAAAGATTTTGATGCCGTAGTAAAACGTAGCCGCGGTGTTGCAGAAGGAATGAGCAAAGGAGTTCAATTCTTAATGAAGAAAAATAAAATTGACGTTATAAACGGTTTTGGAAAACTAAAAGCGGGTAAAAAAATTGACGTTGATGGTACTGAATATAGTGCAGATAATATTATCATCGCTACCGGTGCTCGCTCTCGCGAATTACCTAGCTTACCACAAGACGGTAAAAAAGTAATAGGCTACCGTGAGGCAATGACCTTAAAAGATCAACCCAAAAGTATGATCATTGTAGGTTCTGGTGCTATAGGTTGTGAGTTCGGAAGTTTTTACAACTCTATGGGAACCGAAGTTACTATTGTTGAGTTTATGCCAAATATTGTTCCTGTTGAAGATGAAGAAGTATCTAAACAGTTTGAACGCAGTCTTAAAAAGACCGGTATTAAAATAATGACCAACTCTTCTGTTGAGTCTGTTGATACTTCTGGCGATGGCGTTGTTGCAACTGTAAAAACAGCTAAAGGAGAAGAAAAACTACAAGCAGATATCATCCTTTCTGCTGTGGGTATTAAAACTAACATTGAAGGTATAGGCCTTGAAGATGTAGGTATTATTACAGATAAAGATAAAGTGATTGTAAATGACTGGTATCAAACAAATATACCGGGTTATTATGCAATAGGTGACATCACACCGGGACCAGCCTTGGCTCATGTTGCTTCTGCAGAAGGAATACTTTGTGTTGAAAAACTTGCAGGAATGCATGTTGAAAAATTAGACTACGGAAACATCCCCGGTTGTACATACGCTTCACCTGAGATTGCATCTGTAGGTATGACTGAAAAACAAGCTAAAGAAGCTGGTTACGAACTTAAAATAGGTAAGTTTCCGTTCTCTGCATCTGGTAAAGCAAGTGCTTCTGGTAACAAAGATGGCTTTGTAAAAGTGATTTTTGATGCAAAATATGGGGAGTGGTTAGGTTGCCATATGATAGGCGCCGGCGTTACCGATATGATTGCTGAAGCTGTTTTAGGACGTAAGCTAGAAACTACTGGTCACGAAGTCCTAAAAGCTATTCACCCGCATCCTACTATGAGTGAAGCAGTGATGGAAGCTGTTGCTGCTGCTTACGATGAAGTGATACACTTATAGACTTTAGACTTTAGACTTTAGACTTTAGACTTTAGACTTTAGGTAAAACTAAAAATCCTGTGACTCAACTAAGAGTTACAGGATTTTTTATTTACTTTAGATTTAGTGTCAAATTGAGCTTATCGAAATGTGATCAAACAAGTTCTTAGATACTAAACCGGTATTAAATCACAAAACCAAAACTTAGTATCCCAGTGTTTTTGATCATCAGAAAAGCAATTATCATCATCACTTTCTAAAGGTTCATAGCCACGTAACACTTTTTCACCTATGCTAAAATTAATAGGGCTCTTAAAAATAGGCCCATCATAGACAAAGGTGTGAAACTCGCCATTCTCTCCACAAGGATCAACTCCTGCTGGTAAGTCTTTAATAAATTGTTTATCAATCACGCGCCCTACAAACGACTCATTGAGAAGATTAGCATTTACACAAACCGTAATGGCTTTAAAACTCAGATCTATAAAATTGTGTATGAGTTCTGTTGTATTTTGTTTCCAAAGCGGAAAAACAGCTTTTAAACCCGCTTTCTGAAGTTGCTCCTCGCGATAGGCTTTTAAATCTTCAAGAAAAATATCTCCAAAAATACTATGCGTATTTCCTGCTGCTTTTAAAACTTCAGCAGCATCCCCTAAAATTTTAGAATATTCAGACATACTCACATTGCCCGAAAGAAGAATCTTCTCTAATGGTAACCCAAGACTTTCAGCCTGCAAATCTAAAAGAACTTCTCGCAAACCGTGCATAGAAACCCTATCAACATCAGAGTTTACTGTTGTAACTAACTTCGTGATTTTATATTCTTGCTGCTCCAGCATATTGTAAAGCGCAAAGGCGGAATCTTTACCACTACTCCAATTAAAATAGGCCTGTTTCAAATTGAATTATAAAAATGATTTAATTGCCAACTCGTAACTTTTGAGACCAAAACCTACGATAATTCCTGCGGCATTTTTTGAAATGTATGAATGATGGCGAAAAGATTCACGTGCAAACGTATTAGAAATATGCACCTCGATAACCGGTACAGAAACTGCCGCAATTGCATCACCTATACCTACCGAAGTATGCGTATATGCTGCTGCGTTTAAAACAATACCATCAAAAACACCATCTGCCTCCTGAATTTTTGAAATTAAATCTCCTTCACTATTTGATTGAAAATAAGAAAGCTCAGTTTCTTTAAACTGAAACTGAAGCGTAGAAAAATAATCTCCAAACGATTGATTCCCATAAACATCAGGTTCGCGTTTGCCTAAAAGATTAAGATTGGGACCGTTTATGATGAGTATTTTGAGTTCTTTTGCCATTGATTTTATTTGTGATTCAAATATAGCCGTTTCCTTCAAATTCAAAGAATACTAAAACCGATAACCTAATCCTAAATTCAAGTAATTGGTTTTTATTTTGGGTGCATTATCAATTTTAAAATAATCATTCAATTGAAAGATATAGCGTGCTTCTAAAAATAGATTTTCAGTAAAATCATATCCTAATCCTGCACCAGCTCCTATATTTAACTTATTGATGTCATCTTCAAATGTACCCAAGTTTTCTAAGATATAGGTAAACTGAGGTCCTACCTGAATATTTAAACCTCCAACACCCACATAATAATTCAACAAAAAGGGTATCTGCAAAAAATCAGCTTCATTATAATTGGCATAGTTGATATGACCACTCAAGCCTAAGGTTTCTGTAAAACGATATTGAACGCCTAGACCTACAAAAAAACCACTTTCAGCATTAGTTTCTTCTAAATAAGCACTACTTATAACAGGATCAAAATCATTAAATGAATCAATCATGGTTAAGTCTGCTGTTAGTTTACTAGTGCTCAACAAATACCCTGCGTTAATATCAAACTTGAATTCTTGAGCGTTTACCATGTAGCTTAAAAGCATAGTAAGAATACATAAAGTAGTTTTTTCCAAAATAATTAGTTCTAAAATTTTGAACGAATATAAATATTTTCTAAAAACAAAAGCCCCGCATTGCAGGGCTTTTTCATTTAAGTAACTAAAGATTATTATTTTAAAATCTGTAACCTACTCCTATTTGAAGCGAGTTTATTTTTCCTTTAAAATCTTTAGGTATTCCTTGCACATCGCCAATACGATTGGTTAATTCAAGACTATATCTCGCGTCAATGAAAAAGTTATCAGTAATGTCATAACCTATACCAAAACTGGCATCAATTCCTAATTCATTATATCCCTCACCTCCCTCTTCTAGGTCTATAGTAGCCTGAGGTCCTGCCATAATATTAAAGTTAGATTCTGAGATATAATATTTTAATAAAACAGGAATAAATAAGACGCTAGCATCGTTAATATTTCCATATAATACTTCTGGTTGTAAATGAAGTGAACCATTAAGGTCAATGTCTGCAAGTGCTCCTACATAAAACCCGGAGTCCGATTCTGAAATCGACCCTTGATTGTCTGCGCTAATTTTAACTTCCGCGTTTAAGAAACCTCCTGTAAAACCAAATTTAGTTTCTTGCGCAGATACTGATAATGCCGATAAGGCAAACAATAGAATAAATGTAATTTTTTTCATTAAAAAAGTTTATTTGTTTCTGCTAAAATAAAACTTCAACTAATATAATAGTTAAACCTCAATTATATTTAGCACAAATAAATTATTAAAATATTAATAATCAGAGTTTTATATTTACAATAAATTATTAATCTAAATAATAAAAAAAGCCCCACACAAGTGGAGCTTTTAAATAGTTGGTTAGTTTAAGCGTTTTTTAGAATACAAAACCTACGCCTGCCTGTATTGCATAGTTGTATGCATTTACGTCATCATAGATTTTTGTAAAACCTCTTGTGTAACGACCTTGAATAAATAAACCGCTGTCAAATTTATATTCTAAACCTGCTGCAGTACCAAATTCAAAATCATTTGCACCATCTACGATGTTTACATCACCACCATTATTAGTTGGCTCAAAATCAATCTCTTCATTAACTAAAAAGTTAAAAGAAGGTCCTGCCTGTAGGCTTAAACCATCTACTAAGTAAATTTTAGCCATTAATGGTACCTGAATGTAATCTAATTGATATTCTGTGTTATCATCAACATCAAAAATATTATCCTGATCTATAGTAGCAATAGTTGCTCCTTGTGCAGAATAGATAACCTCTGGCTGAATAGAGAATTTTTCAGAGATAGGTAATTCAGCTACTAGACCTGCATAAAATGCCGTTCTTGAATCTGGATCGTTAGAATCGTCACCTGCAATATTTGCAAAGTTAACTCCACCTTTTACACCAAATTGAAAAGATTCCTGAGCTTTAGCTGCGGTTGTTCCTAAAGCGATAATACTTGCGATTAAAATTAGCTTTTTCATAAATTGTTTGTTGTTTATATTTCGCTGCAAAGCTATATTCTACAAGGGCTAACGAATGCTAAGACTTCTCTAATTTTATCTAAATAATTGCCAATTGGCAACACCTTTACACTTAAAAGCTGAATGTTTTGAACTACTGCTATTTAGGAATTTTTAGACTACACTAAGCGCTTTTAATAACCACACAAAATACTGATTGAGTTAATTTTGCAATTTATTGCACTTTATATCAGATTTATTTTAAATGTTAAAACATGTTAATGAAAATAAATTTAAAAAGCCTACTGCATAAAAAAAGCCCCGCAATGCGGAGCTTTAAATTTTCTATATTTTAACCTTTTAATTAAAGCTAAAACCAAGTGATGCAGAAAATACACCATTCTTAGCATCTAGAAAGTCAGTATCAACATTGTTCCCATTGTCATACACATCAGAGAAACCTTGAGTGTAACGAGCGTTTAAAAATAAACCTCCGTCAAACTTATACCCTACTCCTACTGCTCCTGCAAAATCAATATCATTAAAGTTATCTTCGTCGATATCTATACTTCCATTAGGGCCGTCAAGCTTACTATCTACTAAAAATCCTATTTGTGGTCCTGCTTCAACATACAATCCCTGCACTAAATAAAGCTTAGCTAAAACAGGTACATTAATATAGTTTAACTGAAATTCTGTATCCTGATCATTATCTCGTTGAACCAAATCAAAACCCTGACCCGAATACACAACCTCTGGCTGCACTGCAAATTTTTCAGTTACAGGAATTTCAAGAACAGCACCTAAATTAAACGATGTTCTGGCACTATCGTCATCAAAACCATCGCTACCGTCACCAGTAAAGTTTGAGAAGTTTACACCTCCTTTAACACCAAATGCAAGGTTACTTTGAGCCATAACCGATGTAGAGCCTGCTACTAATACTATTGCTGCAATAAATATTTTTTTCATAATGATAAGTTTTAAATTTGGGACAAATCTACTAGGTCTAAACAATGAAGATTCTTAACAGACAATTAAATATTATCTAAAGAAATCCCAAATAGTATATCAGAATTAATGAATTGGCAAAAATCCTTAACAGATTATAAAGTATACCTAAAGCTAGAGCGCGGTCTTTCTGAAAACTCTATTGTCAATTATGCCTTTGATATTCAAAAACTAATTAACTGGTTAACACTCTCTGATACCGAAACTACACCACTAAGCTTAAATAAAGAACATTTACAAGAGTTTATATATAGTGTGGCAAAAGACCTCAACCCGGCTTCACAGTCGCGGTTAATATCAGGATTAAAGGGTTATTTTGATTATCTGGTTTTTGAAGATTATCGAAAAGACAATCCTACAGATCTTATTGAATCTCCTAAAATAGGCCGTAAACTACCCGATACACTTTCTGAAGACGAAGTAAATAGTATTATTGATGCTGTAGACCTAAGTCTTCCGCAGGGAGAACGCAATAGAGCTATTTTAGAAACACTTTATGGTTGCGGTTTACGCGTTTCTGAATTATTAAATCTCAAGTTATCTGACTTGTTTTTTGATGAGGGTTATATTCTTGTCACCGGTAAAGGAGATAAGCAACGTTTTGTACCTATTGCCCCTATTACAATGCGCTATATAAACATATATAAAGATCAAATACGTATTCACGAAAATCCCAAACCAGAATTTAAAAACATACTCTTTCTCAACAGAAGAGGCGCCCAACTTACACGTGCTATGATTTTTACAATCGTAAAGCAACACACTAAAATAGCAGGTATTCAAAAGACTATTAGTCCGCATACCTTTAGACATTCTTTTGCAACCCATTTATTACAAAATGGCGCAGATTTACGCGCTATACAGTTGATGCTGGGTCATGAAAGTATTACAACTACTGAAATTTATATGCACATAGATCGTACTCATCTTGCGCAGGTAATGAATGAATACCACCCTAGAAAATAATTCATAAGAAAACCGACAGTTAAGTCGGTTTTTAATTCTCTAAGTATAGGTCTAGCTAATTATCAACTACCAGTCGTATAGGCAGAAAATAAGTTTGCCCCTTTATGACCTTAGCAGAAAGTTTCTTGTAATTAAGACTATTTTGAATTGAATTTCTAATAACCAAATCATCTGTAGATACATTTAAAACTACAATCTCGTTCTCTTTATTAACGGTAAACGAAATTTGAATTACGGTCTCTTCACTAACTTTAAATGTAGAAGTACTTAGTAAACTTACTAATTGTTTATTCATAGAAGCTTTTGCTTCTTTACTGGTAGTTTTACCTACCGGCTTAGTAGGATCTACTGTGTTTGCGCTTAGAACACTTCCGCTAATGATTGCAATTGCAAGCATAAAAATTTTGATTGATTTCATAATATTTGATTTTTTGATTGATATTATAAAGACAATCAGAAAATACTACAGTTACAGTTTAAAATAATCGTTAACATTATTTTAACTTTATAACTTATTGAAATCTAAATTTTTACAATTTTATGCAAAGAAAAAGCCCGACTTAACAGCCGAGCTCTTTCCCCTAACTAAACAAAATTTTTGTTTATAAACTACCTTCCAAAACCACCGGTAGATAATAGGTTTGTCCCTTTAAAGCATTTGCTTTGATTTTTTTGTAATTAAGTCTATTCTGAATAAACTGTTCTACTTGTGAATTTTCTGTTTCCACATTAAGTACAACTACCTCACCCTCATTATTTATTGTGAAAGAAACAGTTGTAGTAACTGTCTGAATTAAATTCAGGTTTGACCTTGTTAATAAAGAACTCAGTTCTTTATTCATTGAGGCTTTTACAGCTTCACTAGTAATCTTTTTAACTGGGTTTGTAGGTTCTGTAGAATTTGCGTGCAAAGCACTACTAAATACAATTAATCCTGCTAATGCGATTGTCTTTAAATAATTCATAATGTTTGATTTTTGATTGATACTTAAAAGACGCCTTAAACCTATTTGAGTTACAGTACACACCCTGTTTTAACATAGTCTTAACGTATTTAGTGATTGATAATCAGTCATTTAAAATTATTGCTAAATCAATTAACTAAATAGTATTATGCTCAAAATCAGAATTTTAAAAAAAAAAAGGCTTTCCAAATGGAAAGCCTTTTTTTAAAAGATTCTATTTTATTTTCTACATTATAAATCAGCAAGTACTTTTTGAACTTTATCTGCAGCTTCCTGAAATTGAATTGCACTTTGAACATCAAGACCACTATTATCTATTAGTTCTTTAGCGATATCTGCATTTGTTCCTTGCAGACGTACAATGATAGGCACATTTATAGTCCCCATATTTTTATAAGCATCTACAATACCCTGAGCTACACGATCGCAACGTACAATACCTCCAAAGATATTTACCAATATTGCTTTTACGTTAGGATCTTTAAGTATAAGCTTAAAAGCTGTTTCTACACGTTCTGCATCTGCAGTACCACCTACATCAAGAAAATTTGCAGGCTCACCACCCGCTTGCTTAATTAAATCCATAGTTGCCATTGCAAGACCTGCACCATTAACCATACATCCTACGTTACCGTCAAGATCTACATAGTTAAGACCTACTTCTTTAGCTTCTACTTCTACCGGGTTTTCTTCACGGGTATCACGCATTGCAGCGTAATCTTTGTGACGGTATAATGCGTTGTCATCTAAAGAAACTTTAGCATCAACAGCAAGTATCTTATCATCACTTGTTTTTAAAACCGGGTTGATCTCAAATAAAGAAGAGTCAGAATCTGAATACGCTTTATAAAGAGCGGTAACAAATTTTGTCATTTCTTTAAATGCTGTACCGCTCAAACCTAAGTTAAATGCAATACGTCTTGCTTGAAAAGGTAATAATCCTGCAGCAGGATCTACTTCTTCAGTATATATAAGATGTGGTGTTTTTTCTGCTACTTCTTCAATATCCATTCCACCCTCTGTAGAATACATAATCATATTTCTACCTGTACCTCTATTTAAAAGTACAGACATATAATATTCTTCCGGCTCGCTATCACCAGGGTAATACACATCTTCAGCAACTAAAATTTGATGTACAAGTTTACCTTCTGCAGATGTTTGAGGAGTTACAAGATGCATACCTAAGATATCTCCTGCTATTTTCTCAACTTCCTGTAAATTCTTAGCAAGTTTTACTCCACCACCTTTTCCTCTACCACCGGCGTGTACCTGAGCTTTAATAACGTGCCATCCAGTACCTGTTTCTTCAGTAAGTTTTTTTGCAGCTTCAACGGCTTCTGCCGGACTGTTTGCAACTTTACCGCGCTGTATGCGCACTCCAAAACTATTTAATATTTCTTTTCCTTGATATTCGTGTAGATTCATAATCAGGCGTTTCTATGTATTTGAATTTTGCAGAGCAAAAATAAGTATTTTAAGGCAAACCCTACTAGTAAAATACTTGGGATTTCGTCCTTTACTTGCTAATCTATTTCCCCTAAGGTATAGTCTGTAAAATCTAAAGGATTGAAGTTTTTAAAATGACCATTTAGTTCTATAAGTTGTCTGGTGCGATTAATCTCTTCGATGATAGGTATGGTTACTGTTAAATGGTCTATTAAATAAACATAACGATCAGACTCGCGCATCATCTTTAAAACGAGAAGCTCTTGTTTTAAAGACAATCCTAACTTATGAGCAAAGCTAAAGCTGGTAATTTCTTCATACGGGATTTCTGGGAAATCAACTTCAAGCACATTATACAAACGCTGTACTAAATTTATAAAATGCTCTTTTTGTCTAATTGAACCATCTTTGTGATTTTCTCTAAATATTACATCTGCACCAGCATATAATCGATCATTAAGTGTAGGCTGAAAATTTACAATGCTAAAAACACGTAAGCCCCTACAAATAACATCACTCGCTCCGGTTGCATATTTTTTTTCAATTTTTTCGAGCCGCACTTCGGTACCATAAGCCAGCTTGCGATTTATATATGCAGGTATCCCAAAGGTGATTTCCTTTTCTTCACAGTCATTGATAAGTTGTTGATACCGCTCTTCAAAAATATGCAAGGCAAGTCGCTCATGCGGGAAAACAACCATCTCTAATGGAAACATTGCTAAAGTCGTTCTCATAACTAATTTTTTTCTTGTGAAATTAGGCAAATACAGGTCAAAAAATAAATTTTCAGGATTTCTATTACAGATTTATCATTTTTTAGCCTTGCGAAGTGCTTAAGTAGATATTCTATATTAGATTTGTACGCTTAAAGTCTATATAGTTATGACCAATCAAAATCTTTTAGCAATTGCTAAAGAATACGGCAGCCCTGTTTATGTTTATGATGCCGCTAAAATAGAATCTCAATACAACAGATTAACCAGCGCTTTTAAGAAAGTTAAGGAACTGCGTATTAATTATGCTGTAAAGGCACTTTCTAATTTAGCTGTACTTCAGCTCATACACAGTTATGGGGCAGGTCTTGACACAGTGAGTATTCAAGAGGTGCGTTTAGGTATTGCTGCAGGTGTAGACCCTTCAAAAATTATGTTTACTCCTAACGGTGTTTCTTTGAGCGAACTTGAAGAGGTAGATAAAATGGGCGTTCAGATTAATATAGACAACCTTTCTATCCTAGAACAGTTTGGCACTAAGCACCCTAATACACCGGTTTGTATACGTATAAACCCACACGTAATGGCCGGCGGAAACTCTAATATTTCAGTAGGACATATAGATAGTAAATTTGGTATTAGTATACATCAAATTCCACATTTATTACGTATTGTAGAAAACACTAAAATGAATATCAACGGAATTCACATGCATACTGGAAGTGATATTCTTGATATTGATGTTTTTCTTCACGCTGCAGAAATTCTTTTTGACACCGCAAAAGATTTTAAAAATCTTGAATTTTTAGATTTTGGAAGCGGATTTAAAGTGCCTTATAAAACAGGTGATATTGAAACCGATATAGAAGAACTAGGCGATAAACTGTCTACTCGATTTAACAATTTTGCTAAATCGTATGGTAAACCATTAACGCTAGTTTTTGAACCGGGTAAATTTCTGGTAAGCGAGGCCGGAAAGTTTTTAGTAAACGTAAATGTTATTAAACAAACGACTTCAACTGTTTTTGCACAGGTAGATAGTGGTTTTAATCATTTAATACGTCCTATGCTTTATGGTAGTCAACATGAAATTCACAATATAAGTAACCCATTAGGACGTGAGCGTTTTTATTCTGTTGTAGGGTATATCTGTGAGACAGATACTTTTGCAACTAACCGAAGAATCCCAGAGATTGCTGAAGGTGATATGCTTGCTTTTAGTAATGCAGGAGCTTATTGCTATAGCATGGCGAGCAACTATAATTCTAGATACCGCCCTGCAGAAGTATTGTTTTTAGACGGGGAAGCGCATTTAATAAGAGAACGCGAGACTTTTGATGATTTATTAAAACATCAAATACCTCTAAAACAAACCGAAAAAGCATAACTGCTTAGGATGTAGGCTAAAATAATAGCGCGTTTTAAAATACTCGCATATTGAGAACTCCTAAGAACTTCTAAGTAGTTTTTTTAATAATGTATGATTATAAATACGCTTATCAGATTATTTTCTCTACAAAGTTTTCAATATTCCTAAAGTGTATTAATTATCACGGCATTCTTAGAAATGCCGTGTAAATAGTCTTAGTCAAAATTTTTGTGCATCTCGATTTAACTTGTGCTAGTTCTTGAATTATTAGGATTACTTACAGTATTTAAAAGAGGATACAAGTTTGGCTTTTTGATGTAAATCTATAGCTTCAAGCACAAAAGCTAGAAAGAGTACCGGGTGTTGTTTTAATTACTTAGACTTAACGGTATTCTCTGTAGTGTAGTTTTTATCGACAAGAAATTATTCTAAATTATTATTTAGGGCGCTTAGTAATGAGCACCCTATCTTATAGGCTTTTGACTAGAAAATAGTTAATTTTGCACTTCAATTCAATAACAAATTTTACGTGAATCGATTACTACTCACAGGTATATTTATCTGCTCGCTGTTTTCATCTGTATGTGCTCAACAAGTAGCTGTACTTCAGTATGAAGGTGGTGGTGACTGGTATTCTAATCCTACCTCGGTTCCTAATCTCGTTTCGTTTTGTAATCAAAATATAAGTACCCGTTTAGATCCTAAGGTTGCTACTATACAAGCAACAGATCCCGGGATTATGCAGTATCCTTTTGTACATATGACTGGCCACGGAAATGTATATTTTTCTGATGAAGCTTTATTAAATTTAAGAAACTACCTCAACGGTGGCGGTTTTTTACACATTGATGACAATTACGGGATAGATCAATATTTAAGGCCACAATTACAACGTTTATATCCTGATGAAGAATTAATTGAATTACCTGCTTCTCACCCTTTATTTTCTTCAGCTTACCCTTTTGATAAAGGTTTACCTAAAATTCACGAGCACGAAGGTACGCGACCACAAGCTCTGGGGATATTTAGAGAAGGTAGACTTGTACTATTGTATACTTTGGAAAGCGACCTGGGTGATGGCTGGGAAAATCCAGAAGTTCACAATGATCCTGTAGCTGTGCACGAGAAAGCCTTAAAAATGGGAGCTAATATCATAAAATACGTCTTTGAAAACTGAGCAACTAACGCACAACACTACACAACTTCAATCTGGTGCGCATAATCTGGTTATACTTTGTGATGGCATTACGAGTCCGGCAAATGCTGGAAGTTTAATGCGACTTTCAGATGCTTTAGGACTAAAACACCTTTATTTTTGTAACAGTAATATCAATTTTGAAAGTTCAAGATTTAAAAGAACTTCACGGTCTACAGAAATGTATGTATCTTATACACAGACTTCAGACTATGATGAGATTTTAAAAAATCTTAAACGTGAAAACTATATCTTAATAGGTTTAGAACTCACGAATAACAGCATATCTTTGGCAGATTTTAATATTCAGGCAGATGAAAAAATTGCTTTAGTTTTAGGAAATGAGCGACACGGGATTTCTCCTACTGTACTTACAAAATTGAATAAATCTATTTACATACCTATGTATGGTAAAAATAGTAGTATGAATGTTGCCCAGGCAGCTGCAATAGCGACTTACACTCTTATAAATAACAGGCTTTAATGGAAGATAGATCTAAAATAATAGCATATGGTATTCTGCGAGCCCTAGGTATCGTGGGGGGTATCATTTTAATTCTCTGGTTTTTATATAAGGTACAGGCTGTTATTATGTTTATTGCAATTGCTGCAGTGGTTTCTTTAATAGGAAGACCTATTGTAACTTTTTTAAAAACCAAATTAAGGTTTAATGATATTGGCGCTGCAATTACTACCCTACTATTTGTTATGGGTATAATCGTAGGTATTATAGCTATTTTTGTCCCCATTCTTATAGATCAAAGTGAGCATATAAGCAAAATCAACTTTGAAGAAGTACAGCATAACGTAAACCGCCTAAATGTAGAATTTAGCCGCTCACTTGGCGTAGATCAAGTTACTTTAATTGAGGGTTTTAAGCAGTCTGAATTTATAAAGAACTTTGATATATCTGTTATCCCAACCTTTATAAACAGTATTCTGGGTAACTTCAGCTCTCTGGTTGTAGGCCTTCTTTCTGTGACATTTATTTCTTTTTTCTTACTAAAAGACAGCAGGCTTTTATTAGATAGTTTTTTAGTATTTGCAAATAAGGGCGAAGAGAATAAATTTAAGCACGTTTTTCATAAAACAAAGCATTTACTTTCTCGGTATTTTATTGGGATTCTATTGCAATTACTCATTCTGTTTATCATTTATTCTATTCTATTATTTAGTTTCCAAATCCCTAATGCATTTGCAATTGCTCTATTTTGCGCTATGCTTAACGTTGTTCCTTACATAGGTCCTGTTATAGGTTGCGGTGTAATGATGCTACTGGTTATTTCGGGCTATTTTACAGCAGATTTTGAAACTGTAATCCTGCCTAAAATGATTTACATCTTTATTGGTTACTGTATTGCTCAGCTCATTGATAATTTTATTAATCAACCGCTTATATTTGGTAACAGCGTAAAATCACATCCTTTAGAAATATTTCTGGTTATTATTATAGCCGGCTTGTTATTTGGAATTTTAGGAATGGTAGTAGCAATACCCACGTATACGGCTATAAAAGTTGTTGCACAGGAATTCTTATCAGAATATAAGATCGTTCAAAAGCTTACTAAAAATCTTTAATTTTTGAATAAACGCATTTTAGATCCAGATGTTTCAGAATTTATTAAAGCTAATTTAAAAGAGGATGTATCTCGTTTAATTCTTAATGGAAGCCCTTTCCCTGATGTTAGCGTACAAGAACTGGCTCAACAACTTTTAGGACTTCAAAAAGCACAAACTAAATTACCCACGTGGGCTGAAACAGCAGGTATTTATTTTCCACCAAAATTAAGTCTAGAACAAACTTCATCAGAACTTACAGCACAGTATAAAGCATCTCTAGTTAACGGTGCTAAACTTATAGATCTTACAGGTGGTTTTGGTATAGATGACTTCTACCTAAGTAACCAGTTCACACACGTTACACATTGTGAACTCAATGATGATCTCGCTGTAATTGCTGCGCATAACTATGACAAACTCAATATATCTAATGTTGAAGTAGTTACGCTAAATAGTCTTGAATATCTAGAAAATTCAATAGACCAGTACGATGTGATTTATGCAGATCCATCACGCAGAAGTGATAGTAAAGGAAAAGTTTTTATGCTTAAAGACTGTGAGCCTAATATTCCGGAAGCCCTCCCATTTTTGTTTACAAAATCTAAAACTATACTTATTAAAACGAGCCCACTACTTGATATTAGCGCCGGTTTAAAAGAACTTAGAAATGTAACAGAAGTGCACGCTGTTGCATTAAAAAATGAAGTTAAAGAGTTGTTATGGGTATTAAAACAGGATACAACAAATGAGCCTGTAAAGCTCATTTGCGTGAATCTTGAAAGTAGTTACACGCAACCTGTTCATTTAAATGCCCATTCCCTAGGTGATGCTATTGCAAACTTTGGAGAGCCTGCAACTTTCTTATATGAGCCCAACGCTGCTATAATGAAATTAGGAGCGTTTAATTGGGTAAGCGCTCATTACAACCTTGATAAACTTGCTCCTAATTCACATCTATATACCTCAAAGAATAAGATTGATTTCCCCGGAAGGGTTTTTAAAGTTGATGCGGTAATACCGTATTCAAAAAAAGAAATTAGCAAGCAGATAAAAAACATAAAAGCACACATCACCACCCGAAATTTTAAAGAAACTAGCGCTGCCTTAAGAGCGAAGTTTAAAGTCAAAGACGGCGGTGACACCTATTTATTCTTTACAACACTGTTAAACAATAAAACGTGTATGCTAAAGTGCTCTAAAATTGAAGATTAGTACGACTGTTTAAATACTGAAAATGCAAAGTTTGCTCCTGCTACAGCATCATCAATTTCAACATCAGTATAACTTTGTGTATCTACCGCTTCTGTAAATGATTTCCAACGATTAAGAACATCTGGAGCCGATTTACCAAAAAAATGATGCTTTTTAATATGCTCTAGATTTGAGCACGCTTCAAGATTTTTTCTAATTAATAATCCTCCCATCATAGAGCCTTCAGCAACATAAATCATTCCTAACATAAAAGAGGAGCTAATACTTTGTGGAATCTTAATAGTAAGTTTATCAAGCACTAAGGCATCTAATTGGTTCAAATCTCGCTTTAAAGCTTCCGTTTTCTGTGCGTCAGCAAATTTTTTTAAGTTACTAGGAACCAATTCTGCATATTCTTCAGACAATTCTGAAAGTGTAGCATAAGCCTTAAAGTTTTGAACAAGTAAGCTTTGATATTGATTAGTAGTTATGCTATGGTCTAGTATATATTTTGCAAGATTATCTTCTTCAGTTTCTTTGTGAAGCGTCGCTGTTCTTGTCTTTAGCTGTTTTAGAATCATATCCTATTTTAAGGCGTTTAAGGTCTTCCTGTATTTTGTGCATTCCGTCTCTATGAGACATATTTTCTTTAGAAAAATTCTCTAGAAAAAGCTCAATATCGCTAACTAACTTTTTGCTTTCTAAAATTCGTTGACGTACGGGATTTATGTAAGGCCCGTTATTACTTATCGCTTTTAAATACGGCTCAAGACGTTTATGTAGCGTACTTATGTTTTTCTTTAATATATATCCTGATGCGCCATTAAGAATAGTATCTGCTGCCAGTTCCTCATCGTTTATGGTACCGGTAATAAAAATAAAAGTTACAGAAGGTGCTAGTTGCTGCGCCATTTCTAAAACCTCTAAGCCAGTACACGTAGGCAAATTATAGTCAGATAATATAAGGTCTGGTTTTAAATTTTCAACAGCAAGTTCAAAATCGCTCAAATTGTTACACACTGAAATGGTTGCATTCTCAGCAACTTTAGATATTTCGCGTCGTATTAAAGTACTATCACTAGGATTGTCTTCAACCATTAAAATCTGCAAAGGTTCTTTAATCATATTATTTATTATAAACAATCCAATACTCTATTAAAACCGGCAATGTTTTACACAAATCAATGTAACTTTTTGGTTTTTCTACAAAGCTATTTGCGCCTATTTCAAAAGCTTCTTTAATGTCATTTGGCAAATCTGAAGAACTCAATATAACGACCGGAATATGCATATATTCTTTATTAGATCTAAATCTTCTCAGTATTTCTAACCCATCTATTTTTGGGATTTTCATATCTAAAAGAATCAGTTTAGGCAAAGCATTTTTAAAACCTGCGCTTTCTAAATACGTTACTGCATCCTCCCCGTCACTAATATGTGTAATCTCATATTCAGGTATCTGCTTATTAAATATACGCTTCATCAGCGCTATATCTGTTTTGTTATCTTCAATTGAGAGTATATGCTTTGAGTACACTATTTTTTATTTTACCCTAAATTAAAGAAAAAAGTACTGCCACGATTAACCGCACTTTTAACATTGATAATTCCTGAATGTTTTTTAATAATACGTTCTACAATTGTAAGTCCTATGCCAGAACCTGTATACTCATCTCCAACAAGACGATTAAATAATTTAAATATGCGCTGCTCGTGCTTTTGATCAAAGCCTATGCCATTATCTTTTACAAAATAAAATTGCTTCTTCTCAATTTCTATAGAGCCTATTTCTATAAACGGTTGGTCTGAATGTTCGGTATACTTAAGAGCATTAGTTAATAAATTCTGAAGTAGCTGTGCAATCATATTACGATCCCCAAAACTCACCGGCATATTAGGCTCTATCTTAATTAGTATGTTGGGATAATTTTGCGCTACATTTATGAAACTTAATACACTCTCAGCAATTTCCTTAATGTTTAACGGCTCACGATTAAGCTGATATTGTGTAACTCTAGAAAATTCTAAAATATTGTCTATAAGAAGATTCATATTTCTTGCTGAATCTACGATGGTTTCAATCGAAGATTTACCAAAGTCATCAAGTTTATCGTAATAATCCTCCTTTAAGATTTGCGTAAAACCATCTATACCACGTAAAGGAGCTCTTAAGTCGTGGGCTACGCTGTAACTAAAGGTTTCTAAATCTTCATATGCATTTTGGAGTTTACCATTAAGTGCTTTTACCTCTTCATATTGTTTTAAAATAATTTCAGAAATATTCTGCCTCAAGGTTTTTGCAGCTGCTATCTCATAATCCTGCCAGGGTTCTGAATTACCTTTTTGCTCTACAGACCATTTGTCAAACGATTTGCGTGGTGAAATTTTAAAATTATGCTCTTCGCTTGCCGCTTTTTCCGGATTTCCGCCCCAGGTCACTGTAGAAATTTTCTCAGGCTTAAACCAAATTAGGCAATCATTCTGCAGCTTAGATATAAACACACATAAAACACCTGAAGCTTTATTTACAAGCTCTTGGGTACTCTTTGAATCTAATGAAAATCTACTGCTAGAATAGGTATTTTCAGAAGTTTGACTTCTTATGTAATTTATAATGTTAAAAATCTCATCTTCCTCAGGAGCATCTCCTAAACGGTAAACTATATTATCTAAACACAAAGCTGCTCCAGTCGCTTCTGTAAGTTCTAACATTGTCAAATTACCTTGCGTTAGACCTGCCGGTATATCCCAATTTCTCGTTATTTGCTCAATTAATGTATTGCGTAAAACAGCAGAGGTGTTCACTTTTTGCAGTAGCGTATTTGAAGCAGACAAAATAAGCTGATTTGAAAAAACCTGAGTTAAAAAATTACAGGATTGACGCTCGTAATAATTAATAAATTTAGGTTTATAGTGATGGCACGCGATTAAACCCCACAATTTGCCTTTTGAAACAATAGCTGCAGTGAGCGTAGCACCCACCTTCATATTTTTTAAATATTCAATATGAATGGGAGACGAACTTCTTAATTCACTTAGGGTAAGATCTACAGGATTTTCACGTTCTTCCCCTTCTAAAGCTAAAATTGAAATGGGTTCACTATGTACGTCAGAAATAATACGTACACCTTGCTTCAAAAATAATTCTCGTGCCTGAGCCGGAATATCTGATGCTGGGTAACGCAATCCTAACCAGGACTCTAATTTCTCTTCTTTTGCTTCAGATATCACAATGCCATCCCAGTTCTCATCAAACCGGTAGATCATCACTCTGTCGTAAGCATAAAATTGTTTTATAAGATCTGCAGCAATATCACACATATACTGCTCTTCCTGTATATCATTTAACTTTGTTATAATCTTAGAAAGCTGAATTTGATAACTAAAAGGATCTGAAGGTTGTAGGTATTTCTCAAATTCTAAAAGTACAGAATTGCCATTTTTATATGCAATTAGTAAAAAATCTTCAGCATTAATATTAAGTACCTGGGGTGTAAATTTTATGTTCTGCTCTAATTTTTTGAATTCTAATACAAATGGTTCTTCTAAATACTGGTGTATTGAAGCCCCTAAAATTTCGGTAACGGGTGCGTTTAAAATTTGCGCTGCGTTGGCACTACAGTAGCTAATTATAGATGTGATTACATCATAAACTAGAAGATACCCATGATCTTGTATTTTACCAATGATATGTATTGGCTCTTTATCGCAATTTGTTAATGATAAATCTTTAGGATATAATTCTTTAGAGCCTTCTGCCATACTAAAGCTTAATTTTAAAATAAAATGTACTGCCTTCTCCGAATTGTGAATCTACCCAAATCTGACCATCGTGTAGTTTTACAATTTTTTTACAATGAGCCAGACCTACGCCGGTACCATCGTATTTTTCTTCGGTAGGTACACGGCCAAAGATTTTAAAAATACCCTCTAAATCATCTTCAGGTATACCTATACCATTATCTGATATTGCAAAAGTCTGGTATTCTTCATCTGTAAATGTTGATATGCGTATTACGGGCTTTCGATCTTTTTTTCTATACTTTAAAGCATTGCTTATAAGATTTTGAAATAAAAGTCTCAACTCAGTCTCATATGCCATCACTTTAGGCATTTTGGCAATACTCACAGAAGCACTTGCCTCGCGTATACTCTTATTTAAATCATATTTAACAACTTCAAGAAGCTCATTTACATCAACTTTAGTCTTCTTAAGATCTTCTCCTATTCTACTATGCTCTAAAAGCGCCTTAATTTGCTCTGCCATTCTACCTGAAGCTTCATGAATATAGCCCAGATATTCTATTCCTTTTTCATTTAGATTCTCACTATATTTTTTCAGAATAAAATCACTGCTAAAACGTATGGTCGCAAGTGGCTCTTGCAAATCGTGTGAGCATATAGAGACAAACTGTTCTAAATCTGTATTGGTGCGTACTAAATCTTCTTTCTGTCGCATCAATTCTTGCTGAATTTGTTTCAGCTCAGTAACTTCCATTAATGTGCAACGGTAAAGGGTTTCAGATTCATCAAAATTGCTCAAAGCATCTGCGTTAAAAAGAATTTCTATCTTCTCACCGGTAGACTTTTCAAGAGTCATCTCTTCTGTAGTCACTTTACCTTCCTTCTTCAATTTTTTGTGCAGTTGCAAACCTTTCAGTTTACTTTCATTTGTATAATACTCAAAAATTGATGAACCTAAAACCTGGCTTTTTTTATCAAAACCCAATGTCTTTATAAAAAGTTTATTGCACTCAACGATGATACCAGAATCTGCATTTAAACTCACGTGCATTACAGGATCATCCTCATAAAACGCTTTAAATTTTTCTTCACTTTTGCGCAGGCGCTCTTGCGATTTTTCAATTTTTGTAATATCAATAAATGATATAACGACACCTTCTATCTTCTCCCCATGATTTATAAAAGGAGAAATTCTTTTTATAAAATGTCTTCCAGTTTTACTTATAATACGTTTTTCAAAAACGTTTCCTGTACGCATTACATTTTTAGAATTCTCAACTAAAGTACGCTCACTTGAAATGCTAAAGCTTGAAACAAAATTATCTATAGATCTTCCTATATCATGTTTCATTAAATGAAAATGCTCCCTTATAGCGGGTGTGAATTTTCGGATAATAAGATTCTCATCTAGAAAAACTGTCCCAATACGCGTACTGTCAAGTAGATTGTCCATATCTGCATTAAGCATCGCCAGATCTTCCATCTTTTCGATGTGCTCAGCATTAATAGAGTGTAATTCTTCATTTACACTTTGTAACTCTTCATTTGTACTTTGTAATTCTTCATTAGAAGCTAGTAATTCTTCATTAGAAGCTTGCAACTCTTCATTGCTCGTCTCTGCTTCTTCCAGGGCATTACTGAGCTCGTGCTGCGTTTCTCTAAGCTCTTCTTCTAAACTTGTAATACGTTCCTGCGCGCTTTTGTGAATGTCTGCACGCTCAATAACAACTCCTTTTAAATTTGTATTATCTTGTTTTAAAAACGTAACTATAAAATTATATATATCATTTTTACCGGTGTAAACAGGCTTTACAAGAACATCTATAACAGCGTCAATCTTTTTATCAGTATCATATAATTCAACACCTTGATAAAAAACAGTTTTTAATTTACGTGCTGATTTTCGTACAGTATTACGCACAGCTACAGCAAGCTCTGGAGCAATCATAATCATTAAGTCTGTCGTAAATCCTTCACTAGGTAATTGAGCATATTTATTAAATGCACCCATCGCCTCAATAATTTTGAAATCTGCATCTATATATATACTGGCAGCCCCAAACTGTTGAAGAACAGCAGTACTAATCTCATTTCTTAAAAACTCTGTCGTTACCTGTTTTTTGGTTGTTGAATTTTTCAAATCTGATATTTGATTTTTAAACGCATTGCGCTCTACAGTTGAGCTTAATACTTCGGTTCTCAAGCGATTAGGAGTTTCTATATTTCTATAGACATTCCATTTTCTGTTAATTTCTTCAAATGAGTCTGCATGTTCTCCTAAAGATTCACTGGTGCCTAAAGTTAAAATACCACTTTCCTTAAGTGCGTAATGCAAAATATGAATCACTTTTGCTTGTACACTACTTTGTAAATAGATTAGTAAGTTGCGACAAATGACCATATCCATATTTTTAAATGGCGGGTCGTTTGTTATATTGTGGTTAGAAAAAATAATAGATTTTCTAAGTTTATCTTTTACAGTGTAAGTCTCTTTATCTCTGTTGAAGTATTTTGCTAAACGCACTTCAGAAATGTCTCCTAAAACATTTTGAGAATACTCGCTTTTCCCAGCTATTTCAAGATGATCATTAGAAATGTCTGTCGCAAAAATTTTGAGACTTATATTTTTACCTTGTTTTTCAATTTCATCTAAAAATAAAATTCCCAAAGAGAAAGGCTCTTCTCCTGTACTACAGCCTACATCCCAAATTTTTATTACTTCACCCACGGGCTTTTCAGAAACAATTTCTGGTATTACCTCGGTTTCAAGAATTTCCCAGACACGCTCATCTCTAAAAAACTTAGTGACACCTATTAAAAATTCTTTATATAAAATGTCTACTTCTTTACGATGCTCTTTAAGGTATGTAAAATACCCTTCAAGTGACTCTAATTTTAATACCCGAATACGTCGTCCTATACGTCTTAAAAGTGTAGGTCGCTTATACAAACTAAAATCAAGATCTGTATGTACCTTTAAAATGGCAAGAATATCTTTTAGTAAATTCTCATCATATTGAAACGAACCTGCATCAAAATCAATGTTACTTTGAGCTTCAAAATAATTAGCAAGCTCATCACTCATACGACCTACCGGAACCACATAATCTGCTAAGCCGGTTTTAATAGCATTGCGCGGCATCCCATCAAATTTTGCCTGACTGGGTTCTTGCACCATTACAACACCACCCTTCTCTTTTATAGATCGAATGCCTCTAGAACCATCACTACCGGTACCACTAAGTACAATTGCTGCGCAATGCTCTCCAGCTGTCTCTGCTAATGAATCAAAAAATAAGTCAATAGGTAGATTTAAGGATTTATCTGTAGGCTTTGGTAATAACTTAAAAGTGTTATTCTCAATAACCAGGTTGTTTGTAGGTGGAATTAAATAAATACAATTAGCCAGAATCTCACCCCCGTCTTCAATGATATTTATGGGAATTTTTGTGTTTTTACTCAACAACTCTGCCATTAGACTTTTATGGTCTGGAGAAAGATGCTGAACTACTATGTAACTGTAAAGTGATGAATTAGGTACGTTATCAAAAAACTCGTTGAGAGCTTGAAGACCGCCTGCACTTGCGCCTATTCCAACAATTACATGTTTTGCTTTTCTGATGGTTGTATTTGTAGTCACAAAAATAAATTGCGGGTTAATTGAGCTACTAACGAGCCTATTATTATTAAAAATAATATACTCGGGAGATAGTATTCAAAAATAAACCTTTTAAGAATATAATTTTAACGCGGTGTTAAATTTTAAGAAATCCTTAAGTATTATATTATTTAAAATAATATTTTGAGTATATAATTATTTCTATCTTAATTTTTATTATTAAGTTATTATTGTTAGAAAAACAGTAAAACAAAAAAGCGCTATTGATAGCGCTTTTTTTGTTTTCTAGCATTTAAATACTAATAATTATAAACTACAGCATTTATATTCATACCCGCTCCTACTGAGGCAAATACAATACAGTCTCCCGGTTTAATCGTGTGTCCTTCTACTTTTGCTTTAAGAATAAGATCAAGTAATGTTGGCACTGTAGCTACAGAAGAATTACCTAACCAAGATATAATCATAGGCATCACCTTTTCTGGTACCTCATCTATATCATATAATTTATATAGACGCTCAATTATAGCATCATCCATTTTACCATTAGCTTGATGTATAAGCACTTTACTAACGTCAGAGATATCCTTACCAGCTTTATCCAGACACGCCTTAATAGATAATGGCACTGTTTCTAAAGCATATTGATATAGTCTGCGACCATTCATTTTTAGATAAAGATCATCTTTATTAGAATCTGTAGAATTATAGGAACATCCCATCGTAAGCATTTCTGCATATCTGTAGGTATCTGATCTCGTTTTATGAGCCAGTAACCCTATAGGTGATTCACTTTCTACAGCTTCTAAAATAGTCGCTCCAGCACCATCTGCATAGATCATACTGTCTCTGTCGTGCCTATCTATAATACGTGAAATCGTTTCAGTACCTATTACAAGAACTTTTTTTGCATCTCCAGACTTAATAAAATAATCTGCCTGAATTACTCCCTGCAACCAACCTGGACAGCCAAATGGTAAATCATAAGCTACACAATCTGGATTCTCAACTCTTAATTTATGCTTTACACGCGCAGCAAGAGCAGGTACCATATCACTGCGATTTGAGCCGTGTTTTACATCGCCAAAGTTATGCGCAACTATAATATAATCTAGTGTTTCTTGATCTATGCCAGCATCTTTTATAGCTTCCTGTGCTGCAAAATAGGCAATATCTGAAGCCACTAAATCATCGGTGACGTAGCGCCGCTCTTCAATTGTTGTGATTTCTTGAAATTTCTCGATAATATAATTATTATCTTTTGCTACTGGGTTTCCATTAGATTCATAAAACTCATGATTTAAAAAATCACTGTTTTTTATGCGTCTCTCAGGTATATAGTTTCCTGTACCGGTAATCGTGCTGTATATCTTCTTTGTCATAAATTCCTGCATTTAGTCGCAGCTTACACCTTTAGTTTACATTTAGAATAGATCATATTTAAACATAAGTGGGTTAAAATACAATCTTATTAGTTAATTGGCGTTACACACCCCTTTTTATTACAATGTTCAGCGCTAACAAAATAAATTTAAAATATTGAATTTCAGATACTTAACGTCATTCCTGAGTAGTTTTTAAATTTTAAAAAATCACCGCTTTCAAGACTTAAATATTGATATTATGCTCCCACAACTGCGCATCGTATCACTGTAATATGGATTTTTAATTTCTTCAGATTCACTAAGCCATACGGCTCCTTTACTATCATTTGCCATTGGACAACGCTGCAAATATAATGTAGTATTTAATTTTTTTACTCTATTAGCAATTGCAGCCATATTTTCATTTAACAAAACAAGATGTTCTCGCTGATTCTCAATTGTTTTTGCTCTATTAATGGCTGTGAGCATTTGTGTAATTTTAGAAAAATGTGATTTATCTACAGTTTCTAATGCTGCATTATCAATTTTATCTAATTGTTCTTTAAATTTTTTCGCATTCGCGGAAACTTTAGAAACATCAGAAGCAATAAAAGCTTCCGTCATTGCTAAATAAGTAGGGATTGCTTGCTTAACTTGTTCCTGTACCTCTTCAGGAAGCACTGCCGGCTTTGAATCATTTTCGACAGCTACTGCTACTCCACTATTCATCATCGACTTTTTACCGCCTAGTTGAGCTGCCGCATCTACTGTAAACGTACCATTAACTACAATTTCTTCGCCAGGTGATAACCCGGAAACAATACTATAGCTGTCTTCCTTTTTTGGACCTAAGCTTACTTCTCGCATTTCAAAAACCGACTGCGTAGGGTTTGGTTTTACATATACGAGTGAGCGTTCGCCCGTCCATAATATAGCAGAAGCCGGTATATTAATATCTGTGGTAGCTGCACTGTTATTATTTTCTACAGTAGCCGATACAAACATTCCCGGTTTAAATAAATCTTCAGAATTCTTAAGCGTTGCTCTAATTATAACGGTACGTGTGTCTGTATTTAAAATAGGATCTATAAAAGAAATTTCACCCGTAAAGGTTTTATTAGGATAGGCATTTGTTTTTATAGCTAAATTTTGCCCTTTTTCAAGTTGACTTAGCTGTCGCTCATACACATCAAATTCTGCCCAAATACTAGATAAATTACTTACTTTAAAAATGGCGCTTCCATTCATTACGTGGGCTCCTTCAGTTACGGAAATTTCTGTTACTACCCCAGAAACATTTGAGTATATAGGAAACCGCGTAATTATAGTTCCTGTTTTTTCAATCTCATTTAAAACAGAACTACTTATCATTAAATTTTTAAATTTGTTACGCACTGCTGCATAGAGTCTGGGTTGTGTTTCTTTAATTTTTGAAGCGGTGATTAATTCTTGTTGAGCTGCTACGAGTTCTGGTGAATAAATGGTTGCTACACGTTGCCCTTTAGCGACTTGTTGTCCTAAAGATTTTATGGTTAAGGTTTCTATTCTCCCGTCAAAATGTGCCGACTGTGTTGCAGTCTCGTTTTCATTAACAGCAATTTTACCCGAAAGTGTAATACTTGCGGCATTTGACTCAGAAGAGTTTCCTATTACCCAGGTTTGAATGTCTGCAAGCGCCATAGCATTTTCAGACATTTTAAATTGATTTGCAGACAATCCAAAGGCATTAGACTCTTTTTCAACCAAATCCATTCCGCAGATAGGGCAGTCATCTGGCTCTTCACGTATAATTTGAGGATGCATAGAGCAGGTGTACAATTGAACCGATTCATTGGCACTATGTTCGTGAGATGCTTCATCATTAGCCACCGAATTCTTAGTCGTAGTATTAAATAATATATATCCTAATCCCAAACCCAAAACAGCGGCGATAAGTATGTAAACAACAGATTTATTCATAGTTTTATATTTTACTTCCGAAGAAAAAAAGATTTATTTAGCCGCTTCTAAGCGCTTAATTATTGATTTCATTTCTCCTATTTCTTTTTCTTGCGCTTTGATAATATCTTCTGCTAGTTTCTTTACTTCAGGATCTTGAATGTCTGCCCGCTTACTGGTTAAAATAGCTATGGAGTGATGCGGAATCATAGCTCTCATCCATGTAATATCATTTACCGGCTTTTGAGAACGTACTAGATAAAGTACACTGCAGAAAACAAGAACGCTTCCTATTAAGATTGCTGCATTTTTAGACTTGCTTTTATACATTTTTAGCATAAACAACAACATAATTACAGCCATTGTACAAATACCCAAACAACTCATATAAAAACGCGTTAGGCTAAAATATACGTGATCAATCTTATAAGTATTTAAATACATCGTGATGTACATCGCAATAAATGAGCAACCAAGCATCATTAAAAACTTAGTGTAATTGCCTTTGTGCGAATTAGAACTTTTGTTTTCCGCTTTCATCCTATTGGTTTTAAAATTCTACTTCTTTTTTCTCAACATTCTCAAAGTGGGTGAGCTTATATACCATAATATAAAGCCGCTTAAAACAGTTACTAAGCCTAAAATGGAGAAGGCTCTAAGTAGCCAGTTATTTATATTATCTCTACCTTCATAATCCATTGTATGGGTCATCCATAAAAAGTCAAACCAGCGCCAATTGCGGTGTCGTACCGTTTGAAATGCACCATCTGAAATTGATACGTACGCTTTAATTGTCTCATCACCTGCATAACTTATAACATACGCCGGAAGTAATTTCTCTCTATACTCGTGATGCTTATCAACTTGATCTATTTTTTCAACTCCAGAAACTTTAAGCTCTGGTAACATCCTAGTTGATGCAATTTTTAGTGCTTCCGCTTCAGAAATCTCACCCTTTAGCACTCCTGTCTTAGCATTGTAAAGTAGGTTGCGATTTATCCAGTAATAGGGCTCACCATTTATTTCGCGTAGCGCAAGCGTTTCTATTTTTAAGGTAGAATCTAATGCAGATGGACTCACCAAACCCTGAAATGCAACCGGCTGTTGATCTTGCTTAAAGTGATCTCCGTGAATCTCGTCAAGGTCTGTCCAACTAAAATACAAGCCACTTACCGTCCAAAATATAAATTGAACCCCAATGAACAGCCCTAAATACCTATGGGTTTTTCTAATTTTTTTTCTGATTCTAATTTTACTCATTTTTTAGTCTAATGATTTATTCCGTAAACGTAATGCATTTGCAATTACAGATACCGAACTAAAACTCATTGCCAATGCAGCAATCATAGGAGATAATAAAATTCCAAAAACCGGATACAATACTCCTGCAGCAACCGGCACACCTATAGAATTATATATCAAGGCAAAAAACAGGTTCTGCTTAATGTTTTTCATCACAGCATCACTTAGATTTCTGGCTTTTACAATACCATGCAAATCCCCTTTAACTAAAGTTATTGCAGCACTTTCTATCGCAACATCTGTTCCTGTACCCATCGCAATACCAACATTACTTTGTGCCAGAGCCGGTGCATCATTAATACCATCACCCGCCATCGCTACTTTTTTACCTTCATTTTGCAAGCGTTCTACTTCACTTAATTTATCCTGCGGAAGCATTCCTGCTTTAAAATCGGTTAGATTGAGTTCTTCTGCTACTGCACGAGCTGTATCTTCATTATCGCCGGTAAGCATCACAACTGCTATTCCCTTTTCTTTAAGAATTTCTATCGCATTTTTACTTGTTTCCTTTATTTTATCAGAAATAACGATATAACCTACCGCCTTTTGATCTACTGAAAGAAAAGATACAGTTTTGCCTTTTTTCTGTGCTTCCGTAGCTTGTTGCATCAACCCTTCCGGGATAGTGGCATCTGCTTCCTGCATCATTTTTAAATTTCCTAAAGCAAGAGTCTTACCATTTAGATTTCCTGTTACTCCCTTTCCTGTTACCGAATTAAAATTTTCGGCTTTCCCCGATGGTACATTTTGCTCTTTAGCATAACGAACAGTCGCTTCTGCTAATGGATGCTCACTCAATGTATTTAAGGAGACTATGTATTCTAAAACCTGATTCTCATCAAAGCCTTCAGAAGAACCAATGGCTTCTACAGATGGTTTTCCCTCGGTTATTGTTCCTGTTTTGTCAATAATAAGCACATCAATTTTATCCATTTTCTCGAGTGCTTCGGCATTTTTAATCAATACCCCATTTTGCGCGCCTTTACCCACACCTACCATTAAAGACATGGGCGTCGCTAAACCTAAAGCACAGGGGCAAGCTATAATAAGCACTGCGATAGCATTTACCAGCGCGTAAACATAAACCGGCTCAGGGCCAAAAATCGCCCAAATTATAAAAGTAATAATCGAAATACCAACAACTACCGGCACAAAATATCCCGAAATTTTATCTGCCAATTTTTGAATAGGAGCTTGACTGCGACTCGCCTTGTTGACCATTTCTATAATTTGCGAAAGCAAGGTCTCTCCGCCTATTTTTTCGGCTTTCATTAAAAAGGTCTGTTTCCCATTTATGGTACCACTGCTCACTTTATCGCCGGTCGTTTTACTAACCGGAATAGGTTCACCGGTAATCATCGACTCATCTACCGAAGTTTCTCCTTCGGTAATTACCCCATCAACCGGAATTCTCGCTCCCGGCTTAACTCTCAAAACATCAGCTTTCTCAATTGTATCTATTTTAACTTCCTGCTCTTCCCCATCAACCACTTTTATAGCTTTATTAGGTGCCAATTTCAAAAGTTCTTTAACTGCAGAATTAGTTTTGCTGTGTGCTCGCGCTTCAAGCACCTGTCCCATTAAAACCAGCGTTAAAATTACCGTTGCCGCTTCAAAATAGACGTGTACAGTACCGGACTCTGTTTTAAATTGTGGTGGGAAAAAATTTGGGAATAGCATTCCAAAAACGCTAAAAACCCAGGCTACACTTGCTCCTATACCTATTAAGGTAAACATATTGAGATTCCAGGTTTTTATAGAACGCCAGGCCCGTTCAAAAAACATCCAGGTAGCGTAAAAAACCACAGGTATAGATAGTGCAAACTGAACCCAGTTCCAGTACTTAAGCGGTATCAAATCATATAAAGGGTTGTTGCTGATCATCTCACTCATCGCAATGAGAAATACCGGCAGGGTAAAACCTAATGCAATCCAGAATTTGTGCAATAGTTTTTTATAGGTCTTTTCTTCCGCCGAAAGATCGGGTTCTACAGGAACTAGATCCATACCGCAAATGGGGCAACTACCAGGTTCGTCTTCGACTATCTCAGGATGCATAGGGCAGGTGTATTGCGTGCTGGTTACTGCATTCGCAGATTGCTCTTCTACAAGATCCATCCCACAAACAGGACAATCGCCCGGCTTATCGTAGGTTTTATCTCCCTCACAATGCATAGGACAGTAAAAGGTCCCGGTTCCATTAGTATTTAAGGTCTTTTTCGCTTTTTGCGAATGTTTATCAGGCTTAACTCCGGGCTTAAGAATTTCATAACTACCATCATCTTCTGCCAGTGCCTTTTGAAAGGTCGTAATAGAAATGTGCTGTTCCATCTCAATTACGGCTTCGGCTTTTGCCAAATCAACGCTCGCGTTTTTAACGCCTTTCACATTAGAAAGTGTTTGCTCCACGTGTGTGCGACATCCGTTACATGTCATTCCGGTAATAGTATACGTATGCGTTATTGCCTTGTGCCTTTTTAGTTCTTCAATACCATAAAGACCACCGTCTGCTTCCAGCACCTCTTGAAATTTTTTAAGTTCAATATGCCTTTCCATCTCGATTACAGCTTCTGCATCAGCGAGGTCAACACTTACACCTATCACACCCTCTACCTTAGACAGAGTTTGCTCTACGTGATTGCGGCAACCCTTGCATGTCATTCCTGTAACTGTATAGATATGTGTCATTTCTTAATAATTTGAAATTACAAATTGGTTTTTAAAAGTACTGGGCTAGAGGATATAGCGATAAATTAAACAACCGGTTTATTCTTCAATTAAATTACTTAGTAATGGTTGCCGTAACCGTACCACAGTTCAACATTTTATCACCATAATACGGATTTTTAATTGCCGACTCATTTGATAACCAGTCTGCTCCTTTACCGTTTAGTGCCATAGGGCAATGTTGTTTGTAAAGTGTTCCTGCATTAATATTCTTCTTAAAATAGGATTGAACAGCATTTGAAAATTGAGAAAAAGCTTTACGCTGTATCTCTAAATCTTCTGTTGTAGCCATTGCTTCTGCAGCAGTTTTTAGTTTGATATTATTTTCACCAAATATCATTGCTAAGTTTGCTGCTTCCTGTTTTACTTTTTCAGAATCTGATGCTATGAGCGACAAACGTACTGCATTGTAAGAAGCCCACACTCCTTTTGAAGTGTCGTCTTTAAAAGATAAAATAGCTTTATCTATTCTCATTTCTGATGATTTTGAAGTGGATTCTATAGTCTTAGTACCCTCATCATTTTGTACGGTATTCATCATTTGCTCGTCTCGAGTTACCACTTCTTCAGAAGATTCTTCCTCATTATCGTTTTTCTTATCATTCCCGCAAGCGCCTAGTGTTAGGGTTATAGCGGCAATACCCATAAATTTTACTGTATTTTTCATTGTATCTTTGTTTTTAAAATGTAATTAAATAATTGATTAATGCTGTTTGCTCATAATAGCGCTGTACTGCATTTATTTGATTTTGATTGAATTGTAATTGCAATTCTTGTATATCTAGAATTTCATTAAAATCTATCGTTCCGGTTTCATAATTTTTAAGCAATATTTCTTCAGCATCACGAGCCTGTTCTAAATTCTTTATTTCTTTAGTATAATTTATACGCGCGGTATTTCTATTCTTTAAAGCCTCTGCAAAAAGACTTTTCAACATATTTAACTGTTGGTTTTTTTGAGCGCTCAATTCTTCCTGCTTAAGTTCATTCTGTCGGGAAACCGATTTGTATTTTGAATTAAAAATAGGCACCGAAACCGAAATCATAGGCATAACAACATCCTTTCCGTTGTCTATTATATTCATATCTGTACGTTCAGAAACCGGTATATAATCAAGTCCCACCCCCAGTTTTGGTGCTGCATCTTTTCTATTTACTAATTCAGACTGCGTAATGCTCTCATAAAGTTTGTCGTATTGCAAAACTTCTGGATTTTGAGAAATCTCTTCAATGGAAACTTCTATATCTCGTTGCGGCATTACTAAACTATCTACTAGGTAAACCGGTGTCGTCTCGCTAACATTTAAAACGCTGTTAAATTGAATTTTCGCAGCTTTCAAATCTTCTTCTAAAGCCTCTAGCTGAGCAATCAAATCATTTTGTCGTATTTGTATTTTTAAGAAATCTACCGCCGATGCTTTTCCTACTTCAACTGAGTTTAAAGCTAACTCTTCATAACTCTTAAGCAGCATTAAACTTTCTTTTAAGACCGCAGCACTTGCCTTAATGCGGTACAACTCATAATAGCTCTGGGCAACTTCAAGACGTAACTTTCGCTTTGCAATAGTATACTCAACATAGGTCGCTTCTGTTAGTGCATCCTGGTAATTTACTCGGGCGTTAATACTACCAAACCAGGGCAACATCTGCTTAACTGAAAACCGGGCGCGCTGTGCTCCCACCCGAGTTTCCGGAGTGCTCACAAAATAGCCTGCCGCAAACTCTGTATCTGGCAAACTTTTTACTTCATTAGATTTTTCCTGGGCAATAGAATACCGTACTTCATAAGCCTTTAAATCAGCATTGTTCGTTTCTGCCTGTTCAATATATCCTGCCAGATCCTGTGCTTCCATTTTAAATAAAGCCAGAATAGCGCACAACATAGCGACTAAAGTGCGGTGGCAATATGTTTGTTTATTTTTCATTTCTACACGTATTATTTATAATCCAGACTTGCTTCGACTGTGTGACAGGCTTCAACAGGTTGAGTTTTACTTCCTTAAACTGACTAATCTTCATGCTATTAACTATTGACCCTTAATTTCCTAAATTCTCGTTCCTTTTTCCAACTGTACAATACCGGTACAATGAAATAGGAAGTCACATCTATAATCATCCCACCAAAAACAGGTATCGCCATAGGTATCATAATATCACTACCGCGCCCCGTTGAAGTAAGCACCGGTAATAAAGCGAGTATTGTGGTTACCGTAGTCATTAAGCAAGGTCGTATACGTTTAGTGGCTGCTTCTAGTGTAGCATTGCGAATACCTTTTAGATCTTCTGGAGTCTCCTTGTTAAAAGTCTGGGTTAAATAAGTCGCCATAACCACACCATCATCTGTAGCAATACCAAATAACGCAATAAAACCAACCCAAACCGCAACACTTAAATTCACCGTTTTTATATTGAATAAATCCCTTAAATTTTCTCCAAAAAAACGAAAGTTCAAAAACCAATCCTGCCCATATAACCAAAGCATAATAAAGCCTCCGGCGAAAGCAACTGCGATTCCTGTAAAAACCATCAATGAGGTGGTTACAGATTTAAACTGAAAGTAAAGAATGAGAAAAATAATTATTAACGCCATCGGAATAACTACAGAAAGTGTTTTCTCTGCGCGCAATTGATTTTCATAAGTGCCGGTGAACTTGTAACTAATGCCTTGAGGAACCAATAACTCACCCGAATCTATTTTTGATTGAACCAGTAACTGTGCGTTCTCAACTACATCAACTTCGGCAAAGCCATCTAGTTTATCAAAAAGTACATAACCTACCAGAAATGTGTCTTCACTCTTAATCACCTGCGGTCCCTGCTGATATCTAATTTTAACAAGTTCACCCAAGGGTACGGGAGCCCCATTACTCACGGGAACATAGATTTTATTGAGATCATCTGGATTTTCACGTAATTCTCTGGGATAACGTACGCGCACCATATAGCGCTCTCTGCCTTCTACTGTCTGTGTTATAGGCATGCCGCCTACGGCAACCTCTAGAACTTGTTGTACATCTTGAATAGAAATGCCGTAACGCGCCAATTGCTCGCGTTGAATATCTATAAGCAAATAAGGCTTACCTACGATACGATCTGCAAAAACCGCCTCGCTTTTAACGCCTTCTGTATCTTTTAAAATAGATTCAAGCTGTAACCCAAAAGCTTCAATTTCCTGTAAATTATCTCCTTTCACTTTAATACCCATAGGTGCCCGCATCCCGGTTTGTAACATAACAAGCCGTGTTTCTATAGGTTGAAGTTTTGGCGCAGATGTAATGCCAGGCAGTTTTGAAACACGTGCAATCTCATTCCAGATATCGTCTGGTGAATTTATTTCTGGTCTCCAGTTTCGGTAATATTCGCCAGAATCATCAGCAATTAATTTTTCTGAGGTAACTGGAAAAAAATGCTCGACTGCGTTCAAGCTGACATCATTTTGAGAAGCTGAATTTAAATTGGGATTATAAGTAATCCCCCCATTTTTTAAAATAAAATAGCCGTTTTCGTCCACGCGGTAGCGTTGCTTTTTTCCTTCACTATTCAGCATATATTCGGGTTTATACTGAATGATATTTTCATACATAGACAAGGGTGCGGGGTCTAGTGCAGACTCAGTACGTCCTGCTTTTCCAACAACCGTTTCAATTTCAGGAATACTTGCAACAGCCATATCTAATTGCTGTAAAACCCGTTTATTTTCTTCGACACCGGCGTGTGGCAAGGATGTAGGCATTAATAAAAAAGTTCCTTCATTTAAAGAAGGCATAAATTCTTTACCGGTATTAGAAAGAATAAAACCACCACAAATTAAAACCGTAGCCGGAATCATTAAAAACAGCAGCCTGTTTGCTAAAGCCCATCTCAAAATACGCTCGTAGAAGTGTTTGACCAGCCAGAATGCACCAAAGAACAGTATAAAAATAAGCGATACAAAAAATAGATTGATTAGAATGCTTCGGTTAAAACCTAAAGGACGCCAATAGGTTGCTAATAAATATACAATGGCGATGATTGCCAGTATCATTTCCGCTTGCGGTAAACCATGTAGTGGTAATTTTTTATACCTGCGCAGTAATGCGAGCGTTCCAAAAGCGATTAAAATTAAACCCAGCCAATAGCCAAACCCTACAGCAACACCTCCTAAAATGATGAGTATCATCTGTGTTCCTAGAGCGGCGGTTTTTTTAATTTTCTTTCTACGGAAAATCAAGGCTGCAAAAGGAGGAATCAAAAATAATGCGATAACCAGCGAAGCCGTTAAAGCCGCTGTCTTTGTAAATGCCAGTGGCCAGAATAATTTTCCTTCTGCACCTATCAAGGTAAACACCGGAATAAAACTAATTATCGTTGTGAGAACAGCAGTTACAATGGCTCCCGAAACTTCTGCAGTTGCATTGTAGATAACCGTATTAAGCGGTAGGCGATCTCCGGTTTCTGCATTAGACGCATCGAGATGCCGAATCATATTTTCGGTGAGAATTACACCTACATCTACCATCGTACCTATGGCTATTGCGATTCCTGATAGCGCCACAATATTAGCATCTACATTAAAAAGTTTCATCGCTATAAATACCATCAACACTGCCACGGGCAACAGACCAGAAATAAGCACCGAAGCTCTTAAATTAAAAAGCATCACAATGATAACCAGAATGGTGATGAGAATTTCCATCGTTAACGCTTCATCAAGCGTATTTAAGGTTTCCTTAATAAGTACCGTACGGTCATAAAAAGGAACAATAGTGAGTTGCGATCTAGTGCCATCTGCTAAGACTTTACTAGGTAAACCACCACTTATTTCGCTTATTTTATCTTTTACGTTAGTAATAACTTCCATAGGGTTAGCCCCATAGCGCGCCACCACAACTCCACCTACAACCTCTGCTCCTTCTTTATCTAGAATACCACGTCTTGGTGCCGGCCCAAGACTAACTTTTGCGATATCTTTTACTCGTATAGCTGTGTAGTCTTTTGAAGAAACTACAGCATTCTCGATATCTGAAATAGACTTTACGTAGCCTAAACCCCTTACCAGATATTCGGCCTTATTAATTTCTAAGGTCTGTGCTCCAATCTCCTGATTACTCTCTTTTACAGCGTTTACTAATGTCTCAAGACCTAAGCCATATTGCCTTAGCAGTTCAGGGTTTACGTCTATTTGATATTCTTGTACATAACCCCCTATAGATGCTACCTCAGAAACTCCACCCGCGGCAGCAAGACCATATTTTACATAATAATCCTGTATGCTTCTTAATTCTTGTAGATCCCAACCACCAGTTACATTACCGTCAGGATCACGACCTTCTAAAGTGTACCAGTATATTTGACCAAGGCCTGTTGCATCTGGGCCTAGTGTGGGATTTACACCATCAGGTAATAATGTAGCCGGTAACGAATTTAATTTTTCAAGAATGCGACTGCGACTCCAATAGAATTCTATGTCTTCTTCAAAAATGATATAGATACTTGAAAAACCAAACATAGACGAACTACGAATCGTTTTTACCCCCGGAATACCTAGTAACGCAGAAGTAAGCGGATAACTTATCTGATCTTCTATATCCTGAGGAGAACGCCCCTGCCACTTTGTGAAGACAATTTGTTGGTTCTCGCCAATATCTGGAATGGCATCAACTGCCACAGGATTTGAGGGTATTAAGCCCGTATCCCAATTAAAAGGTGCCGTCGAAATTCCACAACCTATAAAGATTGCAAGAATCAAAAACGCGACAAGCTTGTTTTCTATAAAAAATTTGATGCTTTTATTGAGCATAAGAAATTAGTATTGAGATGGGAATTCTGAATTTCAACAACTAGTTGAAACGCACTAAATTCTTCCGCAACTGCGAAAAATTAAATAGAACATGCAAGAACATATTCTTCTCAATAAACTATCAAATGATAAAAACCTGATCGAGCGTCTGTGTATCTCGTATCAAAGTGGGCGGGGAATATGCCGTATAAGAAGTAGTATCTAAAGTTTCTAAATTAAATAAAGAAACGTAACTGTATAAAAATGTAACCGCAATAAATTGATGTTCTAAATCTAAAGGATGAAAAACCGGTTTTAGATCATCCTGAGCTTCAGCACTTATGGTTTTATCTGAGCAGCACGATTGTGTACTAATTATAGTGTCGCAAGAACCGGCCATTTTATTATCCTGCTTTACCTCCATACCACAGGATTTGGCATGATTGGTAAGTGAGTAATCTACAAGCGTATCGCCGCAATAATGCATATTCACAGTAAATGACATTGTAGTACACAATACTACAAATGCCATTAGAACAGCCATTATTTGGTTAAAAACTTGTTTCATAATACTGCAAAGATACACAAATTCAGATTGCAAATAAAAAGCCTGCAACATTCAATTTACAGGCTTCTATTTATAAAATCTAAAATAATCTTTAAATTTTTACAACCATTTTACCTTTATTCTTTCCATCAAAAAGATCTAAAAATGCTTGTGGAATATTATCGAAACCTTCAACTATTGTTTCTTCATATTCTAATTTCCCAGAAGATAACCATCCTGCAAGTTTTTGAACACCTTCAGGAAAATCTGATCTAAAATCTCCTAAAGTAAAACCACTCATAGTAACACTATTTTTGATTATAGCAGTGTTCACACGTGGTCCTGTGGGAATTTCTTTTTTATTATAATCTGCAATTGCACCACATAAAACTACGTGAGCATTTCGCGCTATATTCGCCATAACTGCGTCAAAAATAGGGCCTCCTACATTATCAAAAAATACATTTACTCCATTAGGTGCTGCTTCTGCAATAGCCGCATTCATATCTGAAGTCGTATTGTAGTTGATCGCTACATCATACCCAAACTTAGATTTAAGCATTTCTACTTTCTCATCACTACCGGCGACACCAATAACCTTGCACCCATTAATTTTACCTATCTGTCCTACAATGGTACCCACGGCTCCTGCAGCGCCAGTTACAACTAAGGTATCGCCTTCTTTAGGCATTCCTAGTTTCATAAGACCAAAGTAAGCCGTTAAGCCCGTCAAGCCTAAAACACCAAGATATGCCGAAAGTGGTGCTTTATCAGGATCAACTTTACTCAAACCTTCTCCCGTAGAAGTTTGAACTTCTTTCCAGGCCAGCATTCCATTTACAAAGTCTCCTTTTTTAAAGTTTTTATTATTAGATTCTATTACTTCAGCAATTATTCCCGAAACTATAGGTTCATTTAGTTTAAACGGTTCTATATATGACTTTTGATCCATCATACGCCCACGTAAATAAGGGTCTACAGAAACATAGCGCGCTTCAAGTAAAATCTCATTTTGTTTTGGCGAAGGAGTATCTTCAGTTTCAAATTCAAAATCTGATATCTGAGGAGTTCCTTCTGGTCTATTTTTTAATTTTATTACTTTATTCATCATTATGATATTTAAATAAAGTACAAAGTTAAACAGGAAACATCAGCAGGTAGCGGAATCTGATTGTAAGGTTTTCTTAAAAGAAGCTAATACATTTAACACTAGCAAGCGTTAGTAAGAGATGCTAAGATGCTTTTTAATACTTGCAGATAGCTCTGCAGGATCAAATGGTTTTGATATAAAATCTGCTACTCCCATAAGAAAGGTACGTGTGATAATGTGCTCTTCATAGACAGAAGATAATACAATTATAGGAAGAACAGGATATTCGGTTTTTGCCCACTTAATTACCTTAAGTCCAGAAGTAAATGGTAAAACCAAATCTATCAAAATCATATCATAGTTTTCCTGCCCTATTTTGATAATTGCTGAAGTACCATCTCTACATACATCAACTAGAAAACCTTCTTTTAAAAGCTTATAATTTAGAGCCGCCGCTAACATAGGATTATCTTCTACGATGAGAATTCGCTGACTCATTATATTGAACCGTTTTTAAAAGTTAATGCAGATATTAACGGCTAATTTAAAACTATTATTTAGTTAATCAATAGTTCATCTTATACTATAGCGGAGCGCCAATAGTCACTAACGATACAATTTAAAATATGGGGTGCTGTTTTTTATTAAATCACTAAAAGAAATTCAACTTTACTCAGATAAAGTAGGGAAATCTTTATCTATACCTATAATTATTTTAGTGGTTTCAACTTTCAATTTTTCAACTAAGATATCTATTTCTTTGGGAGTGGCAACATGAGCGATTTTATCACAAACCTCACTTCCTCTTACGTTCTCTAACATTTCAAAAGAAGGTTTAATATTATGCGCTATTTCTCTAACAGACTCTAAGTCTAAAATTTTCAATTTTGTTTCCATCTCCTCAAGGCGTACGGTAACAGAATCCTTAAAAATTTTTAGACTTTCTAAAATAAATTCAAGATCGTTATCTGATAAATTTTTGAGATAATTTAAAGAAAATGCAGGCTCTGTATATAATCTATTATCACTCATATTGTTAAGAAGACTCCTAACTTTTAAAATATCTTCTTCTAAAAATCCTTTACTCAATACGCCATAAACGTGCGTATCTGTATATATTTTATCCTTAGAATCTGAAATGATTAAAGCGCTACCACAATAGTTGAGCTGGTCATTTAAATATTTTAGAGTCTGTAAAGCTCCTAAAGGTTTAATGTGTTCTTCAATGATGATGAGGTCTGGCAACTCACTTTGTTTAATAAACTGAATTGCCCCCATACCTGTTGTAAAGTTTGTTATGGAAGCTTCAGATGAACGAATAATAGAACTGAAAGCAGTTTGAGACTTCAAATTTGAGTCTATAAAAATAATATGTTTTTTACGAGTACGCACAGCCATTAAAGTCTCTTATTATATAGTATTAAGCAATTGATTTACAATCTGCTGATTTGTCTTTTTCTACAAGAAATTGTAAAATACATTTCTTTAAATCCTCAAGGACTACCGGTTTAGATACATAATCATCCATCCCATTATCAAGGCAGCGCTCCCGCTCTCCCTTTATAGCTCTAGCCGTAAGTGCAATAATGGGTACTCTTCTACTATTATTTTCTAAGAGTCTAATTTCTTCAGTAGCTTCAAAACCACTTAGTATAGGCATTTGTATATCCATTAAAATAAAATCTATAGAAGCATTATTTTTAAAAGCTTCAACCGCCTGAGAACCATCATCTACTTCTATAAGCTTAGCTTGTGGGAGAATCTTACGAATTATCGTACGGGTTAAGAATTTATTTACAGGATTGTCTTCTGCAATTAGTACCGTTGGACATAGTGTTGCTAAATCTATATTTTCTACAGTTTCAAATACGGTAGGAATAGGCGCAACTGGATTTTCAAGATCATCTAAAAATTCAAATAATTGATGCCTTTGAACTGGTTTTACCATCTTACTAATAATACCCAGCTCTTCACTCCTACTATTTATTTGCTGGTCTTCTCCACTACTGTGTAACAATAAGACCGGTAGCTTTTCTTTTGGGATTTTTAGTTCTTTACGCATATGACAAACCAGATCTATCCCATTTATATATGGCATATGATAATCTATAATTGCAAGATCATAATCAATGTCACCCTCTAGAATTTCTAGGGCATCAATACCATTTTCTACTAGAGTTGTTTTAATATTTCTAGTACTTAACATCTCTCTTAAAATAATCCGGTTATTTTGATTATCATCTATGATTAAAACACGCTTTAATGAGATATCTTCAAGAATATTTTGGGTTAAGTAAGGTTCGTTTGCAAAATTAACTGTAAAAGAAAAAGTTGTACCAAAGCCTAATTCACTGGTAACATCAAGTTTACTCCCCATCAACTCCAGCAAGCGATTGCTTATAGTAAGGCCCAATCCTGTACCACCATATTTTCTTGTGGTGGAAGCATCTTCCTGATCAAAAGCTTTAAATATTTTCTGAAGATTTTGGGGCGCAATACCTATACCTGTATCCCGAATTGAAAATTTATAAGTCATTTTCTGACTTTTTTCATCAGCTCCCAGCTGCTCTATTTTAAGTTCTATTTCTCCCTTGTGTGTAAACTTTACAGCATTACTTAATAAATTAATAAGTATCTGACGCAGGCGCAAACCGTCTGCCATTATATATTGATCAAGGTCACCGGGAATATTTAGAAGTACCTCAATATTCTTCTCGTGTGCCTGTTGTTTAATCATTTCTACAGACCTGCCACAAAGGTCACTTAGATATACGTGTTCTTCGCTAATTTCTAGCTTACCAGCCTCTATTTTAGAAAAGTCAAGAATATCGTTTATGAGATCAAGTAGTGAGACAGCAGAAGTATATACAGTCTCCATATACTTACTTTGATTCTCATTTAAATCTGTCTGCATTAATATATCTGTAAAGCCTATTACACCATTAAGCGGTGTGCGTATCTCGTGACTCATGTTTGCCAAAAATTCAGACTTAGATCTATTTGCATTTTCAGCCCGCGTTTTTGCTTTAAGCAGCGAAGCTTCCATAGCTTTTAGATTAGATATATCTGAAGCTACACCTAGATATCCTTTGATCTCACCTTTCTCATTTTTTATCGCAGTAACCACTAAATGGACCTGAAGCTCAGAACCATCTTTTCTAACATAGGTCCAGTCACTAGCTTCAAGATCATTTTTACCTAATTTATGCGTAAACACTTTATGAGTAGCTACTGGCTCTCCGTATAATTCTTCAAGTTGAATAGCATAATCAAGCATTTCTTCTTTGAGGTGAAATACACTGGGTGTCATTTTATCTACAACATCTTCTGCTTTATAACCCAGTAAATTCTCTGCTCCTTTATTAAATTTTCGTATTACATGATTTAAATCTGTCTCAATTATTATTACTTGAGTAGTTGAATCTAATACGGCTCTAAGATCAAGTAAGCTTTTTTCAAGCGCGATTTTTGCATTAATCTCATCGGTCATATCAACTACATGACCTATGAGTGAAGAAACTTCTCCACGCTCATTTTTAAGACCTGAAACCGTTAAATAACAATGTACGATATGGCCATTTTTATGAATGTATCTTTTCTTTATTTGATACGAATCAATCTGATGTTTAATGATTTTTGAAAACTCGTGTATATCGTTATCTCTATCGTCGGAATGCGTAATTTCTTCAATACGATACTTTACTATTTCGTCTTTAGTATAACCCAGCATAGCGGCGAGATTATTATTTACATTACGCCAGCGACCACGTAAATCTACTAACGCCATACCATTAGGAGAGAATTCAAAAACACGCTTAAATCGCGTTGCATTTTCTAAAGATTTACGTTCTAATCTTTTTTTATTAGTAATATCTTCTACCTGAGTAATAATTAAATTATCACTACCATTTTTTACGAGCGAGCAATTAAGATTACACCATATTGAATGCCCCTTAAAATGATAGCACTCGACTTCTATATTGTAATTATCTACATTCCCTTCTAGCAGGTCCTTTCTGTGTTGAACGGCTAAATCAAGAAAATCTGGCTTGATAACGTCTTTAAATGTGTATTTAAGAATATCAGGATCAGATACATGCTCTAAACCAAAAATCTTACGAGCAACAGGATTAACCATTTCAAGTTGACTTTTGCCATTAACTAAGACGATTCCTAATGAAGAATTTTCAAAAACATTTTTAAATCTGAGCTCAGCTTCGTTTTTTTCTAACTCTTGAATCTTACGGTCGTTAATATCCTGAAATGCACCGTAAACACGAATGCATTTACCTTCCCACATTTCTGCTTTACCCATACTACGCACCCACTTTTCTGTGCCATCATCGAGTACTATAATAAGTTCAGCATCATATGGCGTACCATTTTCGGTACACTCTGTAAATAATTTAATAATTAAATCTCTACTCCACCCTTCTTTAAAAAAATTAATTGCGGTTTCAATATTTGGCTCATATTCTTCAGTTAATCCGTGAATTTCTTTAGTGACTTTTGTCCAGGTTATAGTGTTGTTCACGAGATCTACATCCCAGCCACCTACAGTAGCTAATTCATTTGTCTCTTGATAAATTTCATTAAATTTTCTAAGTCTTTTAATTTTACGCGAAAATTCTGTATTTGAAATTTGGCTTTCTTTCTTACCTACAAACTTTAAGATAAGATGTGAGTTACCCATAGCATCTTTATGAATAAAATGCTTAACCTCACAGTTAAGTAATTCTCCATCGCGGGTAAGAAGAGCAGACAAACATTTTTCCTCTGGAAGCTTTTTACCTGTTATAATAAGATTTGAAAAATTTTCTATTTTATGGCGACCTTCATTACCCACACATTGCCACCACAAATCAGCCAAATCTTCTGAAGCGGGCTCCTTATAATCTAATTGGGTCCAGATAGATTGCGCAACTAAAAATTCTTTAGACTTTGTAAGATTTGAATAATAATACCCAAGATTCATCTCACTTGTGAGCCAAGAAAGTAATTCTGGATTTTCACAAATGATACGATGGAAATCTTGATTTAGAGTTGATGCTTTAGACATTGTCTAAAATATTAGATATTAAGTTGGTTTTGAGTTTAAAACAAAGGGTTAGAAACTCACGGGTAAATCAAATGTATGACATTTGAACTTAAATATAAGCTCTTTAACGACAATATCTGTAAATTAATGACTTTTTAATCTAATAAAAAGTTAATTCCTATAAATTATTTAAATAGATATTTTATGATTTATAAATATATTTAACTAATAAAGCCCCGAGAACCTGAGGCTGTTTTGATTAGCTCAATAGTTCTTGATAAATTTAGTTGAGCTTCTACTCTATGAGAAACAAAAATTATCGCTGTTTTACCAGATTGCATTATTTTATTTAATAGTTCTACAACTCGTGCTGCACCTGCTCTATCTAGTGACCCTGTGGGTTCATCTAAAATTAATAAAGGCGGTTGCTTGATCATTGCTCGTGCAATTAAAACCATTCGTTTGTGAGCTTCATCAAGATCTCTAAAACGTATTTCTTTAAAAAATTCTATATTCATAAAAGATAACCAGTCTTCAGCAATCTTAATTTCTAGCGTTGTAGGTTTTTTATAAAGTCCTACGCTATCATAAAAGCCAGAAATAATCATTTCTAAGAGTGTATGCAATCCATCAAAACGCTCTGTCATTTGAGTTGTAAAAAACCCAATTTTTTGCTTGATCTCCCATACACTCTCACCGGTTCCCTTTTTTCTGTCAAAAATATACAGGTTCTTACCATAACCTTTTGTACTATCTCCACTAATCATAGAAAGCAATGTGGTTTTCCCGGCGCCATTAGGACCTTTTAAGTGCCAGGATTCTCCTTTTTTAACTTCCCATGTAATATCTTTTAAAATTGGCTTATCATCAAAATCAACAGAAACCTTCTCAAAACGAACTAATGATTGTGATACATCACTATAATCGTGCAAACTCTGCGGAAAATCACCTACCTGAGTTATTTCTAGTTTTTCAATTTTTCGTTTTGCTAATTGAGTTTTTTCAAATTTGCCCTTTTTGAGCAGTAAACCTTCCGTGATAAATGGCAGCACATCTTCACTACGCTTGTATAATTGTATTAATGTAGTCGTTTTAGAAAGCTGCTCTAGCTTTTCTTTAAACCATTTTACTTTATCGACATCAAGCGCATCAAACGGATTGTCAAGAATTAAAAAATCTGGATTTTGCTTTAACTGGTAATCTAAAAGCAGCTTTTTTCGCTCTCCTGTGGATTTAGTTAATAAACTATCATTCCCTTCTGTAAGTATTCTTTTTGAATGTCTATATTCCTCATCTAAATAATAGTTAAGTGTACTTTCTGAAAAAATTAAACCGGTTTCCCCCGCCTCTTTGATCAACCAGTCTAATGATGCTAATTTTATTACATCTTTTATAGATACGTTAGTTTGAGACACATCAAGGGCATAATGTGTACGGGTTCTCGTTTTAAACTTTGTCATAATAATTAATCAAGCTTAGGTTAGTCCACTTCTAATACTATTTTACCTATATGTTCACTGCTTTCCATTAACTCGTGCGCTTTGCCGGCCTCCTCAAGTTTAAAGGTTTTATCAACAACAGCTTTTATTTTATTTTGAGATAATAAAGGCCAAATAACCTCCATTAACTCGCTAGCTATTTGAGATTTAACCGCAATACTTTGTGGCTTTAGTAAGCTACCCGAAAGTCTCAATTGTTTAGACATCAGTGTCCATAAATTAATTTGAGGCGTTAAACTTTTCATCCCATTAATGTATTGAAGTCTTCCTTTTTTTGCTAAGATGTTTAAATTTTTCTGGGTATAATCACCACCTACCATATCTAAAATCACATCAATTTTATCATCTGCAAAAGCAGTTTCAAAATCGGTTTCCTTATAATTAATAACTTTAGCTAAATCGTGTTTTTCTATATAATCTAACTTGGTTTGAGAACCTACAGTGGTAAACGTGTTCATTCCTAATGCTTTTGCCATTTGCAAGCCCATTATACCTATACCGCTGGTACCGCCGTGAATAAGCAAACCTTCCCCTTTTTGTATTTCAGCTTGCTGAAATATGTTGAACCATACCGTAAAAAGTACTTCTGGCAATGAGGCTGCTTCTACAAAACTCATTCCCTCAGGAATGGGTAAACACAATCCCGCATCTACACAAATTTCAGTAGCATAGCCGCCACCCGCAACAAGGGCACATACACGATCACCTTTTTTAAATGTTGTAACACCTTCTCCTACTTCAATGATTTCACCAGCAACTTCAAGACCGGGTATTCGAGCCGCTGCTGCATCAGAACCATAGGCGTCTGGGTTTTCGCGCGTAAGTATATCGCTGCGATTCACCCCTGCAGCTTTTATTGCTATACGTAATTCACCGCTATTGATTTTTATATCTGGCAATTCCTGAAGTTTAAGAACTTCAGGACCGCCTGCTTCTGTTATAATTATTGCTTTCATAATATTCAGTTTATAAAGCTAAAATTAATTATAAGCTGAGCCAAAGCGGTATATATGGTGTGAAGAGTATGCTAAAATTAAATCGTAAGCAAAAAAAAAAGCCTTCTCATTAATTGAGAAGGCTTTTACTATTTTATACTGAAAATTTATACGTGAAGTGCACGATCTTCGGTAGCTGCAAGAGCCGCTTCCTTAACCGCTTCTGCGTAGGTAGGATGTGCATGTGACATACGTGCAATATCTTCTGCACTCGCTCTAAACTCCATTGCGGTAACACCCTCTGCAATTAAATCTGCAACACGAGCACCTACCATATGAACACCTAAAACCTCATCTGTAGTTTTATCTGCTAATATTTTTACAAAACCGTCTGTATCTCCTGAAGCTCTTGAGCGCCCTAAAGCACGCATAGGAAATTGTCCTGATTTGTATTCAATGCCTGCTTCTTTAAGTTGCTCTTCGGTTTTGCCTACAGATGCTACTTCTGGCCAGGTATATACAACACCTGGAATTAAATTGTAATCAATATGTGGTTTTTGACCTGCAATAGTTTCTGCAACAAAAACACCTTCTTCTTCCGCCTTGTGCGCTAGCATAGCTCCCTTAACCACATCACCTATTGCGTAAATATTCGCAACTTCGGTTTGTAAATGATCATTTACGGCAACACGACCGCGATCATCTGTTTTTAGATTAGCAGCTTCTAGATTAAGACCATCTGTATATGCTATACGCCCTACAGAAACTAATACGTAGTCTCCTTTAAACTCTACCTCGTTATCTTTTTTATCTGTTGCTGTAACCACAACCTCATCGCCATTGCGAGTTACGCCATTTACTTTATGAGAAACAAAGAATTTAATTCCCTGCTTCTTCATCACTTTTGTCAATTCTTTACTTTGGGCAGAATCCATCGTTGGGATGATACGATCCATATACTCCACAACGCTTACTTCAGAACCTAAACGGTTGTAAACCTGACCAAGTTCTAAACCTATGACTCCACCACCTATCACAATCATGTGTTTTGGTATTTCGGTGAGTTTTAAAGCTTCGGTAGAAGTAATTATGCGTTCTTTATCAATATCTATAAATGGTAGGCTGCCGGGTTTACTACCTGTTGCAATAATTATATTTTTTGCTTCAATAACCACATCATCACCATCTACTACTGCAATGTGAACGTGTGTTTTATCTTTAAAGCTACCTACACCCTGGTAAGTGTCGATATTATTTTTACTCATTAAAAATTCAATCCCTTTAGTTGTTTGCTCAACAACAGATGCTTTACGGGACATCATTTTCTCCAGATTAATTTTTACCTCACCCGGTATTTCAATACCGTGCTCTTCAAAATGCTTGATGGCATCCTCGTAATGATGTGAAGAATCTAATAAGGCTTTAGATGGAATACAACCTACATTAAGGCATGTACCGCCTAAAGTTGAATATTTCTCTATAATAGCTGTTTTAAGACCCAATTGGGCGCAGCGAATAGCAGCCACATAACCTCCGGGACCGGAACCAATGACCGCAACGTCGTATGTACTCATAATTTTGCTTTCTTTTTAAGAGGGCATAAAGGTACGATGTAGAAATACGTTAGACAATTAAAGAATTAATCAATTATCACCTAATCTTCTTATAGATAGATTACAAGTATTAGCAGGAAATGATGTATTACCAGCTCCTACAGTATATCTAAGACGAACTCTATCATTTGCATTTAAGTTTACTAAGAACGTTTTTGAAGTAGTTACTCGCTGACCAGTTGCAGAATGCATAGTTTGATTAGAGCTTTGATTTATTTTAGTATATGTATTGTTGTTAGGCGCTTTTTCTACATAAAAATCAAAAGTTCGTACGGTTGCATCATTAGCTAACATGCTGATTGCGTATGAAATCTCATAATTACCCGCTATCGTTGTTTGTAAATAATATTCAGTAGTACTATGCAGAACATTTTTAAGAACAGAACTCGCATTAAGACTTCGTGTATAATCACCAGTTACATTTAAACCTCCATCATTATTCCCAAACATTTCACCGTATGCTTCAGTATACTGGTTTGCAGGCGCCTGCCAGGTCGCACTTCCATTAGCATCAGAAGTTAAAACCTTTCCTGCTCCCTGAGTACCATCTGTGATTCTTAACGTTCCACCACTTACATGCAATTTATCCTGTGGGGCGCTTGTACCTATACCTACATTAGCATTACTACCTAAAATAACTGTATTAGGTTGATTTGCATTTACACCGGTACCTACAGCAGTAGCATTAATAGCTGTTGCACTAGAACTTGAACCCAAAGCAGAAGAATTATCTGCTGTAGCATTTGAATTATTACCTATAGCCACAGCATCGTTAGCTGCTGTTGCGGCATTTTGACCAACAGAAACAGATCGTGTTCCTGAAGATGAATTATTACCAATTGCTACAGATCTTGGACCGGTCGCATTTTTGCCGGCATCATTTCCTATACTCACACCAAAGCTTCCCACCCGGGTAGCACTACCTATAACTACTGAATATTGAGCAGATGCATTAGCTCCATTACCCATAGCTATTGCACTCTCATCGGCAGATCGAGCAGAATTACCTATTGCTATGCCATTAGGTTGTTGTGAAATACTATTTGCTCCGATCGCAATTGTATTTAATTGACTCGCTCGCGAAGTAAAACCTATGGCTATGGTATTATCATAATCTTTAGCATATGATGCGGTACCTATTGCAACTCCATTTACAGAATTTGAATTAGCCCCGGTTCCCACAACTATATTATCTTTAGCTGTCGCTAGTGCATTTTTTCCGATAGCTATTGTAGCATCTGCATCTTTAGCCCTGGCGTTAAAACCTATTGCTATATCATGATCTTTTAGTGCATTTGCAGTATTACCTATTGCTATTCCATTTATTCCTCCTGAAGCTAATGAAGTTGTACCTATTGCTATTGCATTATCATAATCTTTAGCTCTAGCGCCATTTCCTAGAGCAATAGCGTTAAGGCCTTGTGCAGTCGCCGAAAAACCTATTGCGGTACCATTACCAGTTAACGCCTTTGCATTAGAACCTATTGCTGTAGCATTAGCTACGGTCGCACTAGAACTAAGTCCTAAACTCAAACTTCCGGAAGGATCTATTTTTCCGGACTCTGTTGAATTAACTTTGAATATTAAGGGTTGAGAATTTGTACTTCCTAAAAAATTTGTTGCAGTAACAGTATTTCCTGCAAGAGACCAATTAGTTCCTGCAGTTGAAGCCGCTTTCATTGCCGTCCAGGTGCTACCATCCCAAAAATAATAACCCACACCATTACCACTTGGTAATAATGCATTAGTGTTGTAAATCATTAATCCGTTTGCATTGGTATTAATACCATCTATACTGGCATTAGTAGTCGATGTTAAGTTAATTCGGGGTGCCAAAAAGCCTTTATTTGATGCACTAAGATCTAAAATTGAAGATTGATCTGGTGTAGTGGTACCTATACCTACCTGAGCGAATACAGGTAGTAAGTTGAGTACGAAAAAAGTAGAGAGTAATAATTTTTTCAAGCCTAAATAATTATGTTGATTCGTAATCCTACTTGATTAATAAGACCTTGATTCTGAAGAATAAATAGTCAGATTAAACTTGTACAAATAAACATAATTTCAAATTCTTAGAAAAAGAATATTCTTTCTTAGATCACCTGTGTCAAAAAAATTGAAGATAGTTTTGATGTGTTATAACTGATAATTTAATTATGCCGCAAAAAAAAGCCTCAGAAAATCCGAGACTTTTAATTTTAAAGAAAAGTTTTATTAAAAAACTAAAAATAAAAAATTTTAGCTCCTTAAAAATCTATTACTGAAAACGAAAATTCGATATCAATATCTGCTTTTTGAGTAGTTCCATTATCACTATCTCCAATATTAATCTTAAATCCTGTTGCTTGACGATCGTAGTATGCAATACCAGGATCATCATAAGGACATTCTGCAGAATCCATACAATCTATTGTAGTTAAATTAACCACATAATTTACAGAAGAGCGTGGTGAAGCGAAAGTGACCTGATAGTCACCCAAATTAATTCTGGAAACAGTAGCACCAGTAATTTTTAGAGCAGTTCCGTCTGGATTAACTAAACCTGCAGCTACAACTTGTGGTATAGCTTGCCAACTGGCATTACCATTTGCATCTGAAGTAAGAACTTTGCCGTTATCATCACCCGGAGTTGCATCTACGTACCGTAAAGTACCATTAACTTGTAATTTGGCTGTGGGTGTATTTGTACCTATACCTACATTAAAGGGTATCGTACTTGAAGAATTTCCTAAAATAATAGTATTTGCCTGACCTGCTGTAGCTCCATTTCCTATAGCAGTTGCGTTTTCTGCAGAAGCTACAGTATTAGGTCCTAGTGCCAGTGCAGAATTTGCAGTTGCCTGTGCCTGTTTGCCCAAAGCAACCGCTGAACCGTTGCTGGCACGGCTCTGTGTACCTAAAGCCAGCGCATCACCTCCTGTACTTTCGGCATTTTGACCGATGGCAACTGACCCGGTTTGGTTGGTGTAGGTATCAAAACCCAGCGCGATGGAATTTTGCCCTTGAGCATCTGATTGTCTTCCAAGTGCTGTAGCATTGAGTTGATTGGTATAGCTATCAGGACCAAGAGCCAACGAATAGTCACCCTGTGCATCGGCAGAATAACCAATTGCCAGGCCAAAAGCCCTATTACTGTATGCATTATCTCCTATAGCCAAAGCATTAGTGGCTACTGCTTCAGACGAATAGCCTATCGCAATGGTATTAAGTGCGTTACCAACGGAACGATCCCCTATTGCCACTGAGGAAATACCCGTGGCTTGTGTTTCATATCCTACAGCTGTAGCATTATCTGCCGTAGCATCCGAATTATATCCTAAAGAGGTAGTATTAATTGCAGAGGCATTAGCCTGATTTCCCAAAGCAGTACTGTTAGACTGGCTAGCTGTAGTATTAGGTCCTATTGCCAGTGCTGAATTTGCAGTTGCCTGTGCCTGTTTGCCCAAAGATGTCGCGTTTGAACCCTGAGCTCGAGAATCTCTTCCTATTGCAGTACTACTTGGGCCCATTGCTGCAGCACCTTTCCCGTAGGCTGAAGCCTCCGCTGCCTGCGCACTTGATCCAGATCCCGCTGTTATTGATTTACTGCCTGAAGCTGATGTATTATGACCTAATGCTGTAGCGTCTGCTGCAGTAGCTTTTGCCTGAAAACCTAATGCAGTAGCATTAGCTGCTGTGCTTGAAGTCTCACCTCCTAATTGCAAAGAGTTATCTACTTTAAAACTACCTACCGGTATATTATTTACTCTAAAATTAAGTGGTTGGGCATTTGTCGTACCTAAAAAGTCTGTTGCTGCAACTGCATTTCCTTGCAATGACCAGTTTGCAGCATTTGCACCAGGAACTTGCCAGGTGGCTAGACCGGTTGCATCTGAAGTAAGTATCCTGCCTGCTGCCTGAGTACCGTCTGCAATTTTTATCGACCCTAAAATATCTAATCTTGCTAAAGGATCAGCCACACCAATACCTACGCGACCTATATTATTAATTGTCATTGCAGGAATCGCCAAAGTTTGATTTACTGCACCAGCTGCTGTTGTATTAAAAATGATTTTAGTAGGCAGATTTCCGGCTGCAGGCGTACCATCCATTAACATTCGTATACCACCAACTTCTCGAATAGCAGTACCATCGTGAGTTTTAAAAACTAAAGAACCTATTTCCTGATTAGTACTTAATAAATTAGGGGTATCTAATGTTCCGCCTGTATTGTAAAATATAACATTGGGAGGATTTGTACTTGCGCTCGTGAACTGCAAATCATTATCTCCTGCCCGTTTTAATTCAACGTGCTCTATAGGATCATTTGTACCTATACCTACAAAACCATTAGCCCGAATAACCATTCTGTCAACAGTAGACGTATCACCAACCGGAGTAGTAGCAAATTTTATTTTACCAGAACTTGATCCAGAACTGCTGGCTCCTTCAGCTTGAAAGTATATTTCTGCACTAGGTTTAAAAGCATAGGTTGATGCGTTTGTAAGCGCCTGCCCTCTCAAACCACCTATGCGGGTATCATTTTGCAACAATCCCGGAGCAGCTATTGTACCTCTAGACCTAAAAATGTCTAAATCTAAATCATCGTCCAGTTTATCTATAAATCTTATAAACAAAACATCTCTAGAATTTTCTGTTGTGATATGTAAAGCACCTAAAGGATTATTTGTACCTATACCTACCTGACCCATCGTATAAATATTGTCTGTATTTAATGTTGCAGGTTGTGTTGTTTTAGCTTTAAACCAGGGCTCTATCGTGCTGTTTAAAGGGAGCCAACTGCTAAGCCCTGAATCCCAGTAGTGAAAACCTTTAGTGTAAGGTGATACAGATGCTGTTAAGTAAATTAGTTGTCCATCTGTTGATCCATTAGTAGCGAGATTATTAACACGAGGAACTAAAACACCATCTGAAGCAGTTACTGCGCCTAGATGATTTACTGCTCTAATATCTAAAGAGGCTTCGGGAGTTGTTGTACCTATTCCTACCTGAGCGAATACCGGCAGTAAGTTGAATACGAAAAAAGTAGAGAGTAATATTTTTTTCATGCACTAATTATTAAGTTAGTTTGTGGATATGTAAGTTTATAAGACCTTGATACAAAGGGGGTAGTCATTTTAAACTTGTACAAATAAACGTATTTTATACTTATAAACGAAATAACACCTCCTTTTATCTATATATACGTATATATTTTAATTAAGGTTTGTAAGAAATAATAGTAAAAGCTGAAAAAGAACGGTTATATGTAATATACGGTCGTTTAAATGCAAAAAAATCCTCAGAAAATCTGAGGATTTTTTTTTGAAAAATTATGGTTACATAATATTTATTAAAAATGGAGTCTGACTTAATTTAAACTCATAGTAGGTCTACAACCAAACTCACATAAATTTTATTTAACAAATACTTGCTTCGTAAGTGTTGCTCTTCCCCAATTGAAATTGGGATCTGTGGTGGACCACATATTAAAACGGTAATTACGTGATCCACTGCCAGTCTGCTCAATATAACCATTTAGCGTATATGTGATAGTTCTTTCGACTGGAGAAGGAGTGATAGTTTCTGTATATGTGTTTGAAACAGAAACCATATTTACAGTACTTGTATTATTTAAAACAGAGAACTTGCGAGATCCCTGAGGAGCTTCTACACTATTTCTTAAAAATCTTATCCCATAATATCCCTGTGCAGTAGTTCCATTAGGAATTCCCATAGGAACGGAATAATTTATTACTACTAATGCTTCTGCATTAGCTGGTATTATTACTGTAGTAGAGAGTCCCAAATCAATATTATTAATAGTATTTACTCCAGAAACAGTATAATCCACATTAGTGGTAGCAACTACAGAATTAATATCTGAAATCAAAAAAGTATCAAATTTTTGTATATTACCATTAGCATCAGTAGTTAGCACATCGGTAGAATTCGTGGTAACTGGAATGTTTCTTATTCTCAATTCACCATTAATATCAAGATTTTTGGTAGGGTCACTCGTCCCAATACCTACTCTACCATCAGACTTTATTGTCATTCGCTCTATTGTTGAAAGTGCTCCAACAGGCGTGGTTGCAAAATTAATTTCAGCAGCACTTGAGGTGGGACTACTCGCTCCTTCTGTCTGAAACCAAATCTCTGCACTCGGATTAAAAAGTGTACTTGAACCTGTAAAAGATTGTCCCCTTACCCCCCCAAGACGGGTATTGTCTCGAAGCAATGTTGGAGCAGATGCAGTCCCTCTAGCTCTTAGTAGATCTATATCTAAATCGTCACCTGGTGAGTCTATAAATCTAAATAATAGAACATCTCTAGAATTCTGAGTTGTTATATGCAATGCTCCTAGCGGATTATCTGTACCTATCCCCACCTGTCCCATAGTATATAAATTATCAGAGTTAGATGTAGCAGGATTGGTTGTACCTGCTTCATTCCAGGGTTCTACATTACTATTTATAGGCGTCCATTTGTTAGCAGTGGAATCCCAATAATGAAATCCTTTAGAAAATGTAGAAACATCTGCAATTAAATAAACTAATTGCCCATCTGTTGAACCAGCTGTTGACAAAGCATTTACGCGAGGAACTAAAACACCATCAGATTCACTAACACCACCTAAATGATTTGCACCTCGTATATCTAACGAAGATTGCGGCATTGTAGTCCCTATTCCTACTTGAGAAAAAGAGATTGAAATATTACCTAATAAAAATACAAATAGTAGTATTTGCTTCATATAATGTCAATTAAAGTTGGGGATACTAATTTTAAATTATTAAAAATTTAAAATGCGAAAATAACACTTTATCTAGAATAAATGCATTTTATCCCTTAAAAATTACACTTTAACTTTCTATCAGCTATTATATTATATATTTTAAACACTGTTTTTCATTCAACCTAATAAATCATCACATAAACGTTATTAAGCAAGAATCGTAGCAATTATCATTACTCAGCTCAATTGGGATTCAGAAGCTGTATCCCATTTTAAAGTTAGAATGATTATAATTGTAAACATTTTATAATACATCATGAAAAATCAGGATTTAGACCCTAAAAATCAGGAAATCGTAGACAATCGCGAACTCAATATATGGGAAGCTATGATTCCTATCATTGCATTAGTGATAATGCTAGCGTATAATGTTTATGTTTTTGGGGATGACGCATTAAGCGGGTCAAATCAGTTTATTTTACTTCTGGGAGCAGGAGTTGCTGCAATTGTAGGTTTTTTTAATAAAACCTCATTTGACACTATGATGGATGAAGTTGCACAAAATATTAAATCTACCGCAGGAGCCATAATCATTCTCCTTATGGTTGGTGCACTTGCAGGAACCTGGCTTATAAGTGGGATAATACCTACCATGATTTATTACGGTTTACAAATTTTAAATCCCTCTATATTTCTTGCTGCCTGCGTAGTTATTTGCGCCATAATTTCTGTCGCGACAGGAAGTAGCTGGACGACTTCTGCGACCGTAGGTATTGCACTTATAGGTATTGCAAATGCACTAGGAATTTCTTTAGGTATGACCGCAGGCGCGATTCTTTCTGGCGCCTATTTTGGAGATAAATTATCACCGTTGAGCGATACAACAAATCTGGCACCGGCAATGGCAGGTACAGATCTGTTTACGCATATACAATATATGCTGTACACTACGGTTCCCACCGTTACTATTACACTAATAGTATTTATAATAATAGGTTTTAATATAGATACTACAGGTGATGCCGACACCTCAACTATACTTGCTTCAATAGATGAAGCCTTTACAATTAGTCCGTGGTTGTTTTTAGTTCCTGCGCTTGTGATTTTTATGATTATTAAAAAAACCTCGCCACTCATTGCCTTATTAATAGGTACACTCTTAGGAGGTATTGCAGCATTAATTGTTCAGCCAGAAATTGTGGCTACTTTAGGAGGCAGCGATGTGCTTACTTTTAAAAGCGGTTACATGGGTGTTATGAATGCTATTACAGTAGATACTGCGATAGAGACTACTAATGAAAATCTGAATGATCTTTTTGCCGCAAGCGGAATGGCAGGAATGCTGGGAACTATCTGGCTAATCATTTGCGCAATGACCTTTGGCGGTATTATGGATGCCATAGGTGCTCTATCAAGAATAAGTAAGTTTATGCTTAACCTTTTTGATAGTACTTTTGGTCTATTTGCCAGTACCGTAGCTACCTGCATAGGTCTTAATGCAACAGCTAGTGATCAATATTTAGCAATAGTTGTTCCCGGTAAAATGTATGCAAAAGCTTATCGAGATAAAGGCTTAGCACCAGAAAACTTAAGTAGAACTTTAGAAGACAGTGGTACGGTAACTTCAGTACTTGTGCCTTATAATACTTGCGGTGCTTATCAAAGTGGTGTTCTAGGCGTATCTGTTTCAGATTATTTTGTATACGCGATATTCAATTGGTTAAGTCCGTTTATGACTCTAATTTTTGCAGCCTTCCGTATAAAAATTAGAACTTTAGCACAGGCAGGAAAATCTAAGTAATTATTAGTTTAAAGCTTCTGAAGGTAAAAGTTGAGTTTAAGTTTTAAAAGCAACTACTCTTAACAACTAATACATAAATAGGAATAGCTAAAAAATTTCAATTTATTACTTTACGAAAGAACTAATGAGCGCGCCGCATTTTTATCAGTTTGATAAAATGCGGCTTCTTTTTTTGCTGCAATCTCAATATACCACTACACTTATAACCTCAATAGAAAATACCTATAGCAGCATAGTTTGTTTCATTTTCACAACTAAACAATTCATTTAAATGGGACTAATTTTGCAGCAATATTAAAAACAACTATAATGACATTAGTAGGAAAAAAATTCCCAAGCATCAGCGTAGATGCAATGAACGAAATGGGTGATACGTTCAAATTAAATATTCTTGAAGAAGCTCAAAAAAACAACAAGAAGGTTTTACTTTTTTGGTATCCTAAAGATTTCACATTTGTATGTCCTACAGAATTACATGCATTTCAAGCTGCATTAGCAGATTTTGAAAAAAGAAATACTATGGTAATAGGTGCTTCTTGTGATACTCCAGAAGTTCACTTTGCGTGGCTAAATACAGCAAAAGATAATGGTGGTATTGAAGGTGTTACCTACCCTATTCTTGCAGATACAAACCGCAATCTTGCTAACCGCTTAGGTATATTAGATATCACAAATGAGCGTTATGATGAAGAACATGGTAATGTATTAGTTGATGGAGATAACGTAACATACAGAGCTACATACTTAATCGATGAAGAAGGCACAGTATTTCATGAAGGTATTAACCACATGCCGTTAGGACGTAACGTAAACGAATTTCAGCGTTTAATTGATGCTTATACCCATGTACAGGAAAAAGGTGAAGTTTGCCCTGCAAACTGGGAAGAAGGTAAAGATGCTATGAACGCAAACCGCGATGGCGTAGCTTCTTACTTATCATCTAACTAAAATTTAACATCAAGACTTTATTCCCTAATTAAAGTCTTGATTTTTTGATTTTCGTTGAAGCTTCAGTAATTTAAATTCCACAGTGTGGAACTAAAAAAATATAAAATGGTTAAAGAACTTGATCAAGATAATTTAGCAGAATTAGTAAGTAGTAATAATACTGTTGTCGTACAATATATGGCCGGCTGGTGCGGTAACTGCAGATTGATGAAGCCTAAATTTAAAAAACTGGCTTCAGAACATGAAAACACAACCTTTTTACTGGTTGATGCCGAGAAGTATCCAGAAAGCCGTAAACTAGCAACTGTAGACAACCTGCCTACATTTGCTACATTTAAAAACGGAAGTTTTGTAAATCAGGTACAAACTAATAAGTTTGAAATCTTAAAAGAACTTGTAGATGAAATTACCAGTAATTAAGCACTTACAAAAGAACAACAGCGCTCAGGCGCTAGAACATACTATAGAAGTTTTAGAATCTTTTACAGAACACCGCTCTGTTTCTGATGAAGAGATGGATGTTATAGGTGAACTCATCACAAATTTATGTGGTGCTGTAGAAATGCATCAAATGATTACAGACGGAATGTCTGAACGTGATGCAGCTAACGGCTTTGCTCAAAAAGTTTTAGGCTCTATAGATCGATAACACTATAAAATGAATACTATAGAATCCCTTGTTTAAATAAAACTAAGGGATTTTTTAGTTTTAAAAAGGCAATCAAATTAGCATTTGTTTAATTGCTACTCTTTAAGCTAATAAGTACATTTACTCAAACATACAAACACAATATGGCTACTATCACTTTAGGTGGAAACACTACACATACATTAGGCGAATTACCAACAACAGGAAGCAATGCGCCAGAATTTCAGCTTGCTGCAAAAGATCTACACCAGGTTTCTCTTAATGATTTTAAAGGGAAGCGTGTAGTTATGAATATCTTCCCAAGTGTAGATACCGGCGTTTGCGCTGCTTCTGTGCGTCATTTTAATAAGAATGCCTCAAACCTGGAAGACACAGTAGTACTTTGTATTTCTAGAGATTTACCATTTGCACAGGCTCGCTTTTGTGGTGCCGAAGGTTTAGAGAATGTGGTAACACTTTCAGATTTTAAAGACGGTTCTTTTGGCAAAGCCTATGGTTTAGAGATTGAGGACGGCGCTTTTGCAGGTTTGCACTCGCGTGTAGTTATTGTTCTTGATGAAGATCACAAGATTGTTTATAGCGAGCAAGTTTCAGAAATAGGACAAGAACCTAATTATGAGACTGCACTAAACGCGTTAAATTAATCTATGAATAATGCAAAAGATAATTTTATTGTAAACAGATTAAAAGCGTTTAAATATGCTTTTAAAGGTGCCTGGCTTTTAATACGCAAAGAACCCAGTATAAAAGTACAGTTTACCTGTGCGGTTATTGTAACAATTCTTGGCTTCATTCTCGATATATCTGCCACAGAGTGGATTGTTCAATTACTGGCAATAGGTTTAGTATTAGCTGTTGAAGGTCTTAATACCGCAGTAGAAAAAATTGCAGATTTTATTCATCCAGAATATCACGAGAAAATAGGTGATATCAAAGATGTTGCTGCAGGAGCAGTAACCTTTGCGGCAATTATTGCAGCCATAATTGGTCTTATAATTTATATTCCAAAACTGTTATAAAATTTTATAAGTTTAGTACCGTTTGATATTTGTATTTTTGCCCACCTGTAAGTTTAAAAAGCAGTGATCATTCTTTGCTGTTTTTAAATTTTCAAACAAAAACCCCTACTAATAAGACACCGGTACAAATAGTCAACGCTTGGAATGGCCCGAAAAAAAACCAAAACCACAACCAAAAAAACCGCTCAGCCTAAGAAATTATCTCTTAAGCTGTCTAAACAACAGAAAATAGTTCTTGGAAGTTTTCTCTTTCTCCTGGGACTTGCTTTGGTGTTTTCATTTATATCCTATTTTTTTAGCTGGCAGGCAGATCAAAGCACGCTTGACAGTCTGGGCGATCGCAACGTTAAAACCGAAAACTGGCTCAATAAATTTGGTGCAGCTATAGGTGATTTCTTTATTTATCAAGGTTTTGGTCTGGCTTCATTTACACTAGCTGTTTTAATAACACTCACAGGCTTTTACTATTTCTTTGATAAAGAGAAAAAAACCTTACGCACATTCTGGTTCTGGGGTATCGTCTTAATGCTTTGGTTCTCTGTATTTTTCGGCTTTTTTGCTGAGTCTGCTCCGCTTTTAGGGGGTATGGTAGGTTATGAACTTAACGATTATCTTCAGGATTATTTAGGACTCATAGGTACAATACTTATTCTCGCTTTCTTTGCAATTGTATATTTCGCCGTTAGGCTAAAAATAACTCCAGAACTTGTAGGTAGTTATCTCAAGCAAAAAAGACAGTCGTTGAAAAGTGAACTAAGCGAAGATGAAGATGAAGACTTTTCTGAGTATAGAGATAATGCGTTTGATAAAGACAATATAGAGTTACCTAAACCTGCACCGGTTGCTAAAGAAATTAAACCAGACGAGCCAGCTCTCAAACCTGCTCAGCCAGTTGCAAATGATGTTGAAGAACCCGAACTTAAACTTGAAACCACACAACCGGCTCAGGAAGAGTTTGAGATCGAGATTGAAGAAACTGTTGAAGAAGAAGAACTCGTAGAAAATCTAAGCACAAAACTGGTTCAGGATTTTGGAGAATTTGACCCTACTCTTGAATTGAGTAATTACAAGTTTCCGTCTATAGATTTGCTTAAAGATTATACTAAAGGGCAAAGCATCACCATAGATCAGGAAGAGCTTGAGGAAAACAAGAACCGAATTGTAGATACTCTTAAAAACTACAAGATTGAAATAGCGCACATCAAAGCAACGGTAGGTCCTACTGTAACTTTATATGAGATTGTACCCGAAGCTGGTGTACGTATTTCAAAAATTAAAAATCTTGAAGACGATATCGCTTTATCACTTTCTGCATTAGGTATACGTATCATTGCGCCAATTCCGGGCAAAGGAACCATAGGTATAGAAGTACCTAATAAAAATGCGCGTATCGTATCTATGCGTTCTGCTATTGCTTCTCCCCGCTTTCAAAATGCAGAGATGGAGTTACCGCTTACATTAGGTAAAACCATTTCTAACGAAACATTTGTGGTTGACTTAGCAAAAATGCCGCATTTACTTATGGCAGGTGCTACCGGTCAGGGAAAATCTGTAGGTTTAAATGCAATTCTTACTTCTTTACTTTATAAAAAGCATCCTGCGGAAGTAAAATTTGTTTTGGTAGATCCTAAAAAAGTAGAGCTTACCTTATTTAATAAAATAGAGCGTCACTATCTGGCTAAATTACCAGATTCTGAAGAAGCTATTATAACCGATAATGCTAAGGTTATAAATACCTTAAATTCACTCTGTATTGAGATGGATAACCGTTACGATCTGCTTAAAAATGCATTGGCTCGTAATATTAAAGAATACAACGCTAAATTTAAAGCACGTAAACTTAACCCTAACGATGGCCACAAGTATTTGCCGTATATCGTACTCGTAATTGATGAGTTTGCAGACCTTATTATGACTGCCGGTAAAGAGGTAGAAACTCCTATTGCGCGATTGGCTCAACTGGCACGAGCGATAGGTATTCACTTAATTGTAGCTACTCAGCGACCATCGGTTAATGTTATCACAGGTATTATTAAGGCAAACTTTCCTGCACGTATAGCATTTAGAGTAACTTCAAAAATTGACTCGCGTACCATTTTAGATAGTCAGGGTGCAGATCAATTAATAGGTCGTGGGGATATGTTATTCACTCAAGGTAATGAACTTACGCGTGTACAGTGTGCTTTTGTTGATACTCCTGAAGTTGAAAAAATAACAGAATTTATAGGTTCACAAAAAGCATATCCTGATGCACATCTCCTGCCAGAATATGTAGGTGAAGAAGGTGGCACAAGTCTTGATATAGATGTGAGCGATAGAGACGCGCTCTTTATGGAAGCTGCCGAAGTTATAGTAATAGCGCAGCAAGGCAGCGCCTCTTTATTGCAACGTAAACTGAAACTGGGTTACAATCGTGCCGGTAGAATAATTGATCAATTAGAAGCTGCAGGTATTGTAGGACCTTTTGAAGGCAGCAAAGCCAGACAGGTACTCGTTTCAGATATGAATGCTTTAAATCAACAATTAAACAATGATTAAAATGAAAAATTTAAAAATAAAAGCACTTACTTTTTTACTCGTATTTCTTTCTGGTATTGCGATGAGCCAGGCACAGGATGCTAAGGCTAAAGCGCTATTAAATGAGGTTTCTACAAAAGTAAAAACCTATAAGAATATGTTTATAGATTTTAAATACAGCCTTTCTAACGATGCGGCAGGTATTAATCAGGAAACACGTGGAGATGTAACCTTAGTTGGCGACAAATACAAATTAAATCTAATGGGTACTACCCAAATGTATGATGGTAAAAAATTATACACTGTAATTCCTGATGATGAAGAAATTACTATTTCTACGCAAGATCCCGGTGATGATGATGCCATTACACCTTCAAAAATGCTTACCTTTTTTAATAAGGGATACACCTATAAATGGGATATAGATCAAAACGTAAATGGTCGTAAAATTCAATATGTAAAGTTGATACCTATTGATTCTAATAGCGAATTAAAATCTGCTTTATTAGGTGTAGATGCACAAACCAAGCATATTTACCGTCTCATAATGACGCAAAAAAACGGTACCAAAATCACCATTACTGTAAACTCTTTTAAAACAGACCAGCCTGTACCAGGCAACTTATTTGTTTTTGACGAGAAGAAATACGCAGATTACTACATCAACAGGCTAGATTAGTTTTGTGAAAATACTGGACCGTTACATACTAACAACATTCGTCAAAAACTTTCTGAGTACATTCATCATCCTGATGTTCATTTTTGTACTTCAGACGGTATGGTTGTACATTAAGGAGCTTGCTGGCAAAGATCTGGACTTTGTAATTATTATAAAGTTTTTAATGTATTTCTCACCGCGTCTTGTAACGTTAGTGCTACCGCTTACAGTATTGCTTACCAGCATTATGACCTTTGGTAATTTTGCTGAGAATTATGAGTTCGCTGCAATGAAATCTACAGGTATTTCATTGCAGCGCGCTATGCGAAGTCTTACGGTATTTATCATTGGACTCGCTATCACGTCATTTATGTTTGCTAATTATGTGATTCCTGCGGCAGAGTTTCAGTCCCTAAATCTGCGTAGAAATATTGCCCAGGTAAAACCGGCGATGGCGATTACAAAAGGCCAATACACAGATATTGCAGACGGCTATGTCATAAAAGTTGCAGACAAACAGGGAGAAAACGGTCAGTTTTTAAAAGATGTTATTATCTATGAGAAAGACCCAACCAGAATAGGAAATTATACTGTTATAAAAGCCCGAGAAGGTGAATTAATAAGTGCCGAAGGAGATAATATTCTTTCCCTAAAATTAATTGACGGAAACTACTATGATGAAGTAGAGCAGAAAGACTACAATAAACAAAAGAGAGAACCTTTTGTAAAAAGTTATTTTGAGACGTATACCATCAACATTGATTTATCTGAACTTGATAATGTTGATATGGATGAGAAAAGTATTGATAACGCCTACACGATGCTTACGGTCCTACAGTTGCGCGATACACTAGTTGATATTTCAAAAAGTTACAGCAACCACTTGAAAACCTTAGGTAAAGGCCAACTACGAGAAATGTATTTGCAAAATCTCGACTCCTCTTACTTAGCTAATATTCCTATTGATACGAGTAAGGTTTTAAATACAGTCTTACTTGAAAATTTTAAGGATACTGAAAAAATGCAACTGCTTGACCGCACGCTGGCCAAAATAAAGAATGAAATTAACGATGTAAAAAACGATAAAACCACAAACGGTCAAAAAGTGAAAGTCTTAAGTAAATACGAGATAGCACTTCACGAGAAATTTGTACTTGCCTTTGGCTGTATCATTCTCTTTTTTGTAGGAGCTCCATTAGGAGCGATTATACGTAAAGGAGGTCTCGGCCTCCCTATAGTTATAGGTGTGGTCCTATTTTTAACCTATCACTTTATAGGTATTTTTGCTAAAAACAGTGCAGAAGATGGCAGTATTTCAGCGTGGCTTGCAAGCTGGTTAAGTACACTAATTTTATTTCCGTTAGGAGTTTATTTGACCTATAGAGCAACGACAGATCAAGGTTTATTTGATCTTGACGGCTTTCTTGACCCTGTAAAGAAGCTCTTCCGTAAGAAAGATAAAACTGCAGTAGGTAAAACACAACCTTTAAAAGATTCTGAACTATCTAATGCCGAAAAGGCCCTGCTCAAAGTCAAAACCAAACAGGAACTTGAAGATATTGTTGCAAATTATGAGCAGTACGGCTACTCTATAAAATTTAAAGAAGCCGCAGAAGTCCTTCTCAAAAGCTATACTTAATAATCAATTATTGATTCTTTTTTAGCTCGATTTACCAATGCTCATAGTGCTAAATTGTACCTTTACATTTCTAAATTAAAAGCATGAATTCGCAAACCTTTACTCGGGATATAGAACTTAATACCATTGAAGAAGCTATTGCAGATATTAAAAATGGTAAGGTAATTATTGTAGTAGATGATGAAGACCGTGAGAACGAGGGTGATTTTCTTGCTGCCTCAGAGATGGTAACCCCAGAGATGATTAATTTTATGGCAACTCACGGTAGAGGTCTTATCTGCACTCCTATTACCGAAGAGCGTTGTAAAGAGTTAAAACTCGATATGATGGTGGGTACTAATAGTGACCCTATGGAAACTGCATTTACCGTTTCGGTAGATTTAAAAGGAAACGGAGTTACCACAGGAATAAGTGCTTCAGACCGTGCTAAAACTATAAAGGCATTAATAGATCCTGATACCAGATCCTGGGATTTAACACGCCCGGGACATATTTTTCCGCTTAAAGCAAAAGAAGGTGGCGTACTACGTCGTACCGGTCATACCGAAGCTGCTATAGATTTTGCACGTCTGGCAGGCTTTGCTCCTGCCGGTGTGATTGTAGAAATCATGAACGCAGACGGTACAATGGCGCGTTTACCAGAACTCGTCAAAGTTGCTAAGAATTTTGATTTAAAAATTGTTTCTATAGCAGATCTTGTTGCGTATCGTATGCAGCACGATTCGCTAATTGTTAAAAAAGAGGATTTTAATATCGAAACCCGCTACGGAAGTTTTAGACTGCGAGCGTATCAACAAACCACAAACGATCAGATACATATTGCGCTTACAAAAGGTACCTGGGCAATAGACGAGCCGGTACTGGTACGTGTTAATTCGACCTTTGTAAATAATGATATTTTAAGCACCCTGACGCAGGAAAATGATCGGAAATTGGATACCGTTTTTGAAACTATAAATAAAACCGACAAGGGAGCTATTGTTTTTATTAATCAGGAAAATATAGCAAACAAATTATTATTCCGCCTTGCGGAATTAAAAGAACGACAGGAAACCGGTCGCGAACACGTTGTACAGTCAAAAATGGATCTTAAAGATTTTGGGATAGGTGCTCAAATTCTGCACGATTTAGGTATTACCAAGATCAAATTACTATCTAATAGTGAAGATCACAAACGTGTGGGTATGATAGGATATGGGCTTGAAATAACAGATCGGGTTACTTATTAAAATACTCGATTTAAAGTTTTCTAAACTAGTTTTGTAACATACATAGATGTTTTTCGTAGTTTAAGCTAAACGAAATTCTATGAATTCAAAATTATATGTTTCGGGTTTGTTTATTTTTTGCTTCGGAAGCTTTTTAACTGCTCAGGTAAATTCACAACCTATACTTATTCCGGGGGATTCACTTTTCAGAAAATTGAACCCAAATACAACAGATTTTTCAGATTTAGAGCTTTTTGAAAACCATGATGCGTTAACTGAGTTAACAAAACCCGGTTTAAAGCCGAATAATCTTAAAAATAGGATGCCAATTCTTAACCCAGATGACACCTTTCATTATCCTATGCGCATTTATAGACCTAATCCTATTTATGAATACAAAATGCAGGTCTTAGAACCTATTATCATAAAACAAAACTATTAATCATAACTTTATAATAGTTTCTTCCTGAGGTCTGCGTACTTTTTTAAAATCTGCGAACATATCGTCTTCTGCGCGGTAGCCTACAGGCATTACAAGTACAGATGAAAGGTTATATTCTTTTAATTTAAGAAGCTCATCATACTTTTGAGGCTCAAAACCTTCCATAGGGCAACAATCTATTTGCTCTATAGCACAAACGGTTAGTAAATTCCCAAGAGCTAAATAGGCTTGTTTTATCGCCCAGGCCCTAGTTTCTGTCTCTGGTTGCTTATCAAATTTATTTTCAAGCATTTCTCTAAACGGTTTGAGAATTAAATCTGGTGTATTGCGCAGTTCTTTTACTCGTTCAAAATATTCAGTAACATAGGGAGCTTTTACTGTATTTTCTATACAAATAATCAGCAAATGAGAAGCATCTGCTACCTGGCGTTGATTCATTGAAGCAGCAAGTAACTGCTCCTGCAACTTTTTATCTGAAATAACAACCAGTTTTAAGGGTTGTAAACCATACGAAGTAGCCGTAAGATTAAATGCCTCTGTGAGAATATCTATTTTAGCATCTGAAACAATACGCATAGCATCAAACTTTTTAGTTGCATAGCGCCACTTCAAACTCGTTATTACATTCATAGCCATTATTTTATTACAAAGGTAAGACCTATCTATTTACATAGGCTTAAGTTATTGCAAGAGATCTACTTTAAATATAAAATATCAAAAACGGTAGCTTATCTTTATGACCTAGAGTATAACTCCCTTTATAAAATGCTATACCTTTTGTATGAGATTGAAGAAAATAGTTTTATTGAAAATTCTGGGCTATTTAACACTCAGTTTTGTGGTGTTGCTTCTCTTTACAAGTACACTCTCCTACCGCATCAAATCGTATAGCGAACCTTTTATTTTTGATAAAGCTTCAGAAATTCCTGAGGCCTACTCTGTACTTGTGCTGGGAGCAAGTGTGCTACCCAGTGGCGAACTTTCTACTATGCTACGTGATCGAGTAGAATCTGCCCTACTACTTTATGAAAAAGGAAAAGTGAAACGTTTTTTATTAAGTGGCGATAATGGTTCTACCAGTTATAATGAGCCCAAAGCAATGAAAAAATATCTTAGAGAACGCGGTGTTCCTGAAGAGGCAATTTTTATGGACTATGCAGGTTTTGATACCTACGACTCAGTTTATCGAGCATCTTATATTTTTGAGATTGACAATGCGATTGTGGTCTCTCAACGTTTTCATCTACCCAGAGCAATTTATATCGCACGTCAAATGGGTCTCAATTTTTACGGATACAATGGCGATCGCAGAGCTTATGAACTCGAATCTCGTAACCGCTTTCGCGAAATTGCAGCAAATGTCAAAGCATTTTTAGAACTGGCGATTAACAAAGAGCCTCATTTTAAGGGAGATAAAATACCTATTACAGGAAAAAACAATTAAATGAAAAATTCCTTTAAAAAGTACAGTCTATAATCAAAAAAACTTTCTATATTTGCACCCGCAATCAGCAAATAGCTGATGAGACACTCAGGAGAAATGGCAGAGTGGTCGAATGCGGCAGTCTTGAAAACTGTTGAGGGTCACACCTCCGGGGGTTCGAATCCCTCTTTCTCCGCTGAAAAGCCCCGTAAACCTAGTGTTTACGGGGCTTTGTTTTTTAGGGTGCCAGTATAGGTGCCAGTTGTACTTATTTAAAGGATATAAACCATAAATTGCTAACTCTAATTTTTAGATTGTTTATTGATTTTTAGATAAAACTTATAATGAATTCTTTGCTATAATTCGAATACCTTTATCTGTTTCACTGAAAGACGATATTAGCTCTGAATTCTTTAGCTTTTCCACCAATTGTAAGTTAAATTGAGTTTTAGGTAATAATGGCCTTTTATGTGCCTCAGAAATCTTTTTAAAGGGGTACGGCATTTTATTTATCAAATCATAAACATCACTATCTGTCAACTCCCTAAAGTTCATAATTAGAAGTTTCACTCTAAGCTCAGTAGATTTAGTTTCATCAAATAGACTTAGTAAGATATGTATAGTTGTCTTTAGCCCTGCATCAACTAATAAGTTGGAGACGACTTCTCCCATTCCAACTGTTCTTGTAATTAATGAATAGTCAACCTGCTTTTGAAAGACGATAATTTTTTCTTTTATACTTAATTTTTTAGATTTAATTAAGGCAAAAATATCTTCATCTTCAAGCTCAAAAATTTCAATATCCTTAAGAAATTGAATTGATTTGGCCTCAGCTAAATGTATATGCTCATTTTGGAAATTCTTTTTCAGATAATCGAAATTGGCTTTTGTTGCTTCAGCGAACTGATTTTCAACAACCCAACTTACCTTATCATTTGATAAGTCATCTATGAATATTTCAGTAAAGCCGAATCTACATACGTCTAACAAATTAGAAAATGCCTCAAAAGTCAATTCGTTAGAATTAATCATTTTTTTAACAAATTCTTGTCGTCTTAACTTATCGTCGATTACTTCTCTCAATCTTTTTTTGGTTAGCTCAAAGAAAACTTCTCGCTCATTTAAAAATTTAATTAGATTTTCATTTATTTTCTTATCTGAGATTTCGTAATAATCAAGTACATTGACCCAAGTAGGAGAAATTAAAAGGTTGTCAATAAGGGCGTCTTTAATTGAAGCGGAATTAATCTGATTTAAATGAGGAATAATTGCTTTAGATCCTTCGATCAATTTTATTTTAAGTTCTTGAGATAATGAACTTTTGTTTAGTAGTATAGTTAAACTCTCTACAGGCTCATTCTTAATCTCTTTAAGATCTAAAAGTATATTCCGCACATAAATATCAATTTCAATTTCAATAAACTCCTTTAAGTTTTCCAAATCTGAGTTTGAAATATCAAAATAGCCCAAGGATAGATCCCTATTGTTATACTCTAGAATAGTTTTAAGATTATGCTCATTTAGCTTATACCTATTAGTTTCATAGATATAATCCATTAAAGCATTTCTTGTTAAACTTAAATTTTCAAACTCTATTCTCAATTCAAGAATTACGTCCTGTAATTTTTTAAAATGTATTTCGTTAGGAAAAATATTTAAGAAAGAATCTGTATTTTCAATGTAAACTTTAAGAGATGACTTCTCGCTTTGTCTTACGATATCCTTGAGATCACCATATATCAAAACCGATTTAAAATAGACTTTTCTAATATCATCCGAATAAGCTGAGTTTTCTTCTAAGTGTTTCCAGAATTCGCTCCAATTTGCCACTGCAATTGATGAAAAGTTATTAATTACACTAATATTTTCAGGTAAGCCCCTTAGAAAATCAACACTTTCCTTAGATTCTTTGGAAAGTAAATCTATCATAGAGTTTTGTTGGATTATGAAGTCTGAATTAGAGAACCAATACTCAAAGAGACTATAATTTAAAATTGCCTTAGTCAGATAATATTTCTTCTCTATTTTCTGAGTTAGGTTCGCTATATTCTTTAGTTCAAATTCAAAATCAAAAGGCACACCGCTTCTTAGAGCTATGAGATATTTAAAGTCAGCACTAGATAGATTTACTCCGTGAAAATATGATATGTATTCAGAGTAGTATTTATCAATATATCCATTTGTTACACAGAATATTAATAATTTATTTGATTGATATTCTGTTAAAATCTCTTTAGAATCAAGTTCCTTTAAAAGCTGCTTTAGATCAAAATTTTTAACCTCTTTTTTCTTTTGCTGTAGATTATTGATCTTAGATATTATTTTATTTTTATACGAATAATCTCTATGGACTAACATCATTCTCTTTTTAAAAGAGATTTTATCATTTACCTTATCCGCTAAGTTCTCGAAATCAATAATGAGTTTTTTAGACCTAACTGTGGAATAATAGTTTGACCCATTAAAGTTTATAGAATCACTATAGACAAGGGTAACGGAATTAGAATCCCTAAGTTTATTAAAGTTCTCTTCTTTAACTAATGATTCTAATTCATAGATTCCATTATCTATTACAAATGCTACAGTACGCGGGTAAATCTCATTTATAGTTGCTATATAGATTTTTCTAAGTTCATCAGCATCTTTAATTTGATGTCTTTCCAATTCTTTAAGCTCTAATCTCAAGATTTCTATTTCAAAATCAATATTTTTAGAAAAATTGGATTCAAAAACTTCTCTCTTTTCAAAGATTTGAGATATATCGCTTTGGTTTGTATGTAAGGCTACAAAATCATCAGGATAAAAGTTTTTATAAGTTATAAGCGTAAACAATTTATCTTGAGACAATGAGTTTTTCAAAATATCCCTGTAAGTTAAATATTCATTCCAAATATTCTTGAGCAATCTCATATCATCGATATAATAAGATATTCCTTGTATAAGCTCTTTACTTGGTTTATGACCTTGCAAAACATCTAGCTTCTTTAATAGAATATCGCTAGAGTTTGAAGGATTTATAATAGGAATAACAGGAATTATAAAATCAAAGAATTTAACTCTATCCCTATCTTTAAACATATCATCTCTAATTGCATATATAAAGACTATTGGCTTTTTAGATTTAAGAATTTGCTCTGAGTTATTTAAGAGTAAATTTATCTCCCTTAGCTTGCTAAATATTTCAGTATTATTAAATCTATCCAAATCTTCAATAACAACTATTCTATAATCTGTTGCTTGAAAAAAATATATTATTTCATCTAAATGTTTATTAATTATAGACCTGTCTATATCCTTATCAATTTCAAAATCCCCGCTTTGAATATTAAACCTATTTATTCTAGAATTATTAAAAATTCTTCTCAAGTTGCCTAAACCTAAGCCAATCCCGACAATAAATGTTAAACTAGTTATTACCTGTAGGATTAAGTTTTTTTCAATTTCAGGAAACCAGTCACTAATTATTTGAAAGTGAAATAAAAAAGAATAACTGATTAACCAAAATATTACAGTCATCACAAACCATAAAATATTCCATTTTGATAATGAGTTAATCCTTCTAAATCTTGAATCAGGTATTTTACTTTTATCGACGTGATAGAATATTTGTTGAAATATGCTCAACTCTAGAAGGCGATTCAGGTTATTCTCGTCATTCTTTGAAAGGTTTCGATTGTTATCATCATCTATTGAGTCAACTTTGAAATTAGCTAGGGAAATATTTAAGAAAACCTTTTTTAAAGTAGTAGCTTGGTATGTTTTTATAATACTACTTTTACCTGATCCATATGCACCTGTAATAGCAATATTCTTATTTTCGTTATTAGCTAATGCTTCATCAATTGCTTCTATATAAGTTGAAACATCTCTAGTATCTAGCAGTGTAGGCGATAATGAATCATACATTTTTAATTTTTCTACAATCTTTTTAGTTTTATCCTTATTATCTCTTCTAAAAAATCTGAAAATATCGCTCATAATATCCTGAATATCAAATTCAATTTACTGCGTTTAATATTTATAAATAGTACTGAGTTGATAAATTTATAATTGATTTTTTAAAATTTTTAAAATCCTTCATATCCATTCCTATTAGCATAGGTATTGCTCCAATTAAATCTTTAGCTAAGGTTGCTAATAAGAGGGCTAAAAAGCTTCCTGAAAGCACGAAAGGAAGTGAAGTGATAAACGGAGGAGAAAAATAGAAAAGGCTCTTAAATTAACGAAAATTGGAGATTTTTGGTGACTGGTAAACAGTATCAAAAAAAATACCGGATATATAATATAGGTTTTTAATACCTGGCAATTTATTCACCTTCATAATGAGTATGTACATAAGGAAGGAAATGAGCATTATCGTACTAAGAATTCAACGATACCCTTCTCGCGATTCTACCCTAGATTTAGAAGAGGTAGCTCAAAAGAAAAATATTGCGGTGACACTTTCATTTGAAAAAATGCACACAGAATTTGAAGACATACAAGAACGGTTAGCAACCTATGGTGGAAAGATTGGTTATTAGATTCGCAAACAAAATAGCTGTTGTAGGGTTGCTTATATTTTCCTAAATACTAACATACATAGAAATGATTTACCGCAATACAGTAAAGGTATAAGCGTGCGAATGCCATTTTAAACAAGTTCTCCTTTGTAATCACTAATGCAGTTATAAAGCTTTAAAAAGAATATATAAGGAAGGCTATCATTACAAAAAAGCAGGCATAATTGTAATGGGATTAACTCCCGATACTCAAAAGCAACTTTCATTTTTTTACAATTAAGATCCCATACATAAAATATTGATGCAAACAATCGACCGCTTAAATCGTAACTGTTTTAATCAGGTTAAGTTTGGTGCTCAGGATCTCAAAAAAGTCTGGAAGATGCAACAGAACTACCTTTCAAAAAGGTATACAATTAGATTGAATGAAATCATTGAGATAAGGTGTCTCTATTAAAATTAGCTAGATTAATGTTTAAAGTCAAATGACCCTGCTAGCTATTGTTAATATAATTTGAAATGCATAAATTCCTAGTGTTGAAAATGTTTATGGTAATTAATATTTCAACTTAGACATTTAGGACTTCAGGCTTTCTAGCTTGATGTCTTTTTTTTCAACCTATTATTGTGACCCTGTTAATGACAAATCTAACATCCAACATTTATAAACTCATTAATACTGTTATACCGAATGTTCAATGTTTATCTGTAAATTTCATTCTTTGAAAAATCATTCGGCCGCAATTTAATGATACCATTTACACAAAATATTGAAGACGTTATAATTGAAAAATTTTTGCGAGCTAAAACTTCTATTGTAATTGTAGTTGCCTGGTTTACAAATCATAGAATAATTGAGACTCTTATAAAGTTAAGGAAATATTCAAACATTAATATTGAGGTTTTAGTTGATGATAATGTGATTAACAGAAAATTCTTTTTCGCGAAACACGAAGAAAAACTAAAGAAGGCAGGGATAAAAATTAGAAAACAAACCATCCGGAATTTTAATCACAATAAGTTTTCAATAATTGATGATAGAACAATTATAACAGGTTCATATAATTATACAATAAGAGCAAATAGAAACCTAGAATCTATTATAGTCTTTGATGATGAAAGTATTGCATCTTATTTTACTAGGATTTTTAAGTTTTTAACGATTGAGAATCATATTGATGAAAATGTCGAATTACTTTTTGAAAATTTTGATTTTGCAAATAAATTAATTTCAACATATTATACCTTTAATGTTAATTTGTTTAAAATACTAAAAAAAGATATTCTTATAGGTCATTGTTTTACACACCCAAATGGATTGTATGACGAGATTTCTTATGAACCTGGACTTATATTTAATCCTAAATATTTTCTTCATAAAGAATTAAGGGATGTTATTAAAAGGCAAAAAAATAATGAATATTCTTTTGAGGATATTGATTCAGAACTATGTCAAGAATTTGAATTACCTATTCAAAAAGAAACTATCAAAGGTCATTATGTAACTGCTATAAGTGATTTTAATCATTCTGTCAGTCAAGAAATAGCGTTCGATAACGGAACTGAAATCGATTATGAAAAATTTGGAGAAGATTATGAAAAATTAGAAATGGCAGTAAGTAATTATTACACAAGAAAATTTGAAAAAACGTTTAATAAAGAAAAATTAAAAACAATTTTAACTGAAGATATTGATATAATAATTGAAGATTACATTTGGATAAACAACTTCAAACCATTTCTTAATGATAAAATTATAGCTGATATATATAGAAGAACTGCTGTAAAAACCTTAAGAAAATCATAGCCTATTATTTGATCAAATGAAGTATAGGAATATTTACGAAGTTGCCAAATTTTAAATTTAACGACTTCCAATAAAAAATAAATAGTAAAGTTTAAAAATCTGTCTTGTGCTCAAACCGAAAATAATCGCTAATTCAGAAGCTAAGAGCCATATGTAGGACCGTTTTAGCCACTGCAAATAACCAAATTCTGAAACATATTCTATGGCTTTTTTTATTGAAAACAAAGAATTATTTAAACTACAACCGGTTGAAGGAAATGGTTTAAGAAAATGCCAATTAGGTGCAATTTGGGCTCTAAAAAGTCATTTTACCACTTCATCAAATGAAATAGCTTCTTTAATAAGTATGCCAACTGGTTCTGGTAAAACTGCATTGATGATGGCTACTTGCTTTGAATTAAATCTTAAAAAAATATTAATAGTAGTTCCTTCTAAAATCCTACGCAGACAAATCGCTGAACAATTCAAAACTTTAGAAGTTTTGAAGAAAGCAAACTGTTTGCCTGATGATATTGGTAAAACAAATGTCTTTGAAGTTACAAAACGACAAAAAAACAGAGAACAATGGGAAGTTATCTTGAATGAACATGATGTAATTGTAGCCCATCCAAACAGTATATCTCCATATTATAAGGACATTGAACCAATTCCAATAGATTTGATAGATGCTGTATTAGTTGATGAAGCGCATCATGAGCCTGCCGAAACTTGGCGAAAACTAAATGATTTTTATTCAGAATTAAAAAGAGTCTTTTTTACCGCAACACCTTTTAGGCGAGACAGAAAAAGAATGAAAGCCAAATTAATTTATCATTATTCTATTGATAAAGCTTTAGAAGATAACATAATGAGAGAAGTAAGTTTTGTTGGTGAAAGGGCTGGTATACAAAATACTAACGAAGCATTAATGAATTCGGCTTTTGATGTTTTTCAAAAAGAAAAAGAGTTAAATCCAAATGCTTCAATCTTGATAAGAACCGATAGAATAGAAGATTCTATTTTACTAACTCAACTTTATAATGAAAATGGTTTTAATGTAGACTATATTCACTACAAACGATCCGCTAATGTAAACTCACAACTAGTAGCTAAAGTTAAAAATAATGAGTTAGACGGTTTAGTTTGTGTTGGAATTGCTAGTGAAGGTCTAGATATTCCTTATTTAAAGGTTGCTGTTTTACATGCAACACCTCGTTCAATTCCATATACAATTCAATTTCTCGGTCGAATTTCTAGACAACCTGAAGATCAAGAGGGTAATGCTACACTTATTGCAAATAGAGACGAAGTAAAAGGTGAAGTCTATAAACTATATAAATCAGATGAAACTTGGGGAAAACTCATTCCTCAGTTAATTGATGAACAAATGCAAAGGGCGAGACATTATAAGTCTAGTCAAGCAAAAGAAGTTGATTTTCAAATGCCTGAACTGAATGTTTTTTTTAGTGCTTTGATTTATGAAACATCAAATAATTTTGAATTTGAAAATGTCGAAGAAATTAATGCAAAAAAACCTTTTGAGATTCTTAGAATAGAACAACAGAATGATGATTCTCCGCTAATTATCGTTACGGCTTATGACAAACCCTTGGAATGGGCTAATAATGAAATCCATATTGAAGATCTGTTGGATGTACACTTATTGTATCATCATTCTGATAGCAATCTTTTATTTGAACTAACAACAAGTGAAAAAGCTTTTGGTTCATTTAAAAAAGAGCTAATCAAATCTGGTTTAAGAAGATTACCACATAGTAGGCTTTATAAAATACTATCACAATTTCGACAAAGTGATTATATTATGGTTGGTATGAAAAACGCTGTTTCTCAAGGAGCATCCCAACCATCATATAAAACTGTAATTGGAAGTGGTGTTCAAGCTTCAGTCAGAGCAAGCGAAGGACGAGTTTTCAGTACAGGCCATGCATTATTGAAATTAGATTTAAAGAAGACTTGGGGTCTCGCTACCAAAAAAGGCCGAGTGTGGGCAATGAAAAGAGGGACTTCGGAAGAGTTTAAAAATTGGTGTGATTCATTAGTGAATCTAATTGAAGATGGACCAGTAATAGCTAATTTACCAGGTCTTTCGTTTTTAGCTAGTTCAGAACCAATAAATAATATTGAGGAATTACCAATCGCAATAATTCCTAACGATCTGTTTTTCCGTGCCTATTCGACAATCATCCATATTAATCATGAAGAACCAATAAGGAATTGTATTCCTGAAATACTACCACTAAGCTTAGATGTAGATAATAATCGATTAGAATGTCAAATAAAAATAAATGAATTTGAATATGACATATTAATGAGTCTAACCGAAGATAAAATTTGGACACTAATTACAGATAGTGAAATAAGAGTTAGAGCTGATAAAAGTGAAAATGATATCATTGAAAAATCATTAGAAGAAATACTAAATGAATTTTATCCCTCTTTAATTATGCCTACAGGTTCTGTAATTGAAGGAAGAAATAAAATAACTCCAAATCAAAATATAGAAAATTTACCTTCTAATATTTGGAAAGTGAAAGATTGGAGTGATTGTAATATTTGTGCTGAAAGATATATTCGAGTTCCTACAGCAAATGCTCTTCCTGTAATTAACAAAACAATAGAATTGATTAGACCTGATTTTGAAATTAACAGTGATGTTTTAATACTTGATGATGGGGCTAATGAAATTGCAGATTTAATTTGGTTTCAGCAAAGCACTAAACAAGTACATTTCATCCATTGTAAAGCTTCTCATGGAGAAATTCCAGGTCGTAGAAAAGCTGACTGTGATATTCTTTTTACTCAAGCAATGCGCAGTATTCACTGGGTATCATCTGTGTCATTAATAGATAGACTTAGAGAACGTATCCAAGGTAATTCAGAATTAATAATAACAAATCAAGCTACTTGGGAAACGTTAGCGGATAACTTTAAAATTAATAATTGGACTTATAATATAATTTTACCACAACCAGGTTTTGATATACAGCAAGTTTCAGACCGTGATAGAAATAATAACAATATATATGAGTTAGCTATTCCAATGTATGAAAGAATTTTAGGTAGTATGGCTGAATTAGAAATTTGGGGTTCATAAAAGTATATGAAAAATAGCGGAGTAAATACTAAAATGAAAGTATAAACATAAAATAGAGGTCAATATTAAACCAAAAAGTTAATCCATAAAAACCTCTACTTTTAAAATTAGACCATAAGCTTGAAATGCAAAATGATAGCATTCAATAAAATACCTACATCTAAATTATAGATTCGTCGTAATGCACCATTAATATACATCGTGCATTACAACATTTTCTTAATTGAAACAGTAGAATGTGAACTTTTAAAATATATCATCAAAAGATTAATGCAATTACACCCCCACCCCTAAAAAATAAGTGATTTTTATTTAAAGCAAATTTTCTAAAATTAGGTATAGGGCATCAAACCTTAATACAGATATCGTTTTTTTTAAATTCTCTATTTATAGCTAAATACCACTAATAAAAGTAGAAACGAAATTCTGAATTTTATTAGTGATACGCATACTTATAGTTTCCCTTTGTAAAACACTTGGCTGCTTCTGTAAGGCTTCGATAATTTCATCTTCGGTAGCCATTCGGCCCGTAAACAGAAAATCATTTATGATGTCTTCTACCTTTTGCTGATTCAGAGCTTCTGTAGAACTTAAAGCTTGAAGAGCACTTTTAGTTTCAGTTTTCCAGTAAGTATTAAATTCACCTTCTACATCATCACTCTCACTTATTTTAGGTAGGTTATTTTGAATGAACTTCTCTATCAGGTCACGTTTGCTTCTAAGCTCCGTTTCACCCGCTATTAAGTCTATAATTTGCTTTTTCTGTTTGGCTTGATCTTTTGGCTTAGCATCTTTCAGTTTTGCTAATAACTTTAAAATATAGGCAACGTTTATTTCGTCCCGATGTATAAGCTCTAACTCAAAATCAATTTCATCTAAAATAGAAACCGACTCTTTTAAATTGTTGGTTTTAATCTTATCATAGAGGTCTAGGTATTTGCTAGTGTAGTCTGCAAACTCCTGCTCCTTCATATAGGTGTCTTCAAATGTAAATTCTACAAATGAGGATAAGATATTTTTTAGACGCATTATTTCCCTAAAGGCTTTCGCAAACTCTAATTCATCTTCTTCACTTACTAGATCGTTGACGCCATCTACAGTGGGGGCTATAGCCATTAAAGCTTTATATGCTGCGTTAAATTTCTTAACCTGATCATCATAAGGATCAATTGTAATAGTCTCCTTTGCATTCTTGTCTGAAAAGAGTGCTATAGCATCATCAGTATTTTGCTTCAGATTACGGAAAGCCAATATATTACCCTGAGATTTCTTTTCATTTAAAATTCTATTCGTTCGGGAATAGGCCTGTATGAGACCGTGATAATTTAAATTTTTATCCACATAGAGCGTATTTAAGGACTTGCTATCAAAACCCGTTAAAAACATATTCACAACTAAAAGAATATCAATCTGCTTGTTCTTTACACGCTTAGAAATGTCCTTCTTGTAGTTTAGAAAGGTATTGCCATCCTTTGCAGAATGTTTTGAGCCAAATTGCCTGTTGTAGTCTTCTATACACTCATCTAACTTATCCTTATGAGGAATAACACCGTAACCTACTGAAGGTTCTGCCGCCATCATCATATCTGGAAAATCTTCTTCTACAATCTCACCATTGGCTGAAGCATCTTCTGGGTTAGCTGCGTATGAAAATATGGTAGCTATATTTAAATGATGTTTACCCTCATCTTTCTTGGCTTTTAAGAGATCATAATACTTAATTAGAATATCTACGCTGCTTACACACAAAATAGCCGTAAACGTCCTGTGATGAGTTTTACGGTTATGATTTGCTAGGATATAGTTAGTTATTGCATTTATATAATTCTCACTCTCATAAACCTCTTGCTTATCTATATCTTCTACCTTAATATCATCAAACCCCTCTTTAGATTTGAATACGTTATAATACTCAATTGAAAATTTTAAAACGTTCTCATCTCTAATAGCATCGGTAATAACATAGCGATGTAGGCAATCGTGAAATAGGTTTGCGGTAGTTTGCTTAATCCCTTTTTTACTAATGGCATTCTTAACAAAAATTGGAGTTCCTGTAAAACCAAATAATTGGTGGTTAGTAAAGAAACTTACTATGCGTCTATGGGTATCTCCGAACTGAGAACGGTGGCACTCATCAAAAATGAAAACAATCCTCTCATCTTTAAGCTTTTCAATTTGATTTCTGAATTTAGCTTTCTTAATAGTACCGTTCAGCTTTTGAATAGTAGTTACTAATAGCGGCCTATTATCGTCTAAAAACTGCTGTATAAGCATTTTAGTATTCTCAGTACCATCAATACTATCTTTATCAAAAGCTCTAAATTCCCTAACAGTCTGATCATCCAGATCCTGTCTATCAACCACGAAAACAACCTTTTTAATTTTAGGGTTGTGAGTTAGTATTTGGCTGGCTTTAAAAGAAGTGAGTGTTTTACCTGACCCTGTGGTATGCCAGATGTAGCCATTTTTATCACTGTTCTTAACCCGATCTATGATTGCCTCGACTGCATAGAACTGATAAGGTCTAAGCACCATTAAGATCTTATCACTCTCGTGTAAGACGATATACTTAGTTATCATTTTAGCGATATGGCAAGGCTCTAAAAAGATACCTGCAAATTCATCTAACTGTGTAATCTTTTTATTCTTCTCGTCTCCCCAAAACGAAGTGAACTTAAAGCTTTGCTTACGGTGATTAGCATAATACTTTGTCCCCACTCCATTACTTACCACAAATATCTGCACGTAATTAAATAGGGCATTATTTGAAGCGTAAGACTCATTCTGATAACGCTGTACCTGATTGAAGGCTTCTTTTAGCTCTATACCCCTTCGCTTTAACTCTATTTGAACTAAAGGCAACCCGTTGACAAGGATTGTAACATCGTATCTATTTTCTCTCTTGCCGTTTATGGTAACCTGATTGGTCACCTGAAACTCGTTCTGACACCAAAAATCCTGATTTATAAATTCAACGAAATCCTTATCACCATTGTCTTTTTGAAGCACATATTTATCGCGGAGTGTCTTTGCTTTATCGAAGATATTACCTTTAGAAAGGTGAATAAGTATTCGATCAAACTCAGCTGCTGTAAAAGTGGTCTTATTATGCTTCTCTAATTGAGCTTTTAGATTTGTCAGTAGGTCTTCTTCTGTTCGAATAACTACGGATTTGTACCCCAGACTTATTAGCTGATTTACTAGATTGTTTTCTAATACCTGTTCTGGTTGTGTGGTCATTTACTGACGAAGTAAAATATCAAGTCCCATTATTAAACCTCACTTTAATTCAAAGGAAATTCTACGTCCTCCGTTACCATTTTTGTTACATCTAATGTTGGCAACATATATTTATTGAAAACTGAACCTTCTGTTTTAGCATGAAGTACACCTCTTACCGAACTTACTGTTATCATAGTTAAATGAGTCATAAATCCTTTTGGCAAAATAATCTTTGAATCCTTACAAAAACTACTAAATGAAGCATCCTCAATCTTGAATTGACAACTAACTTCTAATTTCAAAAAGGGCTTTTTATTTTGCTCAAATATGACTGTAACTATGACTGCTATTAATTTTTCATCCAAATTGAATTTAAATTCCAAGCCTGTTTTTAATTCAATTTTAGCTTTTTCTTTATAGTTATCATTGAAAGTAGCAAATTGCTCTGTTTTTATACCAACTAATGCAAACCCAATTTTCTCTTCTTTCATTACGAGGCCATTTGATATCTATATTCTTTTACTGAAACCATTTTTGGCTCAACATTGAAGCCTTTAATAAATTCTTTTTTATAAAAAGAAATTCCAGATGAAATATTCTCGATCTGTTGAGATATATCAGATTTCAAAAACTCGTCAAAAGAAAATGCTTGTATTTTGTTCTCGTAAAAACTTGCTAGAATCGGAATATCTAATACCTGCTGAAGCTTTACTACAGTTTCTAAAGTTAAATTCTCTTTACCTTTTATAATTTTACTTACCTGTTGAGGGGATACTTTTAATTCTGACGCTAATTTACGTTGAGACCAATTTAACTCATCCAGTTTACTTAGTACCTTTAGAGCAATGTCTTGAGATTCTCTCAAGCGTGCTCTATTTTTTATTCGGTCTCTATTAATTGAAACTGAATTAGCTTTTTCTCTAGAAATTAGATTATTAAATTTTTCTTTATTTGTCATTGCTTTCATTTTCTATTCTAAATTCATAAAATGAATCATAATCAATAACACCATTCTCTTTCAAAAAGGATTTCACCTTATCAATCTTTTTCATTTCTTCCCTTGTATCTTTATGATCATCATTTTTCAGGCTCATTTTAATAGCGCCACCAGTTATTAAAAAGCAGTCATCATCAATTTTAATTGCATAAAAACGTAGACCATCTTTATTTGAAGTTTTACCCTTGCGAAGTGATAGTAATTTATATCCAGTTTCTTGATTATCTAATTGGTGGAAATATGCATCTAATGAAATTTTCTCTTCAATTAGTTCATCGAGAAAGTTTTCTATTTTTTCAGCATCTTTAAGTCTTGCCTTAACAAACTTGTTGATTTCTTTTATGTTATTCGTTTTTGCATATTGATAAAGATAGCTAACGTCTGTCCATAAATCTAATAACCTATCATACTCACAAATATCATATTCATCCGCACCTTTTTTTTTGTAAGCAACGGAACATAATTGTTGTGCGAATATATCAACTATTTTCATAAAATCAACCTCTAGGTTTACTTATTAACATTTCATGAACAACTATTTGTTCTTATTAACCTCAATTTAACATCAACTTTTTTTAATCTAGTCATAGAATTTTTTTTAATCTAAAAACTTTTAAATAAAGGAGTTCATTCATTATTGAAATCTCTATACCTAACGGTTTAATTTGTACTTTCCAATCTAGAAAAAGGCTCTTCACATAGTAAAGCCAGCTCTTCCAATTTATCAGACAGCCCTTTAACCAAACCTGCTCTTTCGGGATCATTAAAAAGTTTGAGCCTGTCTTCTGAAGTACCTAAGCTCAGTATTTCTTTATAATAGGGCCAAACTTTACTTTCTTTAAATCCACTTTTAAAAAGCTCAACATCTACTAATAATGATTTAACGCTTTCCCTGTTAAATTTATCTTTAGATGCCATTATACCATAAATGGATGTGCTCCACGGTATTTTTGAGTTGCCTTCCAATTTTACATATACGTGTTCTGGCCAATTTTTATGTGATATATAAATTCCCGTCCAAGCAATTTTAAGATCTTCTCTTTCAAAAATTTTAAAATCATCTGATAGTGAATCCGTAAGCGCTTGGCAAATCTCATCAATTAACTTCTCTGCATACTTTAATTCTACCTTCCAAATATTATCGCCAATTACACTTGCAGCTTGATAGTTCGCAATTATTATATTTTCAACTTCCTTTTCCATTTTACTATCCGATAATTGATTGGTTAGTTTTTTTATTAAAATTCCGTACTGGTTTATTGATTCCCTAAGAATAGGTAATCGTGTTGCTTCCTTTTGGCATTGCTCTAACCACTCTAAAATTTCAGACTTATAGCTCAAGGCATAAAAGTCTATATCAATTCTTTTATCAATAGAGCTATCTTCCGACGGAGCATCCCCTTCAAGAGTTAAATAATAGACTTTGTTTTTATATGTGTTGTAATTACAGTATCTCGCTATTTGAACTTCCTGATCTGACGCATAAATTTTATTTTCAATACAGATACTATTTCCCGCTGCATCTTCAATGAAGATATCAATGCGACCACCTGAGACATCTTTAATCTTGACTCCCCCTATGTAATGCTCCAACTTGACCGTTGTAGAATCTACTTCGAGGTGAGAGACATCTAATTGTTTTAAAAAAAGCTCTAAAAAGAGTGTCCCTAACCCGTGAGAGCCATTAGGATTTAACAGCTCACCTAAAAATGCTGAATGTGTCTCATTCTCTCTGCTTTCCATTTTTAAGATGGAGAACACATTAAAATTCTCTCCTCTTAATTGAGCTAAATCCTTTTGATGGCTAATAATTCGTGACGTTTCACTTAAAAGCTTTTTATATGTTGATAGTGCTACTTCCATAATTAGACAAACATTTGCTGCAAAAGCCCTTTTTTAAAGGTGGTGGTTTTCTCTATTTGAGTTGTTAACGCTTCAATCTTATCGTCTACAGCGCTCAGAAAATTAGAAATTTTGGTTTGCTCTTCTCTGCAAGGTAATTTAACTATACAGTTACCTATCTCTCCTAAATTAATCTTTATGGGAAAAGCTACATGAATTATTCTCTTCCATAGTTCACGCTGAAAAGGCTCAGCATTTATATATTGAGCGAGATACTTACTTGAAAACGATGAACCTTGTTTTATCAAAGCTAAACTAACATAAAATGAAGCTTTAACATTCCAGTCGATATATTTAGCCTTACCAACATTACCAATTCTGGTCATTAGAATATCTCCCTTTTCCAGCTTTACTCTTTTATTCTCTTTGTCAAAAACCTCTTCAGAAATGTATTTGGTTTTCTCAAATTGGTTGGCTGTGACATGCTCGACACTGTAAAATGGGATACCTTCGGAAACATAATTTGGTGTTTGATGAGTACCATCATAATACTTAGTAATCTTACTTAATCTCTTCTCTTCCCATTCAGGAAAATCATTACCATTATCATCTTTAAACCGTATCTCCTGACTAAAAATCTTCTGCATAACCCCTTTCTTATACTGTTCAAGGAGTTCTTTCTTTTTAGTAAGTTGATTGATTTTAGTATCTACCGCAGTAAGGAAGGAAGCGATTTTTTGTTGTTCTTCTGATAAAGTGGGAATTGAAAATTTAATACCAGAAAGATAATCCCAATCAGTTCTAGGCATTTTTGAACCTGAAGAAACATTTGATTCGTAATTAAATTTTTCTGTTTGGATTAAATAAAATAGATACTCATTAGATGTTAATTTTCCTTGAAAAACCAATATTTCAGAAGTGCATACACCCTCAAAATTTGTTAAAAGGAATTTTTTTAAATATGGTCTCAATTTTCCAAACAAAACTTCGTTTTTTGAAAATCGCGTTTTGTTACTTTTTAAGCTCTTTGAATCAAAAGTTTTGATTAATTGACCTGTTCCTTGCGTTAAACTCTCAAGTTCAATACAAGGTAAATTTTCAGGATCTTTACTGGGGTTGTAAGATTTTTTTCCTCTTTTGACTATATCGGAAAATTCATACTTTGAATATTTATTATTAAACTCAGGAAACCTCAGTTTGGGTATAAATTGCTTTTCCATTTTAAAAAGGAGTTTCAATATTGAGTTGTTTACAAAAATCTGCAATTTGAGAATCGGTCTTTGCCAGCTCGCTATCTAAGACCTGTATCTCTTGAGCAACTGTATTAATATCAATTGGCTCTTCTTCCTCAAAGGTGTCTACATAACGCGGTATATTAAGGTTATAATCGTTCTCAGCAATTTCTTTTAAAGTTGCTTTGTAACTGTACTTGTCTTTTACTAATCGCTCTTTATACGTGTCTACGATAGCATCTATATGTTCCGGTAAAAGCTTGTTGTCTTTACCTTGTTTTTCAAAATGATTACTGGCATCTATAAACAAAATATCTTCATCAACTTCTCTACATTTTTTAATTACCAAAATACACGTTGGTATCCCGGTGCCAAAAAAGATATTTGCAGGTAAACCTATAACGGCATCTATATAGTTTCTATCTTCAATTAAATAGCGTCTTATATGCGCTTCAGAACTCCCACGAAACAATACCCCATGCGGTAAAACGGTTGCCATTATCCCGTTTTCATCGAGATGATGCACCATATGCTGTACAAAGGCAAAATCTGCTTTTGTTTTAGGAGCTAACTTACCGTACTGGCTAAAGCGGTCATCGGTACTAAAAATACTCTTGGCACTCCATTTTGCCGAAAACGGAGGATTAGCCACAATAGCCTCTGCGCGTAATTCTTCGTGCTGGGGTTCTTCTAAAGTATCTTCCTGCTTGATATCAAACTTGCTGTAGTGTACATCGTGCAGAATCATATTCATTCGTGCCAGGTTATAAGTCGTACGGTTTAATTCTTGCCCATAAAAGAAACCAACATCAACTACTTCTCTGGCTACTCTCAACAGCAACGAACCACTACCACACGTAGGGTCATATACAGACTTGATACGGGTCTTACGTGTCGTAACAATTTTTGCCAATATAGTAGATACTGCCTGTGGCGTATAAAACTCACCTGCTTTTTTACCTGCACCCGCTGCAAACTCACCTATTAGATATTCGTAAGCATCACCCAGTAGATCACTATCTGAGTTCTTTAACTGAAAGTCTATCTGATCAAGATGCGTAAGTATTTTGGCTATGATTTCGTTCTGTGCCTTTGCTGTTCTACCCAACTTAGAAGATGTCAAATCGAGATCTTCAAACAAGCGTACAAAATCATCTTCTGAGTCTGTACCCATTGTACTTTGCTCAATATTTGTAAGAATGCGCTCAAGATCTTCTATAATGAAGAACTGCTTTGCTTCATCATTATCGTTGGTTTCTACCTCGTTAAGATTGTTCCCTTTTTGAGCTATAGAGGTGAAAAGTTCGGTTGGCTTTAAGAAGTATCCCAGATTCTTAACACAAGCTTTTCTAACGGCTTCTATATAGAGTTTACCGTTATCTGAGTTTTCGTCTAGTTGCTCATACGTGAGGTTGTCTGGGGCTAATATCTCATCTGCATAGATGTGTAGCTTCTCAGAGAGGTATTTAAAGAAGATAAAGCCTAAGATGTAGTTTCTGTAATCGTCTGCATCCATTTTGCCCCTAAGAAGGTTAGCAATAGCCCATAATTTTTTTTCGAGTTGCTTTTTTTGATCTTCAGACATGAATTTGAATTAGTAATAATCGTAACGTTCAAAAATAAGAAACTTACGCACGGCAATTCGATAGAATTGAATAAACCGGTTTGTTTTTTGAAAAGGAGATCCTGGGAAACGATTTAAAAGGAATATATAAATATATATTTTACTCAGAATGAGGAATTCTGTAATGATAATCAGTTGGTTATGGTTAAATTTATTCAATACCAGTTACTATTAATTACTCAAACCAAAAAACTTATGGAAACGATCAAAGCAATTAAGCCCGGTCCCAAACCCAAAAAAGAAGATGGAAGTCCTGATAAAAGAAGACGGGTTAACCCTGAAACTAAACCGAAGCACCCAGGCCTAAAACCTCATAAGCATAAGCCCGGGGATTAATGACCTGCCTATTTTAGCTTTGGTAAAGTCAGCACTTAATTTAACTAATAGGTGCTGATTTTCATTTTACCTGCTGATCGTCTTTAAATCATCTACAGCTTCAATAAAAGCCTTTCGCAAATCTTCTCTAGAATTGGCCTCGTAGATAACGAGATGGTTTATCTCAAGAAATTTTCCATACCAAACTCCATCAGAAGAACTATACTCAATGGTACCTTTATAATTTTTATATGTAAGATAGTTTTTCACAGCTTTTATTAATTTTGATATACTTAAATTTATTCATTAGAAATGCTTTATTTTCTGTTAATTGTATAGGTTTTCCTGTTTCCGAAAAGCCTACAATTTTACCGATGTTACTTGAAATCAAACAAACATTGAACGCTTAGAAGAATTTCCTATACTCAGAGAATTTAGAGGGACAAAGGAATATAAAAACTTTAAAGCTGAGTCTAAATTTTTCAAAGAGAAAAATAAGGAAGTCATTACACCCGATACAATAGAAAAAGAATAAAAGTAGCTGCCAACAGCAGGTTTTTAAAAGAGAGATATTTAAGATTATTTTAGGTTCTAAACCATAATCCTAACATCTAGACCACTCTCATAATATTAATCATTAGTTTTAGATATATGTAATGTATTTCAAAAATAAAAATATAATTATTGGACTGCTTAAATACTTTATCAAAAAAAATAACCTACACGATAAAGAAGGGTTCAAAGAATTTAATAAATATTATTTTGTAGTTGAACTAGATGTAAGTGGCTTTGAAGAGGGCTTAATTATGAAGGGGATTGAAGAATTAATGATAAATCCTAAATGGATTATAATTGGAAAATCTCATATTCTTTTTAGAGAAATTAATAACCCGGAGTATAATATAACTAATCAAATTCTGAAATTTCATATATTAAAAACAAAATTGATTGAATTCAGAGATTTAGCATTAAAAGATAAATAAGGGGGTATCCTTTTATTCCCTTCTGCTTTATATCTAAGTCAAAAACGAATGTATTTTGCTTCATATTTATTAATTTTAATAAAACCTCAAATCCTGAAAATGCATCAAGAAACCCTTCAATACTTCGACCCCTTCTATGATCAGATCTCATATAACTACTCAGGTTCTGTTCAGCTTGAAGAAATATTACATTTTCTCGATTTAGCCTTTCCAAAATGGAAAACTAATGGTGGCTTGGGTGCATTTGCTCCGGAGTTTGTGAATTGGCTTCTAGAACATACATCAGAGTCATTTCAAGATGATTCCTTTTTAAATTTTTTAAATTTACTGTACTTAGAGATTGCTGATGAATATTCAAAATATGAAGAATCTCAAGCTTTCTCGTTTGATCTTGAATGCATAAAATACTTCCCTGAGGATTTAGAGACCAACTACGATGCTTTATCAGATTTTGAATATAAATTTGAGCTAGAGAAATTTAAAGCGAGCAGAAGGGAAATAAATGCATTTGATTTTATATTCTGATTCTTTCAACAACAACTTATTTATTTTTTCAATCTTATTGTTTTAACGTCCTTATCATTTCTATCGAAGATAGATACCCTTTGTTTAAGCTCTCTTTTCTCTAATGCTTTTGATTTAATTTTTTGTTTTAACTTATCATTTTCAAAAGGTGATCCATTTTTAAGTGTGTATTGATTCTCAAACTTTTCAAGTTCTGGTCTATCATATTTGAAATAAGCATCAAAAGATTTTTCATTTAAGTCGGTCCACTTTTTACGATCAAACCCAACTTGATAATCATTATTTCCGATTTTACGTTGTGTGGATCTCTCCTTAGTGGTTGGCGTCAGCTTTAACCTTTGTGTCTTATCCTTACGACTTACTAATATGTGAACATGTGAATTTAGACCTGGTTTATAATCTCCACTTTTAAACTCTCCTGATTTGGTTTTTGTATCAGTTCCCTTAAATTTTCTGAAATGCTCAATTTTTGCGAAATAAAGGAGGTCATCTCCTGAGAGTAAGCCTTTGTCCTTTCTGTTAAAGTTTAAAGCGTAGTTATTCATTACTCTTAAAATATACCCTCGCAACAATTCGTTGTAAAGCTCAAACTGTTTCTGATTAAGTTCCCAAACAGTTTTCACTTCTTCTTCAGTAATTAATGAAATTATATGCTCTTGCTCTTCTTGACTAAAATTAATGGTTGGAGCAAAAAATTTTGAATCCTTCTTACATAATTTTTTAATATTATTATCAATAGAGTCAACTACTTCAATAATACTAATATCACTTTTTGTATGGTTAAAAAAATCCTGTTTTCGATTCGAATAATTGGCTATATCTTTTAAAGAATTATTCTTGTTTAAAAGATTTTCTAATTCTCGATTTTCCTTTTCCAAATAACGAGCAAGGTTGTAACAACTACCCGAGTTTTTAGAACCCAAAGAGCTATGAGGTTTAGATATAGGCATTATTCAAAGATTTGTTTTAATCTATTAAAAACTTTTGATTCGCTTTTTTCATTTAAATGCTGGGCTATCGCAGTGATAATCTTTTTCTGATATTTTAATTCTGAAAGGATTTCTGATTGCCTTTTATTATTCATTTCATTAAGAACTTTTAAACTTGAGATTTGTTTTAAAACTTCATTTGACCTGTTTTCAGTATTTTTATCTAATGCGATAAATTTTTTATTAATTTCAGTTTGTAGTGCTTTTATTTCAAAGAATTGTTTTTTAGAATAATTATAAACTTCATTTCTAAGAGGCTTTAAAATATCTCTTTCTTGAGCTTTTATAAATGAAATAAGCCTATGATCTAATTCTTTCAATGCTCTTGTGGGACTTTCATTTTTAGGCTTACTAGGATCAATCCCTGTTTTACTAAAATAGTTTATCATTTCTTCTACCATCTTATAGAAACTCAAATTATAAGTTTTTGATAGTTTCTTAAGTGCTTTATGGTAATGTGCTGAAATTAGAATACTTTTTTTTGTCATTTTATAATTTTTATACTTGATAATCAATAACTTAAAACACAATTTATATTTTTTATATAAATCGATATATTTTCTTAATTGGCCTTAGCACAATAATAGCAAGGTTTTAAGCCTCGCAGAGCTAGTTGAATTAGGGGCTCAGCCCCTGTTCTACTAGCTATTACTTTCGTAATACACTACAGCAAAATTTTGAATCTATAGAAGATAAATCTGATCCCCATTTTCATCCTCTAAATCAAAAACATCAATCAAGGTTTTTAGGTTCTTATTCTTCATATAAAGGCTTATATACTTTTGATGATGACCGGATATTAATTTTCTTGGTTTATTACTATTATTTTCTAAAAAATAATCTGCCAAATCATAACCCTCTCGCTTATGCATTTCATTTCCTTTTCGTTCAAGTAAATCTGATATAGCTACATCAAAACCTTTTTTTTCAAAATACTTCTGTTTTAAACACCATTGTTCAAACGGACTTTTTGTTTTTTCACTTATGCCTAAATCTGGATAAAGTATTATTTTTCTATCCCTCAATGGTTTCAATTTGCTCTCAGTTAATCCGCTAAGGCTTCCAGCTGCTAGCCATATATACTTATCGAAGAGCAGACTCATAATGCAGGCCGTCTTCTCTGATTCAACTATAGCTATAACTTTTTGAGCTTGGTTAGTTAGATGTAAACCAAAGAGACACTGTTTTAAATGAAAGCTATTTATTTCTTTATTTTTTATTTGAGTAGCGTGTATCCAATTAATGTATTTTGTGCGTTTTCCCATTTTATTATAGCTGATAATTTTTCCACCTCTAATTTTTTCTTCTTGATCAATCTGCCAAAAAACGGTTGCATTGTGCCAACTGACAGCAGTTCCTACTCTATAATCCCTTAGCATTTTATCCACATTAAATTGATCAAACATTTTGTATAAAAATTGAATAAAATTATTTTCTGCATTATTAACCAATGTACTTTGAAGCTCTTTTAAGCTATGATATGACGTCTCCTGTTCCAATTTAGGTATAGCAAAACTCTTCTCTATGGTTGGAGAATAAGGCTCACTATGTAGGCTTCCCCTTTTTAGGACACCTTAAAATTCGATAAATAGTTATTATTTAGTTCAGGTTTGATGAAGAATTTAAATTCTTCATCAAACC
>NZ_JBITTU010000008.1:0-9439 GCF_044542075.1 Leeuwenhoekiella sp. NPDC079379
GCTGATACTTTCAACGCTACAGAAGATACCCTGTTGAGCGAAGATGTAAGCACTAACGATACCTACAGCGCAGCTGCTACCTATGCCTATAACAACAATGCAGACAATGGTGGTACGGTAGTAATGGCCGCTGACGGTACTTTTGACTATACCCCGGCTCCTGACTTTGCAGGTGATGAGACCTTTACCTATACCGTAACCGATGTAAACGGTACTACCGAAACCGTAAGTGTAACCATCACGGTAGCCGATGTTGTAGATATTATAGCAGATACTGATAATACGTTAGAAGATACTGCTGTGACTACAGCTGTACTCGATAATGATACCTTTCAGGGAACATACGGTACAGACTATACCATTACGGCAACTACTGATCCGACAAACGGAACCATTACCTTAAATACCGATGGAACCATTACCTATTTACCAAATCCGGACTTTAACGGAACTGATTCCTATACCTACTCGGTAACTGATGTAAATGGAGCGGTTAGTACCGAAACAATTTCTATTACCATCACTCCGGTGGTAGATATTGTAGCAGATGCTGATACTACGTTAGAAGATACTACTGTGACTACAGCTGTACTCGATAATGATACCTTTCAGGGAACCTACGGTACAGATTATACCATTACGGCAACTACTGATCCGGCAAACGGAACCATTACCTTAAATGCCGATGGTACCATTACCTATTTACCAAATCCGGACTTTAACGGAGCTGATTCCTATACCTATTCGGTAACTGATGTAAATGGAGCGGTTAGTACCGAAACGGTTTCTATTACCATCACTCCGGTAGTCGATATTGTAGCAGATGCTGATACTACGTTAGAAGATACTGCTGTGACTACAGCTGTACTCGATAATGATACCTTTCAGGGAACATACGGTACAGACTATACCATCACGGCAACTACTGATCCGGCAAACGGAACCATTACCTTAAATGCCGATGGCACCATTACCTATTTACCAAATCCGGACTTTAACGGAACTGATTCCTATACCTATTCGGTAACTGATGTAAATGGAGCGGTTAGTACTGAAACAGTTTCTATTACCATCACTCCGGTGGTAGATATTGTAGCAGATGCTGATACTACGTTAGAAGATACTGCTGTGACTACAGCTGTACTCGATAATGATACCTTTCAGGGAACATACGGTACAGACTATACCATCACGGCAACTACTGGTCCGACAAACGGAACCATTACCTTAAATACCGATGGCACCATTACCTATTTACCAAATCCGGACTTTAACGGAACTGATTCCTATACCTATTCGGTAACTGATGTAAATGGAGCGGTTAGTACTGAAAGAGTTTCTATTACCATCACTCCGGTGGTAGATATTGTAGCAGATGCTGATACTACGTTAGAAGATACTGCTGTGACTACAGCTGTACTCGATAATGATACCTTTCAGGGAACATACGGTACAGACTATACCATTACGGCAACGACTGATCCGACAAACGGAACCATTACCTTAAATACCGATGGTACCATTACCTATTTACCAAATCCGGACTTTAACGGAGCTGATTCCTATACCTACTCAGTAACTGATGTAAATGGAGCGGTTAGTACTGAAACAGTTTCTATTACAGTTACTCCCGTGGTAGATTCAGAAAATGATATTACGTCTACATTAAATGAACAAACAATTGAAATTGATGTTCTAATTAACGATACAGAAGTTCCAATATTAGGCACGTTAACAGTTTCTGTTTCGCCAGCTAATGGCACAGTTTCAATTTTAGATAATGGAACACCAAATGATCCTAGCGATGATACCATTCTATACACTCCTAATGATAATTTCTTCGGAATAGATACATTTGAATATACAGTTTGTGATCAAAATGGAGGATGTGATTCGGCAACTGTAACGGTAACTGTAGATGAAGCTATAATTACAGCCATAGATGATGATTTAACAGGGACACCTGTACCAGGTAATACAGGAGCTATAGCAATTGTAAATGTTTTAGATAATGACCTTAAAAACAATGAGCCAGTTGATCCTACTGAAGTATCTATTACTCCAATCACAGTTGGTCCACTAACTGTGAATGCAGATGGTTCTGTTGATATAGCTCCAGAAACACCACAAGGAAACTATTCGATTGAATATACGGTTTGCGAAATTGCTAACCCAACGAACTGCGAGACAGCTGTTGTAACAGTTATTGTCGCTCCGGCGGTAGTGGTTGCTAATGCTGATGATTTCAGTGCTAACCCGATCACAGGTCAAACCGGTGGTGTGGCAGGTGATGTAACTACCAATGATACTCTAAACGGGGATCCGGTAGATGATGGAGATATTACCATCTCAGTTGCTGATAACGGCGGACTTACAGGTGTAACAATGGATGCTGATGGTTCCGTAATCGTGCCCGCAGCTACTCCTGCAGGGACCTATGACATTACCTATTCAATCTGTGAAAACTTAAATCCAACGAACTGCGAGACAGCTGTTGTAACTGTAGTGGTTGCTCCGGCGGTACTGGTTGCTAATGCTGATGATTTCAGTGCTAGCCCGATCACAGGTCAAACCGGTGGTGTGGCTGGTGATGTAACTACCAATGATACTCTAAACGGGGATCCGGTGGATGATGGAGATATTACCATCTCAGTTGCTGATAATGGCGGTTTATCTGGTGTAACAATAGATGCTGATGGTTCAGTAATCGTGCCCGCAGCTACTCCTGCAGGAACCTATGACATTACTTATTCAATCTGTGAAAACTTAAATCCAACGAACTGCGAGACAGCTGTTGTAACAGTTGTTGTCGCTCCGGCGGTACTCGTGGCGAATGCTGATGATTTCAGTGCTAGCCCGATCACAGGTCAAACCGGTGGTGTGGCTGGTGATGTAACTACCAATGATACTCTAAACGGGGATCCGGTGGATGATGGAGATATTACCATATCAGTTGCTGATAACGGCGGACTTACGGGTGTAACAATAGATGCTGATGGATCGGTAATCGTGCCCGCAGCTACTCCTGCAGGAACCTATGACATTACCTATTCCATCTGTGAAAACTTAAATCCAACGAACTGTGAAACGGCTGTTGTAACAGTTGTGGTTGCTCCAGCGGTATTGGTTGCTAATGCTGATGATTTCAGTGCTAACCCAATCACAGGACAAACCGGTGGTGTAGCTGGTGATGTTACAGCTAATGATACCTTAAACGGGGATCCGGTTGATGATGGTGATATTACTATCTCAGTTGCTAATAACGGCGGTTTACCTGGTGTAACAATTGATGCTGATGGTTCAGTGATTGTGCCCGCAGCTACTCCGGCAGGTACCTATGACATTACCTATTCCATCTGTGAAAACTTAAATCCAACGAACTGTGAAACGGCTGTTGTAACAGTTGTGGTTGCTCCAGCGGTATTGGTTGCTAATGCTGATGATTTCAGTGCTAACCCGATCACAGGTCAAACCGGTGGTGTAGCAGGTGATGTAACTACCAATGATACTCTAAACGGAGATCCGGTGGATGATGGAGATATTACCATATCAGTTGCTGATAACGGCGGACTTACAGGTGTAACAATAGATGCTGATGGTTCAGTGATTGTGCCTGCAGCTACTCCTGCAGGTACCTATGACATTACCTATTCCATCTGTGAAAACTTAAATCCAACGAACTGTGAGACGGCTATTGTAACTGTGGTGGTTGCTCCGGCGGTACTCGTGGCGAATACTGATGATTTCAGTGCTAACCCGATCACAGGTCAAACCGGTGGTGTGGCAGGTGATGTAACTACCAATGATACTCTAAACGGAGATCCGGTGGATGATGGAGATATTACCATATCAGTTGCTGATAACGGCGGACTTACAGGTGTAACAATAGATGCTGATGGTTCCGTAATCGTGCCCGCAGCTACTCCTGCAGGGACCTATGACATTACCTATTCAATCTGTGAAAACTTAAATCCAACGAACTGTGAGACAGCTATTGTAACTGTAGTGGTTGCTCCGGCGGTACTCGTGGCGAATACTGATGATTTCAGTGCTAACCCGATCACAGGTCAAACCGGTGGTGTGGCAGGTGATGTAACTACCAATGATACTTTAAACGGAGATCCGGTGGATGATGGAGATATTACCATATCAGTTGCTGATAACGGCGGACTTACGGGTGTAACAATAGATGCTGATGGATCGGTAATCGTGCCCGCAGCTACTCCTGCAGGGACCTATGACATTACCTATTCAATCTGTGAAAACTTAAATCCAACGAACTGTGAAACGGCTGTTGTAACAGTTGTGGTTGCTCCAGCGGTATTGGTTGCTAATGCTGATGATTTCAGTGCTAACCCAATCACAGGACAAACCGGTGGTGTGGCTGGTGATGTAACAGCTAATGACACCTTAAATGGTGATCCGGTTGATGATGGTAATATTACCATCTCAGTTGCTGATAATGGCGGACTTAACGGTGTAACAATTGATGCTGATGGTTCAGTGATTGTGCCCGCAGCTACTCCGGCAGGTACCTATGACATTACCTACTCCATCTGTGAAAACTTAAATCCAACGAACTGCGAGACGGCTGTTGTAACTGTGGTAGTCGCTCCGGCGGTACTCGTGGCGAATACTGATGATTTCAGCGCTAACCCGATCACAGGTCAAACCGGTGGTGTGGCTGGTGATGTAACTACCAATGATACCCTAAACGGGGATCCGGTTGATGATGGAGATATTACCATCTCAGTTGCTGATAACGGCGGACTTACGGGTGTAACAATAGATGCTGATGGATCGGTAATCGTGCCCGCAGCTACTCCTGCAGGGACCTATGACATTACCTATTCAATCTGTGAAAACTTAAATCCAACGAACTGTGAGACAGCTATTGTAACTGTAGTGGTTGCTCCGGCGGTACTGGTTGCTAATGCTGATGATTTCAGTGCTAACCCGATCACAGGTCAAACCGGTGGTGTAGCAGGTGATGTAACTACCAATGATACCTTAAACGGAGATCCGGTGGATGATGGTGATATTACCATATCAGTTGCTGATAACGGCGGTTTATCTGGTGTAACAATAGATGCTGATGGATCGGTAATCGTGCCCGCAGCTACTCCTGCAGGGACCTATGATATTACCTATTCAATCTGTGAAAACTTAAATCCAACGAACTGCGAGACAGCTGTTGCAACTGTGGTAGTCGCTCCGGCGGTACTCGTGGCTAATACTGATGATTTCAGTGCTAACCCGATCACAGGTCAAACCGGTGGTGTGGCTGGTGATGTAACTACCAATGATACCTTAAACGGAGATCCGGTAGATGATGGAGATATTACCATCTCAGTTGCTGATAATGGCGGTTTATCTGGTGTAACAATAGATGCAGATGGATCGGTAATCGTGCCCGCAGCTACTCCTGCAGGAACCTATGACATTACTTATTCAATCTGTGAAAACTTAAATCCAACGAACTGTGAGACAGCTGTTGTAACTGTGGTAGTCGCTCCGGCGGTACTGGTGGCGAATACTGATGATTTCAGTGCTAACCCGATCACAGGGCAAACCGGTGGTGTGGCAGGTGATGTAACTACCAATGATACTCTAAACGGGGATCCGGTTGATGATGGTGATATTACCATATCAGTTGCTGATAACGGCGGTTTATCTGGTGTAACAATAGATGCTGATGGATCGGTAATCGTGCCCGCAGCTACTCCTGCAGGGACCTATGACATTACCTATTCAATCTGTGAAAACTTAAATCCAACGAACTGTGAGACAGCTATTGTAACTGTAGTGGTTGCTCCGGCGGTACTCGTGGCGAATACTGATGATTTCAGTGCTAACCCGATCACAGGTCAAACCGGTGGTGTGGCAGGTGATGTAACTACCAATGATACCTTAAATGGAGATCCGGTAGATGATGGAGATATAACTATCTCAGTTGCTGATAACGGCGGACTTACAGGTGTAACAATAGATGCAGATGGATCGGTAATCGTGCCCGCAGCTACTCCTGCAGGGACCTATGACATTACTTATTCAATCTGTGAAAACTTAAATCCAACGAACTGCGAGACAGCTGTTGTAACTGTGGTAGTCGCTCCGGCGGTACTGGTTGCTAATGCTGATGATTTCAGTGCTAACCCGATCACAGGGCAAACCGGTGGTGTGGCTGGTGATGTAACTACCAATGATACCCTAAACGGGGATCCGGTAGATGATGGAGATATTACCATCTCAGTTGCTGATAACGGCGGTTTATCTGGTGTAACAATAGATGCAGATGGATCGGTAATCGTGCCCGCAGCTACTCCTGCAGGGACCTATGACATTACCTATTCAATCTGTGAAAACTTAAATCCAACGAACTGTGAGACAGCTGTTGTAACTGTAGTGGTTGCTCCGGCGGTTATTGGTGCAGAGCCAGATGACTTTAGCGCAACTCCTGTAAATGGTTTAACAGGTGGCATTGCTGGCGATGTAACAGCTAATGACACCTTTAATGGAGCTCCTGTAGATGACGATGATGTATTTATATCTGATGATGGTGGTATTCAAGGAGCTAGTATTGATAACAATGGAAGTTTAATAATTCCTCCGGGAACGCCCGCAGGAACCTATACTATTATATATACAATTTGTGAAAATCTAAACCCTGGAAATTGTGGATCAGCTCCTATTACCATTTTGATTTCTGCAGCTAGTATTGACGCTATTGCAGATGACTTTAGTGCGACTCCTGTTAATGGATACATTGGTGGTGCTACAGCTTCTGTTTATGGTAATGACACCTTAAATGAGACAGGGTTCAATAATAATAAAGTGCGTCCTTCAGTTATTGATAATGACGGAATAACAGGTTTAGGCATCCAAAGTAATGGAACACTTACAATCCCATCCAAAACTCCGGCAGGGACATATACTATTACTTATCAAATTTGCGAAGCACTTAACCCTTCAAACTGTGATACTGCACAAGTGACAATTGTCATTTCAGAACCTGTAATTATCGCTGTTAACGATGATTTTTCAGCCCGAACAATCAATGGTATTGAAGGAGGTTCTGCTGGTAATGTATTGAATAATGATAACATTGGTAGCGAACAAGCAAATGCCTCTACAGTTGCTATTTCTATTCTAAATGATGGTGGTGTAAACGGACTTACAATTTCTCCAAATGGAGTTATAGTTGTTCCAGCAAATACTCCAGCAAATACGTATACTATAGAATATCAATTATGCGATGTGCTTAACCCTTCTAATTGTACCACTGCTTCAGCTATAATTAAAGTAGGTGCCGGTACACTAAATGCAAACGATGATGATCTTACAGCAAGTCAAGTTAATGGATATCAAGGTGGCACCCTTAGTGGTATTTTGGATAATGATTTACTTAATAATACAGCTGTAGACCCTGCGTCTGTTACGCTAAGCCTTGTTGATAACGGCGGCATAACCGGTCTAAGTATCGATGAAAATGGAGCAATAACAATTCCTGCAAATACTAAAGCAGGAAGTTATAGTGTTATTTACCAGATTTGTGAAGATCTAAATACAGACAATTGTGATAGCGCAACAGTTTTAATTAGCGTTGTCGCTCCTGCTATAGTTGCTGTAGATGATGACTTCACAGGAGATTCTGTTAATGGTTTTACCGGCGGTACGACTCCAAGTGTATTAAATAATGATTCTTTAGACGGAAACGCTCTAGCGGCATCAGAGGTTAAACTTCAATTAATAAATACCGGTGGTTTAGACGGGCTTGAACTAAATACAGACGGAAGTTTTGCAATTCCATCAGGAACACCTGCAGGAGACTATACAGTAAGCTATGAAATCTGTGAAAACTTAAATCCGAATAATTGTACTACAGCAAGTGTAACGATTCGAGTTGATGCTACTCCTATTGAAGCTATTGCAGATGATTTCACAGCTAATACTATTGATGGTCAAAGCGGCGGAATTGCTGGAGATATTACAGATAATGACACTTTAAATGGCGTAGCTGTAGATGATAATGATATAGACATTACACTTATTAGCAGTGGCGGACTCAATGGTGTTGAAATTGATAATGATGGAACGGTTAGTGTTCCTCCACTAACTCCTACGGGTGTTTATACAGTTACCTATTCAATATGTGAAAATCTAAATCCAAACAATTGTTCGGGACCTGTAAGCGTTCAAATTAATGTTGGTCAGTCTACACTAGTACTTACACCAGATAATTTTAATGGAACTCCGGTAAGTGGGCCTAATGGTGGCATAGCCGGAAACGTTCTTACTAATGATACATTTAATGGTGCTACAATTGATGCTGCAGATGTTGATGTAACACTTACAAATAATGGTGGATTAAGTGGTGTACGCATAAACGACAATGGAAACTTAATCGTACCGCCAAACACACCCGCAGGTACATATACCATTACCTATTCAGTTTGTGAAAACTTAAATCCAAATAATTGCTCAAGTACAACAGCTACAATAGCCGTTGAAGCTGCAGATCTAGTTGCAACTAACGATGACTTTAGTGCTACACCAGTAAACGGAGCAGATGGTGGGGTTGCTGGTAATGTCTTAGGAAATGACACCTTGGATAACGCTGCGGTTTCTCCTACAGATGTAACAATATCTCTTGCAGATAATGGCGGACTAAGCGGAGTAGCAATTAATAATAATGGAAACTTAATCGTGCCACCAAATACTCCGGCTGGCAGCTATACCATTACTTATTCAATATGTGAAAACTTAAATCCAAATAACTGCCAGACGGCAACGGCTACAATCGTAGTTGAAGCTAGTGAGCTAATTGCAGGCGCAGACGACTTTAGCAATACTCTTGTAAATGGTAAAACAGGTGGTGTTGTTGGGGATGTTACAGATAACGACACGTTAAATGGAGATCCTGTTGAAGATGCCGATGTGTTTATCGTAAACAACGGCGGACTAAACGGTGCTTCAATTAATAATAACGGAAACTTAGTAGTACCACCAAATACTCCTGCAGGTACTTATACGGTAAGCTACAGTATTTGTGAGGTTCTCAATCCTAATAATTGTGCCACTACTACTGTAACTGTTGTAGTTGCTGCAAGTGATCTAGTTGCAACTAACGATGACTTTAGCGCTAAACCAGTGAACGGAGCAGATGGTGGAGTTGCTGGTAATGTCTTAGGAAATGACACCTTGGATAATGCTGCGGTTTCTCCTACAGATGTAACAATATCTCTTGCAGATAATGGCGGACTAAGCGGTGTAGCAATTAATAATAATGGAAACCTAATAGTGCCACCAAATACTCCCGCTGGCAGCTATACCATTACTTATTCAATCTGTGAAAACTTAAATCCAAATAACTGCCAAACGGCAACGGCTACAATCGTAGTTGAAGCTAGTGAGCTAATTGCAGGCACAGACGACTTTA
>NZ_JBITTU010000008.1:9537-180048 GCF_044542075.1 Leeuwenhoekiella sp. NPDC079379
GTGAGGTTCTCAATCCTAATAATTGTGCCACTACTACTGTAACTGTTGTAGTTGCTGCAAGTGATCTAGTTGCAACTAACGATGACTTTAGCGCTAAACCAGTGAACGGAGCAGATGGTGGAGTTGCTGGTAATGTCTTAGGAAATGACACCTTGGATAACGCTGCGGTTTCTCCTACAGATGTAACAATATCTCTTGCAGATAATAGTGGACTAAGCGGAGTAGCAATTAATAATAATGGAAACCTAATTGTGCCACCAAATACTCCCGCTGGCAGCTATACCATTACTTATTCAATCTGTGAAAACTTAAATCCAAATAACTGCCAGACAGCAACAGCCACAATCGTGGTTGAAGCTAGTAGCTTGATTTTAGTGGATGATAATTTCAGTAGCATACCTATTAATGGAATTACTGGTGGAATTGCAGGTAACGTATTAGACAATGATACGTTAGATGGAGATCCAATAGATTCAGCAGATGTAAATGTTACACTTTCTGATAATGGAGGGTTAAATGGAGTATCTGTAAATAGTAATGGTAATATAATTGTACCACCAAATTCTAAAGCAGGAACCTACCGTGTGACATACACTGTTTGTGAAAATTTAAATCCAAATAACTGTACAACTGCAACTATAACAATAGTAGTACTTGAATCGAGTATGCAACTTATTAAAGATGCTATGTATGTAGATGCAAATGCAGATGGTATTGTAAACCTTGGTGATCTTATCACATATACGTTTACGGTTACCAATACAGGTAACACAGTTCTTAACACCATCTCTATTGATGATGCTGAGATTGGGATAACTGGTTTAGAAATTACAAATTCAACTTTAACACCTAGAGAAGAAGGTTCTGCTACGGTAGATTATCTAATCACGCAACAGAATATAGATGATGGTCAGGTCGTTAACTCTGCAACAGCAACAGCAACTGATGACAGTAACAATATTATAACTGATATTTCAGATAGCTCAAATCCTGCTGATGAAACTGGTGGAAATGCTGATCCTACTGTAACCCTATTAAATGCAAACTCTAATTTAGACCTGCTTAAACGAGTAAGCTATGCAGATACCAATGGAGATTCAATTATTAGTGCGGGTGATGTTTTAACCTATCGCTTTACGGTAACTAATAACGGAAGCACAGCAATTAACGATATTTCAATTTTAGATGATATGGTTGCGGTTACCGGCGGGCCAATTGATCTAGAGCCTGGTGAGAGCAACTTGAACACGTTTAGTGCTACCTATGTAATCACCCAAGCAGATTTACTTGCAGGAGAGGTTGTTAATATTGCTCTAGCGACGGGTACAGATACTAATGGTATTGTAATAGATGATTTCTCAGACGATCCGGCTGAAACTGCCAATTTAGACATTGATAATGATGGTGATTTTGAAGATCCTACCACGTTTGTGATCACTGCTAATCCTAGCGTTGAGTTATTAAAAATGGCTGAATATGTAGATTCAAATAATAATGGAATTCCTGATTTTGGAGATACTATTAATTACACCTTTCAGATAAATAATACCGGGAATGTTACTTTGAATAACATTACAATTACAGACAATAAAGTAAGCATAGTTGGCGGACCTATTACTCTGTTACCTGGTGAATCTGATTTCACTTCGTTCTCTGCAGTATATCAAATCACACAGCGCGATGTTAGTACAGGTTACGTAGACAATACAGCTACGGTGACCGGTACCACTGAAAATGATGTGCTTATTACAGATATATCTGATGATCCTACAAATAATACCAATGAGGATTTAGATGGTGATGGTGAACCAGATGATGTGACCAGAATGGTACTTTCTATAGAAGACATTTTTGTATACAATGTAATTACGCCAAATGGAGATGGTATTAATGATGAGTTAACTATAGGTGCAATCGAGCGCTTCCCAGATAATACTCTAAAAATATTCAACCGTTGGGGTGTAGAAGTGTTTAGTCAGGATGCCTATGGTCAAGCCGGAAGCCCAGCATTTACAGGATATTCTAATGGTCGTACAACTATAGACGGCAGTAAATTATTGCCTACCGGGACCTATTACTATGTCCTAAACTATGCAACCGCAAACGGAACTCCGCGTTCTAAAGCAGGATACATATATATCAATTAGAAGTATATAGAGAACCCATCTTTATTAAAATTTTAAAAAGAAGAATGTGAGTATATTCAATAAATATTTAATCATTGTAGCACTACTTTGCTGTACTTTAGGATTTTCTCAACAAGATCCGCAGTACACACAGTATATGTATAACCCATTAGTTATCAATCCGGCTTATGCGGGAAACCGCGGTGTAACCAGCATTTTGCTCTTACACCGTAGCCAGTGGGTGGGTCTTGATGGTGCGCCACGTACTCAAAATCTTTCGGTACACAGTCCTATAGGTTTAGGCAAAGTCGGCCTTGGTTTTAGTCTTGTTAATGATGCCTTGGGTCCTGCACGGGAAACTTATTTTAACGTAGATTTTAGCTATACATTAGAAACGGGTGCCGAAGGGAAATTTAGCTTCGGAATTAAAGGATCCTTAAATGTACTGGATGTAGACTTTAGCCGAACCAATCCTTTTAATTCGGGAGATCCTTTTTTAATTAATATTGATAATAAGCTTTCTCCTAATGTGGGTGTAGGTATATTTTACCACGATTCTAAATTTTATGGAGGATTGTCTGCCCCTCAACTCTTACAAACCAATCATTTTGATAGAAGCGGTACGGCAGGAGCAGAAACATTTTTAGCAGAAGAGCGTATTCATTATTATGGTTTAGCAGGTTATGTTTTTGATTTAAACAGGAATGTAAAATTTAAACCTTCTACATTAGTTAAAATGGTTGCGGGAGCACCACTCGCAGTTGATGTAAATGCAAACTTTTTGTTTTATGACAAATTAACCTTAGGCGCATCCTACAGGTGGAGTGCTGCTTTGAGTGGTTTAGTAGGCTTTCAGGTTAATGACGGCTTACTCATAGGCTTTGCATACGATCGAGAAAGTACAGATTTAGGCAATGCGACTTACAATGATGGTACCTATGAATTGTTTTTACGCTTTGAATTATTCAAAGAATATAATCGTATGCTTACACCTCGATTCTTTTAAGATTAATTTTTAATTCAAAATAGCTTTTAAGTATAGACTGATTTTTAAAAGGCGAAACCACATAAACAAATCCGTATTTGATAAAACAAATACGGATTTCTCTATTTTCACCATTTTTATTTAAGAAAAAAATCATTTTTAAATCTAAATAGCAAGTAACCAATATTTGTTGGAAGAGTTAAAGGAACTGATTTCCTGATTAAAAATTCCACATTAAAAGATCCTCATAATTGATCTTCAATCACCTTTTAGAACTATTTATACTATTAGGGTCAAACCATTCACATTTAACTTTAAATTAATATAAAATTTAAAGAATACGAGTTGAAAACCACGTGGTTTATTACGATTATCACCAATCGTGCTTCAAGATTTGCAGTGTTTGCTTCATTTCTTTTAGTGCACATGTAACCCTTCACATACATTTGTTTTATTGCAGCTTGTAAAAAAGCCAGTATTAATAACAAACAACATTAAACGATTTAATTATGAGTAAACTCAAACTCGCATTATTTGCACTAATTGCAATGCTCGGGCAAATTGCATTTTCGCAAACAACGACCATAACAGGTGTTGTTTCTGACGATAATGGCACCCCGCTTCCTGGAGCCTCAGTTGTAGTTGTAGGAACCAATAATGGTTCACAAACAGACTTTGATGGAAATTACAGCATTACGAATGCTCCTTCAGACGGAAAACTGGTTATAAGTTTTGTTGGCTTTTTTACGCAAACGATTTCAATAAATAATCAGAGTACTATAAATATTCAATTAAAAGAAGATACAGCTCAATTGGACGAGGTTGTTGTTGTGGGTTATGGTACCCAACGTAAAGAATCTGTCACAGGTGCTGTCTCCTCAATATCTGCAGACGAAGTAACCGCATTACCTGTAGTAAGTTTTGCAGAAGCTCTACAAGGTAGAGTTCCCGGCATACAGGTTACAAATTCAGGTGGTCCCGGTACAGACCCTATTGTACAAATTAGAGGTGTGGGTTCTATAACCTTTGCTTCTACCCCACTTTATGTTGTTGATGGCTATCCTGTGGGCGGCCTAGGAGATTTTGATAATAACGATATTGAATCTATTTCGGTATTAAAAGATGCAAGTGCTGCTGCTATTTATGGTTCAAGAGCTGCAAATGGGGTTGTTCTTGTTTCTACTAAAAAGGGGCGAGCAAACGGAAAAGTAGAATTTACATATAAAGGTTTTACAGGCTTTTCTGATGTTCCTAATACATTAGACTTACTTAATAGAGAGCAATACTTACAATTTGGCCGTGAATTATTAAGCAATGCAGGACAGGCAGAACCTGCACGTTGGGCAAATTTAGACACTCCTATTTACGCAGGCGCAACTCAAACGTTTGCACAAACAGATACAGATTATCAAGACGCTCTTTTTCAATCTGCAGTGACTACTTCACATCACATTGATCTTAGAGGAGGTTCAGATAAATCTCGCTTTTATGGTTCTTTTGGTTACTTTAAACAAGAAGGTATTGTTGTAGGAACCGGTTTTGATCGTTATAACTTCAGAATAAATTCTGATCATGAGATAACAGACTGGTTAAGTATTGGAGAATCATTAACACTTGCAAACGGAAGAAGAGAAAATGAGGGGGAGCCTGGTGGTCGTACCAGTATTCAGAACACTATACGAGGTGTCCCTTATATACCCTTACGTGATCCTACTTTAGCTGGAGGCTTTAGATCTCCTGACGGTGCAGATGGCACAGACCCTGTAAACCCGCTTATTTCTAGTCTTCTCAATACAAATGAAGATACTAACGTACGTATTTTAGGTACGGCATACGCAGATTTACGTTTAGTTAAAAACTTAAAATACCGTTTTACATTTGGTCTAGACTGGACAAGCGCTACAAATAGCGACATACAACCTATTTATTTTGATGGTTTTACGGGCAATAACGAAAATAAAATAAGAAAAACTACCAGTACGTTTTCAGGGAATTACTTTTCTAATCAGTTGAATTACGAAAATAGCTGGGGAGATCACAATCTAGATGTTTTAGCAGTTGCAGAACGACAAGATTTTCAGCAAACAACCCTTGAGGGTTATGGTGAGCGTGATAGCAATACCATTAATGTTTTACAGGGTACAGTAAATCAAACCACTAGTTCTACATTAAGCGAAAGCAGCATTTTTTCCTTTTTAGGAAGGGTGAATTATGATTTTGGCGGTAAATATTTATTTAGTGCTTCAATAAGACGTGATGGTTCTTCTAAATTTTCAGATGATAACAAATGGGCAACCTTTCCGGGTATCTCTGCAGGCTGGAATTTAGCACAGGAATCTTTTATGGAAGATGCAGATAACATCACAGAATTAAAACTTAGAGCAAGCTGGGGTAAAATGGGCTTTGAAGGCATTGGCAATTATGAAAGTAATGCCGGTATAAGTACAGACACCTACGCAGTTATTAACGGACAAGTGGTACAAGGTGCATTTTTTCAAAGTTTAGCAAATAGCGCCTTAGAATGGGAAATTACTGAAATGACTAACATAGGTATAGATCTGGGTTTATATCAAAACCGAGTACAGTTTACTGCAGAATATTATAAGAGAACCACAGATAACCTTATCCTAATTGTTCCCACAGCAGACTCTCAAGGTTTTCAAGGAAATACACTTGCAAACGTAGGTGCTATGGAAAACTGGGGACTTGACTTTTCTGGATCTTATTACTCTAAACCGGGCACCGCTTTTCAATGGAATGCTAGTGCAAACATTGGTATTTTTAGAAACACCGTTAATGGTTTAGGATCAGGCCCTATTTTTGGCGGAAGGAATGCAGACTTTGGTGATACAGATATTACAAGAACAGCTGTGGGTGATCCTATACAGTCTTTCTATGGGTATCGTGTTGAACGTATTTTTCAAACACAAGCAGAGATTGATCAATTAAACGCAGCATCGCCTAACGGTGCATATCAAGTTGCTCAGACTGCTCCCGGAGATATTAAATTTAAAGATTTAAATGGTGATGGCCAGGTGACTCCAGATGATAGAGAAGTAATAGGAAGCTTTATACCAGATTTTAGCTACGGGTTAAATTTTGATGCAAACTATAAGAATTTCTTTATGAGTATGTACTGGTACGGTAATCAGGGTAATGATGTTTATAATGCGCTACAGGTTACACGACAAGGTGGTGTGCGTCTTTTTGGTCACGATGTAGCAGTTTTAGATGCGTGGACACCAGAAAACACAAACACAAGCATACCTCGTATGATAAGTGGTGATCCTAATGCAAACAATAGAACTTCAGATCGCTATCTGGAAGATGCATCTTTCTTAAGATTACAGAATTTAAAAATAGGATATCAGTTTCCTGAAGAATGGTTAGGCAGAACTTTAAATGACAATATTAGTAAACTAACTATTTATGTTTCAGGTAACAATCTGGCAACGTTCACAAAATACTCAGGTTATGATCCTGAGATAGGTGCAAGAGGAAATAATTTACGCGTACAAGGTGTAGATTATGGTCAATACCCAAGACCACAATCGTTTTTATTAGGTCTTGAACTCGGATTTTAAAAAGAAAAAAATTATGAAAAATATTAAAACAATTGTTACGCTGTGTGTTGGATTTTGGGCAGTCACAGCTTGTGATTCAGAGGATTTAAATCTTAAAAACCCAAATGATTATTCGGTACCCACTTATTACCAAAATACAGCAGAATTATTAGCGGGTACAAATGCTATCTACGCTACTATTCAATCAAATCAAATGTATGCCCGTGAATTCTGGTTTTTACACGATTTACGAGGCGATGATAATAAATCTGGAGGTGGCCAGTTAGAATTACCAAGAGCAGCGCTTTTAACCGGTACAAATAATGCAGACAATGCCGTTGCTACGGCAGTCTGGAAAGGTTCTTACACCGCAATTCTACGTGCAAATACAGTTATAGAACGTGGTGCAGAAACTCCAGACATCTCTGATGCAGATCGTAAAACTCTAATAGGTGAAGCAAAATTTGCCCGTGGTTGGATGTTTTTTGAATTAGGTTCCCTTTGGGGCGGTGTACCGCTCGCTACAAAAGTAGCTACAGATTTTAATGAAGGTTTTCCTAAAGCTACACAAGAGGCTGTGCTTAATCAAGCAATCACAGATCTTAGTGAAGCCGCCGAAGCTTTACCTGTCGCATCAAACACGACTATAAAAGGTCGCTTTTCTAAAGGTGCAGCTCTTGCGATGTTAGGTCGCGTATACATGTACACTGGTCAATATGGCCTTGCAAAAGATGCATTTGACGCTATTGTAGATTCTCAAGAGTATAAATTAATAGACCAATACGATGAGAATTTTCAAGAAGAAAATGAATTTAACGACGAGTCTATTTTAGAAATAGGATATGCTAATGTAGGGGGTTTTGACTGGGGCGGTACTGGAAATGGCACAAATGAACAAGCTGTAAGAACTCAGGAATATTCTCATATAGGATGGAGAAACCTAATACCTTCTAATGCCTTACTAAACGATTTTGAGCGTGTATCTAAAGGAGATGCTAAGAACGATCCTCGTTTTGCAATGAGCTTTTATAAAACAGGAGATATGTTTAATAACGGCACAGAAGTGGTACCTGCTGCACAGGGAGAAACTACCACATTTGAGGGAGAGACTACAGAAATAAGCTGGAGAAAATACTCATTAATGTACAAGGAAAATCCGGGCGGATTTAAAACAGGCGGTATTAATATGCGTGTAATTCGTTATGCAGAAGTACTGCTTAATCTTGCAGAATGCGAACTTGAAGCTGGTGATCCTGCTCGCGCAATCACTCTAATGAATCAAGTAAGAAGTCGTGCTAGCGTAAATATGCCGGGCTATCCTACCACAGCATATCCCGTAGGATCTGAACAACAGATAATGAATGCAATTATGCACGAAAAACGAGTAGAATTAAGTTCTGAACAAATTAGAAACAGAGATATTTTAAGATGGAGAAAAGAAGGAAAATTTACAGCTGAACCTCTTGCTAATTTTGAGCAAAAACTGCTGGTTTTACCTATCCCTCAATCTGAAATTGATAATAATCCTGCCTTGACACAAGCTGATCAAAATCCTGGTTATTAAATCTAAATTATTTATTTGCCTTTGTTTCAAAATGCCGTGATCTGCTAGTTGATCATGGCATTTTGCCATTATAAGAATGTTATCATTAAATCCTTACATTTCTTTATGCTTAGAATCGTCAACCTTTTATTATGCATTATACTAATTTCCTGTACAGATAAATCTGCAGAATCTACCATGTTTGTTAAGATTCCCGCACAGATATCTCATTTAGATTTTGAAAATACTCTAGTAGAAAATGAGTTATTCAATATTATGGATTATCAATATATGTACAACGGTGGCGGTGTGGGAGTGGCAGATTTTAATAGTGATGGTTTACCTGATGTCTGCTTTACCGGTAATATGGTGAGTAGCAAAATTTACATCAACCAGGGCAATCTACGTTTTAAAGATATAACCGAAACCTCAGGCTTTACAACAGATAAATGGTGTACAGGTGTATCAATCGTAGATATAAATAATGACGGTAAACCAGATATACACATATCGACTGCGCACGATCTTAATTTAAAGGAATCTAAAAATTACTTCTACATCAATAAGACAGATGTAGACGGAACAGTAAAATTTGAAAACCTTGCGGAAGAAATGAATTTAACAACTACGGGCTACGCTATACAGGCAGCCTGGTTAGATTATGACAAAGATGGCGATCTGGATATGTATCTGGCAACAAACTCAAATGAAAACTACCCTAAGAACAATCCGTTTGGGCAGCGCAAAGATGGCACAGGTAATAGCACAGACCATTTGTTTCAAAATCAGGGGTTAAATGAAAACGGCATTCCGGTTTTTAAGGAAGTCTCTGCAGAAGCCGGTATTCAAATTGAAGGATGGAGTTTGGGCCTTAAAGTGCTTGATATTAATCAGGATGGCTTCCCAGATATTTATGTGGCAAATGATTTTATGTCTAATGATATTCTCTATGTTAATAATGGAGACGGAACCTTCACCAACAAGATAGAAACTTATTTTAAGCATCAAAGCCATAATAGTATGGGTATAGATGCGGCAGATTTAAATAACGACGCCCTGTTAGATTTGGTAGTTCTCGATATGCTTCCAGATGATAACGTGCGTAAAAAAACCATGTTTTCAGAAATTCCTTTTGATCGCTTTAATACCGCTATCAAGTCTGGTTATCAGCCCCAATTTGTGCGTAATGTTTTGCAAATAAACACTGGCGACAACTTTTGTGACTTGGGCTATTTTTCAGGTATCGCGGCAACAGACTGGAGCTGGTCTCCTTTGATAGCAGATTTTGACAATAATGGTTATAAAGATATCTACATCACAAACGGCTACAAAAAAGACATCACAGATATGGATTTTGTCGATTTTAATAATTCGGCAAGTAGTTTTGAATCACGCGATAAACACATTGAAAAATTACGCTCAGAATTGGCAAAAATGCCAGGTGTAAAAAAATCGAATTTCTATTTTAAAAATGACGGCTCTAATAAATTCTCAAATCAAACTAAAGCCTATGGTTTAGAATTACCCTCCTACTCTAATGGCGCTGTCTATGCAGATTTTGATTTAGATGGTGATCTGGATATGATTACAAATAACATAGATGAGCCTGCTTTTCTATTTGAAAACACCACGTTCAAAAAGGAAACAACCGCACATAATTATTTAAAATTAAACTTTCAGGCAAATGGGCAAGATCTGGGAGTAAAGGTGTGGTTGTATGCTCATAACGGTGTTCAGTTTTCAGAATTGTTTCCGCATCAAGGTTATTTATCTTCTTTTGAACCTTCGCTGTATTTTGGTTTAGGGAAATCGCAGCAAGCCGATTCTATACGTATTTTGTGGCCAGATAATACCACCATCCTTTTATTAAATGTCGAAAAAAACCAGGTACTTACACCCACTAAAGGAACAGAATTTATAGCAGGTCAAAATATACAAAAACCTAAATCTTCCTATTTAACACATTATGAAGCAAACGGTTTAAACTTCATTCCTAAAGAAACTACGTTTAACGATTTTAAAAAATGGCCGTTACTCTTTAGAACACACAGCAAACCAGGACCAGTTATAATTACAGGAGATAGCAACGGTGACGGGATTGAAGATGTATTTGTAGGCGGATCGAAAAATCAAAGAAACTATCTCTATTTACAGTCCAAAACAGGTGATTTTAATCTGAAAAAGGAAGATAAGATAGCTTTAGACTCAATTTCTGAAGTTTCTGCAGCCTTATTTTTTGATGCTGACGGCGATACAGATCTTGATCTCTATATCGCCTACGGGAGTTCTGAACATTACTTTGATACCAGTCTTTATCAAGACAAGCTTTTTATAAATGATGGTGTAGGTAATTTTACCTATTCTCCCAATAACTTGCCTAAAATTGAATTTCCTACTAATACAGTTGTACAAATTGATTATGATCAAGATGGAGATCTCGATCTCTTTGTGGGCGGAAGACTAAACCCTAATAATTACCCACATGCTCCGCGATCGTATCTTTTAGAAAACACTAACGGTATTTTTAGAGATGTTACTGCTAAAAAGGCGCCAGCACTTTTAAATCCCGGAATGGTAACGGGTGCTTTTGCACAAGATCTCAACGCAGACGGCGCTACAGATCTGGTTCTCGTTGGCGAATGGATGCCTATACAAGTCTATTACTCTAAAAATGGTAAACTCATACCAGACACCTCAGCAAATGGTTTAGCTAAGACAAATGGCTGGTGGAACTGCATAAAATCTGCGGATTTTGATGGTGACGGAGATTTAGATTTTGTCGTAGGAAATTGGGGACTTAATAACCCATTTAAAGCTTCGGTAGAAGAACCGCTGCATATTTATGCTAAAGATTATGATTCTAATGGAAGTATTGAGCCTATAATGACTCAATTTATTGATCACAAAGAATTTATAATGCAGCCCAGAAACACGCTTATAAGTCAGATACCTATGATACGTAAACGTACAGGATCCTATAAAATGTACGGCAGCTCAACCTTTCAGCAACTTTTTGAAACCGTAAAATTTACTTCCGAAGAAATTTTAAATACCTATATATTACAATCTGTATATGTTGAAAATCTTGGCGACGGTACATTTAAATATACTGCTCTTCCTGATGAAGCGCAATGGGCTCCTATTTTTGATTTTGAGTTTATAGATATAAATGCAGATAAAAAACTTTATATTCTCGCAGTGGGAAATTATAAAGATACTGAAGTATTAACGGGACAATACGATGCAGGAAATGGTTTATGCCTTATAAATAGTGGACATAATACCTTTACAGCTGCAAATGCTACAGAAAGTGGTTTTTATGTACCTGAAGAAGCTAGGAAAATTGTAAAACTGAAAACTGAAGATTCTAAGGATTTATACATTGTGAGTCTTCAAAATGCTCCTTTAAAACTATTTAAAACCCGATAGAACTAGAAATGCTAACATTCAATAAAAACCTGAAGCTACTAAAAACACATTATACACGTGATTTTTAGCAAATTCAAGGAATAGCATTTATTGTAAACTATTTAATTCTACGCTGTTTCAGGTCGGTTTCTATTTGAGTTTCTGCTTTTTTATTAATCTCGTAGAAAAACAATAAGCCTATACCTATTAAAAAAGGTATTGCAGGATAAATACTCACAAGCAAACGGGTTCCTTGTATAGCGCTTTCGGGCTGTATAAGTGCTTCTCCTGCCACTGCAGCTTCTTTAGTGATATAGTTATACAACCCTAAAATCCACGTGACTAAAGCACTCCCAATACTTAAGCCTCCTTTTAATCCCACCATCATTGCCGAAAATATGATAGCTGTTGCTCTTCGGTTATTTTTCCATTCAGAATAATCTGCAACATCTGCGATCATTGCCCAAAGCAAGGGTATGGTTAACCCGTAAAAAAAGCCGTGTAAGATTTGTGAGAGAAATATTAACCCTACAGACTCTTTTGAAAAGAAATAAAAAGCAATTATAAAAAGAGTTGATAAAAACAATGCCACACCAAAAACATCCCGTTTTCCGTATTTATCTGCAAAACGTTTTGAAAACGTAATTCCTACAATCATAAAGATTATACCGCCGGCATTAAATAGACCAAAGCCTGCAGAAACTGGATTTTCACCAAAGAAATTAACACCTATAGAATTTAAAAAATCAAGTATGGGTTGTATAAACGTAGTAAGCGCATTTGGGTCTACATAGTTCTTAAAATAATAGACATACGAACCCCCTTTCATTGCCAGCGTTATAAAAACTAATGTTGTTAGCACCAGCATAATAACCCAGGGTCGGTTTTTAAATAAATCACCCAGGTCTTCTTTAATACTTGACTTTTGATCTACAGATGGTACAATGCGCTCTCGAGTAGTTAAAAATGTAATAATGAGCATTATCGTTCCTATTATGGCCAGCCAGGTCATTACAATCTCAATTCCTACTGCTTTATCGCCATCACCTGCAGATTCAATTATAGGTAACATAAATACCTGAACAAAAAACTGAGCAAACATAACTGCCACAAAACGATAGGCAGATAAACTGTTACGTTCTCCCATATCTCCTGTAATTACCCCGCTGAGTGCAGAATAAGGAAGATTATTAGAAGCGTATAAGAGCAATAATAATGTGTACGTTACTACCGCATAAATCACTTTGCCTTTGTACTCAAAGTCTGGAGTTGTAAAAGCCAAAAGAGCCACAATACCCAGCGGTACCGCCGTCCAGATTATCCACGGTCTAAATTTACCATACTTAGACCTGGTACGATCTGCTAACGCGCCTATAACAGGATTAAAACCAAAAGCAGCCACCAGTCCTACGGTAAGTATAATTGCTGAAGCATCATTTGCCTTTAGACCATAGATATCTGTATAGAAATAGGCCAAATAAGTCATCAACGTTTGAAAAACCAAATTTGCTGAAAGATCGCCCAGGCTGTAGCCTATTTTTTCTTTGATCGATAATTTTTGTGAATGGGTGCTCATGAAATATGTGGTAGGGTATTTATTAGTTTAAGAAGAGCTTGTTTGCCTGATTTTGAATCAACACATTTTGAAAAAGAAACAGACTAAAAACCATTTTACGCCAATACATCGATTTCGTAATTAGTAGATTTAGTACAGCTGATTTCATTCTTAATTCAAGAGATATAGTGTTTAAAAAACACCTGTTGTTAGAACTCTAAAATTCGCACAATTAAAATATACCGAATACTAACTATGAAGCACTTGTTAAAACATTTGTAGCTAAATGCAGCAAATACGGGATTTACAAGCTCTATTTAAGCTCTGTAGGCAGAACTCCAAAATGAGCTTTAAAACATTTTGTAAAATATGACGGGGAAGAGAATCCCACTTTAAAACACACCTCACTTATCGAGGCATTACCACTTTCAATAAGTTCTTTTGCTTTTTCAAGGCGTATTTTTCTCAAAAATTCATTAGCAGAATTACCTGTTAGAGCCTTAATTTTTCGATATAATTGACTTCTACTTAAATTAAGTTCTTCGGCCAGATTCTCTACTGTGAGATTTTCATCAGAAATATTTGTCGTAATATACTCCAGCACTTTTGTAATAAATTTTTTATCAAGCTGTGAGGTGTTTTCGGGAATCATGACGTTGTTAGAGTCCTTTAAATACTTATTAAGAAGTACCTGACGGCTTAAAATAATCTGACGTAATTGTGCCTTTAAAATTTTCATATCAAAGGGCTTGTTAAGGTATACATCTGCACCGGCATCTATACCGGTCACCCAATCTTCAGTCATTGCTTTTGCAGTTAACATAATTAGCGGAATATGACTGGTTTTTAAATCGGCTTTTAGCTGTGCGCAAAATGCAAAACCGTCTAACTCTGGCATAACAACATCTGTGATAATTAAATCGGGTATTTTCTTTGAAGCTAGAGCTAAACCTTCGGTGCCGTTAGACGCTTCTAAAATAAAATATTCTGCTGAGAGTTCGTTTTTGAGGTAATTTCTTAACTCTGCATTATCCTCAACGATAAGTAAACTTTTTAAGTCACTGTCTTTTAATAATTCTGAAACAGAATCTCTTTGAGTTACACTATTCTGTTGCGTTGCTGCACTTTCTTGCGGAACTAAAAACAGTTCATTTGCACTAAAATGTGCATAACCTAACGGAAAAAATAACCTAAACTTAGTCCCTACTCCTTCTTCACTTTCCACTTCTATTTTTCCTTTAAGAAGGTCTATAAAATTTTTAACCACTTCGAGACCTATACCTGTACCGCCGTAGTATTGACTGTTCATTTTTTCAACTTGATAAAATCGCTCAAAGATCTTATCTACTTCTTCTTTTTTGATTCCTAAGCCAGTATCTTCAACCTGTATTTCTAATGCAGAAACCGGGTCGTTCTCATCTACCAGTGGAAGAATAATTTTCTGATTGCACCTGTACACGCTCACTGAAATACTGCCGGAGTCTGGTGTAATTTTAAATGCGTTTGAGAGTAAATTGAATAGAATTTTCTCAAGCATAGAGGGATCACTCCACAGTGACACATCAACCTCATCGGCCTCTACGTCAAGTACTATGTTTTTAAGTGAAGCTTCTTCTTCAAAATGAGAAGCAATTTCTTTGACAAAAACTCCCGCATCTAATTTTGAAGCTTTTACCGAAAATTTATTGATCTCAAGCTTTCTAAAATCCATAAGTTCGTCTATAAGACGTTTGAGACGGTTTGTATTTTTATGAATGATAGATAGCTTATCTGTAACGGGTTTTGGCATTTTAGAAAAACCACCATCTATAATATCTTCTAACGGATTTAAAATTAGAGTGAGTGGCGTTCTAAACTCATGTGAGATATTAGTAAAAAACTGAAGCTTTCTATCATTTAATACCTCTTCCTGTATTCTCCTGTCACGTTCTGAAGCTATAGCACGCTTTTCGGCAACCCTTTGTTTAACAAGATTGTATATAAAAAAGGAAATTATTAGCAGTGCAAATAAGTAAGCAGCGATAGCCGTATTTGTTGACCACCAGGGACGTAAGACTTTTATTTTTAATGTCTGCGGAATTTCATCCCAAACGCCATCATTATTAGCTGCTTTCACTTTAAATACATAATCCCCAGGTGCTAGATTTGTGTATGTAGCGCTTCTGCTCTGACCTACATAATTCCATTTTTCATCAAAACCTTCTAGATAATACGCGTATTGATTTTTTTCAGACCGTGTAAAACTAATTCCTGCATATTCTATTGTAAATACAGATTGTGCACTGGTAAGGGTAAGCGCCTCAGTTTGCGAAATAACTTTTTTTAATGGTGAGCCTTCGGTGTTAGGAATCACAGACTTATTAAAGAGTTTAAAGTCTGTAAAATAAACCTGCGGACTGTAATCGTTAAAACTTATATTTTTAGGGTTTAAATAATTTATACCCTCATAACTACCAAAATATAAATAGCCGTTTTCATCTTTAAATGATGCATTATAATTAAAATCATTAGCCAAAAGACCATCTTGCTTATCGAAATTCTTAAACGTTCCTGAATCGGTATTTAGTTGCGTAAGACCGTTATTTCCACCTACCCATATATTACCTTGATCATCTTCTAATATAGAAGCAATCGTTTCTTGCCCCAGGCCGTCGTCTCCTGTAAACCATATAAACGAATTGTCATTAGGATTGTATTTACACAAACCGGCACCTATAGTTCCTACCCAGATAGAACCTTTTGAATCTTCAAATAGCGATGCGATGATGTCAATCTCTGTTCTGTCTGCTAAATTCTGACGCATTTTTTCCTTAAAAGAAACTGCACGCATAGTACCATTTAAAAGCTGTTCTACTTTATACAAACCACTTGTAGTGCCCAACCATACTCCATCGTTATTGTCTACCATAACAGTACGCACGTCGCGCTGGCTCGCTAATGGATTAGAAAATAACTGGTCGTTAACGTGGGTGAGTTTTTTAGTTTGTGGATTATAGGAATGCAAACCCATAAGAAAGGTCCCTATCCAGATTGTACCTTTTGAATCTTCTGCAAAACTCATAACACGGTTTGATTTTAAACCACCATCAGTATTAGAGACGTTGTATTGTTTAAAAGCTAAAGTGTTTTCAGGCAGATAGAAAATTCCAGAATTCCAGGTGCCTACCCAAATTGTGTTTTTACTATCTATAAATAGTGTAACAATATCGCGGGCATTTAGGTTTTTAGCGATAGGGTTTTTAGGATCTGTAAGGTGGGTTATATTTTTGCTTTCTGTATTATAAACATCAACACCACCACCGTCTATACCTATCCAGATATTTCCTTTTTTATCGTTTATTATACCTGTTACCGAAGAGCCGTGTAGCGAATTATTAACATTAGGAAGGCTTTCTATGTCTTTAAATTTGTCATACAATTTGTCGTAAACTGCCAGCCCCTGATTGTAATACCCTATCCAGATACGGCCTTGCATATCTACAAATAAAGACCATATTGAATTTGCCTTTATACTTCCTGTATCAAATTTATTATGCCTGTAATTTTTATAAATCTGATCGTTTTTATCAAGAACAAAAAGTCCGTCATTTTCAGTTCCACATAGCATTTTACCGTCTGGTGCCTGCGCTATAGCAAGAATACGTTTATCAGTCACCTCATAACTTAGTATCGTATAATTACCTCGCGCATCAAAGCTTATTTTAAACAGTCCGTTTGCAAAGGTTCCCACCCATAAAGCGCCAGTGTTGTCAAAAAATAAAGTCTCAATATGATATGATATAAGTTTATCGTCTTGTTCATACTGGGCTAAAACAGGCTCTACGACAGCACCTGTATATTTGAAAAGTCCCTTGTTTGTACCTATATATAAATCACCATACGTACTAGTAACAATGCTGTTAACTTCTAACGAATTAATTTCTGAAAACCGTACCGGCACCTGATATCCCTCAAGGGTTCTAAGGTTTACTTTAAAAAGCCCGTGATAATGCGACCCTACCAGCAGGTTCCCATTTGCATCTTCCTGTATGGCTCTAATCTGAATGTTTGAAACCTCGAGCGAGTCTATATAAAGCTTCACCTCTTTAAAGTTATCGTAATCACGATCATATAAGTTTAAGCCATAATTTGTACCTGCCCACAAGCGATTTTGCTTATCTATAAATAATTTATGTATAAGTGAGCTACCTAAAGAGTTGCTATCATTAAAATTCTGCTTGTACGATGTTAAGTCGGCACCATTATATCTATTTATGCCTACGCCATTTGTACCAAACCAAATAAAACCAAGACTATCTTGAACAATTGTAGAAACAGCTCGTTGTGTATTGCCGTTTGCAATGTTTAAAAAACGGTACTCTTCCTCTACTTCCTGAGCAAATACACTATTGTATAGAAGTAAACTTAATATAACAGCTATCTTAAAAGATACTCTAATCTTCATAATTCTATAAAAGGAAAAGGTACAGGTTAATTCTTTTTTTGGCACGTGTAGGGAGTTCAATAATTTAAAAAAAGAAATTCAAATTAATTAAATAACTGGAGAACTTCAGCCTTAAATTTTAAAGTAATGATTTAGTTAATGTACAATATAAATAGAAAAAAATAAGAGGTATACAAATGCATCATTTGTATTAGTAAGAGCATCATATCTGTTAGATAGTGCCATTTATAACTTAGATATTTAAGTACCGTAACAAAAATCCATATAGATCAATCTTATATAAAAACCCTTTGCTAATTAGATTATCAAAATAAAGTTTAAACTCGTATGAAATATAGAATCATAATATATATACAGGTAGTATTCTTACTTATATTAAATGCTTTTACGGTGTCTGCTCAAATACCTGAGTCTACTATACCGCACTTAAGAAAGCTTGGTTATACTACCCAGCTAATCGTAGAAGGTAAACCCTTTTTAATTTTAGGAGGAGAATTAGGCAATTCTACCTTTACAAGTCTAGAAAGTATGGTTCCTGTCTGGCCAAAATTAAAAGCTTTTAACCTTAACACAGTTTTAGCTCCCGTTTACTGGGAATTATTAGAGCCGGAAGAAGGAAAATTTGATTTTCAGCTTTTAGATGATTTATTAAAAGAAGCTCGTAAAAATGAACTCAAAGTTGTGTTGCTTTGGTTTGGTTCCTGGAAAAATAGTATGTCTAGCCATGTTCCCTCATGGGTAAAAACCAATCAGAAAAAATTTCCGCGGGCAAAAGATGAAAATGGAATTAGCCAAGAAATACTTTCCCCATTCAGCACGGCTAATTTAAATGCAGATCGCACTGCATTTAATACGTTAATGCAGCATTTAAAGGAGTTTGATTCTAAAGAGCAAACTGTAATTATGGTGCAACCCGAAAATGAAGTAGGAATGCTACCCTCTGCACGGGACCACAGCAAAGAAGCTAATCTCAAATTTGAAGCGGCAGTTCCGCAAGCTCTTATAAACTATATGCAGAAACATAAAGAAAATCTTGTGCCAGAACTTTATAACGCTTGGGAACAAAACGGCTTTAAAACAAAGGGTAATTGGCAAGAACTCTTTGGTAAAGGAGATCACACCGATGAGTTTTTTATGGCCTGGTATTTTTCTGAATTTACAAATGCAGTTGTTGCTGCCGGTAAAGATGCCTATGCGCTCCCAATGTTTGTAAATGCAGCTCTAAACTATAAAGGTCGTAAACCGGGTGAATACCCCAGTGCCGGCCCACTGCCACATTTAATGGATATCTGGAAAGCTGCCGGTTCTCAGATAGATTTTATGTCACCAGATTTTTACAATCCTGATTTTAAATATTGGAATGATTTATATGTAAGGCAGGGAGACCCGTTATTTATTCCTGAGCATCGCTATGACAAAACCATTGCCGGGAAAGCTGCTTTTGCTATAGGTCACTATGAGGCAATGGGTTTTTCACCATTTGCAATAGAATCTGCAGAAGACCCTAAGAATCAACCTTTGTCAAAAATGTATGATTTACTTGGCCAGTTGACACCAACAATTATGGCAAATCAGGGTCAAAATAAAATTGAGGGTGTATTGCTTGATAAGGAAAATGAAGGAAGTATCGTAAGTCTCGGCGACTATGAGTTTACATTTAACCACAGTTATAAACTAGGTTGGGAAGATGCAGCCAAAGACGAAAATTGGGACATGGCAGGAGCACTCATTGTACAAACAGGAGCAAACGAATTCTATATAGCTGGAAATGGTATTTATGTAACTTTTAAAAATCTTAAAAATCCAGATTTACATGTAGGCATTTTAAAAGTAGATGAGGGAGTTTTTGAAAATAATGTGTGGAAAATAAGACGTCATTTAAACGGAGATCAAACCCATCAAGGAAGACATTTGCGCATCTTTAAAGAAGACTATAAAATACAGCGTTTAGAACTTTACAATTACAGATAGTAAGCTGTTTTATTATGTATCTAAATCCTATAAATAGAATTTTAAATTAAAAACAAAAACATCAAGATTTAAATCCTAATGACTTTTTGAAAAAATTTGTAAGTCTACTTTGTGTAGGATAGCTTCTATATCTTGTCAAATTATTAAAAATTAAAGCGATAATAAATAATATTAAAGTACCCGTTAGAACTGGTGAGAGCACATATAAATAACCCAAAGCTTTAATTTTTTCTGTTCCCATAACCGCTATTAGAGCTGTCGCTCCACCGGGAGGATGAAGTGTTTTTGTGAATTGCATTGCAATAATAGAACAAGCGACTGCAAGAGGAGCGTTTATCCAAATTATATCTGGCACTATTTTGTAAATAGTAACACCTATAAGTGCAGATACGATATGACCTCCTATTAAGTTTCTAGGTTGTGCAAGAGGACTGTTTATTGAACCGTAAATTAATACACTTGATGCTCCAAAAGAACCTATTAAAAATATATTTTCTATCTCAGGTATATATAATGACTGTACATAGGCGATACTACCTATACCTATAAATGCACCAATAAATGACCAAAATAATTCCCTGGTATTAACTAAGGTTTCTTTGTAAATAATATATTTTGATAATCTATACGTTCTTTTTACAAATTTTCTAGGCATTACTGCTGGTATATTTTTGATTTAAAATATTGAGAGATCACAAAAAAAGCTACTTAAAATAAAGCAAGTACCATCTTATTAAATAAAAACAGACAGCCGAAGAATAGTACGCACAAAATAATGATTTGCAGTAAAAATTTGAATTCGTTTGTTTTCATTTGCTCTCAGATTTAAATGATTCTTGAACTTAATTGCTTTTAATAAATGTTATCTAATTTCTAATGAAATTAAGCGCTCATATATGGTATTTTGTAACGCTTTAAATTCTCTGTAATGATTTACAAATTGATTGCGCTGCATATCTTGCTCGTGGTTCCAATCTAAATTGTAAATCCCAGAGCCGTACTCCTTTTCTTTTTGAAGTTTTTGTTCCTGTCTAAATAAAGCTGCAAGAAATAGGGTGTTTTTTCTTCTAAATGCAAGCAGATTATAATTTAAAGAATTGTTCTTTAATAGTTTTTTTTCAATTGCGGTTAATTGGTTTATCTCTAAAGTAAGTTGCTCTAGTTGCAGCATCCAGAAATTCAATTCTTTAATATCTTTATTAAAGAGTTGAATTGTAAAAAAATAGTCTTGTGATTTATTCATTATAATAAAGTCAGAATCTTACTTCGACCCTGCTTAAAAATTACTTTTAAGTTGATTATTTGTTTGCAGATTTATACTATTAAAAAGGCTGCATTTTAATTTTGTGCATTGCTCAGCGTGATAATTAAATAAACGTCTTAGCTGCTCATGCTGTCGTTGATAAAATATCTCACAATCCATATCATCGCATTCTCTATTGTCTTCTACTTGATTAACGTACTTATAATAGATATTAAGTTGTGAGTTAGTTTCAGCTTTTTTGTCAACTATTTTTTGAATAAGACTAGTGTCTAAAACAAGGTTTAGATTAACCAATTTAACCAGAGCCTCAAACTCCAGGTTTAAATTTTCTAAAAGTTTTATCCAGGTATATAACTCTGCGCGAATATTCTTTTGAAAAAGATCATACTCGCTATCGTGATTATAAGCGCTTGTATTCATATTTATAATTTTACAGGTCTTATTATAAGACACTTGTATCTATAGAAGTACCCTGCTGCAAAACAGCTTTAATAACTAAACTTTTAGAACCATCTGGGAATATACCTAAGACCTCATCTCCTTGAGAGCAACCAATTAATGCAGCACCTAAAGGTGCCATAACAGAAATTCGTTTTTTTGAGAGATCACTTTGCGCAGGAGGCACTATGTACAAGTCTTGTATTTGCTCGCTGCTTTCAACTGTAACTTTACTATAAAACCGAACCACATCTGCGGGGACATCTATATCCTCGCAGATCATGGCCAGTTGTAATTCTTCGTTCAATTTATGTATTGAATCGCGTATAACAGGGTCGTCTAAATGATAAGAGATATTCATAATACGTTTTAAAAGAACGTATTCTTTCTTCTCTAAAATTAAGCTTCCGTATTTCAAAATAGGCTTCTCAATTATGGGAAAATCCCACGTTGCACGTATGCTTTTTCAATACGCTCTATTGCTAAAATATAAGCAGCAGTACGCATATCTATATTACGCTCTTCTGCAGCATTGCATACATCATGAAAGTTTGTTCCCAGTTTTTTATCTAGCTTCTCCATAACCTCTTCAAGGTTCCACAGCTCCCCATTACGATTTTGAAGCCACTCAAAATAACTGGTAATAACACCACCAGAATTGCATAAAATATCAGGAATAATTGTAACTCCTTTTTTAAGAAGTATTTTTTCTCCCTCTACATTTGTTGGTCCGTTTGCACCTTCAGCAATAAGAGTTGCCTTAATATCTGCAGCGTTATCTTCGGTAATTTGATTTCCTAATGCAGCAGGGATTATAAGATCACAGTCTATCCCGAAGAAAGTATCTTTTTCAATCTCGCTTGCTCCTCTAAAATTTTGAACGCCTCCTTCATTAGCATTAATATGCGTAAACAGCTCTGCTACTCCTATACCTTCAGCTTTATAAATACTTGCAAAAGCATCTTGAACACCTACCATAAGTGCACCTTCCTGCTCCATAAAATAAGCTGCCCAGTACCCTACGTTTCCGAAGCCTTGTACAATATATTTTTTGCCTTTAAGCGGCATCTTGTTTTTTTCTGCCCAGAGTTTGATACATAAATATACACCGTATCCTGTTGCGCGATCACGCCCTTCAAGGCCGCCAGACCCTACTGGTTTACCCGTTACAACATGTTGATGCGTAGAACGCTCAGACGGACTTTTTGTAGACATATAGGTATCTGCAATCCACGCCATCGTTTGCGCTCCTGTGTTAACATCTGGAGCAGGTATATCATGTTCTGGTCCTATGTTTTCTCCTAAAGCATACGTAAATCTACGGGTGATACGCTCTAATTCTGATTGAGAATACAGTTTAGGATTTATTTGAATACCTCCTTTTGCACCACCGTAAGGTAAACCTGCTAATGATGTTTTCCAGGTCATCCACATGGCTAGGGCTTTAGCAGCATCAATATCTACCGTATCGTGATAACGCAAACCTCCTTTATAAGGACCTAATGCATTATTGTGCTGTACACGATAACCCGTAAAAATCTCGACATCTCCATTATCCATTTTAGCCGGAAAATGTATGATAATCTCATTGTTAGTTACGCTAAGAATCCTGCGTATATTAGGATTTAAATTGATAATATCTGCTGCAGTATTAAACTGCTCCAGAACATTTTCTACCATCCCCGTGGCATTAGATTTTGAAGGATGATTTACAACCACTGTTGTATCTTTTTCTAGACTTGTCATATAAATTTATTATTTCAAGGTAACTTCACCAGTCGATAAAGCACCCTTCAAATTTATGCTAACTGCGCTAACTGCATTAAAAAACTTTGATCCATCTGCGAGTTTAACGTCAATTTTAGAAATACAGCCTGCTTCGTGTTGTACACCTGTTATTTCTACCTCTTTATTATTTAATTTTTTGAAGTCTACAATACCTCCTCGTTTAATTATAAAATTTTTCTTCGGAAAATTTATATGTTGAAAAGGTGTATTAGTATCACCAGAAATTTTTAGGACGTCACCCACTTTTAAATCTGGAGTTTCACATTGCTTTTGTGCCTGAAGACTTAATGAACCAAAAGCGATTAGCATAGTAAATAAAATAGTTCTCATAGTTCTGTGTTTTTAAGTTTAGTAATTAGTTTTTAATTGCTGTGTTTGTGTTAAATGTGTGTTTATCAGCGTATCTGAGAAGTCATATTCGCTGCAAGACCATACTTGATCTTTTTGCATAGTCAACACACACGTATGCACGTGTATGCAACTGGGGCAAATGTTAAATGAATTAATTTTCATAGTATATAACTTTAACTATACAGCTAAAGGCAATACTAATGCCAACACCTAAACAACTATTGTAAATGACTAATTAAAACACTTAATAACAGATATTTACGATATTTTAGATCATCTTTTTTGATATAAGAAATAGGAAAAGTTTACCCAAGTGGGTAAGGATTGACCAGCTACAAGATGTTGTGTAATATTCTTAGAATTGAACAATAGAAGTCGCGATTCAATTACACTAGTAAATTGCATGTTAGCTGATAAGAATGAATATGGTATTTAATCTTTAAGTTTCTCGCGGAGAGTTTTACGGGTAATTTGAAGAATTTCTGCCGCCTTGGTTTTATTATTACCAGTAGCTCTAAGTACTTTTGATATATAATTCTTTTCCATCACAGCCAAAGAAGTTAAAGCCTCTTCCGGAAAATCTAAAACATATTTTAAATGGTCTGGCAAATGCGCTACCGTAATATTCTTGTCACACATAATAACAGCTCGCTGTATTACATTCTCTAATTCTCTTATGTTACCGGGCCATTGATAGCGCTTTAAAACCTCAACAGCTTCGTGATCTATTTTAATAAACCGGTCTTTATATTCAATCCCGTATTTAAAGAGGAATTTTTCTATAAGCAAAGGTATATCTGCTGCTCGGTCGCGTAATGGCGCAACATTAATCTCTACCACACTAAGCCTGTAATATAAATCTTCTCTAAAAGTTTGCTTCTTAATCATCTCATGCAAATCACTGTTTGTTGCAGCAATGACACGTAAATCTATTTTTTCTGGCACCTGCGACCCTATACGTACAACTTCCTTTTCCTGCAGAACACGTAGCAACCGCACTTGTACCGCAAGAGAAGCATTACCTATCTCATCTAAAAAAAGCGTGCCACCCTGAGCAGCCTGAAAAGCTCCTTTTCTATTTTTATCTGCCCCCGTAAAAGCTCCTTTTGTATACCCAAAAAGTTCTGCTTCAAGTAAATTTTCAGGAATTCCACCACAGTTAACCGCAATAAAAGGAGCCGCAGCAAACTTTCCGCTGTAGTGAATAGCCCGCGCAACAAGCTCTTTACCGGTACCGCTTTCACCAGTCACCAGCACTGTGGCTTTATTATTCTTTACACGCTCTATAATCTGTAATACTTCACTTATCTTTTCAGAAGTACCTATTATTTCATTAAAAACAGTCTCACTGTTTTTTGAACGTTGATTCTGTTCTTTCTCTTCTTTTAAATCTTTAGGAATAGCTTTTTTAATAGCTTCTTTTAATTCGGCTTTGGTAAAGGGTTTAGTGAGATACTCCAGTACGCCAGATTTAATTGCTGCAAGTGAATCTTGCACAGAAGGGTACCCAGTAACTACTAATTTAGGAATCTGTGGGTAATGCTCTGAAACAAATTTTATAAGCTCAAAACCATCTATCTGAGGCATTTTGAGGTCTGTAATTAAAAGATCTATTTGAGTATCGCTCAAAATACTCACTGCCTCTTTAACAGAGACCGCTCTGTAGGTATGATAATCCCACGAGTTTAGGTGCCGTTGCAACAGCTCTAATATATTAAGGTCATCATCAACAATAAGAATATTCTCTTTACGTAATTGCATCTTGTTTATTTAGGTAATCGCACTATAAATGTTGCTCCTTTATCACTATTGTTCTCTGCAATTATAGTTCCCTGATGGCTCGCAACAATGCCATGTACCACACTAAGCCCTAGACCAGAACCTTCTCCGGTAGGTTTTGTAGTAAAAAAGGGCTGAAATACTTTTTCTAATGTTTCATTAGATAAACCAGGGCCTTCATCTATAATTTTTAAAACAACCTTATTTGATTCTTCAAAAACATGCACCGTAACTAAGCCCTCTTCTGGGGTAAAGTATATTGCATTTATGATAAGATTGAAAATGATTTGTGTAATCTGTACAGTGTCTGCCCGCAAAAACATTTCTTCTTCTTGAATTTTTACAATGTATTTTACACGTTCTTTTCTAAAAGTCGCATCTAGTAAGTTAATTGCATCATTTATATGCGGCACAATGTTTATCTTCTTTTTTTCTTGAGGCATAGCGCAAGCAAAAAACATAAGCTTCTTAACTACCTCTCTAGAAAAAATAGCATTCTTGATAATTTTATCTAAATCTGCTAACGTGTTTTTATCATCTTCAAAATTATCTTTAAGAAGTTCTGAAAATCCTAGAATATTAGCTAATGGTGTATTGAGTTCATGAGCAATACCCGCGGTAAGTTCGCCTAAGATTGAAAGTCTATCTGCGTGCTCCATCTGTTGCTTAAGCAAGGTTTCACTTCGCTTGATTGCTACACGTTCTAAAAAATCTCCTATTTTAAGCGCAATATTATCTATGAGTTGTTGCTCTTCAGTAAGAAAAATTAGTTCTTTTTTATTAAGACCTACTTCTATAAAGCCTTCTTCCTTATTAAATAAATTTATAGATGCTCTTAAAACATTCTCTGTTTTAAAATCATCGGTTTTCGTGGTGGTACCTCCTTGCTCTATTATGATTTCAGTAAACTCAGGATATTGAAAGGCGCGTTTTAGGCACAAACCAATAGCTCTAAAAGTTTCCTCCTGCTCTTCTGGATTTGCATTTACAAGAATCGAGGAAACTTCGTAAAGGCATGTAAGCTCTTTAATACGTTCTCTTAGGGCATCTTCAGCACTATTCATGTTATTTTATGTTACGATGTCTAGGCTATAAACTGAAAACTTCAGGTAGAATTATTGCATTTAATTAAAATAATTTTTGCAACTATATTTTCTTTTCAGGTTTAAACCTCAATATCAAATATCCTAAAATTGCTGCAATTAACGAACCTATAAGTATACCCATTTTTGCAGATAAATTATAAATGGGTTCACTCGCAAAAGCTAAATTAGAAACAAATATTGCCATCGTAAATCCTATGCCTGCAAGAAAAGAACTGCCTATAATGTGCCATAATGTAATATCTTTAGGAACTGCAATGAGCCTCAATTTTTGCGCTAAAACTACAATCCCTGTTATACCTATACTCTTACCTAATACCAGGCAAACAATTATATTTAAAATTAACATGATATCTAGATCTGCATCGCTTGACAATGTTATTCCTGCATTAGCAAGTGCAAATATGGGAATAATTAAATAGGCTACCCACCCATGTAAATTATGCTCCATATGCTGTAATGGAGATTGATACCTACTGGTCCAATCTTGTAAATCGTCTATTTCTTGAATCTGCTCTTTGCTTAATATGGGTTTTTTAGAAATAGAAGCCTCTTTTATATTTGTCGTAATACTAATAAGATTTTCTATAAAAGCTGGTGTGGTTATTCTTTGCCGTATAGGCACAGAGAATGCCAGTAACACTCCTGCAAGTGTAGGATGTATTCCTGATTTTAAAAATAACACCCATATAATAATCCCAAATGCAATTAGAATAAATTTTGAATAATACCGCTTGTACGAGAGTAAATATAACATCGCTAAGAGTGCAACGGCAATACTTAAAAGTATGAGATTAATAGTCCCACTATAGAAAAACGCAATCACCAACACTGCTCCCAGATCATCTACAATCGCAAAAGCGGTTAAAAATATCTTGAGACTAAGCGGTACTCTTTTACCTAATGTATTTAAAATCGCAAGTGAAAAAGCAATATCTGTTGCCATGGGTATTCCCCAGCCTTTAAAAGTTTCTCCATTGTCATTGAGTACTAAAAAAAATACAACCGGTATCAACATTCCGCCTATTGCACCAAAAAGCGGAAAAGCCATTTTCTTTGCTGAATTTAATTCACCTATAAGTACTTCGCGTTTGATCTCTAAACCTATTAGAAAAAAGAAAACGGTCATAAACCCATCATTAACCCATAAAATTAGGGGTTTGTAGAGCTCAAAACTTTCTGTTTTAACACCTATCTTATAATCCCACAAGGCAGCATAACTTGCCCCTAGGGGTGAATTTGCCCACAATAAAGCGGTAAGTGTTGCGAGTAAAAGTAATATACCTCCAAAACTTTCAATCTTTACAAATTTTTGAAATGGAGTAATGCGTATTTTTTTTTCCATTATGGAATTCTAAATGATAAAATAAATAGTAGAAAACTGAAAATATTTGTTGGCTATCTGCTTTTCTTTACCCTGTAAAAAAGTATAAATTGAATAGCTATCCCAGTGATAATAAGAAATACAATTTCTAAATTAGATAGAAGCTCACTAAAATCTAAAGACTTTTGAGCATTAAATGTCAAGTCTTTACTCTCTTGAATTTGAATTTTAGAAAGGTCTGTTAGATTTATCTGCATAGCCTGCAACGTTTGGGAGATTTTGCTTTTAAGTACAGTAGTATCTATTACCTGTTGAGAATTTTGCGATTCTAATTCAATTAATCGATCAAAGTTTATTTGTAATTTATCTAGATGTCTTGCTTCTGCAATAGTGAGCTTAGTCTCTTTAAAATTTGAAAGAAGTATGCGTATATTTTCATTTTCTTTAAGATGTTGCAGTTTTATAAGACTATCTTTTAAAGCCAAACGCTTTTTAAATAATGCATTTGAGATCGAAAATATATAGTCCTGCACAACTACCCGATCATTATAAACCTCTTTAACTGAATTTTGAGCAACTTCAAAATGTTTCCGATCTATTCGGTTTGTTGCCAGCACCAGTAAAAAAACGATTGATAGCGCAAGAATGGCATTGACACGTTTTGAAATCGATATCTTTTTAAACATACTTTGAAAATCTTAAAGGTTTATAGTTGTCTGAAAATGAACCTGCAAAGACTTTTCCAAAGCAAAAAATTTAAAACCAACAAAAATCAAATACCTGTAATACAGCTAATTATAAAAAATCTATACTTTGGACTAGACAATTTATATGGATTTATATTTCCCGATTGGGTAATTATTACCCGCAACTATTAATAATTACAAATACATAAACCATCACCAGCTCTGTAGTAAAAAAGTAAATACTTCACTGCCTTAATCAGTACAGGTATAAAACGCAAATACGATAGTTTGCACTTAGTGTATTTAAAATCTAAAAAAAACTACTTTTGCGATAATGAGAATATTGATTTTAACTCTATCTATAGTCACGCTTTTAGCTTCGGTTTTCCCGTGTTGCCTAACAGATCGTTTTTGCGATTCTGAGCCTGTAGAAATTTGTGATGATACTCCACAAAACGATCAAGATTCAGATCATTTACCGTGTTCTCCATTTTTTAGCTGTGGAAACTGTACCGGATTTATCATAAGCCCCTCATATACTATTTCATTTATTCAGGACCCCATTTTTACCACTAGAATTCTCTCGTTTAAATCTTTGAATACTTACAATTACAAAGCACTTTCTTTTAAACCTCCAAGAGAAGGCTACACAGCTATTTCCTATTTCGCCTAAGCGAAAAAAAACATTTATAATCAAAAATTTACAAATTGAAACATCTCGTTTTAACGTTGTGGCTGTTAGCGTGCACAACAACCTGGGCTCAAAATTCATTTGAAGCCACTATACAAGAATCTGAAAACAACGAACCGCTTTATGGCGTTTCAGTCTATATAAAAACCTTAAACAATGGTGCAGTCACTAATATGCAAGGTCTCGTACATTTAAAGAATATACCAGACGGCACACACACTATAGAAATTAGTTATGTAGGTTTTGAAACCTTAAGAATTACACGAAATTTTCCTTTAGATAATAAATATTTGAATGAAACAATCCTACTTCAGGAATCTCACGAAGAAATGGACGAAATTATTTTGACCTCTACACGAAGTTCAAGGACTTTTCAAGACACCCCATCCCGACTAGAATTTATAGCCGGTGAAGAGCTAGCCGAAAAAGGTAATATGAAACCCGGCGATATTAGAATGTTACTCAATGAAAGTACCGGAATACAGACACAGCAAACCTCTGCTACGAGTTACAACTCAAGCATTAGAATACAGGGCTTAGACGGTAAATACACCCAGTTAATACGCGATGGTTTACCGTTATATTCGGGTTACTCAGGCGGATTAAGTTTAATGCAAATCGCACCACTAGACCTCAAGCAAGTAGAAGTAGTTAAAGGCTCGTCTTCAACATTATATGGCGGCGGCGCGATTGCAGGTCTGGTTAACCTAATTTCAAAAACACCTCAAGAAGAACGGGAATTGAGTTTTATGGCTAACGCCACATCAGCATTAGGCTTAGATTTGAGTGGCTTTTATTCTGAAAAATATGGCAAAACCGGGACCACTGTTTTTGCTTCCTACAATACCGCTACTCCTTATGATCCGGCAGATATAGGTCTTACAGCGATTCCTAAATACGACCGTTTTACATTTAACCCCAAGCTCTTTTTGTACTTAAATGAAGAAACTAATTTGAATATAGGTTTCAATTTTGTTACTGAAAATCGTTTGGGCGGATCGATAGATTTTATAAAAGAAGATCGCGATACGGGTTATTTTGAACGCAATAGCACAGATCGTTTTTCGACACAACTGCTAGGATCACATAGCTTGTCGAGTAACTTGTCACTGGTAGTCAAAAACAGTATTAGCTTTTTTGACCGTAAAATTGAAATCCCCGACTTTACGTTTGCGGGAAAACAAACCTCCTCATTTTCAGAAATAAACCTAACCGCAATTGAAGATAAGACAGAATGGGTAGGTGGTATCAATTTATGGACAGAAGACTTTAAACAATACAGAGGAAATCCCAATCAGGATTTAAGTTTTACAAATTATACCTTTGGAATGTTTGCTCAGAATATCTGGGATATTGAAGAAAATTTAACTCTTGAAACCGGTTTGAGAGGTGACTATCAAAGTGATTACGGGTTTTATATACTTCCCAGATTCTCTGTAATGTACAAGCCGTCAACACAACTTACCTTAAGAGCCGGCGGCGGTTTAGGTTATAAAACACCCACCGTTTTTACAGAAGATGTAGAGCGCTTGCAGTTTCAAAATATACTACCTATAGATGTTGATGAAACCAGTGCAGAACAATCTATTGGTTTTAATTTAGATGCAAATTACAAATGGTCTATTACAGAGGATCTGAATCTATCTACAAATATTCTGTTGTTCTATACACAAATTAATGATCCCCTATTGCTAACTAGAACATCGGGTTCTTCGTTTGAATTCACTCAACCCGATGGTGCAATAGATACAAAAGGAATAGAAGCAAACTTGCGTCTGAGTTATCACGATTTTAAATTATTTGTAGGCTATACATTAGCTGATGTAAACCAGGAGTACAATGGTGAACGTGAGCAATATCCTTTAGTAGCAACCCACCGCCTAAACAATGTGTTGATGTATGAAAAACACGAAAATTTCTGGATAGGTCTCGAAGGGTATTACTACAGTCCGCAACAATTAAATGACGGTGCTACCGGTGATGCATACTGGATTCTAGGCGTAATGACCGAAAAAAAGTTAGGAGATAAATTTTCATTATTTCTAAATTTTGAAAACCTTTTAGACACACGTCAAACCAGATTTGACACTATTTACACAGGAAGTATTGATGACCCTCAATTTAGAGATATTTATGCACCTGTAGATGGGTTTGTAATTAATGGAGGCTTTAAGCTGAAATTATAGCACTAAGCTTTTACTATCACTTAAAACAAATCCGCATATCGCTACTAAACGATATGCGGATTTATTGTTTAGGTCTTAAATAATTCTACTAAAGACTGTCTATCCAGTTATCTTTAAAATATTTTATTGGAATAGCTCCTTCAAAATAATTATTAAATGAGTTTTTATACTACTTAACAAAAATCAATAAAAAAGCCCAACATTTCTGTTGAGCTTTGTACCCCGGGCGGGAATCGAACCCGCACTCGTAAGAACTGGGTTTTGAATCCAGCGCGTCTACCAATTCCGCCACCGAGGCATTGTGCGTGCCAAAATTAATAAAAAATAAGGTTCTTTCACTAAAATTTATCATCAAATAAAACACTACAACCCAATTAAATTTATACTTTTGCAGCCTCTTATAAATTTAGCTAATCTAATCATAAGATACAGATGCCTTTACAAGAACCCGAAGCAAAAATTTTTCCCTGTACTCAAAGCAGGGCCTTAGCTGAAAAAATAGCTGAAGCTTACGGGCAACCGCTAGGTAAGATTATCACATCAACCTACAGTGACGGTGAGTTTCAACCTTCTTTTGAAGAATCTGTAAGGGGATCACGAGTGTTTATCATAGGTTCAACAATGCCCAGCAGTGAAAACCTGATGGAAATGCTATTAATGCTCGATGCCGCAAAGCGTGCCTCTGCACGTCATATCACGGCTGTACTCCCCTATTTTGGGTGGGCACGCCAGGATAGAAAAGACAAACCCAGAGTACCTATTGCCGCAAAACTAGTCGCTAATTTATTAGAGACGGCAGGTGCAACACGCATCATTACAATGGATTTACATGCTGATCAAATACAAGGCTTTTTTGAACGCCCCGTTGATCACTTATTTGCATCTACAGTATTCTTACCGTATTTACGCTCTTTAAATTTACCTAACCTAACTATAGCTTCACCAGATATGGGTGGTTCTAAAAGAGCCTACGCCTATTCTAAAGCTCTTGATTGTGATGTGGTAATTTGCTACAAACAACGTGAGAAAGCTAATGTAATTAGCTATATGGAACTCATAGGTGATGTAAAAGGTCGTAATGTCATTTTAGTTGATGACATGGTAGACACCGCCGGTACACTTACAAAAGCTGCCGATCTAATGATGGAACGTGGCGCACTAAGTGTACGTGCAATATGTACGCATGCCCTATTAAGCGGCGATGCTTATGAGCGTTTAGAAAAAAGTAAATTAGAAGAACTTATCGTAACCGATAGTATTCCTCCACGAAGAGAAAGCAATAAAGTACGCATCGTGACATGCGCAGACTTATTTGCAGATGTAATGCACCGTGTGCACAATAACACGTCTATTGCATCAAAATTTATAATGTAATTTATTAATACTTAATATATAATTAAATGAAGTCAATCACGATCACAGGATCTAAAAGAGAAAGCGTGGGCAAGAAAGCTGCAAAAGCCCTACGTAATGCTGGACAGGTTCCTTGCGTATTATACGGAGGGGATGAGCCAGTTCATTTTAATGCAGGCGAACTTGCATTTAAAGGTTTGGTTTACACTCCAGATGCGCATACCGCGACTTTGGAGCTTGACGGAACTACCTATATGGCAATCCTTCAAGACATTCAATTTCACCCGGTAACAGATCGAATTCTTCACGTAGATTTTTACCAGATTTTTGAAGGTAAAGAAGTTACAATGACTATCCCTGTACACTACGAAGGAAATTCTAGAGGTGTACGTAATGGTGGTGTTTTACGTAAAACATTCCGTACGTTACGTGTTAAGGCATTACCTAAAAACCTTCCTGATTTTGTTGTTGCAGATATTACCAAACTTAAAATTGGTGATAAATTATACATCACTGAAATCGAACAAGGAGATTGGAAATACCTTCACCCAGACAATACTGTTGTTTGTCAAGTTAGAACTTCACGTAACATGGTTGAAGATATCGACGATGAAGATGAAGAAGAAACTGAATCTACAGAAGCAACTGAACAAGCTGCTAATCCTGAAGCATAGGTTTAATCAAAAAACCAATACTAAAACACCCGCATATGTGGGTGTTTTTTTTTGCGCTAATTTCTGAAATTAACTAAATACCTCGATTTTCTGATAAGCTTAACCAATTATTCAAATTCAATACATTCAAAACCTTAAATTTGCAGAGACAATTAACCTTATACATTAGCATTACTGTAAGGTTATGTAATTTATTGATTCTAATTTTTCAATACTGAAATACCACAAAGTGTATTCAACAAAAATTTCAGAACATTAAATTTTTTAAAAACAAAGAAGTGCTCTTAATAACTGAGCAGTAAAAATATGAGAGCATTCTTTAGCAAATTCTTTAGCTCATCAAAAAAGGAAACCATAGACCCTATGAAGAAATTCTTAATAGTAGGTTTAGGCAACATAGGCCCTAAATATGCAGAAACCCGCCACAACATAGGTTTTAAAGTTGTTGATGCCTACGCAGAATTAAAAGAAACTACCTGGGCATCAGAAAAACTGGGAGACGTAGCGTATACTAAGGTTAAAGGTAAAACGGTTATTTTATTAAAGCCTAACACCTATATGAATCTTAGCGGTAAGTCTGTAAACTTCTGGATGCAAAAAGAAAAAATAAGCCTGGAAAATATCCTGGTTATTACAGATGATCTTAATCTTGATTTTGGAACCATACGTGTAAAAACTAAAGGCAGTGATGGCGGTCATAATGGCTTAAAAGACATTCAAAATCAGCTTTTAACTTCAGCATATAACAGGTTTCGTTTTGGGATAGGCGACCGCTTTAGCAAAGGCAGACAAGTAGATTATGTTTTAGGAGAATGGGTAAAAGAAGAACAGCTTGATATGCCCGAAAGACTTGATATGTCGTGTAAAGTTATTGAAAGTTTTATAGCTTCGGGCATTACAAATACAATGAACGCGTACAACGGCAAATAAATTGGAACAACACATTTCTGCAGAAAGTTTTAACGGTTCAAAACATACCGTAGTTACCATTGGTACTTTTGACGGCGTGCATCTAGGACACCGTAAAATTATAGACCGCCTGCTTACCAGCGCGCAAAATAACGATTTAGAGTCTGTGGTACTTACCTTTTTTCCGCACCCTAGAATGGTGCTTCAAAAAGACACCCAGATAAAACTTATAAATTCAATAACAGAGCGTAAAGACCTTCTTGAAGCAACAACACTCGACCATTTAATAATCCATCCCTTTACTAAAGACTTCTCGCGCTTAACTGCAGAAGAGTTTGTGAAAACGATTCTGGTTGATCAACTCAAAGCTCATAAAGTAATTATAGGATACGACCATCATTTTGGCCGCAACCGCAACGCAAACATTGAAGACCTAAAAGAATTTGGCAAACAATTTAATTTTGAGGTTGAAGAGATTTCAAAAAAAGATGTTGATGACGTTGCTGTAAGCTCTACTAAAATACGCAAAGCACTTCTTGAAGGCGATATCACACTTGCTAATGAATATTTAGGATATTCTTTTATGCTCAACGGAATTGTTTCCCGGGGTAGAGGTTTAGGCAGAAAATTTAATTATCCTACAGCTAATCTTAAGGTGGAGGAAACCTATAAACTCATTCCCGCAAAAGGGGTTTATGTTGTAAAATCTACTATTGCAGGGCAGGCGGTTTATGGGATGATGAATATAGGTACAAACCCCACGGTAGGTGGTAGCGATCTTACAATAGAAACTTTTTTCTTTGATTTTGACAAAGATCTTTACGACCAGCATCTTCAAATAGAATTACTTACTCGCATACGGGATGAGAAAAAATTTAACGATGTAAACGATCTAATCGCAGCTATGAAGGCAGACGAGCATTTCTCTCGTGATTTTATTAAAAAACTAGATGCTAGATAAGTATCTCTATAGACAGGTAGACAATAGCGCGCTCATTGTGTTTAGGGTGTTTTTTGGCCTGCTGATTACGATAGAAGCCTGGGGAGCAATTGCCACGGGATGGATTCGCACCACCTTAATGGAAGGCGACTTCACTTTTAATTTTATAGGCCTAGATTTTTTACAACCTCTTCCCGGCAATGGTATGCTCTACTATTACGGGATAATGGGATTGTTTGGTGTATTTATTATGCTAGGCTTTAAATACCGCTTAAGTGTTATTGTTTATGGTATAATGTGGTCTGCAGTTTATTTAATGCAAAAATCGTCATACAATAATCATTACTACCTTTTAATGCTTCTTCTAGGTATAATGGCTTGTCTGCCTGCAAATCGATACTTTTCTATAGACGCAAAGCAAAACCCGGCCTTAAAAAAAATAAGCATGCCGCGCTGGGTTTACATGATAATAATCGCTCAACTCTGGATTGTTTACACCTATGCTTCCGCAGCAAAATTTTATCCAGACTGGCTAGACGCTAGTATGGCAGAGCAACTTATGCTCTCAAAAGCAAACTACCGCTTAATAGGAGGACTTCTTCAATTAAAGTGGGTACATTGGTGCATCGCCTATTTCGGAATTCTATTTGATTTTCTAATAATTCCTGCATTACTGTGGAAACCCACGCGTAAATTTGCTTTTATATTTTCAATCTTTTTTCACTTATTCAATTCAGTAGTATTTCAAATTGGCATTTTCCCATATATGTCATTAGCATTCACGCTGTTTTTCTTTCCTTCGGAAACCATACAGCGTATTTTTTTACCTAAAAAAGAATTTTATGATAAAGCTGAAGTAATACGACCAGATACTTACAAACCGGCTCTTTTAATTTTCGGCTTGTATTTTTTAATTCAACTGGGGCTCCCTTTACGACATTGGGTAATTAAAGACGATGTATTGTGGACTGAAGAAGGGCATCGCCTTAGCTGGCGTATGATGCTACGCTCTAAAGGCGGAAGAATAAATTTTAAAGTTATTGACAAAAACACCGGTCTTGCAATCCCGTTTGACCACAATAAAATGCTCTCTCGCAAGCAGCAACGATCTGTAGGTACAAAACCAGATGTCATCTGGCAGTTTTGCCAGCGTATAAAAAAGGATTTTGCGGCAAAAGGAAAAGATGTTGCAATCTATGTAAATTGCAAAATTCGGGTTAACGACAGTGATTATCATACCTTAATTGATCCAAAGGTTGACATGGCCGCTGCTAAATGGGATTACTTCTGGCACAATGAGTGGATTATGCCGTCTCCACTGGGAAAAGAATCTAAATCTGAGTCTACCAAAGAGGCTTTACATAATTAATTAAGGTCTGCTTTTTTAAAGCATAATCCTAAACTATTAGCTTCCGTTTTTAGCGTGGGTTTACGTACTTTTGCCGTCTAAAATTTAAGATATGCTACACCTTGCAGATATACGTGAAAACAAAGAAGAATACATCAAAGCACTTACTAAACGTAATTTTGATGCCTCTTCTGTATTTGACCAAGTAATTTCTTTAGACGACAAGCGTCGTAGCACTCAGACTTCTTTAGATAACACCCTTGCCGAGAGTAATAAGCTTTCTAAAGAGATAGGGGCTATGTTTAAAAATGGCGAAGCTAAAAAAGCTAACATTTTAAAAGAGCGCACTGTTAAGTTGAAGGAAGATTCTAAAAACTTACAGGAAACACTTAGTGCAACTATTGAAGAGTTAGATCAATTACTGTATACCATTCCTAACATCCCACAGGAAAGTGTACCCGCAGGGAAAAGTGAAGATGATAATGAAGAGGTGTTCCGCAAGGGAGATATTCCTGTTTTAGAAGATGGCAGCTTGCCGCATTGGGAACTTGCAAAAAAATATGACATCATAGATTTTGAGCTGGGTAATAAAATCACAGGAGCTGGTTTCCCAGTATATAAAGGCAAAGGCGCGCGTTTACAACGCGCTTTAATAAACTACTTTTTAGATAAAAATACAGCAGCCGGCTATACCGAATATCAGGTACCGCATTTAGTGAATGAAGCTTCAGGTTTTGGCACTGGTCAGTTACCAGATAAAGAAGGCCAGATGTACCACGCAGGTATTGACGACTTATACTTAATTCCTACTGCAGAAGTACCAGTTACAAATATGTATCGCGACAGCTTGCTCGAAGAGAAAGACCTACCTATTACCTGTACTGCTTACACGCCTTGCTTTAGAAGAGAAGCAGGCTCTTACGGTGCACACGTACGTGGTTTAAATAGGTTACACCAGTTTGATAAGGTTGAAATCGTACGCCTAGAAAAAGCAGAAAACAGCGATGCGGCACTTGACACAATGGTCGACCATGTGAAAACCATTTTAGATGAGTTAAAATTACCATACCGCATCTTAAGACTTTGCGGTGGTGATCTTGGCTTTACTTCTACCCTAACCTATGATTTTGAAGTTTTCTCTACAGCTCAGGATCGCTGGTTAGAAATTAGTAGTGTTTCTAACTTCAAAACCTTTCAGGCAAATCGATTAAAATTAAGATATCGTGATGCTGATGGTAACAAACAACTTGCGCACACCTTAAATGGTAGCGCACTTGCTTTACCACGAGTTCTTGCAGGTATTTTAGAAAATTATCAAACTGCTGATGGAATTAAAATCCCAGAAATTCTGGTACCGTACTGCGGCTTTGATAAAATCTAAGATTTAATACGTTTAACACACAGTGCGTTAATGAAGTGCAGACTCTGCTGCATCTTTAGTATATTTATTAAAAATTGTAATTACGTGCTGCGCCTTTTCTCACTTATCGTATTTGTTTTTTGGATTTCCTTATCTGGAAATGCACAGGACGAACTTGCTCGTAATTATGCAGATCAGGGAGCTTTTGAAAAAGCGGCGTTTAGTTATGAAGAACTACTTAAGGAATCACCTACAAACTCAAACTACATTCACGCGCTCGTTCAAGTGTATCATCAGCTAAAGAATTATGAAGCTGCTGAAATATTACTTACTAATGCAATACAGGTTTCTAAAAACAATAAAACCTTGCTTGTAGATCTAGGTTATACGTATCAATTACAAGGAAAAAAAATAGAAGCTAAAAACTATTACGATAAGGCGATAGCAAGCATTACCGAAAATGCCGCCTTTGCATATCAAGTAGGAAACGCATTTCAAAGCTACAGCTTACTTGATGAGGCAATACAAGTATACACAGACGCATCGCAGCAAAACCCCAGATTTAACTTTGAATCATCTTTAGCCCGCATTTATGGAGAGCAGGGCAAGATTGACAAAATGTTTAATTCATATCTTGATCTTATTCTTAAAGATGAGAAACAGGAGATCATTTTACAACGCTACTTCAACGAGTTTATAACAGAAGATCCTGAAAATGAAGCCAATCAAATTTTAAGAAAAGTACTGCTTAGTCGCATGCAAGAAGACCCCAACCTGTTTTATAACCGAAAGCTAAGTTGGTTATTTATTCAGCAAAAGGAATACAATAAAGCATTTTTACAAGAAAAAGCAATTGCCAAACGCAGTAATAATGAATTAATAGGCATACTAAGACTTGTTGACGTTACATTAGATAATGAGGAGGATGAGCTGGCGACTTCGATACTTAATTATATTATAGAGAATACGCTCTCAGACGAACTTAAACTTCAGGCTAATCAAAAAATTCTTGAAATTCGTATTAAAACCGCAGATCCCAGCACTTTTGACACCATCAAAGAAGACTATCAAAATCTGCTTACGGTATACGGCTCTGGTGCTTCTACATTAGATCTTCAAACTGAATATGCACATTTTTTAGCATTCAGTAAAAAAGAAGAGGAAGCCGCTTCAAATCTTTTGCAAGAGACTCTAAAACTGAAGTTAAATACATTTCAACAAGCCCGCGTAAAAATGGAACTTGCAGACATTCTGCTATTGCAAGAGCGTTTTAATGCAGCTCTTATATATTACTCTCAAATTCAAAAATTACTACCTAACGATCCAATAGCGCAGGAAGCCCGCTTTAAGGTTGCAAAAACCAGTTATTTTAAAGGAGATTTTGAGTGGGCAAAAACCCAATTAAAAGTTTTAAAATCTTCAGCGACCCAACTTATTGCAAATGATGCTCAAGATCTGTATTTACTTATCACAGACAATGCCGTTGAAGATTCTACTCTGGTAGGTTTAAAAGCCTACGCACATGCAGAATTGTTACAGTATCAAAATAAAGACAATGAGGCACTCGCTGTTTTTGATAGTTTATTAATTACGGAAAAAGGTAAATCTATAGAAGATGAAGCACTTTTAGCACAGGCTAGTTTATTTGAAAAAACAAAAAATTACGCTAAAGCGGAAGAAAATTATTTAAAAATCATTCAATACCACAGCGACGATATCTTAGCTGACGATGCCTATTATAGATTAGGAAACCTGTATGCTAATGTGCTTCAGGAGCCCGAAAAGGCAAAAGCACAATACGAGCAAATCATCTTTAATTTTGCTGACAGTATTTTTTATGTTGAAGCACAGCAGAAATATCGAAAATTGAGAGGAGACGCGATTAACTAGGGTATCTTTACCCTCACAAAATAAAAAATTCCCGATGATAATATATAATGTTACGGTAAACGTAGATGACAGTATTCATGAAGATTGGCTTTACTGGATGCGCAATGAGCATATTCCTGAGATTTTACAGACAGGTAAGTTTTTGAAAGCACTAATGACTAAAGTTTTAGTAGAAGAAGAAATGGGTGGTAAAACCTATTCTGTTCAATATACTGCAAAAAGCAAAGATAGTCTTGAGCGCTATTACAAAGAAGACGCTCCTCGCCTTAGAGCGGCGGCTGCGCATTTTGGCGATAAAACAGTAGCATTTAGAACAGAACTTGAGATTGTTAGCGAGCAAACAGAATTTAAAGCACAATAAAGCTTAGCAGCCCTCTCAATACTAAATCACAATTATGAAAAAAAAGTTTACCCGATCTCATTCTAAACCTGCATCAGAAGATCCTATAAAGGCAAAGAAGCACTTGGGTCAACATTTTTTAAAAGATGAAAGTATTGCACAAAAAATTGCAGAAACTCTCACGCACTCGGGATATACTGAGGTATTAGAAATAGGCCCAGGAACTGGTGTCTTGACAAAATATCTGCTACGCGAAAATAGCCATGTTACTGCAATGGATCTTGACAGTGAGTCTATTGTATATCTCAATCACAGTTTTCCGATTGAGTATCCTGCGCTTTTTGAAACAGGATCTCTTACCGTTTTAGAAGCAGATTTTTTGAAATATGATTTAGGTGAACTATATGCAGATCAGTCTTTTGCCATTACAGGAAACTTTCCTTATAACATTTCTACACAGATTGTTTTTAAAATGTTAGAATGGCGGGATCAGGTTCCAGAATTTAGCGGTATGTTTCAGAAGGAAGTCGCGCAACGCATCTGCGCACCTTCGGGTAGCAAAACTTATGGAATTCTTTCGGTTTTGGCACAAGCCTTTTACGATGCAGAATATCTGTTTACAGTACCTCCCGAAGTTTTCAATCCGCCGCCTAAAGTAGATAGTGGCGTTCTTAAACTTACGCGTAAAGAAAACTATAAAGAGCTCGCTTGCGATTCCGCAGAACTGTTTAAAGTTGTAAAAATGGCGTTTCAACAACGTCGTAAAACGCTACGTAACAGTCTTAAACAACTAGAACTGAGCGATAGGTTAAGAGCTACAGATGTTTTTGATAAACGGCCCGAGCAATTAGATGTTGATCAATTTGTAGCACTTACTCAAGCCATACACGAAGATCTAAGTTTAGACAAAAACTAAAAAATCACATCCTCAAAATCGCATTAGAAAGCTCTAAACGACTCTAATAAAACGGATTAACAAATATTTTGTAAGTGCAATTTTGTGAGGGTAAATCTATCACAAAGCGACTCTTGTCTCCTGCTAGTTTATTTATATTTGCCAGACTCAAAAAATAAGTAATAACTCGTTAAGTTAGCAACTATGGCTTTTGAAATTACTGAAGACCTTATAGAGCAGATCGAAAACTTAATCGAGGCTCGCGATGATGCTGCTATTCTTGAGCTTCTAGACGAAGTTCACCACGCGGATATTGCCGAAATTTTTGATGAGATTAATCTCGATGAAGCAACCTATCTGGTAAAACTTCTGGATAGTGAAACTACTTCTGAAGCCCTTATGGAGCTTGATGAAGACCTGCGAGAAGATATTCTTGACAATCTTTCTCCACAGGAAATTGCAGATGAGCTAAACGAACTAGACACCGATGATGCGGTTGACTTTTTATCAGAGCTCTCTGATGAAATTCAAAAGCAGGTAATAGATGCCATTGAAGATGAGGAGCACGCTCGTGATATCGTCGAGATGCTTTTGTACGAAGAGAATTCTGCTGGTGGTCTAATGGCAAAAGAGCTTGTAAGAGTTCGTGAAACCTGGACTGTTGCAGGCTGTGTGCGTAAAATGAGAGCACAAGCACAAAATGTCACGCGTGTACATTCGGTGTATGTTGTAGATAAAAAAGATCACCTTATAGGAAGACTATCGCTTAAAGATTTATTGACTGCAGAAGCAAAATCAAAAATTTCAGATATATATATTCCCAATGTAGATTCGGTTAACGTACATGATTCTGGTGAAGATGTTGCTCGTTTGATGCAGAAATATGATTTAGAAGCTGTGCCGGTTACTAATGATTCTGGGGTGCTTTTAGGTAGAATTACCATTGATGATATTCTAGATTTTATACGGGATGAAGCAGATGAAGATTACCGTATGGCTGCAGGTTTATCTCAAGGTGCTGAAGCAGATGATACCACCTGGGAACTTACCCGCGCACGTTTACCCTGGCTGGTACTGGGTCTCGTAGGAAGTCTGGGAGCTGTAAATATTATGAAGAGTTTTGAAGGTGCTTTACAGGTACATCCAGAACTGTTTTTCTTTACTCCTCTAGTAGCGGCAGTTGCCGGTAATGTAGGTGTACAATCGAGTGCGATTATTGTTCAAGGTCTCGCTAATGACAATGTAACGGGTAGTTTGTGGCTGCGACTTCTTAAAGAAATTAGTATAGGACTTATAAATGGTATTGCCTTAGGAATTCTTGTAGTAAGCTTCGGGCTTATATTCGGTTTTGGTTGGTTATTAAGTTTAACTGTTGCCGTGGCGATGCTTTCTGTTATTATTGTAGCTGCTCTAGTAGGTACCTTTGTCCCCATCTTATTAGACTGGAAAGGTATAGATCCCGCAATTGCAACAGGACCTTTTATCACTACCAGCAATGATATCTTTGGTATTCTTATCTATTTTAGCCTGGCAAAGTTAATCTTAGGTTTTTAAGTAGATCAAGAATAAAATATTCCCAAATAAATCTCAAAATGGCCCGTTAGAGATACTTGCCGAATATTGTTTAGTATTTTTGAGAAATGAATGCAAAAACATTTAAGCTCAACATAAAAATACCTGCGGAGGCCATTGACAATCTTGGCCATGTAAATAATGTAATTTACCTTCAGTGGGTGCAGGATGTTGCAGAAGCACACTGGCAACACAATTCTACTGAAGAAATGCTGCAACAATATGCCTGGGTAGCGCTTGAGCATACTATAAAATATCACGCTCCAGCATTTGAAGGAGAGTTAGTTACTATAGAAACCTGGATTGAAAAATTTGAAGGTGTACGCTCATTCCGTAGGACAAAAATATTTAGACCAGCAGATAATAAAATATTGGCTACAGCAATAACAAACTGGTGTTTACTTAATATGGAAACCCGCAAACCAATGCGCATACCAGAAGGTTTTACAGCATATTACGAAGAAGTAAATCAATAATTTACTGATTATTCCTACCTATGAAAATTTTACATATAGACAGCAATCATGATTTAATGATTGAACAATTAGATGCAGCCGGTCATAGTAATCATACAGACTTCACCTCTTCTAAAGAAGAAATTGAGGCAAAAATTGATCAATATGAAGGCGTTGTTATCAGAAGTCGGTTTAAAATAGATAAGCAGTTTATTGATAAAGCTACAAACCTCAAATTCATCGCACGCGTAGGTGCCGGTCTTGAAAGTATAGATATCCCTTATGCTGAATCTAAAGGAATACAACTTATAGCCGCTCCTGAAGGAAACCGCAATGCCGTAGGAGAACACGCCCTAGGAATGCTCTTAATGCTATTTAATAAACTAAAATTGGCAGATGCAGAGGTAAGACAAGGCCAATGGAACAGGGAGAAGAACAGAGGCTTAGAACTTGAAGGAAAAACTGTAGGTCTTATAGGCTATGGCAACATGGGAAATGCTTTTGCTAAAAAACTGCAGGGCTTTGATTGCGAAGTACTGTGTTATGATATAAAACCCAATTTGGGTAATGCGCATGCACGACAGGTTATTCTTGAAGAATTACAAGAAAAATCAGATGTCTTAAGCTTGCACACTCCGTGGACACCACTAACTGACAAGATGGTTGATAAACAGTTTATAGAAGGTTTTAAGAAACCATTTTGGCTCATCAATACTGCCCGTGGTAAAAGTGTAGTTACGGCAGATCTTGTAGACGCTCTTAAATCTGGTAAAATCCTGGGTGCTGGTCTCGATGTTTTAGAATACGAGAAACTTTCTTTTGAAAATTTATTCACTACCGAAGAAATGCCAGAACCATTGCAGTATTTAATCCAAGCTGATACGGTTATTCTAACCCCGCACATTGCAGGTTGGACGGTTGAAAGCAAGATTAAACTTTCTCAAACAATAGTAGATAAAATTTTAAAGCTTTAAAAAAACTACTACGGTTTCCTAACTAGTTTATATAAAAGGTTGATTTTTAATGTGTTTTTGTTATTTTAGAAGTAACAAAAGGTATTTTATGCAACACATTTACGATCCTAATTTTCAAAATCAAAATCTTTCTGTACGCACAACTGCGGCTTTTGATAAGCTTGCAGATGCTTTTAGAATACTCGCCTGGAAAGGCCAAAAGCAAAGTGGTTTCTCTCCACTTCAACTAAAATTATTACTATTTATAGCCTATCACGAAGTAAAAGATAATACTGTAAGCAGATTAGTAAACGAATTTCAAATTACTAAAGCAACAGTTAGTGACTGTATAAAAACCCTTGAAAAACAAGGACTTCTACTCAAAGTACTAAACTTTAGAGATAATCGTAGATTTCATATAGAACTTACCGAAAAGGGTAATAAACATGTTTCTGAAATTCAAGAGTATACAACCCCTGTTTTAAATATCTTAAACGATGAGAAAACAGAGAATTTAGAGGCTATTTATAATAGTCTGTTTTCCATACTATCTAAACTTAATTCGCAGAATACAATACAATTAAACAGATCTTGTGCAAACTGCACGGCCTATAGATCTGACGGTATTAATCACGCCTTTTGTATGCAACTGCGCGTGCAATTAAAACCAAAAGACAGACGAATTGATTGTCCCAAACATCAATCTAAATAAAATAATATGAAGAATAGAGTTACCGGTTTAGGGGGATTTTTTTTCAAAACTAAAAATCCAGATCAGATTAAAGAATGGTATAAAACTCATTTAGGAATACCCACAGATCAATACGGATGGACATTTTGGTGGCTTGATAAAGACGGCAATAAGTGTTCTACGCAGTGGAGCCCTTTTGAAGAAAAGTCAGAATATTTCTCACCCAGTGACAAACCGTTTATGATGAATTTTAGGGTTGAAAACTTAACCGAATTATTAAGAATTCTCAAAGAAGAAGGTGTCACTATAGTTGGTGATATTGAAGAATATGATTACGGGAAATTTGGTTGGATTTTAGATCCCGAAAACAATAAAATAGAATTGTGGGAACCTAAGGATTCTGTATTTTTAGAAAATAAATAATAGAACAATCAACCAAAATCAGTAAATCAATGAATGAAGATAAAAACTTCGAAAACCAAGCCAGAGAAACAGCAAAAAATTTTGGCGATGGCGCAAAAGGTGCCGCTAACGAATTTAAAGAAAGCTGGAACCAAACTACCAATCACGGAGAGAATAAAAAATTAATCTGTGGTATTCTGGCATTAATTTTTGGATACTTAGGTATTCATAAATTTATTTTAGGATACACAAAAGAAGGCATCATTCAAATTGTAGTTTCGGTTGTTACTTGTGGAATAGGCGGCCTTATAGGTTTTATAGAAGGCATCATCTATCTTACAAAAACAGATGAAGAATTTTATCAAACCTATCAGGTAGGGAGAAAACCATGGTTTTAATTTTAAATGAATTTCTTTATATTCAGTAGTAGAATTAATTGAATATAAATTTTAAAACATAAAAATGTCGCTACAAACATAAAGTTAGTAGCGACATTTTTTTATATACAGGTTCTTTAGTTTTGTTTTAGGACTCTCTAGCAGACTCTTCTTCCTCGCGCTTAGATTGCTCTAGTTTTTGCTCTAATTCTGCCTGAAACTCTTCTAAAACCGGTTTTACTGTACTTTCAGGAAGATCTTCTATACGTATATACATTAACCCGTCTATTGCGTCATTAAAAAGCGGATCTACATTAAAAGCGACTACTTTAGCATTTTGTTTAATGTATTTTTTGATCAAAACAGGAAGACGCAGGTTTCCGGTTTCCATCTCTTCAATGATTTTATCAAACTTATTCAGGTCTGCTTCTGTCTCGTCAAAAACAAATTCTTTATCAGCATCCTTCAGCTTAACCTTAAATTCTTTTTTCGGCCTAATGTATTGTGCCACATAAGGATCGTAGTAATGCGAGCGCATAAATTCAATCATCAAAGATTTTGAGAAATTAGAAAACTGGTTGCTAATACTTACCCCGCCTATAAGGTATTTATGCTCCGGAAAGCGTAGCGTTGTGTGCACAATACCTCTCCACAACAGGAATAAAGGCATTGGTTTTTGCTGATATTCTTTTATTATAAATGCGCGCCCCATCTCGATACTCTCGCCCATCATTTTGTGCAATTCTGGTTCAAATCTAAAGAGACTTTGAAGGTAAAATCCGTTGATACCAAACTTGGGCATTATTTGAGAACCCAGTCCCATACGGTATGCACCGGCAATTTTTTTATTGTCTTCATCCCATAAAAACAGGTGATGATAATGGCGGTCATAACCATCAAGGTCTGTAGGCTCATTAGTTCCTTCGCCCACTTCTCTAAACGTGATCTCGCGTAAACGACCTATCTCATTTAAGATATTCGGAATTATTTCGGCGGAAGCCAAAAATACCTCATAATTTTTGCTTTGCAGCAAACGACGCTCATTATCCCTAAGGAAATTAACCTCTTCTTCAATAAGCTCAGACTTCACACCTTTAACAATCTTCTTAGGCTCTTTAGGCACTTTTAAAGACTGCGGAATAGTACTTAAAATAGACTTTTTCTCAAAAGTCTTGGCGAGCATATAGGTTTTCTTTCTTAAAAATTCGGTGAATTCTTCTAAGGTGGAATGCTCTTTTTGAGCTGCTACATTTATAGGATTCCCTATACGTACGTGAATGGTACGCTTCTTCTGTGTGAGTAATTCTGAAGGTAATTTTGCTGTACGCAACGTATCACTTATTCGGGATAATTGATAAAACAGCCGGCTATTTTTTGCGTGAAAATAAATAGGAACAATAGGCACTTCTGCTCGTTTTACGAGCTTCATTGCAGCTTCTTCCCAGGGTTTATCTATGATTAACTTGTCGTCTTTGTAAGTAGAAACCTCTCCCGCAGGAAAAATCCCTAAGGGATGTCCATCTCTCAAATGTGTAATCGCCTGTTTAAATCCTGCAATGCTCGATTTTGCATCCTTGTGATCTTCAAAAGGATTTACAGGCATCACGTAGGGTTTAAGCGGCTCTATACGATGCAGTAAAAAATTGGCTATAATTTTAAAATCTGGGCGCTGCTCTATCATCAGCTTTAAAAGCAAAATACCATCTATGCCACCCAGCGGATGATTACTTATGGTTATATAACTTCCGGTTTTAGGAAGTCTTTTTAAATCTTCTTCAGGAATATCAAAATCGATCTCGAACTCACCTAAAATTGCATTTAGAAACTCCAAGTCGCTTAAATGCTTATTGCGATCATAAATCTCGTTTGCTTTTGAGATTTTGAGCACCTTCATAAGTGTCCAACCCATAAATGTACCCGCAAAACCAAATTTGTCTACGTTAATTGCTTTTGCGACTTCTTTTGCGGTAACTAATCCCATTAATTTCTAGTGTTCAAAACCTTTAAGTAACAATAAAGGTCATTTCGTTTTAACTAAATTATTTTGAAGGCAAGGCCTACTATTAAAAGACCACCAAGAAGGTAGAAAACAAAGATAGGCAAAAACGCAGCAAGCAACCTACACGGTAACCAGTTGAACGGTGTTTTGCGCAACTTGTTTTAATAATATCTGTTTATTTAATTCTAAAACTTTAATAGATTCATCTGTAGCGTGACGCAGCGTATACAATGATACATCCTGATGCACAGTAACTTTAAAATCTGCTCGCAACTTTGCAACAAGAGTATCTAAGTTTTTGTATTTATTATCTATACATACCGAAAAACTAATAGCAGAGTTCTGTATTAAATCTACTTTCATTTTGTAAGTGCCTAATAATTTAAAAATATCACCAATATTCTCTTCGGCCATAAATGAAAAATCTAATGATGCCAACTCTAGTAGCACCTGACTGGTTTTTAGAATATAGCAAGGTACTTCGGGTTCTATAGTTTTACCCAAACTTACCTGTGTTCCTGATGCTTTACAATCATTAAATGAGCGCACATAAAGCGGTATCTCTTTACGTTGCAACGGCTGTAATGTTTTAGGATGTATCACCGAGGCTCCATAAAAAGCCAGTTCAATCGCTTCCTGATAAGATATAAACTTTAGTAAAACAGCATTTTCAAAATAACGTGGGTCTGCACTTAAAACACCCGGTACATCTTTCCAGATAGTAACCTGTTTGGCATTTAAACAATAGGCAATTATAGCAGCCGTGTAATCACTGCCTTCTCTTCCTAATGTTGTGGTAAACCCATTAGCATCAGATCCTATAAAACCCTGCATCAGCTGAATCCCACTTTTGGGCAAATTTCTGCTTAGATTACGCATTGTGAGTTCCCAGTTTACTTTTCCTTCGCGATAACTTGCATCAGTTTTTATATACTCTCTTACATCGTGCAATATGCTTCCTAAACCTTGCTCCTGTAAATAGGCATTTACGATAGTAGTACTTAAGAGTTCGCCATAACCCACAATCTGGTCATACACAAAGTCATAGTCTGGAGATTTATTTCGATTTAAAAAACCTCTTAACTCATCAAAAAGGCTTTGTAATCTTTTAAATACGGGTGCGGCAGGGTTTTCAAACAACTCACCTGCAAGAGCGAAATGATATTCAATAACGGGCTGCAACGCTTCAGCACAAAGATCTTTAGACTCAAAATACGCAGCAATTACACGCTCTAGAGCATTAGTCATCTTACCCATCGCCGAAACCACAATGATGAGATCTTGATTATCGGTTTCCTTGAGTACATTTATTAAATTACGAACACCTGCTGCACTTGCCACAGAAGCGCCTCCAAACTTGTAAACTTCAAAACTCATAAGCTATTAATCGAGTATTCCTTTAGTAGACAGAAATTTCTTCATAGCCTCGGTATCCATTTGTACCGTATTCCACTCGCGCATCACATTTGCTCCCGAAGCTTTGTAAAAATCAACTGCAGAAGTATTCCAGTCTAGTACGACCCATTCAACACGCTTCAAACCTAGCTTATAGGTATAATTAATAACTTCGGTATATAATGCCATGCCTAAGCCTTCACCACGGTATTGCTGGCGTACAATGAGATCTTCAAGATGTACGGTACGACCTTTCCAGGTAGAAAACCTAAAATATACAAGTGCTATTCCCAGAATTTCACCTTCGCGTTCTGCAATAAAACAGGTAAAATCTGCATCGTCACCAGTACCATAAGCGATAAGGTCATCTACAGTTACCTCAACGGCATCCGGCTCTTTTTCATATATAGCAAGCTCCTTGATTAACCGTAAAACCTGAGCCATATCGTTAGATTCTGCTATGCGTATGTTTGCATTCATAAAATGAGATTTTCTAGATAAAGATACATTTAAAAAAAAAGAACAAAATTACAGGAATATCTATGCATTTAAATTATTTGTTGATTTTAACTAAATAAAAAACCCGCTACAACAAGTTGTAACGGGCCTGAAATATATATTTTAATAAACGGTTATCTCTTGTTTAAAAGATAAATATAATCTTCAAAATCTACACCACCTTGAAAAATCTCGATAGATCGCTCTATTAAACTTTTTGCTTTTTCTGCACTGAAACCCAGACCTATCGCATATTTCTCAATTAAAAAACGCTCGTGATCATCAATCTCGTGATCAATAAATATCATCTTAAATAAATCGTGTAAACGCTCTAATCGTTTTTCTGAAGTATTAGGAGGATTAATAGGGTATTTACGTGCATTTTCAACGATATCAACATATTCACTCTCGTCAATATCTAGTTTAACTGCAAAACGCTTCAAAAGTTTTGTTTCTTCTGCGTTAAGTTCACCATCAACCGTAGCCATATTTGCAATTGCTGCAAAATGACCCAGGTTGCGTCTGTGTTCTCCGCTATCAAATAAATCTGTAAAAGACATGGTTGTATTTTTAAGAGCTCAAAGATAATTAATATGTAATCTTATTAAAATATAAAAGCAATTATTTGAGAGATTACATTTTTAGCATAAAAAAACTAAAATGCACTGGGCTATACGCACTACACGGTGCTTACTACTATCCCTATCTCAACGGTATTATTTAAGAAATATAGTTTGCCAGGTATATTCCAAACTTCTTTTTCCTGTTATCTAATTCTCTTTCATGTTCTACAGTATTTTCCACTTTAAAAAATCCTGTTTGATTCCCTATAATTTAAACAACCCTATAACCATTAACAATAATTACGTGTTGACGCTAATATTTTCTTAATCTCACAAAAGCTTTTCAGTCTGCATTGTAACTTTAAATAAAAAAGCTAGAAATCATCGCAGAACCACTCTTACAGTTTAACGACAAAGGTATTTATTGCGCTGCCGCGAAAGTTTATCTTGATCCCTGGAAACCGGTAAATAAAGCCATTATATCCCATGGTCATGCAGATCATAGCCGCTATGGCCATAAAGCATACATTACGCATCATACTAATGTCCCTATTATACGTCACCGGCTGGGGGAAATTAACGTAACTGGCAAAGAATGGGGCGAGACGTTCGTGATCAACAACGTAAAATTTAGTCTGCACCCGGCTGGTCACATTATAGGTAGCTCGCAGATACGGGTAGAGCACAAAGGTGAAGTATGGGTATTTACTGGCGATTACAAAACTGAAGATGATGGCATTGCGGTACCTTATGAGTCGATAAAATGCCACACATTTATTACTGAAAGTACCTTTGGACTTCCGGCATTTAAATGGCGCCCGCAAGCTGAAGTATTTACGGATATTAACAATTGGTGGGCAGAAAATAAAGCCGAAGGGAAGACCTCTATAATATTTGGATATTCATTGGGTAAAGCACAACGATTACTGCGCTACCTGGACACAGACATTGGTAAGATATATACCCACGGGGCAATAGAAAACATGACCGAAGTCATACGACCGCTTACCCCAATGCCGGTAACCACACGTGTAACCCGAGAGACCAAAAAAGAAGATTTTATAGGCAATATTGTGGTTGCTCCGCCCAGCGCACACGGCAGTACGTGGATACGTAAGATGGTTCCCTACGTTACCGCATCTGCGAGTGGTTGGATGACTTTTCGCGGAGCGCGAAGAAGAAGAGCCATAGATAAAGGTTTTGTACTTAGCGACCATTGTGACTGGCAAGGTTTACTAGAAAGCGTAAAAGCCACTGGCGCAGAAAAAATCATTAGCACCCACGGTTATACCGATATTTTTACGCGCTTTTTACTGGAACAAGGTTACGACGCCCGCACCGAAGCCACACAATACGAAGGTGAACTCGGTGAAGAAAATAAAAAAGAAGAAGTAGAAGATAATTAACTACTCCGCTGCCTTTTTCTATTTGGAAGGGCCGGGGATAGGTACAGCGATATGAAAGCATTTGCACAACTTATCAGAAAAATAGATAGCACTAACAAGACTAATGTTAAGGTAGATGCACTTACTCACTATTTTCAGCAGGCTTCGCCTAAAGATAAGGTGTGGACGATTGCTATACTTTCACACCGTCGCCCACCACGACCGGTAAACACAACATTATTGCGTACCTGGGCGACAGAACTCGCCAAAATTCCCTTATGGTTGTTTGAAGAGAGTTACCACATCGTAGGCGATCTCGCAGAAACGATTGCGCTTATAATTCCGGCTTCTGAAGAAAGTACTGAAAAAAGCCTGACGCAGTTTCTTGAAGAAATGATTGCCCTTAAGAAAAAAACCGATGAAGAAAAACGAGAATATCTTCACGAAAACTGGACGAACCTCAACTATTATGAGCGCTTTGTTTTTACTAAACTCATTACCGGAAGCTTCCGTATAGGGGTAAGTCAGAAATTGATGACTCGTGCATTAGCAAAAGCCACAGGTATAGATATTGACGTTTTAGCTTACAAGTTAATGGGAAATTGGGATCCTAAAAAAATTAGTTTTCAAGAACTTATTTTAGAAGAAAATGCAGCAGATTATCTCAGTAAACCCTACCCCTTTTACCTCGCCTATGCTATTGAAGATAAACCCGAAGATTTAGGTGATGTAAATAATTGGTTTGCAGAACACAAATGGGATGGAATACGTTCTCAGGTAATTATTCGTAATGAAGAATTATTTGTATGGAGTCGCGGGGAAGAACTGGTTACCGATAAATATCCTGAGTTTGAAACCTTTGTTTCAGCATTACCTAACGGAACCGTATTAGACGGAGAGATTCTGCCTTATAAAGAGAATACAATAGGCACATTTAATGATTTACAAACCCGGATAGGACGAAAAAATATTACGAAAGCCCAACTCAAAAAAACTCCTGTAATTCTTAAAGCTTACGATATTCTGGAGTGGGATGGCAAAGACATTCGTGATATGGCTTTCGCCGAAAGACGTAAAATTTTAGAAAAACTTTATGCAGACGCTAAATCTGAAGAATTGCCATTACACCTTTCTGAAACTATTGAGTTTTCAAACTGGGAAGAAGCAGCACTAGAACGGGAGCGCAGTCGCGAAGTGATGTCTGAAGGCTTAATGCTTAAACGAAAAGACTCGCCCTATCTCGTAGGCCGTAAAAAAGGCGACTGGTGGAAATGGAAAGTCGATCCGCTTACTATAGATGCTGTCCTCACCTATGCGATGCGCGGTCACGGTAGACGCAGCAACCTGTTTACAGATTATACATTCGGTCTTTGGGATGACGATAAAGAAGAACTTATAACATTTGCTAAAGCCTATTCGGGATTAACAGATGCCGAGTTTCGCAGTCTTGATGCCTGGATTAAAAAAAATACGTTAGAACGTTTTGGACCCGTACGTAGCGTGACCCCTCATCATGTTTTTGAGATTGCCTTTGAAGGTATTGCGCTTTCAAAGAGACACAAAAGCGGCGTCGCCACCCGTTTCCCGCGTATGCTGCGCTGGCGGAAAGACAAAAAAATTGAAGATGCTAATACCTTAGAAGACCTCAAGCAATTGATTCCGAAGCCTGAAAAAGGTGAATAATCTGGTATGACAAATAAACAACTACATACACTCGCAAAATCCTGGTTCAAATCTCAGGGCTGGAAACCATTTCCCTTTCAGGAAGAAAGTTGGGATGCATTTTTAGCCGGTAAAAATGGTTTATTAAACGCGCCTACAGGAAGCGGGAAAACCTATGCCTTGTGGGCCGGGTTTGTTTTAGACTACATAAAAAATAACCCTGATTATAAAACTAAACACAAGCCGGGATTAAAAGCAATATGGATTACACCACTCCGGGCACTTTCTGTAGAAATTGCACAGGCAGCGCAACGGTTTTCTGATGGTTTGGAAACCCAACTAACCATTGGCATACGCACAGGAGACACGCCTCAAGCAGAGCGCGCGAAGCAAAAACGCAAAATGCCAGACTTGCTCATTACTACTCCTGAAAGCTTACAGCTTTTACTGACATCTAAGGGCTATGACAAAGTTTTTAAAGATTGTACAGCAATAATTATTGATGAGTGGCACGAACTTTTAGGCAGTAAACGAGGCGTTCAGGTAGAGTTAGGCCTTTCGCGACTAAAAACAATTGCTCCTAAATTAAGAGTATGGGGAATTTCGGCAACCATAGGAAATCTCAATCAGGCACGGGAAGTGCTTTTAGGAACCGACTCTGAGGCTTTTGATAATTCAGTATTAATAAAAGCAAATCTTGGGAAATCGTATAAAGTAGAAAGCATTATCCCTGAGACTATGGAAAAATTTCCGTGGCGCGGTCACATGGGTTTACATCTGGTTGAAGAAGTTGTGCCTATAATTAATAACAGCAAAACAACTTTATTGTTTACCAATACAAGAGCACAATGCGAATTGTGGTTTCAGAAATTGATGCATAAACATCCTGAATATGCGGGCGAACTCGCAATGCATCACGGAAGTATAAATAAAGAAACCCGATTGTGGGTTGAACAAGCCATTCGTAATGAGAGTCTAAAAGCGGTGATTTGTACTTCTAGCCTTGATCTGGGTGTCGATTTTGCTCCTGTAGAAAGCATCATCCAAATAGGCGGACCTAAAGGCGTTGCGCGCTTTTTACAACGTGCAGGACGCAGTGGTCACCAGCCGGGAAAACAAAGCGTCATCTACTTCTTACCTACACACGCGATTGAGTTAATCGAAGCTTCGGCATTGGGGAAAGCAGCTATTAATCAAGTGGTAGAAGATCGCATACCATACTTATTAAGTTTTGATGTGTTGATTCAGTATTTGACGACTTTGGCGGTTTCTGATGGATTTTACCCAGCAGATATCTGGAAAGAAATTAAACAGACCTTCTGTTTTCAGGCAATGACCGAAGACCAATGGCGCTGGATTCTCAATTTTATAACTAAAGGAAGTCAGTCTTTACAAGCGTACGACGAATACAAAAAAATTGAAATTGAAGACGACGGGAAATTTAAAGTAAACAGCAAAGCCGTTGCAATGCGCCACCGCTTGCAAATAGGAACTATTGTTAGCGATGCCGTACTGCAGGTAAAATATCTCAAAGGTGGTTTTATAGGTAGTGTTGAAGAATGGTTTATTTCAAAATTATCACCGGGTGATGTATTTACGTTTGCTGGTAAAAATCTAGAACTTTATCGCATAAAAGGAATGCAGGTTTTAGTAAAAAAAGCAAAAACTAAAAAACAAGCCCGCGTGGTAAGTTGGATGGGAGGCAGACTTACACTATCTGCCCAAATGAGCGAACTGCTGCGGGAAGAACTCTACTCTGCAAACTTACCTTTTGAACAACAAACCCGCGAATTGCAGGCCTTGAAAGAGATATTTGAACGTCAGCGGCTAGAATCTATCGTACCTACAAACGATGAATTTCTTATAGAAACCTTCAAAAGTAGAGAGGGCTATCACCATATTTTTTATCCGTTTGAAGGACGATTTGTACACGAAGCTTTGGGCAGTTTACTAGCATATCGCATTAGTTTACTTTCACCCATAACCTTTAGCATTGCCTTTAATGATTATGGTTTTGAGATCTTATCAGACCAGAAAATAGATATGCAACAGGTGCTTGATAATGATCTTTTTACTTCAGAGTTTTTATTTGATGACTTGCAAAAAAGCTTAAACAGCACCGAAATGGCACGCAGGAAATTTAGAGATATTGCGGTCATTAGCGGAATGGTTTTTACCGGTTTCCCGGGAAAAATAGTCAAAAACAAACACCTGCAAAGCAACAGTCAATTGTTGTTTGAAGTGTTTAGAGATTATGAGCCAAAAAATTTATTGTTTCAGCAGGCCTATCGCGAGACGTTTGAGCACCAACTTGAAGAAGGCCGCTTGCGTATTGCTTTAGAGCGCATTGAAAAACAAGAAATAATTGTAAAAGAATGCCAGAAAGCAACGCCGTTCTCCTTCCCTATTATCACAGATCGCCTACGCGAAAAACTGAGTAGTGAAAAACTCGAGGATCGCATTAAGAATATGCTGAGGTATCTAGATAAGATTTAGCTTTTTGCAGAAATTGCAGCTGAAACTCCTCCTTTTAAACTGACTATTTTTTTAAGCGGAAAATATTCTATAAGTGCTTTTACCCCAACAGCACTGCGTTTCCCGGAAGCGCAATACAATACGAGGTTTTCCTGCGCTGCGAGTACTTGAGGATTTGCTAATAGTTCTTTTAAAGGAACGTGCATTCCACCTAAACTGAAGTGTTCCCGTTCTTCCTGCTCCCGTACATCTACTAAAAAATACATTTCTTTAGCTTCCGCGTATGCCGAATAATCCATTTCAGGAATTGAAGGTATCGTGCAACTCAAATTCAGTTCAATAAGTTCTGATATTTTGATGGCCTCATTTTTTGTAAACGGAAGTAGTATTTGAGAGGCTTCAATACTATTGTATATAAGAAGTTTACCAGAAAGTACATTCCCTAAATTTAAAATAATCTTAAGCACTTCATTTGCCTGAAACATTCCTATAATTCCGGGTAAAATACCCAGTACACCTACTTCGCTACAAGTAGGCATTTCTGTTTCTGAAACCGGCTCGGGGTACAGGCAGCGGTAAGTGGGGCCGCTTTTGTAATTAAACACAGAAACCTGCCCTTCAAACTTAAAAATAGATCCAAAAACCAGTGGCTTGTTGGTTAGTACTGCAGCATCATTCGCCAGATATTTTGTACTGAAACTATCGCTACCTTCAACAATAACATCGTATTTATCAAACAAATCGAGTGCATTATCCGTAGATAAGCGTGTGGGGTAAATCTCAATTGTTAATTGTGAATTCAGCCTGCTTAACACCTCTTTTGCAGCTTCAACTTTTAATGTTCCGACGTGATTTTCTGTAAATAAAATCTGTCTTTGCAGATTGCTAAAATCAACACGATCATCATCTATAATCCCTAAATGCCCTACCCCGGCAGCTGCTAAATACTGTAAAGCAGGACAGCCTAAACCACCACACCCAATTATAAGCACTTTAGCATTTTTAAGTTTTTGCTGCCCTAATTCTCCCACCTCATCAAGTAGAATATGTCTTGAATACCGCTTTTTGTCTTTAGTAGTTAACATCATTTACCAGTTTTGATCCCAATCTTTCCATACCGGTTCACGACCGCTATCGCGTAACATTTGAGCAATAACCTCGGTGCTGCGCTCATCTGAAATTTCAAACTGCTCCAAAGACTGCGGTTCTACCACATAACCTCCGGGATTTGTTTTTGACTCCGCACTCATCGAAGTGATTCCTAAATGCACGATATGGTTTCTAAACTTCTCCTGCTCTCGTGTGGATATTGACAACTCTACATTTTCGTCTAGAATGCGATAGGCACATATAAGCTGAAGTAAATCTGGATCTGTCATTTCTACTTTTGGTTCGAGACCGCCACTAAAAGGACGCAATCTGGGGAACGAAATAGAATACTTAGTTTTCCAATAGGTTTTTTGTAAATATTTGAGATGTAAGGCTGTAAAAAAACTATCTGCTCGCCAATCTTCAAGTCCAAATAAAGCGCCGATTCCTATTTTATGAATTCCGGCTTTTCCTAACCTATCTGGTGTTTCTAACCGGTAATCAAAGTTTGATTTTTTTCCTTTGGGATGGTGTATTTTATAGGTTGCCTCGTGATACGTTTCCTGATATACCAATGTGGCATACAAACCTTCTTTAATTAAAAGCTCGTACTCATCCTGATCTAACGGCTGTATTTCTATAGAAATGTTTGCAAAATGCGGTTTTAATAAGCGTATCGCATTAGAAATATAATCTACTCCCACAGTTTTATTAGCTTCTCCTGTAACGAGCAAAATATGCTGAAATCCCTTGTTTTTTAAAAACTGTGCCTCTTTTAAAATTTCGGCATCACTTAAAGTCTTTCTAGGAATTTTGTTTGTAAGACTAAAGCCGCAATAAGTACAAATATTCTGACATTCATTACTCAAATACAAAGGCGCATACATTTGCATCGTATTACCAAACCGTTTCTGCGTAATCGCCTTGCTTTTTGCCGCCATTTGCTCTAAAAAAGGTTTTGCCGAAGGCGAAATCAAAGCTTTAAAGTCCTCTAGGTTGGGTTTAGCACTGGCCAGCGCCAACTCCACATCCCGTTCTGTTTTTAAAAAAATAGATTCTAAAACGGCATCCCAAGAGTGTGCGTTTAAGTGCTCTTTAAAATTAGTCATACAGAAATTGAGTTAGTGGGCTGCTTGCCTGTGCGTGTGTAGCTTGCGGTGCAAATCGTGCCGTATATGCCATTCTACCGGCTTCGACAGCCATTTTAAACGCTCTTGCTATCCTCACAGGATCTGGAGAAACAGCAATTGCTGTATTTACTAAAACGGCATCGGCACCCAGCTCCATAGCATCTGCTGCGTGAGACGGTCTACCAATACCCGCATCTATGATAACCGGCACATTGCTTTGCGCTATAATGATTTCTAAAAAATCCCGTGTTTTAAGTCCGTTGTTACTGCCTATAGGCGAACCCAGCGGCATCACACATTGTGCACCAACTTCTTCAAGACGCTTGCACAACACCGGATCTGCCTGAATATAGGGCATCACCACAAAACCTAATTTTACCAGCTCTTCACACGCTTTTAATGTTTCAATTGCATCGGGTAACAAATATTTAGGATCTGGATGAATCTCCACCTTAATCCAGTTTGTTTGTAAAGCTTCCCGAGCCATCTGTGCTGCAAACACCGCTTCTTTGGCGGTGCGTACTCCAGAGGTGTTGGGAAGGAGATGCAGGGTTTCATGAGCAAGACTGCTTATCATATCATCCTCAGTATTTCCTGCTTCTATGCGTTTTAAAGCAACAGTCACCAGCTCACTTTCTGAAGCTAAAATCGCATCGCGCATCAATTGCGAACTACTGAATTTTCCGGTTCCTGTAAACAGTCTTGAACTGAAGGTTTTATCTGCTATTCTTAATTTTTCCATTTTTTAAAATATTTTATTTTTTCGCCATAGGCGGAAAACCTGATGAATAGGCTCCTCAAGGTTCTGTGATTGAGTAAGTAATCCTGAAACCGCAACACCGTGTATTCCGCAGCTTTTTAATGCCTCAAAATCTTCTTTGGTAATGCCACCAATAGCGATAATAGGTACTGTATTTTGATTTTTTAAATACTTCTGAAGCACGCTTGAATACCCTTCTATTCCTAAAATAGGACTCAGCTTTTCTTTAGTTGAAGTAAATCGTAAGGGTCCTAAACCAATATAATCTACCCCATTTTTTAAGTGATCTAAACACTGCTCCAATGTATTTGCAGTACCGCCAATTACTTTAGACTCGCCTAAAATCTTTCGCGCTTCTGCGGTTGACATATCCTGTTGCCCCAAATGAACACCAGCTGCATCTACCTCTTGTACAATACTCACATTATCATTTATAATGAGTTTTGCATTGAATTGATCGCATAATTTTTTCGCTTTATGCGCAGTCTCAAGAACCTCTTCAAAAGCTGTATTTTTCATTCGCAGCTGTACCCAATTGCAACCTGCCTTTAAAACCCGATCTATATGTTCTAAATGGGCTTTGCCATCTGCACCCTGAGAGATATAGTGCAAGTGAGAAATCTCCTTATTTACACGGGTTTTATCTATAAATGTGTTCATACTCATTTTTTATTTTAATAAAAGCTTCTACGGGATTTTCAGAAAGCCATATCGCGCCCAAAACAGCAATTCCGCTAAATCCCCGTTGATTTACTTCTGCTATTTTTTCTGAAGTAATTCCGCCCAAAGCGATTATTTGTTGTGGAATATTATGTACTTCAAACTGTTTTCCTTCATATTCTGTTTTTGAAATTGAAGTAAAAACCGGACTTAAAAAACAGTAATCAAAAAGTGCTGAATAACTATTGAGTTCGTTTATCTCGTGAAAAGAGGTACTTACCTGAAATCTTTTCTTTTTAAGTTTTTCTAATTGAAATCTAAAAGCTTCTGACTCTGTATTGCGCTGCATTTCTTTAAAATGCATTCCCTTACAGCAAAATTCCTCAGCTAGTTTATGATGCTGATGTAGCATCATGGTCGCTAAATAATGAGGCTCAAACTGCTGCAACCAACTTTTCAATTCAATATAAGAAGCCTGTGGTTTGCGTACGTGAACTGTTTTTAAACCCAAATCAATAAGTTGTTTGATTTGGGTTATTTCAGCAGTAAAAAATGTTTCAGCAGTAATAACAACCAGCATCTTTAATGATTTACAGATACACTTCGCTTCCGTGTTTTTTAAACTCTTCAGACTTTTCCTTCATTCCTTTCTCGAGTGCTTCTTCGGTCTCTAAACCCTTTTCTTTAGCGTAATTGCGCACATCCTGACTAATTTTCATAGAGCAAAAGTTAGGTCCGCACATAGAGCAAAAGTGTGCAACTTTAGCGTTATCAGACGGCAATGTTTCGTCGTGATATTCACGAGCCGTATCTGGATCAAGCGCCAGATTGAACTGATCTTCCCATCTAAATTCAAACCGCGCTTTACTCATCGCATCGTCTCTGTGTTGCGCTCCCGGATGCCCTTTTGCAAGGTCTGCCGCATGTGCAGCAATTTTATAAGTTATCACGCCGGTTTTTACATCTTCTTTGTTAGGCAAGCCCAGGTGCTCTTTAGGCGTCACATAACACAACATCGCACAACCGTACCAGCCTATCATTGCCGCACCTATACCACTGGTGATGTGATCGTAGCCCGGAGCAATATCTGTAGTTAATGGACCTAAGGTATAAAACGGAGCTTCTCCACAAACTTCAAGCTGCTTATCCATATTCTCTTTTATCATATGCATTGGGATGTGCCCGGGACCTTCAATAATACATTGCACATCATGTTTCCATGCAATTTTTGTGAGTTCGCCTAACGTTTCTAACTCGGCAAACTGCGCATAATCATTAGCATCTGCTATAGAACCTGGGCGCAAACCATCTCCTAGAGAGAAAGAAACATCGTAAGCTTTCATAATCTCACAGATATCCTCAAAATGCTCATATAGAAAACTCTCTTTATGGTGCGACAGACACCATTTTGCCATTATAGAACCTCCCCGAGAAACAATACCAGTAAGGCGTTTTGCAGTATGTGGCACATACTTAAGACGTACACCGGCGTGAATCGTAAAATAATCTACTCCCTGCTCTGCCTGCTCGATAAGCGTGTCTCTAAAAATCTCCCAGGTTAAATCTTCGGCTTTACCATTAACTTTTTCTAAAGCCTGATAAATAGGAACTGTACCTATGGGCACCGGAGAGTTGCGTAAAATCCACTCTCGAGTTTCATGAATATTTTTTCCTGTAGAAAGATCCATTATGGTGTCTGCTCCCCAGCGGCACGCCCACACTGCTTTTTCTACCTCTTCTTCAATTGAAGAACTTACAGCAGAGTTACCGATATTGGCATTTATTTTTACTAAAAAATTACGCCCTATAATCATAGGCTCAGCTTCCGGATGATTGATGTTTGCCGGGATTATTGCTCTTCCCCGGGCAACCTCATCACGCACAAATTCTGGGGTAATCACTTTTGGAATACTCGCCCCATAACTGTTTCCGGGATGCTGTGGAGTAATATGTTGTATTTCGGCAAATTTTTGATTTTCGCGAATTGCGATATACTCCATTTCAGGGGTTATAATTCCCTGACGTGCATAATGCATCTGAGTTACATTCTTACCTGCTTCAGCCTTTAATGGATTTGTATTGCGTACAAAGCGCAAATGATCGAGCGCAGGGTTTTCTTCCTGTTTACGACCGTAAGCCGAAGAAAGACCTTCTAACTGGATGGTATCTTTGCGGTCTAGAATCCACTGTTTACGTACGGGATCAAGTCCATTTTTTACATCAATCTCAATATTAGGATCGGTAAATGGGCCACTGGTATCATACACCAAAACCGGTGCGTTTTTTTCAACCTTACCATTAAATTTATCTACCGTATGTGCCAGAGAAATCTGGCGCATAGGCACTTTAAGGTCTGGGTACAGGCTGCCGCTTACGTACACTTTTTCTGAATTAGGAAAAGGTGCACGGCTAATGGTTTGTTGCTCTGGAATTTTTTCGGTCTTCATAACGGATAGTTTTAAGAATTATACGTGTCACAAATCAATAATTCTATCCGCCTTGCGTAGCTTTAACGATAAGTACCAGAGCACCATCTTTCAGCATAAATTCATTCCATGCAGTTTGGGTAACAATGGCGTTGTTAACAGCCACAGCGATGCCTTTTTGCACGATGTTGAGATGAATTAAAAGTTCTGAAAGCGAAAGCTCTTTAACGAAAGAATGTGATTGATTGTTGACGTTTACAGTGATCATTTAAAATAGTTTTAAACTGTAAACTGAAGGTAGCATACGCCAAAAAGCAACAACCCGTTAGCATGGAATCTTTTTAAAAGATCCTATCTATTGTGGAAAGTTTTCACTTTTCCCTTCGCTGGTACTAACCAGATCAGGTTCAAAGGGTACTATCTCAGCCAATATTGTTATCAGCGCCCCTAAAGTTTACAACGTAAAGCTATACATAAATTGGAGACCTACTGCACTTATGATTTGAAAATTTTAAAAAGGCATTATCCTACTTAACATTATTTAGCCTTTGATTAAGAACAAAATAACACGAAAGAGCCCATAAATACACGCCTCGCTTTGTAATTTTAGAATAACTAAAAAATCAAAAATTATGAAAACTGTAAAACCATATTTAACTTTTAGAGGTGAGTGTCAAGAAGCTTTAAATTTTTATAAAGATTGTTTTGGCGGAGATATAATTAACAAAGAAACTTACGAAGGGAAAGATATTGATATTCCTGGAAGTTATAGAGATAAACTGCAGCATGCAGAGCTTAAAGGAAAAGGAATTCATTTGATGGCATATGATGCTTCCCCAGATACACCCTTACAGCACGGTAATCAAGTGCAACTGGGCGTTGATCTTGAGAGTAAAGATGAAGTAAGCGAATTATTTAATAAATTATCTGCTGAAGGACAAAGTCTTGCAAAACCACAAGAAACCAGCTGGAATGCTTATTACGCTCGTGTACGCGATAAGTATGGTGTAAACTGGATGCTTAATTACGATATGTAATAACATCACTATTATAGATATTATAAAATGCCGAAGTTTAGCTTCGGCATTTTTTATGCGTCTGCGTTTAAGAAGTGGCTAAAAATACTGAAATTTGCAGCGCTATGAATCAAACCATTACCATACTTAATAATACCTTTATTTTACATCCTGCAGGTGGTATTTATTGGGTAGAACAAGAGACGCTTCTTATTGCAGATGTACATCTGGGAAAAGTGTCTCATTTTAGAAAACACGGGAGCGCTGTGCCATTTAAGGCAGTAGCCGAAAATTTCATACAACTTTCACGCATTGCAGATTCTTTTAAACCTAAAGGGATCTGCTTTCTGGGAGATCTGTTTCACAGTAGTTTAAATACCGAATGGAATTTATTTGAGGACTGGGTTGCCTCCCGAGAAGAAAATATCATTTTAGTAGCAGGAAATCATGATATCATTGCTCCGCTCAACTATGAAAAACTGGGAGTTCCCATATATTCTGAAATTAAAACCGGACCTTTTTTACTTACGCATCACCCGGAGGAAACTGAAGGTTTTTTCAATTTTTGCGGACATATACATCCGGGAATTCGTCTGGGCGGAATAGGCCGTCAGGTTTTAAAACTTTCATGTTTCTTTAAGACTGAAAATCAATTGATCTTACCGGCTTTCGGTACATTTACCGGAAACTATTATCTGGAGCCAAAACCTGGAGATGCTGTTTTTGCCGTAACAAAAAAAGAGGTAATACAGGTTCAATAGAAAGCTGCTCTTACGCAATTGAATGATACTATTTTTAAATCTTGCGAATTATTACTTGCGCTAAAGGATTAAATACTTCAATCTATTCATCAGACTCAGAATATTAATTTGATTTCACACACATCAAAATCTATGAAAAAGAAACTCGCTATACTCAATTTACTTTCGGTAATCCTGGTTATTACAATAAATGGTTTATCACAGGCACAGCGCTGGAATGATACTACCATTGGCGAAGTGAGTAATCTTTATGACAATCTATTCACGCCTGCGGGTTACGCTTTTTCAATCTGGGGTGTTATTTTCATAGGATTATTGGCGTACGCTATATTTGGTATTAGACGCGCATTTTTCAGTAAAAAAGATACTCCGCATATCGAGCAAACAGGTTACTGGTTTACGAGTGTAAATGTACTTAACGCATTATGGGTGGTTGCTTTTACATATGATTACATATGGCTTTCCGTATTTATAATAATTGGGATGCTTTTTTGTCTGCTTAAAATTGTTTTAAAAACAAATATGGAACGCTGGGATGCTCCTATAGAAATTATAGCATTTGTATGGTGGCCTATTTGTATTTACAGCGGTTGGGTAGCGGTTGCAGTCATTGCAAATATTTCAGCATTTTTAGTAAAATTAGATTTAGCCGGCAGTCAGTTAACCCAGATTATCGCTACGATGACGTTAATTACTGTTGCTGTGTTTATAAACCTGCTTATGATTAACCTGCGCAATATGCGCGAATTTGCACTGGTAGGCGCATGGGCGCTTTTTGCCATATTCATAAGACATAAAGACAACCTAGAAAGTGTTGCCTATTTTGCACTTTTAGGAACTCTTCTACTTACTATTTCTTCAGGATTACACGCGTATCGTAATCGGGAAACAAACCCTATTAATAAACTTAAAGAGCGGTTTAAATCATAGATTTAATATCATTAGACCAGCTGGGATAAGTAAAAACCATCCCTTTTAAGGTGTTTACATCTAGTTTGCCACACATTGCCATAACAAACATATTTATAGTTTCTGCGGCATCCCAACTTAATAGATGTGCTCCTAAAATATAACCTGTTTTTTTATCAACGATTGTTTTAAAGGCATAGCAATTTTGATTCATTCGTTTTGAGTTGTACCAAGTAGGCACATTTTCTTCCCGTACGACAATATCATAACCCTGTTCCTTAGCTTCTTTTTCATTAAAACCTACAGTTGCCAGTTGTGGTTGTGTAAATACGACAGAAGGCGTAGGCGGCACATCTAGCTTCAAATAATTTTCTCCTTTAACTATATTCTTAGCTACAACACGCGCTTCTTGATGCGCTATAGGTGTAAGTGCTAATGTGCTCGTGTCTGATACATCTCCACAAGCATAAACATTTACATTTGTTGTGCTTTGCAAATACTCATTGACCTCAATCCCCTTTTTACTGAACGCTACGTTTCCATTTTCAAGCTCTAAATCTGCTATTGCCGGCACACGACCTGCAGTATTAAAGATCATTTCAGCTTTCAATTCAATAGACTCTTCTCCCTGATCTAAAGTAACCCGGTAGTTCTTCCGAAGTTTTTCGATAGCGGTGGCTCGTGCATTAAAGACAAAATTAATTCCTATTTGCTCAGAATTCTCCTGAAGATATTTCGCCAACTGGCTATCAAAATTAGAAAGAATACCGTCATTCACATCTACGATAGTTACATCTACCCCGCAACGTGCAGCAATATGCGCAAACTCCATCCCAATATATCCTGCACCTATAAAAATCATGCTTTCGGGTAATTCTTTGAGCTCTAAAAAGTCATCACTTATATGCGCATATTCTCTTCCCGGTATTTTTAACTCAAGTGGTATGTTTCCCGTCGCAATTACAATTTTATCTGCTGTCACCGTTTTACCTTCCACAGAAAGGGTTTGCTCATCAATAAATTTTGGCGACTGGTGGTATAATTTGATTCCTGCATCTTTCAGTTTTCGCTCTGTTGTAAAGGGTACCGCACTGGTAAAGGTCTCTTTAAATTTCATTAAGTCTCCCCAATTTACTTTAGGCAAATCATCGATTCCTTTACCGCTTAAGTCACGGCTACGTTCTAAAACTTCGGTGATTCCTACTAAAACTTTTTTAGGATCACATCCTCGGTTTGCACAGGTACCGCCAAACTCTCTATTATCTGCAATGGCAACTTTTAATCCGGCTTCAACAGCATCATAAGCTACATGTTTTCCTGCGTTACCGGTCCCAATTACAAATACATCAAAGTGCTCAATTGCCATAAATCTAGTTTTTTATAAAGATACTGTTTGCTGCAAGTCTAACTTGTTATTAAAATTGTAAATACCTGTTATGATTTTTCTAATGCATAATTAACCTGCGTAAATAGATTAATACTATGTTACAATAATGATAAATACGCCTGCGGATTAATGATAAAAAACAAGAAGATACTATCTTTGTCGGCTTATGGGTAAAACCAAGATCACGCAGCCTTTTTTACAGTCTTTGCAAATGCAAAAACTGCAAGACGCTATTTCTAGTAGCGAAAAAAATTCATCTCGAATTACATTGAACGGCCTTATAGGTTCGTCGCTTTCCATTTTAATTGCAGAAAGTTTTAAAACTGCAGATAAACCCTTTCTTATCATTTTAAATGACAAGGAAGAAGCTGCCTATGTGCTCAATGATTTAGAGCAATTAGTAAAAGAAAGCAATGTACTTTTCTATCCCGGCAGCTACCGCAGACCGTATCAAATAGAAGAGACCGACAATGCTAATGTGTTACTTAGAGCCGAAGTTTTAAATCGCATCAACAGTCGTAAAAAACCGGCCCTTATTGTCACTTATCCTGATGCGCTTTTTGAAAAAGTAGTAACCCGAAAAGAACTAGATAAAAGTACTCTAAAGGTTAAGCTGAATGATAAGCTATCGCTCGATTTTGTAAACGAAATGCTGTTTGAATACAAGTTTAGACGCGTTGATTTTGTTACAGAACCAGGAGAGTTTTCTGTACGCGGTGGTATTATAGATGTTTTTTCGTTTTCACACGATGAGCCTTACCGTATTGAGTTTTTTGGCGATGAGGTTGACAGCATACGTACCTTTGATGTAGAGACACAACTTTCAGTAAAAAAGATTGAGAAAATAAGCTTGATGCCTAATGTGGAAAATAAGGCATTGCAGGAATCACGCGATAGTTTTTTCAAATATATTTCAGATCAGACCGTTGTTTTTGCGCAAGATTTAGAACAACTTTCGGCTCGTATTGACACTAATTTTGAAAAGGCTCAGGAAGCCTATGATCAACTTGAAAGTGAGATCAAACGCACAGCACCAGAGGCTTTATTTTGCGATTCAAAAACCATACGAAGACAATTACTCGATTTTACCTTAGTAAAAGTGGGAACTGATTTACCGGGACAGGAATCCGCGAATCAAATTAGCTTTAGTCAACACCCACAACCGGCATTTAACAAGCAATTTGACTTGCTTATTCAAAATTTAAATGAAAATAACGACGCGGGTTACACCAATTATATTTGCTGCAGTAGCGAGCAACAGGCAAAGCGTTTTAAAGACATCTTTGATGATGCAAAACTTGACGTGAAGCAATATGAGACCATTATTTTACCGCTATACCGAGGTTTTATAGATGAAGATTTTAAAATTGTCTGTTACACAGATCACCAGATTTTTGAACGTTATCACAAGTTTAAACTTAAAGATGGCTACGCAAAAAAACAGGCGATCACGCTTAAAGATTTAACCAGTCTACAGGTAGGTGATTACATCACACACATAGATCACGGTATTGGTAAATTTGGCGGACTTCAAAAAATTGAGGTTGAAGGCAAAATGCAGGAAGCCATTAAATTAATTTATGGCGAACGCGATGTGCTCTACCTGAGTATTCATTCGCTTCATAAGGTTACTAAATACAATGGCAAAGACGGGAAACCGCCTCAAATTTACAAGCTGGGAAGTGCCGCCTGGAAAAAACTAAAACAGAAGACAAAAACACGGGTTAAAGAAATTGCTTTCAACCTAATTAAACTTTACGCAAAACGAAGACTCGAAAAAGGCTTTGCCTTTGGTCCTGACACCTATTTGCAAAACGAGTTAGAAGCGAGCTTTATTTACGAAGATACTCCAGATCAAAGCAGCGCCACCGAAGCGGTAAAAGCAGATATGGAAAGCTCCCGACCTATGGATCGTCTGGTCTGTGGTGATGTGGGTTTTGGTAAAACTGAAGTAGCAATACGCGCAGCCTTTAAAGCGGTTGATAACGGGAAACAAGTTGCGGTTTTAGTACCCACAACAATTCTTGCTTTTCAGCATCATAAAACCTTTAGCGAGCGCCTTAAAGATTTACCGGTTACTGTAGATTATTTAAACCGTTTTCGCACAGCGAAAGAAAAACGAGAAACCTTAGAGCGTCTTGCAAATGGTAGAGTTGATATCATTATAGGCACACACCAGCTTACCAGTAAAAATGTAAAATTTAAAGACCTGGGCTTACTTATTGTAGATGAGGAGCAAAAATTTGGTGTAGCAGTAAAAGATAAACTTAAGACGATTAAGGAGAATGTAGATACATTAACATTAACGGCAACTCCTATCCCGCGTACGCTACAGTTTAGTTTAATGGCGGCCCGTGACTTAAGTACCATCACCACAGCACCGCCTAACCGTTACCCTATTGAAACCCATATCGCGCGTTTTACTGAAGATACCATACGAGATGCTGTATCGTATGAAATACAACGCGGCGGACAGGTATTCTTCATTCATAACCGCATTGAAAATATTAAAGAAATTGCCGGTTTAATTCAGCGGCTTGTGCCCGATGCTAAAGTAGGCATAGGTCACGGCCAGATGGATGGAAAGAAACTTGAAGAACTTATGCTCAGGTTTATGGATGGCGAGTTTGATGTACTCGTATCTACCACCATTGTAGAAAGCGGTCTTGATGTACCTAACGCAAATACGATATTCATCAATAATGCTAATAATTTTGGACTATCAGACTTGCATCAAATGCGCGGTCGTGTAGGCCGAAGCAATAAAAAAGCGTTTTGCTATTTCCTTACACCTCCGTTTTCTACAATGACCGAAGATGCGCGTAAACGTATGACGGCATTAGAGCAATTTTCAAGTTTAGGTAGCGGTATCAATATCGCAATGAAAGACCTTGAGATACGCGGTGCCGGTGACCTTCTGGGTGGTGAACAAAGTGGTTTTATGAACGAGATAGGTTTTGATACCTACCAGAAAATCTTAAACGAGGCTATAGAAGAACTTAAAGAAAATGAGTTTGCAGATTTATATGCTGAAGACAATGCAGACGACACTAACAAAGAGTACGTAAAAGATACCGTCATCGATTCTGATTTCTCCTTAATGTTTCCTGATGACTACATCAATAATATAACCGAGCGTTTAAATCTCTATACAGAACTTAACGGGTTGAAAACCGAAGAAGAACTGGCAGCTTTTGAAACTCGATTGATAGACCGTTTTGGTGAGTTGCCCAAACAAGCAGACGACTTATTAAATTCGGTACGTATTAAATGGGTTGCAACGCACTACGGACTTGAAAAAGTAGTAATGAAAAATAAAAAACTTATTGGGTTTTTTATTGCAGACCAGCAATCTAAGTTTTACCAAAGTGCTGCGTTCTCCCGCGTACTTCAATATGTACAAACGCACTCTAACCGCGTGACCTTAAAAGAGAAGAAAACCAGCAAAGGCTTGCGTTTATTACTTACCGCTCAAGGGATTTCTACAGTAGATAAGGCTATAGATGTTTTAAAACCACTAATGCCGAAGAAAGTAGAACAAGTTTCAGAATAGGTTAGAAACTGCAGAAGACTAACCTCAAAAGAGAAAGATTAATTCGAGTTTGATTTCTCTTTTTAAGTTTTTGAAATATTCTCTCTAATGACATTTTGAACTACTTCTGCTACAGTATTCTCGTTTATACTTTTTGATAAACAATATTTGCCAGTAAGCCATTCTTCTAATTTATGAGCTCCTTTGCTCGCATTACAAGAAATACAACATAGCGCAATATTTTCTACTGAGGAAAGATGAATATTATTAATTATATGCTCCCAAGATGGTTTAGTCTTTCTTGAGACATGGTTTATTGAAAAATCAACCCCGCAATACACGCACTTTTTATCACGGCTTAAAACTAATTTCTCAACATCTGCCGGAATACCCCACTGATTAGCCATAATTATGTTTCAAAAATGATAAAAAGCATTTTCAAAGTGCTCTAGTTTTTCTTGAGTTTTGTTTTTAAGAACAGCAATAATATCAAAACGGGTTTCGATATCCAGATCGTTTGCAATAATGTATTCGTTAGCCGCTTTTACGAGTAATTTTATCTTCGATGGCGTTACAAAATCCTGCGGATCGCCAAAAAAATCTGAGTTGCGCGTTTTGACTTCTACGATAATGAGTTCATTGTCTTTTTTGGCTATAATATCAATTTCCGCTTTAGCGAAAAACCAATTACGCTCAATAATCTCATAATTATTTTTCTCTAAATATTCTGCTGCAAATTGCTCCCCCCACTTACCTAGTTCGTTGTGATTCATAGCAGTTATATAGTATTAACTTTCTTCTTTAAACGATAGGTTTGTTTGGCTTTCAGAAACATCGAGCGTAACCGTTCTACCGAAGATTAATGCTCTGTTATCTTTGAGATGGCCCGCCGGAAAATTAAAACAAACCGGAAAATCATATTCTTTAACCGCATCCAGTACAATCTCCCGTGCCGATTTTCCAAAAGGCACCGAATTATCGTGCATCTTGGTTAACCCGCCAACGATAAGACCTTTTAAATTACACAGCATATTATTACGCTTTATATTGACCATCATCCTATCTACGTGATACAAATACTCATCCAGGTCTTCAATAAATAGAATTTTACCATCTGTTACAATAGATGATGTACTACCGCATAAAGAATATAATATTGAGATATTACCACCCACCAGTTCCCCCGTTCCTTGACCAGGTCTGTTATAGCGTGTAGAATCAATACTATAATTTAATGAATTCCCAAACCAAGCCCGTCTAAGTGTTTCTTTAGCTTCTTTAGTATTTCTAGATATGCCTACCGGCATCACAGCGTGTATGGTTTCAAAACCTAACATATGCACTTGAGAATGTAAGACTGTGACATCGCTATACCCTACAATCCACTTGGGATATTTTACAAATTTGTAAAAATTGATGTTGTCAACAATTCGAACGGTGCCGTACCCTCCTTTTGCGCACCATACTGCTTTAACATCTTCATTGTCGAGCATAGCTTGTAAATCTGCAGCACGCTCGCTGTCTGTTCCTCCATACTGGTCTGCAGAAGCACCTATTGTTTTACCTAAAACAGGAACCAGACCCATATTTTTTAAATAAACTATACCTTTCTCCAGATCATCTAGATCTACTTTGCGCGCTGTACAAACGATACCTACTCGATCACCTTTTTTTAAATATGGGGGAGTTAACATGAAATCTTATTTTTTAGGACGATACATAAGTCCCGTTACTTTAAAGTCAATATTGTGCTGTTTTGCTTGCTCAGAAGTTATAGTAATATCACTACCTATAAGTTCTTTTGGCATATCTACATCCCCATCTGTCCCTAAATAGACAAAAAGAATCTCACTCGCCAGAGCACCTTTTTCAAAATCTACTGCACCTGCATAGTCCCATTCATAGCCATAAAAACGAAGTGATTTCTTATTTAATGCTTCTAGTTCATTTAAAGGCATTCCCATGTAAATTCCGGTTTTAGATTTCCAAGGGCTGTCGTAAGCATAGGCTTCAATACTGTGAACGGCAGTCTTGTTGATATCTGTATAATTAATTAGAAGCTCTTTGGGAGTGTTGGGATAGACTTTCAAGGTAACTACTTCCATACTTCCCTCTTCGATCCACTGTTTTGTTTCTAAAAGATCTTCTTCAGCGAATGTATCTATAATTAATTTGGCTTCAGCTAGTCTGTATATTTCTTCAACTGTATATACATTTTCTTGCACCGTCTCTTCTTGAATAACAGTTGGGGAAGCCGCTTTAGAATCTAACTTTTCTTTACAACCTAAAAGGATTACAAGCCCTACAATTATAAAAATTTGCTTCTTCATATATGATATAAACGACTAAGATACATACTTAATAAATGTGCTCCTATCACTGGTTTTGATTAAACCCATAAATGGTATCTTTGCCGCTGAAAATTTTATATTTATTATGACTCCTAAAAGATATACAATAACCGCAGCACTGCCTTATACAAACGGCCCTATACATATAGGACACTTAGCAGGCGTGTATGTGCCGGCAGATATTTATACACGCTACTTACGAGGTATAGACAAAGATGTAGCTTTTATATGTGGTAGTGATGAGCACGGTGTTGCAATAAGTATCAAAGCCAAAAAGGAAGGGATAACACCTCAGGAAGTTGTTGATAAATACAATAAAATCATCAAAGATTCATTTGAAGATTTTGGAATTTCTTTTGATAATTATTCCCGTACTTCTGCGGAAGTACATCACAATACTGCATCAGAATTCTTTACAAAACTTTACCAAAAAGGTCACTTTATAGAAGAAGTTACAGAGCAGTTATATGACGCCGAAGCAAATCAATATCTAGCAGATCGCTTTGTAATAGGTACTTGCCCTAAGTGTGGTAATGAAGAGGCTTATGGTGATCAATGTGAGAGCTGTGGCTCTTCTCTTAATGCGACAGATCTAATAAATCCAAAATCTACTATATCTGGCGCAAAACCTGTAATGAAAGAAACCAAACACTGGTTTTTACCTTTAGAACGTTATGAAGACTTCTTAAAACAGTGGATTCTTGAGGATCATAAAAAAGATTGGAAGTCTAATGTATACGGGCAATGCAAATCCTGGATTGATGATGGCTTGAGACCACGTGCTGTAACTCGGGATCTTGATTGGGGAATTCCAGTTCCGGTAGAGGGCGCAGAAGGTAAAGTTTTATATGTTTGGTTTGATGCTCCCATAGGCTACATCTCATCTACAAAAGAGTGGGCTGCACGCGAAGGAAAAGATTGGGAACCTTACTGGAAAGATGAAGACACAAAACTGGTTCATTTTATAGGAAAAGATAATATCGTTTTTCATTGCATTATATTCCCTGCCATGCTTAAAGCAGAAGGCAGTTATATTTTACCCGACAATGTACCTGCAAACGAATTTCTAAATCTCGAGGGTAATAAGCTCTCTACTTCAAAAAATTGGGCAGTGTGGTTACATGAGTATCTTCAAGATTTTCCGGGACAGCAAGACGTTTTGCGTTACACATTAACTGCAAATGCTCCAGAAACAAAAGATAATGATTTTACGTGGAATGATTTTCAGGCACGTAACAATAATGAACTTGTTGCTATTTTTGGAAATTTCATCAACCGCGTGGTGGTATTAACGAGTAAATATTATGAAGGTGTAATACCGCAGCCCGCAGCTTTTAATGAAGAAGACGAGCGTGTTTTAGCCGAAATGAAAGCTTACCCTGCTGTGATTGCCAGTTCGATTGAGCGTTATCGCTTCCGCGAAGCGCAAAATGAATTGATGAATGTAGCGCGATTAGGAAACAAATATTTAGCTGATGCTGAGCCGTGGAAAACGGTGAAAACAGATGCAGAACGCACACAAACTGTGATGTATGTTGCACTACAAATCGCAGCAAGCCTAGCAGTATTAAGCGAACCCTTTTTACCCCATACCGCAAAAACTTTAAAAGAAATGCTTAATATGGAAAGTAATGATCCGCTAATGACGTTACCTCAACCTTTAAGCTGGTCAAGTTTAGGCGAAAAAATAGATTTACTGCCTGTAGGTCATACTATCGATGCAGCTGCTCTGCTTTTTAGCAAAATAGAAGAGGAGCAAATTCAAAAACAATTAGACAAATTAGAAGCAACCAAAATGAGTAATCAAGCTGAAAACGCTACGGTAACACCACAAAAAGAAACCATCGAATTTGATGATTTTACTAAACTAGATATGCGTGTGGGAACCATTATCGAAGCAGAAAAAATGCCAAAAACAAAGAAGCTTTTAGTTTTAAAAGTAGATACCGGTATTGACGTACGCACTATTGTTTCAGGTATTGCAGAGAGTTTTACTCCCGAGGAAATTATAGGGAAACAAGTTACTGTTTTAGTTAATCTTGCTCCTCGCGCATTGCGTGGTGTAGAAAGCCAGGGAATGATTTTAATGACTGAAGATGCACAAGGTAAACTCGTGTTTATGAACCCAGATACTGCTGGTGTTAAAAATGGTGGGGTTATAAGTTAGAGTACTAACTGCGCTCGACCTTAAAAATCATTTTAAACTTAATTTTGATCTTGTGTCACATCGAGCGCAGTCGAGATGTCATCTAAAATTTTAAATATGAAAACGTATTTTGTTTATATATTAAAATGTTCAGATGGCTCTTATTATACTGGGTTGACTAATAATTTAGAATCCCGTATAAATCAACATAATTCTGGACTGAATACTGAGAGCTATACATTTAAAAGAAGACCTTTAAACTTGGTTTTTTCGCAAGATTTTAGTGATGTCAATCAAGCTATACTTTTTGAAAAAAAAATTAAAAAGTGGAGCGCTAAAAAGAAAACTGCATTAATTAATGGAGATCATAATTTATTGCAAATTCTGGCCGAATGTAGAAATGCAACCCATTATAAGTATAAACCAGAGTAGTGTCTCGACTGCGCTCGACATGACATTACTACTTCATAATTTACATTTGTGTCACATCGAGCGCAGTCGAGGTGCATTTACATAATAAACAATCTAAATGTCCGCAATCCTCTCCTACCTCCTATCTCAAACTAATCTTCCGGAAAGTAGCATTAAAAACACCTTGCAGTTACTTGATGAAGATGCTACTATTCCGTTTATTTCTCGTTACCGAAAAGAACGTACCGGGAATCTTGATGAGGTTCAAATAGGTGAAATTGTAACATTTAAAGAGCAATTTGAGGCTTTAGAAAAACGAAAAGCTGCCATATTAAAATCACTTAAGGAGCAGGAGGTTTTAACCCTAGAACTCAAAAAGCAAATTAGCAACACCAGTGATTTAATTGCACTTGAGGATATTTATTTACCCTATAAAAAAACCCGAAAAACTAAAGCAGACACGGCACGTGAGAATGGTCTGGAGCCACTTGCAAAAATCATAATGGCGCAAAATACCCGTGATCTGGAAGCTGCTGCTGTGACGTTCCAAAACGATACGATTAGCTCAACAGATGATGCGCTGGAAGGTGCCCGCCACATTATTGCGGAATGGGTAAATGAACGTGCGGACATTCGTAATTATTTACGTAATCAATTAGAGCGTCACGCGCAGATTACCACTAAAGTTGTCAAGTCTAAAAAAGACGAAGAAAAAGCACAGAAATACAAAGATTATTTTGAGTGGGACGAGTCATTAGCGCGTATTCCTTCACATCGGTTTTTAGCGTTAATGCGCGCTGCTGATGAGGGTTTTATACGATTGAAGATAGATATTGATGATGATAAAGCCTTGCAGAATATCGAGAATCGCATTATAAAATCTAATAATGCCAGTGCAGAGCAGATTCAAATGGCAATTGCAGATTCTTACAAGCGTTTGCTATTTCCGGCATTGAGTAATGAGTCTTTAAGTGCTGCAAAAGAGATGGCAGACAATGAAGCAATTTTAGTTTTTGCAAAAAATTTACGCCAGCTGCTATTAGGTTCGCCACTGGGCGAAAAACGTATTCTCGCACTCGATCCTGGTTTTAGAACGGGATGCAAAGTAGTTTGCCTTGATGAAAATGGCGGATTGCAACACAACGAAACCATTTATCCGCATCCTCCTAAAAACGATACAAAAGGCGCAATGCGTAAAATAAGTTTTCTGGTCGACGCACACAAGATTGAAGCGATTGCTATAGGTAATGGAACTGCTAGTCGGGAAACCGAACAATTTATAAAAAGCATGCAATTCAATAGAAATATAGATGTTTTTGTAGTGAGTGAAGCCGGCGCTTCTATTTATTCAGCATCTAAAATCGCCCGTGATGAATTTCCTAATTATGACGTGACGGTACGTGGCGCAGTTTCTATAGGTCGTCGCCTGGCAGATCCGCTTGCTGAGTTAGTAAAAATCGATGCAAAATCTATTGGCGTAGGACAGTATCAGCACGATGTTGATCAATCAAAACTAAAAAGCGAGCTCGACCGCGTTGTAGAAAGTTGCGTAAATACCGTGGGCGTAAATATAAATACGGCAAGTGTTCCGTTATTGAGTTATGTTTCGGGAATAGGCCCTAAACTGGCTGAAAATATTGTTGCCTATAGAGATGAAAAAGGAGCATTCACATCGCGGAAAGAAATTTTGAAAGTTCCGAGATTGGGTGCTAAAGCTTATGAACAAGCCGGTGGCTTTTTACGAATAAAAGATGGCAAGAACCCGCTCGATGATTCTGCTGTACATCCAGAACGTTACGATTTGGTCGAGAAAATGGCTAAAAAACTCAAGGTTTCCGTAGAAAATCTTGTTGGAAATAAAACCATTTTAAAAGAAATAAGCCTCGAAGATTACGTGACCGATGAGGTGGGCTTACCTACGCTAAAAGACATTTTGGACGAACTTGAAAAACCCGGACTCGACCCACGTGAACCAGCAAAGGCATTTACTTTTAATCAAAATATACGTAAAATTGAAGATCTGGAAGTTGGCAAATTGCTTCCGGGGATTGTGAATAACGTGACTAATTTTGGTGCTTTTGTAGATATTGGGATTAAAGAAAGTGGTTTGATTCACATCTCAAATCTCGCCGATGGCTTTGTAAATGATGTAAATGCACACGTAACCTTACAGGAACATGTGGTAGTAAAAGTCCTCGAGGTAGATATCAAGCGAAAGCGTATTCAACTCAAATTGCACAAGCTCAATGCTTAAAATCGCATACCATCCCATTTACAAACACCCATTGCCAGAAGGACACCGCTTCCCGATGGAAAAATATGATTTGCTTCCAAAGCAACTTTTGCACGAAGGCACCTGCACCGAAGCTAATTTCTATGAACCTGATTTCCCCGAGGAAAAATATATACGTGCAGTACATACAAATGACTACGTTACAAACCTAAAAGCTCTAAATATAGATCGAAGAGCTGTCCGAAAAATTGGTTTCCCGCTGTCTCAGGAGTTAGTAGACCGCGAACAAATAATCGCTCAGGGTACTATTTTAGGTTGTCATTATGCGTTGGAAAATGGCGTCAGTTTTAACATCGCCGGTGGTACCCACCACGCTTATAGTGATCACGGCGAAGCCTTTTGTTTGTTTAATGATCAAGCGATTGGAGCGCGCTACCTTCAGACAAAGGGGTTGGCTCAAAAGATTCTTATTGTAGATCTGGATGTGCATCAGGGCAATGGCACCGCAGAAATTTTTAAGGGAGACAATTCGGTGTTTACCTTTAGTATGCACGGTGCGGGTAACTATCCGTTTAAAAAAGAAGTTTCAGATCTTGATATTGCTATACCTGATAAGAGCGGCGATGACTTCTATTTAGCTAAGTTGAAAGAAACTTTACCCAAACTCATTAAGCAGGTAAACCCAGATTTTATCTTTTACCTCAGCGGAATTGATATTTTAGAAACCGATAAGCTAGGTCGATTGTCTTGCACTGTTGAAGGCTGCAAAGAGCGGGATCGTTTTGCATTGTCTTGTTTCCGTGAAAGCGAAATTCCTGTACAGGTAAGTATGGGCGGTGGATATTCTCCCCAGATTAAAACCATTATTGAGGCTCACGCAAATACGTATAGATTAGCACAAGAGCTTTATTATTAGATTTCTTATACAAACGACTGGTTTTTATGCGAATAACTAAAATCGCAGGTGTTTTCCCCCTATTTTAAAGTAAAACCTTGATTCCTATTTAATTAGTTTTATTTTTGTTAAACTATTTAACAAATGAATTATGAAAACAATTAAAACCTTTTTTGCCCTTTTTATTTTTGCTGCTACATTTACTTCGTGTGATGCGGTGGATGAATTGATCAATATTGATGTAGACACCACAATTACTGAAAATATAGTGATTACAGTTTCTGAAGGAGAAACCTTTTCAAAATCTACTACAATTAGTATTGATGACCAAGATGTAAGAGATAACCTAGATAAGTTAGATGATCTACAAATTACAAAACTTACTTATCAAATCATAAGTGTAAGCGGTACCGAAAATGTAGTTGCTACAGGAATGTTTACTGCTTCAAGTAGTACCTACCCCTGGTTTGAGGCATCAGATAGTGATTCTGTAAACTTAACCGAGGCAGCGGCAGCTGGTACGATTTATAACATAGATGTAAATCAATCTCTAGTTGATGCTTTTGAAGCAGATTTAAAAAGCGGTGCTACAGCAACACTTTCAGCATCAGGAACAGTATCTGATGCTCCTGTAACATTTACCGTTCGAGTAACAGCAGATGTTAAGGTTACTATATAATTTAGTTAAGTAAATAAAGTGAGAAGAACCCGATGCTAATGTATCGGGTTTTTTTATGCCTATATTTTACTCATAAACAGGTAAGTGCAGGTAGCACACTTCTAATTAAAGAATTATATTAGTAAACTATTAACACAATTACAAAAATGGCTATTCCCGAAAAGGCACGTAAATACTGGCGTGAGAACATAAAATATCTCACCCTATTACTCATAATTTGGTTTGCAGTTTCGTTTGGCTGTGGGATTCTTTTCAAAGATTTTCTCAATCGATATAGTCTGGGCGGTTTTAAATTAGGTTTCTGGTTTGCACAGCAAGGAAGCATTTATGTCTTTGTCATACTCATCTTCGTATACGTGTGGCTTATGAATAAGCTAGATAAAAAATACGGCTATAACGAATAATGAGTTCTTTTCAATTTTAAATATCAACTATGAGTGTTCAATTATGGACTTGGATTTTAGTGGGGGTGACCTTTGCTATTTATTTTGGAATTGCAATCTGGGCACGCGCAGGATCAACTAAAGAATTTTATGTTGCTGGTGGCGGCGTATCTCCTCTTGCAAATGGGATGGCCACAGCCGCAGACTGGATGAGTGCTGCTTCATTTATCTCGATGGCAGGAATCATCTCTTTTGCAGGTTATGACGGCTCTGTTTATCTTATGGGTTGGACCGGTGGTTATGTGCTACTCGCGTTACTGCTTGCTCCATACCTGCGTAAGTTTGGTAAATTCACCGTACCTGATTTTATAGGTGATCGCTACTACTCCAACACTGCCAGAACCGTAGCCGTGATTTGTGCACTCATTGTATCATTTACATACGTAGCCGGGCAAATGCGTGGTGTAGGTATTGTTTTTTCTCAGTTTCTTCAGGTAGAGATTACTACCGGGGTGCTTATAGGTATGGCGGTAGTGCTCGTTTTTGCTTTTTTAGGCGGAATGAAAGGTATCACGTACACACAAGTAGCTCAATATTGTGTGTTGATCTTCGCATTTATGGTTCCGGCAATTTTTATTTCGATACAAATGACGGGGAATATTATCCCGCAAATTGGGATGGGTGGTCGCGTAGAAGATGGCACCTATTTATTAGAGAAATTAGATACGTTGCATACCCAGCTGGGCTTTAAAGAATATACCGAAGGAACAAAATCAACCTGGGATGTTTTTGCAATTACACTAGCTTTAATGGCCGGTACTGCAGGTCTTCCTCACGTTATTGTTCGATTTTTTACGGTTCCTAAAGTAAAGGATGCCCGTAAATCTGCGGGTTATGCGCTGTTGCTAATTGCTATTTTGTACACTACGGCTCCAGCAGTATCGGTTTTTGCACGCACCAACCTCATCGAGACCGTTAGTGAAAAAGCGTATGCAAACCTTCCGCCGTGGTTTAAAAACTGGGAAAATACAGGTCTTATCGCGTGGAGTGATAAAAATGGAGATGGTAAAATACAGTATGTAAATGGGGAAGCTGTTTCCGGTAAACCCGAATTTACTGAAGAACGTGGTAAATCTGGCGAACGCTTAGTAAGTAATGCAACTACCGAAACAAACGAATTGTATGTAGATCGAGACATTATGGTTCTTGCCAATCCCGAAATTGCACAACTACCGGCCTGGGTAATCGCTTTAGTGGCTGCAGGAAGCCTTGCTGCTGCACTATCTACCGCTGCGGGCTTACTGCTGGTAATCTCTACTTCAGTTTCTCACGATTTGATAAAGAAACAATTAAGACCTAACATTTCTGATAAAGGTGAATTATTAGCAGCACGCATAAGCATATTTTTTGCAATTCTGGTTGCGGGGATTTTTGGTATTTACCCCCCGGGATTTGTTGCGGCAGTTGTCGCATTGGCTTTTGGGCTTGCTGCGGCTTCATTTTTCCCTGCAATTATTTTAGGGATTTTTGATAAACGTATGAATAAAGAAGGGGCTGTTTCCGGAATGGTAGTAGGTATTATCTTGATGTTGTTTTATATGATACGCTACAAAACCGGACTTATAGGCGTTTTAGAACCCTTACCAGAAGCAGACTGGTGGTTTGGCACATCGCCTGAAGGTTTTGGTACGATAGCGATGTTTGTAAATGTGGTGATCGCCGTGGTGGTCTCACGAATAACTCCTGCCCCGCCTGAAGATGTACAGGAAATCGTTGAGAACATTAGAATCCCCAGCGGTGCCGGGGAAGCACAGGAGCATTAAATATGAGATATTAGAAGTTTATGATTTAATTAAAGTTTTGAGAATTATAGGATTTTAAATATTATGAAGACCTTTAAGCCTTAAACCCTACCACATGCCCACTTTTATATTTAATCATATTGCGCTTTCAGTCAAAGATGTTGATGCATCTATAGTTTTCTATCAAAAGGTATTTCAGCTTGAAGAAATAGAAAATACCGCTTCAACTTCTGCTACCCGTTGGCTATCGCTGGGCGAAGGCAAACAACTGCATCTAATCCCGAGACCTGATGCTGAAATAAAAACCAATAAAGCTGTTCATTTTGCACTATCAACCGCAGATGTAGGTTTGTTTATAGAACACTTAGATAACTTAGCGATTACCTATTCAGACTGGAGGGATACGCCTACTAAAGATTATATACGCAATGACGGAATACGGCAGGTATATTTTCAGGATATAGATGGATATTGGATAGAAGTAAATGAGGCTGTATAAGGCTAAACTTAAATTCTGAAATACAATATATTTAATTTACTATGTACGTGTAGCATATTGGCTTTCGCAAGAAATAGATTTTTTTTTCAATAGTTAAATTGAAAAAACACTGTTATAAAATACACAACAGTATAGTATTGTTCTCCTCAAATCGACAACGATTTAGTAATTTTAAGCGTTATAACTACACTAAAAAGACCAGATGAGTAATTATCATATAAAACATTTAGAAGAGTATTTTCAAGTATATCGTAAATCTGTGCGCAACCCAGAGAGTTATTGGGAAGAAATAGCTGAAGAACATTTTATGTGGCACAAACGCTGGGATGAAGTTCTTAGTTATGATTTTGAAAAACCCGAATTTAAATGGTTTGAAGGTGCAAAATTAAACATTACCGAAAACTGTATAGACCGACACTTAAGAACGCACGGTAACAAAACAGCAATTCTTTTTGAACCTAACGATGCTTCTGAAGAAGCGCAACACATAACCTATAACGAGCTACATGAGCGGGTTTGTAAAATGGCAAATGTGCTTAAGTCTAAAGGAGTTCAAAAAGGTGACCGGGTATGTATTTACCTACCTATGATACCAGAACTGGCTGTTTCAGTTCTTGCGTGTGCACGTATAGGAGCCATTCATTCTGTGGTTTTTGCCGGATTTTCTTCTACAGCTCTGGCTTCACGCATTAATGATTCTTCATGTAAAATGCTCATCACCAGCGACGGGTCTTTCCGCGGAAACAAAAAAATAGATTTAAAAGGGATCGTAGATGCGGCCCTTGAGCAATGTGATTGTATAAAAAATGTATTAGTCGTAAAGCGTATTCAGACCGATATCCCTATGGTAAACGACAGAGATGCGTGGCTTCAGCCGTTATTAGATGCAGCAGAATCTATTTGTGAGCCTGAAATTATGGATGCCGAAGATCCGCTGTTTATCTTATACACTTCTGGTTCTACCGGCACGCCTAAAGGTATGGTACACACCACAGCTGGTTATATGGTTTATACGGCATTTACGTTTAAAAATGTATTTCAATATAGAGATGATGATGTGTATTGGTGTACAGCAGATATAGGGTGGATCACCGGTCACAGCTATATTGTGTATGGTCCGCTGGCAAATGGAGCTACTACAGTTATGTTTGAAGGTGTACCCAGTTATCCTGATTATGGGCGATTTTGGGAGATTGTAGAAAAACATAAAGTTACGCAGTTTTATACGGCACCCACAGCAATACGTGCCTTAGCCAAAGAGAAAATCGAGTATGTTGAGAAGTATGATTTATCATCGCTTAAAATTTTAGGGACAGTAGGTGAGCCTATTAATGAAGAGGCCTGGCACTGGTATGATGAGAATGTAGGAAAGAAAAAATGTCCTATTGTTGATACCTGGTGGCAAACCGAAACCGGCGGTATTATGATCTCACCCATCCCCTATTCTACTCCTGCGATACCTACTTTTGCAACGCTTCCATTACCCGGAATTCAGCCTGCGCTGATGGATGAAGAAGGAAAAGAAATTAAAGGAAATCAAGTTGATGGTCGCTTGTGTATTAAATTTCCGTGGCCTTCTATGGCGCGTACCATCTGGAATAATCACGATCGCTATAAAGAAACGTATTTCTCTGCTTATAAGAATATGTATTTTACCGGAGATGGTGCATTGCGCGATAGTGTAGGCTATTACAGAATAACCGGTAGAGTTGATGATGTCGTGATTGTAAGTGGTCACAATCTGGGAACAGCTCCTATAGAAGATGCGATTAACGAGCACCCGGCTGTGGCAGAAAGTGCAATTGTAGGATACCCGCACGATATTAAAGGCAGCGCACTTTACGGTTATGTTATTTTGAAAGAAACCGGTGAAACCCGTAATCAGAATAATTTAAGAAAAGAAATAAATCAGCTTATTTCAGACCGAATAGGACCTATCGCAAAACTTGATAAAATTCAATTTACAAGCGGTTTACCTAAAACCCGAAGCGGGAAAATTATGCGCCGTATTTTACGTAAAATAGCTTCAAATGACACTTCAAATATGGGGGACACGAGTACACTTTTAAATCCTGAAGTGGTAGAAGAATTAATGGAAAATGTGTTGAAATAACTAATCTGAACTATTTATATTAATCTTTGAGAACAAAAAAAGCTATTCTATTTTAATATAATTCTTAATTTAGTTCACTACTAATCAATCAAAATAGACAAATGAACACATTTAATGATCAGCAACCTCCCAAAACCTGGCTCGTAGAATCTATACTTGCTACAATATTATGCTGTCTACCTTTTGGTATTGCAGGGATTGTAAATGCTGAAAAGTTGAATCACAATTTAATGCGGGTAATTATGAAGGTGCGAGAAAAGCCTCTGCAAATGCTAAAAAATGGACAATTGTGAGTGTAGCTGTTGCTTTAGGTGGAGGAATTATTTATGGAATTATAATGGTATTGAGTTTTGCCGGAAGTCAATTCTAAGAAACCCTACTATCTAGGCTTTGCACTTTTGGGTATAGGATTGCTTATTTTTTATAAGACCTATAACCCGGAAGTGCATTCTTTTTTTCCGAAGTGTCCTTTTTTATCTATTACAGGTTTACAATGTCCCGGTTGTGGTTCACAGCGAGCCATTCACCATATTTTAAACGGGCATTTAGTTAGTGCAATTAAACAAAATGCAATGCTGGTCATAGCAATACCTTACGTAAGTCTTGGTATGTTTTTAGACTATAAAAAATCGCTTAGCCCAAAATTGTTACAATTAAGAAATAAGCTTTATGGCATTACAGCAATATGGTTTATTCTGGGATTAGTTGTATCATTTTGGATTTTTAGAAATATTTCGATTTAATGACTCATTAAAAAAAGCCTCCAATTGTATCTAAATTAAATACACTTGAAGGCTTTTAGGTCAATAATCTATTTGTTTAAAAAGATCTTTTATTTGCTTAAAAGTAATAATTCATCACATACAATCTCTGTGATGTAGCGTTTTTCTCCTTGCTTAGTCTCATACGATCTGGAAGTAAGCTTCCCTTCAATGGCGATTTCTTTTCCTTTAGTAACGTAATTTTCAACCAGCTCGGCTGTTTTTCCCCAGGCCACTACATTATGCCATTGCGTATCTGTAATACGCTCACCTTTGTTATTCTTGTAGTTTTCATTAGTTGCGATACTGAATTTTGCCAGTTTCTTACCCGATTCTAAATTTACAATCTCAGGATCATTACCTAAATTTCCGATCAACTGTACTTTGTTTCTTAATGTGCTCATGATTTTTGTTTTTGCGTTAAACAGTTAATTATACTTCCGCAAAGGCGGAAGTTTTTTTGTCTTTCATTACAATTGCTGCAACTAATTGACAGGGCAAAGATGAATCAGCACTCAAAAAATATTCGGTTATTAACCAGTTACTTACGTTTATAGTCGATTGTAAACGTTTACAAGTGTTTGTTTTCAGTTCTTTCTGTAGGATGGCATTCTAATAAATTCAAGTTTAAATCCCTGTAACCAAAGGAGAAAATACCCCTTGCGATTGAGTCATAATCTTCTAATCTTGGCATTATCGCTTGATATTAAATAATATATGAGCAAACGCAACAGAGAACCGACTTAAAGACTAAAATATGATTGCAACATTATTTAAACCGAAAAGACCTAAAACACCTGCACTCTATAACGACTCATTTTTTAACACGTTAAGACAAAAAGAATACAGCAGACTAGATAAAGACAATCACGTATATTTAGATTATACAGGGGGTAATCTCTACAGCGAATCCCAAATTTTAAAGCATCTTAACTATTTGAAAGCGCACACTTTTGGTAACCCACACTCGTCAAATCCCACATCAAAACATGCTACCTACTTAGTGGAGGAAACCCGAAACTCTATTTTAGACTATTTTAACGCCCACGACTATCATTGCATATTTACACAAAATGCTTCAGGCGCTTTAAAAATTGTTGGAGAGTGTTACCCATTTACTGCAACCAGTGAGTATTTGCTGTTTTCAGACAATCACAATTCAGTTAATGGCATTCGAGAATACTGCCGTAATAAAGGCGGAAATTTTAATTATGTTCCTTTAAAATTTGAAAATCTACGTGTAGATGAAGACCGTTTAAAGGAAGCATTGCATAAAAATAAGTCAGCATCAAATAAACTCTTTGCTTACCCGGCACAATCTAATGTATCTGGAGTACAACACGATTTAAACTGGGTTACGTACGCACAGCAGCTAGGATGGGATGTATTGCTTGATGCCGCAGCATATGTCCCCACTTCGCAGTTAGATTTAAGTAAAATAAAGCCTGATTTTGTTACTATGTCATTTTATAAAATTTTTGGATACCCTACAGGTCTTGGATGTCTTTTAGTAAAAAAATCAAAATTTAATAAGTTGAAAAAACCCTGGTTTGCAGGGGGTACAGTTACTTTGGCTTCGGTGATGGCACCTCATCATTTTCTTATAAATAATCACGAACGCTTTGAAAACGGAACGCTTAATTACTTAGACATTCCTGCTTTAAAAACCGGACTTGAGTATATTAATGAGATAGGTATAGACCATATAAATGCGCGGGTCCAATCATTAACTCACTACCTATGCGAAAAATTAAGTGCCTTAAAACACAATAATGAAGTGCGCAAAGTAAAACTTTTTGGACCCTGTGACCGTTCAGATACTGGCGGAACGTTAATTATGTCTTTTTTTGATTCTCGCAATAAAGTAATTCCCTTTGAACCCATTGAAAAGCAAGCCAACGCAAAAAATATTTCATTACGCACCGGCTGCTTCTGCAATCCCGGGATTGATGAGATTAATAATAATCTTTCCGCAGAAGAATTAGACAGTTATTTTAACACCAGACACACCGGCAATTACAATGAGATGATAAATACATTACAAAAATTAAGAGGTGCAACCCGAATTTCGGTAGGCATCGCTACAAATAAAACAGATTTAGACTATTTTATTGATTTTGTAAAACATCTCGAATAGTATTTACTAGATAATAAAGAAAAATCTCAATTTCAGTTTACTGTTTTTTTGGGTTTAATATTTCAAAACAGGTTCTTACAAAGTCAATAAATTTTATATTTAAATTTTAAAACAGTCAATCAAATCACAATTTTAAAATTTAATCACCTTGACAAAATCTAACAATTATCTGTTCTTAACGCTTCTGCTCATTGTCCTATCGTTTACCTCGTGTTCAAATGATGATAACACAAGTAATTATAGAAATTCATATACTACAGCAGACCTACAGATCATTCATAATAACGATTCAAAAGATTGGATTCTTGAGGGGTATTATGATCAGTACAATTCAAAAACATTGAATAAAGACAATACGTGTTATACCGATGAGCAATTTAGTTTTACAGCAAATGACGGACAAATAACTGTTATTTCTGGTGAAGAAAATTGTTTTGCAAATGCTACACAAACCGAACTTACAAATGTCTCTTATACGTTTTATGAAGAAACAGGCTCTGTATTTATTACTATTGCAAAAAATGCCGAACTGGGAGAAGTAACCAAATCAGTTTTCTTTAGTTTACAGCTCGTAGAGCTTGAAGAAAACTTAATGATTTTTGCTTCAGGAGAAGAAAACAATTACGGTAAAGCTTTAGTTTTTAAACGCTAATTTAATTCCTGTTTAATTGTGATACCATGAATGATTTAGAAACACTTCAATATCCTATAGGTAAATTTCAAAGACCGCAGTTTATTAGTGATACACAATTGCAAACAAGCATAAAACAGATCGCTAATTTTCCTTCGGAAGTGGAACAGTTAATTAGTAGTTGTTCACCGTTTGATTTAACTAAAACCTATCGCCCGGGAGGTTGGAGTATTAATCAACTCGTACATCACTGTGCAGACAGTCACATGAACGCTTTTATAAGATTTAAACTGGCGCTTACTGAAGATTGCCCTACAATTAAACCGTATTTTGAAAATCTCTGGGCAGAACTACCAGACACCCATAAAGTTGACCCATCTATATCTTTACAAATTATAAAAGGTGTGCATTACCGCTGGGAAGTACTGCTCAACTCGTTAACACTTAATGATTTTACAAAAGAATATATTCACCCCGAACATGGCGAACGCTTTACGCTAGCTGCCGTACTTAGTATGTACGAATGGCATTGCAAACATCATCTAGCTCATATTAAACTGGCAATCAACTCCTAAAAAAGTCTTATTTTAGTAAAAGACTTAAAAAATATGCAAAAGACCTGTCCGGAGTGTGGTGATAAAATTATAGGAAGAGCAGATAAAAAGTACTGTAGTGATGCCTGTAGAAATACCGCAAACAATAAACTGAATACAGACAGTAAAAATCTATTGCGCAACACAAATAATAAGTTGCGTAAAAATTACCGCATCTTAGAAGCGTTGAATCCAGACGATAAAACTAAAACCACAAAGGCTAAACTACTTCAAGCAGGTTTTGATTTTGATCTGTTCACGAGTATTTATACGACTAAAGCGGGCACTATATATTATTTTGTCTATGACCAGGGTTATCTTCCGCTTGACGGAGATTTTTATGCGCTCGTAAAACGAAATTAAATAGTATTCTCTTTTTGATTTATCTTTGTAGCTTGAAGAGCACAGGTGTCGTCCCGGGCTCAACGAACTTTTTACTTAAAAGTTCTAGTTATTATTCAGAATGCAAAATTTAAATCAAGTTCTTTCCCTAGAGGACAATCAGGCACTAATTCTTGCCGTAGGTGAAATCATTACACCTAAAATTAAGGAACGCGATCAGTTTGATCACCTCAGCACAGCAGAAAAAACCTTTATCTATCTTGATGTGTTTGAAGCTGCTCTACACACCGGCAACTTTGAATCCTTCTTTATTAACTCAGGCCAGTTTGCTCATGAAATTCTTGAAGCGTACCGAGCTATTGGTGCTACTAAAACCGTTCTACTCTTAGAACAGGCTATAAGTAGATTTCCAGATCATAAGGTGCCTAAAAACCCGTCACGACGCGCTCAGGTTATAGATCAGATGCACGAGTCAACGTTTGAGTTTTGGGATTCTCTATTTAAAAAACTATTTGCGAGCGGCGAGCCTGTAGCAGATTTACTTGCTGCGTATATACGCAATCACAAAGACCAGTTTACCGTAGAACCTAATACAGGTTCTCATGTCTAAACTACCTAAAAAGTACGCGTTTACAGATCTATCTGATTATGGTCGTGCAGGCGGACGATTTATCGCAAGTAATCTAAAAGAAACTTCATTTACGCCTATTCATATCACGACTGCATTTATATGTGCAGGTATAGCAGCTGTATTTTGCATTCATTATGGGCTTTATGGTGCTGCAGCAGTACTATTAATACTAAAATCTATTCTTGATGCTGCAGACGGCGAGCTTGCGCGCATAAAAAACACTCCGTCTTATACCGGGCGTTATTACGATTCGATTGCAGATATTATTTTAAATTTTTTGATTTTAATTGCGATTGCACAGGCAACACAAACACCACTTTGGTTTGCGCTAATAGCCTTTTTAGGTCTTCAACTGCAGGGTACACTTTACAATTATTACTATGTAATTCTGCGTAACAGACATAATGGAGATACCACAAGCCGCGTTTTTGAGAATGTCACCCCATTAGCATTATCAGGCGAAAATCAAGCTACAGTAAACTCTATGTTCTTAATGTACACCATTTTATACAGCGCATTTGATAAAGCCATATACTGGCTCGACCCTAAAGCAATACGAGGCACAAAATTGCCCGGCTGGTTCATGACTGCGGTATCTGTGTTTGGCCTGGGCTTTCAACTGTTGGTAATAAGTTTACTCTTGTTTTTTAGATTAGAAATTTACATCATCCCTACACTTTTAACAATGACGCTGCTTATCCCTGTATTTATTGGAGTTCGTAAATTATTATAACCTATTTCCAGGTTGCGCCTTTAAGTTGCAGGGCTGCTTTAATTACATCCATCTGGCTTATTTGACCTACTAACTTTCCGTCTTCAACTATGGGAAAACGTCTGTGTTTACGTTCAATAAAAAAACGAGCGGCATCAAAAACATTCATATTTCCGTCTATGGTTTCCACATCAATCGCCATATTTTGACCTACCGTAGCATTAAGCATAGGCAAGTTATGATACCGGCTATCTGAAATATGTTTAATACAATCCCCTTCAGAAATAACACCCAGCAACTCATTGTGTTCATTGACAACAGGAGCTCCCGAAATGCGATTTTTAATAAGCTTTTGCATAACATCCATAATAGATTGATCTGGAGTAAATGTGATTAATTTACGGGTCATATAATCTGCCACCGTGATGTTTACTTCTTCTGCCACAACCTTTGAGCGCTTGCCCATAAAACTCTTGATTCCCATATGATTAGATTTTAGATTCCTTAAGTTAGTTAATTTTTTTAGAAATCAGAAAATGATTTTTGTAGCCTAAGCCTTTATATTTTTAGAGTTGCGGGTAATAGGTATTCCTACTACCTTTAACGCACAATACCCGTTTATGAAAACAAACTACGCCGCTATACTTTCCTTTTTGCTGATTTTAGGACTACTCTACTTCAGTTTTTACACACATAAACCGCAAAATATATCGGGTGCAGACACCCCGCTAACTCAATTCTCTACAGTACGCGCACAAGCTTACGTAGATTCTTTAGCACAAATGCCGCACGCAGTAGGAATGCCGGCGCATCAAAAAGTACAGGATTATATAGTAGAAACCCTAGAAAACTTAGGTCTTGAAGTTGAAATACAGAGTGATTTTGCTTACAAGCCGGGGTGGGGAGCACTAAGCAGAGCCGAAAATATAATTACAAGAATACCTGGTGACGGTACCGGTCAGACACTTTTATTAATGTCTCATTACGACAGCGCACCACATACAGATTCTCGAGGAGCCAGTGATGCAGGTAGCGGGGTGGCTGCCATTTTAGAAATAGTAAGAGCGCATTTAGTCAAAGGCGAAAATTCTAAAAATGATATTATTATTCTCTTTACAGATGCGGAAGAATTAGGTTTAAATGGTGCATCTGTATTCGTTAATAAACACCCCTGGGCAAAAGATGTAAAACTTGCTTTAAATTTTGAAGCACGCGGAAGCGGAGGCCCTTCTAATATGATTGTAGAAACTAATGGAGGTAATGGGGCACTTATAAAAGCATTTTCAAAAGCGAATCCCTCACACCCGTATGCAAATTCATTGATGTATAGTGTGTATAAACTCTTACCTAATGATACAGATTCTACGGTATTACGTGAGAATGGTGATATAGATGGATTCTTTTTTGCCTTTATAGGTGACCATTTTGATTACCACACCGCTAATGACATCCCGTCCCGTTTAGACCCGGAATCTCTAGAGCATCAGGGCCGATATCTTACAGCGCTTTTAGACTATTTTAAAGATGCCAATCTTAATTTGAAAGCAGATGAAGACTACGTTTATTTTAACCTTCCGCTGCTTAAAATGGTGTATTATCCTTTTAGTTTTATACTCCCTATGCTTATAGGTGCGTGGATTTTATTTTTTGTGGTTTTAATTTATGGAATAAGAAGGAAAGAAGTAAGTCTTGCCTCTGTAGGACGTGGTTTTTTGCCCCTTTTAATCGCCCTTGTTTTTGCATATATCTTAAGTCTGGGTTGGAAATTAATTCGTGTATTAGATCCTGCTCAGGCAGATATTCTACAGGGATTCCCATATAACGGCTACGAACTTTTAGCTGGTTTTGTGGCTTTAATGCTTGCGATAACATTTTTAATCTACTATTTTTTCTACAGACCTAATGATGCTGCCGCACTTAGTTTTGCTCCGTTGTTTTTCTGGTTATTAATTGCAACCGGAGTAGGTATATATCTTGAGGGCGCGTCGTTTTTTGTGATTCCGGTTTATTTTGGCTTGCTTTCAGTCTTTTTAATTTTACGCAGCGGTAAGCATTATTTACTGCTCTTGTCAATTTTTTGCGCTCCTGCCCTATTTATTATAGCGCATTACATTAAAGAGTTTCCGGTAGGGCTGGGACTCAAAATGCTTGTTGCTGCAATGATGCTCACCGTTTTACTATTTGGTCTTTTGCTTCCGGTAATGGGGTATTATAAGATGAAAGCTAAACTTGCAATCCTATTTACTCTGGTGAGTATAGGCGCATTTATTTCGGCGTATGCCAAATCTGATTTTACCGAAGAGCGTCGTTTTCCTAACAGCCTTAACTATGTATATGATGCAGATAGCGGAGCTACATTTTACGCTACCTATAACACACATCTAGATGACTGGCTAAAACAAACCCTGGGCGATAACCCAAAAATAGGTTCAGAAGTTTATGATGCGCCAGGTTCTGGTAAATATGGCTCACGCTTTACATTTGCTAAAGAAGCTCCTAAAAATTTTATAGCGCCTTCTCAAGCCTACACTTCTAAAGACACAATCATAGACAGAAAGCGGCATTTAAATTTCAGTATTTTTCCGCAGCGTAATGTAAATGATATGGTTTTACTAGTTTCTCAAGAAACTGTATTTAATAAATTAAGCTTTAATGGTCAGGAAGTAGAAGCGAGACCGGGAGAAGCATACCCACTAGCCGATAGAAATTCTAATTATTTATTGAGTTACAGACTCACAAACAGAGAGCCGCTAGAAGTAAATTTAATAACAGAAAATACCGCAGATCTCAATTTTACACTGCTTGATTACAGTTATGATCTTTTAGAAAACCCAGACTTTGACTTACCTTCGCGGCCCAAAAATACGATGCCAATGCCTTTTGTAAATACAGATGCGCGTATTACCATACAGCGTATTACATTTTAAAAGGAACGCTATAAGAAAAATTATATGAGTACGATTGCTATTGCTGGTTTAGGTTGGTTAGGTTTGCCTCTGGCTTCTCAATTACGGGATTTAGGCCACACGGTAAAAGGTTCTGTAACATCAAAATCTAAACAAGAGGAACTAAAAACCTATGGCCTTGATGTCTATCAGGTTGAGATTGCTGAAGACGAAATACGTGGCGAAATAAATTCGTTTTTAAAAGATACTGAAATTCTTATCGTTCTAATACCTCCCGGATTACGCCGAAATACAGGGCACAATCACGCTTTACGAATGGCGCAATTTCTAGACGCAATAGAAAAATCGCAAATTAAAAAAGTGATTTTAGTAAGTAGTACAGGCGTTTATGATGATTCACAAGGTAAAGTGACTGAAGCAGACATCCCAAAACCCGAAGATTCTAAAGGAAAACAGCTTGTAGAAGTAGAACAGCTATTCTTTAAATCTCCTGCAATACAAAGTACGATTATTCGTTTTGGCGGACTTTACGGTGGTAGTAGAAATCCTGTGAAATATCTTGCCGGCAGAACAGGTTTAACAAACGGTCAAGCCCCTGTAAATATGATACATCGTCTAGACTGTATAGGAATAATTCTAGGTGTTATTTATAAAAATGCCTTTGGCCATATACTTAATGCTGTAAACCCAGAGCATCCTACAAAAGAGGTTTATTATACACAACAAGCAAAAAAACTGGGTCTTGAGCCGCCTCAATATGAAGTAGAAGACGCGACGCTATTTAAGCAAGTAGATTCGGAAAACCTACAACCGCTTATAGGGTACACATTTCAAAAAAGCCTATAAAAAAACCCGGCAAGCACATCCCGGGTTTTTCATGTTAGTCTTCTGGTTGGTCAGAAGACAGGCTAACACTAACTAACAAAGTTTAGGCTACTGTTTCTTGAAGTTGAAACAGTTGTGCATTTAAATACTGTAGCGCATTAATTTTTTCACGTGTAGGCACGAGTAGAGAGATATTATTATTACTACCACCATAGGCAATCATACGTACTGGAATAGAATTTAAAATCCCGAAAGCTTTGTACGATTCCTGGTCTGCTATAAGATTCTCTCCTACAATACAGATGATACTGTGATCTTCTTCTACCGTTACTTCTGCAATAACAGAAAGTTCTGTTATGATACCTTTTAAGTGACTGGTATCATCTATTGTTAATGAGATAGCCACCTCAGAAGTGGTAACCATATCAATAGAAGTCTCGTGACGGTCAAATACCTCAAAAATGGTACGTAAAAAACCGTGAGCACCCAGCATACGATTTGATTTAATTTTTATTGCCGTGATACCATCTTTAGCTGAAATCGCTTTTAAACCACGGTTGTGATATTCATTAGAAATTTTTGTTCCGGGAGCAGAAGGTTCGAATGTATTTTTTAACCATACCGGGATATCTCTGTCTATTACAGGAGCTACCGTTTGTGGATGTAAAATTTTCGCGCCAAAGTAAGCCAACTCCGCAGCCTCATTATAGGTCAAATGCTCAATTGGGTTTGTACCTTCTACATACCGTGGGTCATTATTATGCAATCCATCAATATCTGTCCAGATTTGTACTCCGTCTGCAGCAACAGCAGCAGCAATAATTGTTGCGCTAAAATCGCTACCTCCTCGTTTAAGTGTTGCCAGTGAACCGCGTTCATCACGACATACAAAACCTTGAGTGATGTATACCTGTGAAGGATTTTGAGTGAGTTGCGGTAACAATGCGGCAGAAACGTTTTCTATATTCGGATTTTCAACAGAGCCTACATTCATAAAGGAACTGGCATCCAGCAATACGTTATGTACATTTTCCTGCGTTAAAAATCTTGAAAACAGTGATGTTAACATCGTTTCCCCAAATGTCACCAACTCAGCATATGTGGTAAGTGTACGGCCGCCTCTTGCAATAGATTCTATCTCACTTATAAAACCTTCGATTTGAGCTCTCGCATCGGGTTGATTAGGTACGGTAAATAAACTATCTATAGCCTCGTTATGTTTTGCACGTAACTGCTCAAGTACAGCGGTAATCTCGTCTGCCTTTTTATCTATACTCGCCTGATTAAGGCTTACTAATAAATTAGTCACACCAGACATTGCAGATAACACTACAATTTTAGGACTTTCAGTAACCGCTAGTATTTCTACTACTTTTCTAATATTTTGAGCACTTCCTACAGAAGTTCCTCCAAATTTTAAAACATTCATCTTCATTAATTTAGTGATGCATAGTTAAGTCGAAAAAAAGAAGACTGAAAAAAATTCAACAATTTTATATAAATTTGTACAAATTGTTAAATATATAACATTGAAGACAATTACATCTGTTGTAGAGCAACTTATCAAACATCAGCCATATACTGAAGATGCGCTGATGCGAAAGATTATTAATTACAGTGCCCTTGCTGAAGATTTTCAGCCTAGAATAGAAAAAGAGTTGGGCAAATCTGTAAACGTAGGTTCTATTGTAATGGCCTTACGCAGATATTATCCTCAAAAACGATTAGATGAGCGTGTGATGCGCGATCTGGGCGATATCGTGGTGCGTAGTGGTATTACAGACTTTACATTTTTAAATTCGAATACCATTTTAGAAAGTCAGTCGAACTTGATGGAGCAAACTAAAACCATACCCAAAGCCTATCTAACCTACTCAAGCACCTTTCACGAGAGTAATATTCTTGTGTCTAACGATCTTACGCAACTAGTAGAACGTTGTTTTGAAAAAGAAACCTGTGTTATGGTTAAACACAATCTTTCTTCGTTATCTATTGCTTTACCTGTTAACAATTCTAAGACTGTAGGTTTATACTTCTATATCTTTAAGCTTCTGGCCTATGAGGGGATTCCTATTTTTGAAGCTATTTCTACTTCAAATTATTTTACACTGTTCCTAGAAAAGGAATACGTTAATCAGGCATTTGCATTGGTTAATGAAATAAAAGGATAAAAAAAACCCGGAAGCAAAGCTTCCGGGTTTATATTTTTTTAAAAATTCTAATTACCAGATACGTACTCGTTTTTCAATAGGTAAAAACATTGCATCACCTTCTTTAATATTAAATGCCTCATAGAACGCATCAATATTTTGAAGTGGTACGTAGGCTCGGTACATTCCCGGAGAGTGAGGATCTGTTTTTATACGTGTTCTTAAAGCATCATCACGCATCTTTGTACGCCAGATAGTTGCCCAGCTAATAAAGAAACGCTGTTCTGCTGTATAACCATCTATAGGTTGTGGCTTCTCATTCTTCTCATAGAATTTTTGTAAACCGGTATAAGCCGCTAGTACACCCCCTAAATCTCCTATATTTTCGCCTAAAGTAAATTTTCCATTTATATATAAACTATCTGCTACTTCTATAGCGCTGTACTGCTCTGCAAGAGCACCGCTACGTTCTGAAAATGCACTTAAATCTTCATCGGTCCACCAGTTTTTTAAGTTACCATCACCGTCAAAACGCGAACCACTGTCATCAAAAGCATGAGAAATCTCGTGACCTATAACCGCTCCTATACCACCATAATTCACAGCTTCATCTGCCTGATAATTATAAAAAGGAGGTTGCAATATGGCTGCAGGAAATACAATCTCGTTAAATGAAGGATTAAAATATGCATTTACCGTTTGTGGAGACATACCCCATCTTGTTTTATCTACAGGCTCTTTATAGTCTGCATTGTTTTTATCTTCAGCCCAGGATCCTGCTGCCAGTAAATTCTCAAAGAAACTCTTATCTGCAGCTATGTCTAGTTTAGAATAATCTTCCCACTTGTCAGGGTATCCTATTTTTACGGTAAATTTATTTAGTTTATCTATTGCCTGAAGTTTTGTAGAATCGGTCATCCACTCCAGATTGTTGATACGATCTCTAAAGGCTTCTTTGATATTGTCTATCATCGCTTCTGCTTTAGCTTTCGCCTCTGGCGGAAATACTTTATCAACATACAATTTACCTAAAGCTTCACCCAGTGTATTGTCTACGGTCTCTAGAGCGCGCTCGTCTGCCGGTTTTTGCTTAGGTGTACCGTTTAAAGTTTTGCTGTAAAACTCCCAGTTTGCATATTCTAACTCTGTAGTTAGTGCATCTGACCATGAGTTAAGTGTTGCCCATCGCATTAATAATTTAAGATCGTCTAATGGTGTTTTTGTCAACACATTTTGAAGTGACTTCATGTATTGTGTTTGCAATACAATAACCGTATCAACTTCTTTAGACAGACCCTGATTTTCAAAATACGCTTTCCAGTTTATTGCTGAAGTCATCTTTTGAAGTTCTGCGACGCTACGTGGGTTATTCATATTACGCGCGTCTCTACGTGCAACCTTATCTAAACGCGGTTCAGCAAGTTGAGTTTCTAGTGCTAAGATACGGTCTGCTTCGGTTTTTGAAGTAGCCTCATCATCTCCCGCATATTGCAATACCCAGCTAATATATGCTTTGTACTGCTCACGTATTTCTTTAGATTTTGCATCCTGCTCTACATAATAGTCACGGTCTGGCAAACCTAATCTTCCCGGAGCGATATAGCCCGAATTCATCTTACTGTTTGAAAAGTCTGAAAACACGCTGAAGTTTACAAATGGTGAAACCGTACCATTGCGTTCCTGACTAACTTTCTGTATATCTAAAACTGAAGTTATTGCTGCAATACTTTCTAATGCAGGCTGAAGTGGCTTTAAACCGGCTTCATTACGAGCAACCGTATCTAACTGACCTTCGTATAAAGCAAGTGCTTTTGCCTGATCTGTTTCTGGCCCATACTTGCCTTCTTTTTGCGCATCTGCAATAATTGCAAGTACATCTTCACGGGTTTTTTTACGTAATACACTAAAACCTCCCCAGGTAGATTCTTCTTCAGGAATCTCAGTGTTACGCATCCAGTTACCATTTACAAAATCGTAAAAATTATCTTGAGGTTTTACGAGTGTATCCATATTAGCAAGGTCAAGTGCAGGTATTTTAACCTCGGCTATCTCTTGCTTTTTAACTTCCTCTTTACAGGCAGTTAAACTTAATATCCCAACCGAAACCGGGATAATCATTCGAACGATTTTATTCATAAATCATTTTTGGAATTAGGGTTTATTATAAATTAATTAGCACGCAGCTTTTTAATTAGCAGGCTGTCGTGTTCTTTTTTAAGTGCTGTAACTTCTGAAACATTTTCATTAGGAACCGCAATGGAAAGTATGTAGTGCTGCACTTTCCATTGTTTATCTTCAAAACGCATGACTCCAGATCCTCTGCAGACACCCATTTGAGTATCTAACAACTCATCAAACCAAGCGATTTTTGATTTTTTAGGATGGTATATAGTGCGTTCTAGTGTTGTAAAACTCCAGGCTTTACCAGCGTCAAAATACGGTTTAGCAAATGTTTTAAATTGATCTAACTGCCAATTTTCTTCTGCATCTGTACCTATAAAAACAGCATCTTGAGTCATAAGACCAAAATATGCATCAAAGTCTGCCTCTGCGGCGGCCTTGTGCCAGTTTTCTAACTGCGAGTTGATAGCCATTTCTGAGGCATCCCGTTGCTGAGCAACTAATGATCCTGTTATAAGCGAGAAAATTAATAAAAGCCTTAATGACATAAGTTGTATTTTAATTTTGACGTTGAGGTGGTGTCAATTTAGAAAGCGTTGTTGCTGCTTTTCGTATTGAATCACGAGAGACAGATAAAGAATCTGCCTTAATCTCATATTTTTCTAAAAGCTCTTCTATAGACTCTTGATATTTAAGATTTATTTGAAGTTTAAGATTTTGAAAAGCATTAATTAACTCTGTAGCTTCTTTATTTACCAGTGCTGTATCTATCTTAACTTTTGATGCCTCCTGAACAAGCGTATTTGTTTTAGAAAAAAGTACGTTAAGTCGGGATTGAATTGCCGGGTTAACTATACTATCGTTTACTTCTTTTTGAGCATTTGCAGCGTCTTTAATCCACTCACTTCCTTGTTTGCGTAAATTATACAGTGTTATGGTATCTAAAGCTTTAACGTGATCTGTAAGCAATATAAATTCTTTCCACGAGTCTATCTTTTCTTTAGCCGTACTGGTTAAAAAAATCTCCTGCTTTAACTGAGGCTGCATCTTAATTGATAAGGTGTCTGTTGCTAAACGGGGATCTACTGCAACTTCTTGTTTGTCGTTGCAGGAACTCAAAATTGCACTTAGTAGAAGAAAGGCTAAAATTGTAAATCTCATAGCTCAAAAATACGCAAAGCTTTCCATAAAAAAAGCCCCTTAAAAAGGAGCTTGATTTCTGATATTTGTACAATCACATAATGTGATTTATTTCTTTATTAAGTGTATCAAAAGCTTGATAGATAGTTTTTAAATGATCTTCAACTACACGCTCGCGAATCTCATCTCGATTAACTTCAGCATAAAACTCATTTACCTCTTCTTTTACCTTTCTCACCTGATCTTTGATTTCAGGAAACTCCAGATTTTCTGGAATATTTTTTGTCATCGAATCACAATTTTCAGCAAGCTTATTACGCATATCTACAGCGTTCAATGCATTTGTATTAGAAATTAAAATGATAGTCCTTTCTAAAGCCAAATATCCATCCCATTTTTTAACCGCCTCTTTAGCATTGGGCTCTAATTGTTCAACATTAGCTTTTAAAACCAAATTCTGAGACCTTTCTGTACCCGGGTTTTTACACGATACTATCGCGGCGAAAATTAGAATTACTATGAGATACTTTTCTTTCATTAAAATAGTGACTTATTTCAGTGTGTAAAATTAATATAACACACTATTTTTAAGAATTTTATAGTTATAAAGTATTCCTAATAATCACCTGTAAAGCACTAATAATATTTCCTTTTTATTAAAGCCTTGTTAAAAACAAAACGCCTGCTACAAGCAGGCGTTTTGTTTTATGAATATAGCGATATATTTATTGATTGTCATCAACTATAGATTTACCATTTTTAGAAACCGTTTCTTTAAGCTCCTCATTTAGATCTGCATAAGCTTCCATCAACTCCTCTACCTGATTATCAATTTTATTTTTGTCTGTACCTGATTTAGCAATTACAGCTTTTAAATCTGCTACTTCTTCCTTGATATCTTTTAAATCTTCCTGTACTTCTTCAGTAAGTAATGATTTAGGTATTGTAGTCTCAAGATTAGATGCTTCTTCTTCTAATTGTGTGATGTAATCTTTAATTTCCGCTTGCGGAACTTCTTTCAGATCTAGTGCCTTTACGCTGTTAGAAAAAGTTTTTAGATTTTTCCACCCATCAACGTCTGCTTTTAATTTAGGATCTACATCTACCTGATCCCAATTAATTGAGTAATTGTCTGGCATAGTAGGCTTTTCTATAGATCCCAGATCATCAACTCCTGCATCTGCATAGCGCTCTTTTTCTGTAACAGCACTATCTTTTACGTTTTGAACTTCTTCTGTAGTCTCGTTTACCTGTGCTTCTTTTTCTGCATCATTTTTACAACCTATAAATGCTAAGGACACGATTAAACTGGTGACCGCTAAACTCGTATATTTCATAATGTTTTTTTTAAATTTATTCAAAAGTAAAATTAAAAGAGAAACGCAGAACATTACAATTTGATTATATAAAAAATACTTAAACTTTAAGTAATTATTTAACAGGATTCTTAATTTCAATCAAACTCAACTGCTTATAAATTAAGGTTAACGCAATTTTAAAATTTTAATGAAACGTATTGAATATCTTTGTTAAAAAACTAATTGTTATAAAGAATTATTAATGAGCACTACTACTTATTCAGAGAAGTTTAGCGACCGTGAGATAGACCGAATCATTGAGATGGCCTGGGAAGATCGTACAACTTTTGACGCAATCGAATTTCAATTTGGTTTAAAAGAGCAGGAGGTAATCGAATTGATGCGTCGCCAGATGAAACCATCTAGTTTTAAAATGTGGCGCGAGCGGGTACAGGGCAGAGCTACAAAACATGCTGCTAAACGTAGTTTTGAGAAAGGCACCTTTAAAAGTACCAGACAGAAACAAATTACCCATAACAAAATAAGTAAGCGATAATATGTCGCTACTGTGTAAAAGAAAAGCCGTTAATCTCGCGATTAACGGCTTTTTAATTTTTTTAAAGAACGATTTGTTCTAACTAAAGAATTTAGTTTTATTCGTTACTTACTACACGATCACCTGAAAGTTTCCATGTATTTACTGCTGTAATTTTTGACCCACTGTAATCAACTTCACGTAATGTGTTTTCATTCCAGAAAAACCATTTACCCGTTTTCTCTCCGTTGTCATAATTTGCAACAGCTGTTTTAGAGCCATTTTCATCATAGCTCACCCACTCACCAGTTAACTTACCATCTTCTGTGTAATAACCCTTCTGACTAACTTCTCCGTTGTTATGAAACAAAGTTGCTTTAATCAAATTACCGTCTTTCTCGTAAACATTCTTTTGCTTCTCTTGTGCAGATGCAAAACTTACAACACCCATTAAGGCAATAACAACTAGTAACTTTTTCATAATAAACAGTATTTGGGTTAAACTTTACTTTACAAATCTATGAATAATTTAAACATATAGCAATGTTTAGGTAACATTAAATTAACATTGAAAGTTTAATTAGCTGTATATCAATATTTTAAACTGGTTTTTTTATCATAAACTTAGGTAACACGGGAGTTTAATTGTGTTTTTTAACTAAATTATAGACCTCAACATGCACTACTTATAACTTTATCGTAACATACAGCCTAAAAATAAGTATCAAATTTGCAGGCTGAACTGATTCATCTTAATATGGATAATATTTACCTGATTATGCTTATTGCTCTAGCTATTTTAGCTATTGCAGATCTTGTTGTGGGAGTGAGTAATGACGCTGTCAACTTTTTAAATTCTGCTATAGGATCTAAAGCAGTCTCCTTTAAAACTATAATCATTGTTGCCAGTGTGGGTATCGCTTTTGGTGCGCTATCTTCAAGCGGAATGATGGAAGTTGCCCGCAAAGGAATTTTTGTACCCGAAAAGTTTTACTTTGACGAAATCATGATCATTTTTATGGCCGTGATGCTTACCGATATTCTTCTTCTCGACTTTTTTAATACTCTGGGATTACCTACTTCAACTACGGTTTCTATCGTGTTTGAATTGCTGGGAGCCGCTTTCTGTATGACCTTTATAAAGCTAGCCGGAAGCTCAGACACACTTATGCATCTGGGAGAATATATAAACTCAGATAAGGCAATAGAAATTATTACCGGTATTCTCCTCTCTGTCGTCATTGCCTTTACAGTGGGTGCTCTCGTCCAGTTTTTTACACGACTCCTGCTTACGTTCGATTTTAAAAAACGACCCGTATGGAACGCTGCTGTATTTAGCGGAATAGCAATAGCTTCTATTAGTTACTTCATTATTATTAAAGGTTTAAAGAGTGCAGATTTTGTTCAGGGAGCTTTTCTAGATTGGGCAAATGCTAATGTATGGCCTTTTATAGGATTAAGTTTTATCGTTTACTTCATATTAAGTTACATTCTTATCAAGCTCGTTAAGCTTAATGTTTACGTACTGGTAATTATAGTAGGTACTTTTGCTCTGGCAATGGCATTTGCAGGTAATGACCTTGTAAACTTTATAGGGGTACCTATGGCTGCTTATAATTCATACGAAATATGGATGGCAAGTGGCGAACCTGCAAGCTCTTTTACGATGGAGTCTCTTGCAGAAAAAGTGCCTACACAACCTTTACTCTTATTATTTGCCGGTCTAATTATGATTCTTACACTCTGGTTTTCTAAGAAAGCTCGTAGAGTTGTAAAAACTTCAGTAGACTTATCCCGTCAAGATGAAGGCCAGGAGCGTTTTAAATCAAATATGGTTTCTCGTGCATTAGTACGCGGAGCGATGAAATTAAATGTAGGATTTAATGCAATTCTACCTCAAAATGTAAAAGATTACGTAGAAGTTCGCTTTTCTAAGCCTAAATCATCTATACGTGTTGCAGCAATAGATATGCCCGCTTTTGACCTTGTAAGAGCTGCTGTAAACTTAATGATCGCCAGCGTGTTAATATCTGTAGCTACATCACTAAAATTACCGCTATCTACAACTTATGTAACCTTTATGGTGGCTATGGGTAGCTCGTTAGCAGATCGCGCATGGGGTAGTGATAGCGCGGTGTATCGCGTTGCCGGTGTTCTTAATGTTATAGGAGGCTGGTTTATGACTGCAATTAGCGCATTTACCGCGGCAGCAATTATGGCTTTTATTCTATATGAGGGCGGAAGTGTTGCTCTCTTTTTACTTTTTGCTATTGCCATCGCTATATTAGTGCGTAACTATATGAATCACAAAAAACGCTCTGAAGCTGAAGCTGAAGAAGGTCGTTTAATGCGTGCTGTTAGCAGCTCTATACAGGGAATTATTAATGAAAGTACTACAAACGTAGCTTCTGCTTTTAAAAGAGGAAGTAAGGTATATGTAGGAGCGATTGAGGGTCTTGCTAAAGTAGATCTTGGTAAGCTTCGGAAAAGTAAAAAAGGTATTACAAAACTTAATGCTGAAGTTGAAGAACTGCGTAACAGCCTTTATTACTTTATTAAAAACCTCGATGAATCTCACGTACAGGCCAGTCGTTTTTACATAGATGTATTAGGCTATTTGCAAGATGTAACACAATCTATAGACTTCGTAGTTACCTCTAGCTACAATCACCTTAATAATAATCATAAAGGCTTAAAATTTACACAGCTTAAGGACTTAAAAGAGATCGAAGAAAAATTAGATACACTTTTCAGTAAAATTGAAGATACCTTTAAGGCTAAAAACTTTGATGCCATTGTACCTATTTTAGAAGAAAAGCAAGATCTTTTAGATAGCGTTTCAAGCAAGATTGAAAAGCAGGTAGAACGCACCAGAAACAGCGATTCAAGTCCTAAGAATACAATGCTTTATTTTAGCTTACTTCAAGAAACACAAGATCTTATTGTAGCTACTATGAATATTTTAGAGCATTACTACATAGAGCACAAAAAGCTTATGAAATAAGCTGCTTACTCAAAGAAAAGCCGAAAACGCAATTACGTTTTCGGCTTTTTTATTTGGTATCAAATCTAAGTATAATGTTAAGCGACTTTTCTCTTATAGTATTTATAAATGAAAGCTATCGCTATAACTTGAATACACACAGCTACAATAGATCCTTCAAAACCAAATGCACCGCCATTTAAAAGATTAGCATCCTGAATATCAAATTTAACGATGGAGTAGAAATCCTGACCACTTACATTAAACCCAAAATAGGACTGAAAGAGATTCCAGCTAAAATGTAAGCCTATAGGAAACCATAGATTTCTCGTATATACATACGAAATGCCTAAAAGTACACCCGCAAGAAACAGGTTTATAAATGCCATATCATCAAAATTGGGATTTAACCCATGCATTACTGCAAATAGCACAGAAGAAACAATAAGAGCTATATATTTATTAAAACTCAACATAAAATTGCGCAATACATAACCTCTCAACACGACCTCTTCTGCGACCGCAACTACGGCAAATAGAAGTATAGAAACAAGAGCATCCCTCCTATTAAAATCTATACTCTTAAAAATGATTTCATCTAAAACAGTAAGAAAACCAAATGCAAAAGCCATAATAAGTGCACCTAATAAAAAACCTGCTAAAAGTTCTCTCCTTCGGTTTTTAAGAGAGAAGCCTAATGCTACAAAAGGCCTCTTATCTACGTATTTCATGAAAATCCATAAAGCCAGTAAGGTTCCTAAAAACTCGAAAAATTTCAGTAGAAATTGCTCTATATACGTATGCTCATTTGATGGATATTCAATACCACACACATAAGCACCCAGTATCTGAATCCCACCGGCAATAAATATATAAGGCAGTATAAAGAGCAGCACACGACCCCATCCCATTTTTTCCTTTTCCATACTAAATTTTAGTTCGTTTTGAGTTTTACACTAATTGTCAAGCACTATCCATTTCGCATAAAAAAGCCCTCTCTAAATGAATAGAAAGGGCAATTTTCAATTAACTACTTAAATCGTATTAAGAACCACACATTAGGCAATCGTCATCACCTTCGGCTGCTTTTGCCTGCGCGATAATTGCCTTCATTTCAGCAGCACTCATAGGCTCTGTATTAATTTCTTTTTCTACTGCTACCTCTACAGCTGCCGCTTCTTTTACTTCATAAGGCGTAGCGCGCTCTTCAACAGAATCTGGTCTGTGAATAGGTCCTGCTGTTGCTTTAAGCGTTTCTGCAGCACGCTGAGCTACGTGTATTTCTTGCACCGGCTCTTGCTTAGCTTCTTTATTAAGTGTAAACTTAATAGCATCTACGGCAGACTTTGTTCTCAGGTAGTACATTCCGGTTTTAAGGCCGCTTTTCCAGGCATAGAAATGCATTGATGTAAGCTTAGAGAAGTTTGCGTTCTCCATAAACAGGTTAAGTGATTGAGACTGGTCAATAAAGTACCCACGATGACGAGACATATCAATAATGTCTTTCATACTTAATTCCCACACTGTTTTATAAAGCTCTTTTAAATCTTCTGGAATACCATCTATGTGCTGTATAGAACCGTTAGCACGCATAATGGCTTGCTTTAATTCTTCATCCCACAATCCTAATTCAACTAAATCTTCAAGAAGATGTTTGTTTACAACAATAAACTCTCCAGAAAGCACACGGCGGGTGTAGATATTAGAAGTATAAGGCTCAAATGCTTCATTATTACCTAGAATCTGTGAGGTAGAAGCAGTAGGCATAGGTGCAACCAATAACGAGTTACGCACACCGTGCTCCATAACTTCTGTACGTAGTTTACCCCAGTCCCAGCGACCACTTAATTCTTCATCCTTAATACCCCATAAATTGTGCTGAAAATCTCCTTTAGATATAGGCGAACCTTCAAAAGTAGAGTACGCTCCTTCTTCTTGTGCCATTTCTTTTGAAGCGGTTACTGCAGCAAAATAAAGGGTTTCAAAAATTTCCTGATTCAGCTTCTTCGCTTCATCAGAGGTAAATGGTAAACGTAATTTTATAAATGTATCTGCAAGACCCTGAACACCTAAACCAATAGGGCGGTGACGCATGTTACTGTTTTCTGCCTCTTTAACCGGGTAGTAATTACGATCTATTACTTTATTTAGGTTACGCGTTACTCGTTTTGTAATTCTGTATAATTCTTTATGGTCAAACTGCCCGTCTTTAATAAACATAGGCAAACCTATAGACGCAAGGTTACAAACCGCAACTTCATCAGGGCTTGTATATTCCATAATTTCAGTACATAAGTTAGAAGAACGTATGGTACCTAAATTTTGCTGGTTTGATTTACGGTTAGCAGCATCCTTATACAACATATAAGGGGTTCCTGTTTCAATCTGAGATTCTAATATTTTTTCCCAAAGTTCACGCGCTTTTATAGTTTTGCGTCCTTTACCTTCGGATTCATACTTTAAATATAATTGCTCAAACTCTTCACTGTGAACGTTGAATAAGTTAGGACACTCATTAGGACACATTAGCGTCCAGGTATCATTATTTTGAACACGCTCCATAAATAAATCTGGAATCCACATTGCATAGAATAAGTCACGTGCCCGCATCTCTTCTTTACCGTGGTTCTTCTTTAAATCTAAGAAGTCAAAAATATCTGCGTGCCATGGCTCAATATACATTGCAAACGAACCTTTACGCTTTCCGCCTCCCTGGTCTACATATCTCGCGGTGTCGTTATAAACACGCAACATTGGCACAATACCGTTTGAAGTACCATTTGTACCACCTATATACGATCCTGTAGCTCTAACATTGTGAATAGATAAACCTATACCTCCTGCACTCTGCGAAATTTTTGCCGTTTGCTTTAAGGTATCGTAAATACCATCTATACTATCATCCTGCATCGTAAGCAAGAAACAAGAGGACATTTGAGGTTTAGGTGTACCCGAATTAAATAAAGTAGGTGTAGCGTGCGTAAAGAATTTCTTAGACATTAACTCATATGTCTCCTTTACTGAAGCAAGGTCGTCTAAGTGAATACCTACTGCAACGCGCATAAGCATATGCTGCGGGCGCTCTGCTATCTTACCATTTATCTTTAGTAAATAAGAACGTTCTAATGTTTTAAAGCCAAAATAATCGTAACCAAAGTCTCTGCTGTAAATTATTGAAGAATCAAGTTCTTCTTTGTGCTTGCTAATTACTGCATATACATCATCTGCAATAAGCGGCGCTTTTTTACCGGTACGTGGGTTAACATACTCATACAAATCTGTCACCACCTCGCTAAAGGTTTTCTTTGTGTTTTTATGCAGGTTAGATACAGAAACACGAGCAGCTAACTTAGCATAATCTGGGTGAGATGTCGTCATTGTAGCTGCAACTTCTGCAGCTAAATTATCAAGCTCACTAGTAGTTACACCATCATATAAACCTTCTATAACACGAAGCGATATTTTAACCGGATCAACCAGCGGGTTTAGACCATAACACAGTTTTTTAATACGTGCAGTGATCTTGTCAAACATTACCGGCTCTTTGCGGCCATCCCTTTTTACTACATACATAAGGCTTCAGTTTTAAAGATTTTCAAAATTATTTTGGCAAAATTTTGAAAAAAGTGGTTTATGGGTCAAAATGAAATACATTTTAACCTGAATTAAAATAAATATGGTATTGTGTATTTGGCCTAAGCCAAAATGAAAATTATAATCTAAAAATCAGCATCAAAGCTAATTTTCTGACCTTCGGTACCGCCGCTTCCGCTTGCAACACCGGCCTTCTGGTACTCACCTACACGCTTCTCAAAGAAGTTAGTTTTACCCTGAAGAGAAATCATATCCATAAAATCAAATGGATTTGTGGTATTGTACTCCTTCTCGCACTCTAACTCTACAAGCAATCTATCTGTAACAAACTCAAGATATTGTGTCATTAATTTAGAATTCATCCCTATCAAACTAGCAGGAAGTGATTCCGTAATAAACTCACGTTCAATATTTAAAGCATCAACTATAATTTCGCGAATGCGTTCTTTAGGAACTTTATTTACCAGGTGATTGTTGTGTAAATGCACCGCAAAATCACAATGAACACCCTCATCTCTAGAAATTAACTCATTTGAAAAGGTAAGACCTGGCATAAGACCTCTCTTCTTTAACCAGAAGATCGAGCAAAATGCACCTGAAAAGAAAATACCTTCAACGGCTGCAAAAGCGATTAAACGCTCTGCAAAAGAAGGACTGTCAATCCATTTTAAAGCCCAGTCTGCTTTTTTCTTAATTGCAGGAAAGGTTTCGATAGCATTAAATAGCTGATCTTTTTCTTTTTCATCTTTAACATAGGTGTCAATAAGCAACGAGTACGTTTCAGAATGTATATTCTCCATCATAATCTGAAAGCCGTAGAAAAATTTAGCTTCAGAATATTGTACTTCATTTACGAAGTTTTCTGCAAGGTTTTCATTTACGATACCGTCTGAAGCGGCAAAGAAAGCAAGTATGTGTTTTATAAAGTAACGCTCGTCTGCATTTAGCTTCGAGGTCCAGTCAGATAAATCTTGATGAAGATCTATCTCTTCTGCAGTCCAAAAACTCGCTTCAGATTTTTTGTACCACTCCCAGATATCAGGGTGTTGTATTGGAAAAATCACAAATCGATTTTTGTTTTCCTGTAAAATTGGCTCTACTGCATTACTCATGTCCGTCTATTTTTTTAGTGATTAAGTACCGATAATTAGGGACTAACAAAGATCAAAAAAAAAGAAGGGTTAAAGCCGAAAAAGGACTTGACGTTTTCAACAAAGTTTTCAACATTGAGCATAAACAAGAATTTACCTACAACATGCTTTCCTTTAATGTAATTAATTGAATATAAGTATTTTAATCAATTATATAATACTTAGAAATATACTGTTTATTAACCTCTCAAAACCTCCTTAGCAGGTGCAATCACAGGCGTTTAAAAGTGTTTTAAACCCACCTTTTTTAAACTAAAAAGTTATTAGAAATTCAATATTATTATCAAGAAGGGAACTAAACTTTAACACTTAGAACTGTCATCACAGATTAAATGGTTCACTTGAGCTAACAAGAAATTTTTAACAGCCAAAATCTCGAGTATTCCCATTTTAAGTGTTTTTAAAAAATTATAAACTTCCCTCCCATTCTGCATAGAACTGGGTCAGAAAATCTTCCATAAACTCGTGCCGCTTAGCCGCTATTTTTTTTGCCGTTTCTGTATGCAAACGGTCTTTAAGAAGTAAAAGCTTCTCGTAGAAATGGTTAATGGTAGGCGCATCTGACTTCTTATATTCTTCTGGAGTCATATCTAGTTTTGGCGGTATAGCAGGATCATATAATTTTCGGTTCTTAAAGCCACCATAATTAAACGTTCGCGCTATCCCAATAGCTCCCAGTGCATCAAGACGGTCTGCATCCTGCACAATCTTAAGTTCTATACTGCTGTGTTTTGTTTTCCGGTTTCCGCCCTTAAACGAGATATTTTCAATAATAAGAATCACAGCTTCGATAAGACTTTCTGCAGCTTGCTCAGCTTCAAGAAACTCCCGTGCAACCTGTGGTCCTACGCGCTCATCACCTTCGTGAAATTTTGAATCTGCAATGTCATGAAGCAGAGCTCCTAAGGCAACAACCATAATATTAGACTTTTCGCCCTGTGCGATATGCAGCGCATTTTTATAAACACGTAAGGTATGAAACCAGTCGTGCCCACCTTCTGCATTTAAAAGTGTTGTTTTTACAAAGACACTGGTTTTCTCTATAAGTTCGATGTCTGATTTATGTAAATGTAAGAGTGCTTTCAATAAAAGGTGTTTTAAGTTAAGATCTGTGCTGTCGTATTTCTTTAAAGTCTGCCAGGACCACATCCTGTACAATTTTCACTAATTCTTCAGGATCGTGGTTTGCTACAAGAATTGGCGTATGAACGTGATGCCTTACGTGAACTCCTATATCTTGCGGAAAACCTCCCCAACGCATCAACTTCCACGAATTATTAATGGTAACAGGCACTATTAAAGCTGTGGGCATAGATTTAAATAATGTTACTAAACCTCCTTTAGCGAACTCCTTTGGGACACCAGTTTTACTACGTGTACCTTCCGGAAAAATCACAACAGATCTGTTTGTCGCATTCAATGTTTTAGTGAGATCCCGTATTGCAAGTATAGATTGCCTTTTATCTTTACGATCTATTAATGCTGAACCTCCTTTACGCAGGTTGTATGAGATACTAGGTATGCCGTGCCCCAGTTCTACTTTGCTAACAAACTTAGGATGAAGACGTCTCAAATACCAGATTATAGGCGGTATATCCCACTGTCCCTGATGATTTGCTACTATAATTATAGGCTGATCGCGTTTTATGACATGCTTATTATCAAAACTGAAACGGGTGCCTAGTAGATTAAGCGTACGCATAATCATAAAATTGAGGTAGTCTACACTCTTTTTATGCGCCTGATATCCTAAAAGATTATAGCATAACCATTGTATGGGATGAAAAATTACGATTACCAGGCCAAAAGCGAGATAGAAGATAATACTTAAGGGGTATGCTACTAGTTTTCTCATCGTGCTAACATTGAAGGCAAAGAAAGGACTTCGCGCTAAACCTACAAATTTAAAGATAATGATTGTTTAAAATAAACACGATTAGCCTCAATTGAAAGTGAACTTATTTCTGGGGAGAAATCCCCTTACACGTCAAAATGTGCTCATGTATCTTCGCTATCAAGAAATAGAAATGAAAAGATCTCTTAAAATACGAATTACTGTTTTTCTGGTGCTTATGAACTGTGTCGCCTTAAGCGTTAATTATTTTGGTATCTCACCAAAAATAAAGGCTACTGCAGAACATAAAACGGTTGAGATTTTTTTGTTTACAGATTCAGAGATCGGCTTAAAGTCCCAGTTGCAACAAGTTGGGTATTTAGAGCATAAGTCTGATGGTTTCTGGCCTTTTGAAGCATTTTATGTAAATACTTCAGTAAGCGCTACAGATTACACCGGAAGATTCAGGGGCTTTTTTGCCGGCTTTGATTTTTCGGAATTTGTATTTTACAACAGTTTGCTTTTAGCCACCTTATTATTTCTTAGACTGTGGTGAATTATTGAGTTTTTTCTTACGGCATTTACTCCAATACACATACAAGCCAAATATCAAAAGACTTACTATAGAACCCCATAAAAGTCCGGTTTTCATACCTTCAGAGCGCTCTCCCATTATTGCAATAAAGAGTGTTAATGGCGCTACCCCAAGAAGTGTTGCGCTTATAAATCGCAGATAATTCATTTTTAATATTCCGCCTACAAAACTAATAGCATCGTTAGATAAAAACGGATTTAAGCGTGTAATTGCAATTGCCCAAAAGCCATAATCCTCAATAAAGTCTTCGAGCTTATCTTCGGTAGAAGATCCTATTAATTTATTAATTAACCGAGACCCTAATCGCTTCCCTAAAAGATATCCTACGCTAGAAGCGCAGCCTATAGCTACAAAAACCAGTAGACTTCCCCAGACAGGCCCATAAGCAAGAATGCAAACAGCCATAAGTACTACAGAAGGGATTATAATTAAAAACATCTGGGCTATCATTGCTACAATCAACACAACAGGTCCTATCCACCCAAAGGATGAAACCCACTTCTCAATACGCTGCTCATCGCCACTGGTTAAAATCTCCCAGGCCTTATTAAAAAAGGTTTGCACATCTGGGATAAAAAAGTAGGCCAGTACCAGACTTACAAACAGCAAGACCGAAACCAGTTTAGGTAGATTATTTGAGATAAATTTCTGCATGATAACACTTTAGACTAAGGCTCATAGACAAACAGCTCTTCTATGGTACATTTAAACACAGCTGCCAGCCTAAAAGCGGTAGGTAAACTTGGGTCAAATTTACCTTTTTCTATGGCATTAATCGTCTGCCGCGAGACTTCTATGCGGTTTGCTAAATCTTCCTGAGTGAGATTAAATGTGGCTCTTAAATTTTTGATGTTGTTTTTCATGAGTACTTTCGGCTATTAATGGCAGTACAAACTATATACGTCACCCCCATAAACAACACCAGGGTGCTAATCTCAGCATCAGAATTGAGTAAGCCGGTAGTATCTAATTGAGAATAGGCAAGACCTACCACAACGGTGAGCCCAAGGGTAAGCCCCATAGATTCTAATTGAATTTTACGTTGCAACTCATCAGCCGCGTTTACAAATTTTCTATTAGCAAGCACCATACCTACTCCCACAGCCAGACTTAGTATAATGGCAATGCCCGTAAGCAGTGATGATTCCCATAAATACACAGAGCCAAAGGTTACCAGGGCCGTGGTACACACCCAGGCTAATGCCCACATTAGAAGATACTTTTTTGAAAATTTCTGTTTTGATTTCATAATTGATTGGTTTTTGATTAATGTAAAGTACACTTTACAAATATAAACCTATTTTCAAATGTAAAGCAAGCTTTACATTGAGAAGTTTATGAAAATCAAATTTTTGAGGAAGTTATTGATAGGAGAGGTTGAGGCTAACTAAGTGTTAAAAAACAAAATGGATTAGAACAAAGAGGCCTTTTATTATCAGATTTTTTCTACATCATTTTCTTTAATTCAGGATGAAAAGTTTAAATTTCAATAATGGACTTAAACAATGATGGAAGAATTATTAGTAAAATATTTAAACCATTTCAAGAAGTTGAATAGAGGTTTTAATCCTGGCTTTGGCAAAGCTCCTCACAAGCCTATTCTTCTGATTTCTATCATAGATATTGCTGAAAGATGTCTATTAACTAGTAATAGATTTGACATTACTCCAGAACTGGTATTAAGATTTAAAGAATATTTTGCTGCTTTAGTTGAAACAGGGCATCACGATAATTTTGCCCTTCCTTTTTTCCACATGAAAAGTGAACCTTTTTATAGATTAATTCCTCGAATGGGTTTTGAAAGAACGTTTGATAAAATGAAAAGTGCAAAAAGCATTTACAAACTTATTGAACTAGTTGCCTTTGCTGAAATTGACAAGGAATTATTTGAATTACTTCAAATACAGTCCTATAGAATTATAATGAAGAAATTTCTATTAGAGTCATACTTTCCGGGACATACACTTGCTCTTCAAGCTAATAAACTAGGATATTTAGAAAACATAATAGAGCAAGAAATATTAAATGATTCAAGAGCTGAATACGTATTAAAATTGAATAGTATTAAAGCTAAACTTGAAGAAACTAATTTTGAAGAGGAATTATTTGTTAGAGGAGGTGTATTCAAAAAAACAGTACCTAAGATATATGACTATACATGTTGTATTTCAGGATTAAAAGTCATTTCCAATCATAATTTTCAGATGGTTGACGCCTGCCACATAATTCCTTTTAGTCAAAGTCAGGATGATACTATAAGCAATGGCATATCCTTAAGCCCTACTTTGCATAGAGCATTTGATAGAGGTCTCATAACGATAGACTTAAAGTATAAAGTGCAAATCTCTTCTTCTATAAATGAATCTGAATCTACGAGAGAGCTTCTAGATCTTAGTGGATTTCCAATTAAATTGCCTAAATATGAAAAGCATCTACCTTCTGTTGAAGCTTTAGCTTGGCATAATCAAGAGGTTTTTCTAGGTTAGAAAATTTAAATTTCACTTAAAGCTTATTTAGCTTCCATTAAACTTAACCTCATTGCAATATTAGCCAACTCATAAGAAGAGCTACCTTTTTCTTCTGCTGTCTAATCTATTTTGAGATAAACGGTTGGATAAACCAAACCGCCTAAAAACAAAAAAGCCTCAACTATAAATAGTTAAGGCTTAATTTTGCTCCCCCTCTTGGGCTCGAACCAAGGACCCTTTGATTAACAGTCAAATGCTCTAACCAACTGAGCTAAGGAGGAATTTATCTTTAAATTTTTAAGATCATCTATCAACATCGCAATGTTGAAGTTTGTTATGTCTTAAAGAACGTTTCGCTTATTTGCTTTAAGCGGATGCAAATATACACAACTATTTAAACCCACAAAACAATTTTTAAAAAACTTTTTTAAAGCGTTTTAAAAATTGTTTTTCTAAGCTTATCCACCCGTGATCCAGCGATACACATCGTTTCCGTTAGCATATAATACTAAGGCAATTAGCAAGAAGAAACCTATCATTTGCGCATATTCTAAAAATTTGTCGCTAGGTTTTCTTCCGGTAATAATTTCATACAATAAAAACATTACATGCCCACCATCTAATGCCGGTATAGGCAAAATATTCATAAACGCCAGTATGATCGATATAAACGCGGTAGTTTCCCAAAATGACAACCAGTTCCATGTATCAGGGAAAAGGCCTGCAATCGCTCCAAAACCACCTACCTGAGAGGCTCCTTTAGAAGTAAACACATATTTAAACTGAGTTACATAATCCCTCAATTTATCATACCCATAACCTACACCTCTGCTAATACTTTCTCCAATACCATATTCACGCTTACGACGCTCTGGCATTAAATAGTCTTTATCTGCAAAGCCAAAGCCTACTCCTACCATTTTTTGATCACCCATAGGGATTTCAAATTTGCGTTCTACGCCATCACGAGAAACGGTAATGGTTGCGATACTATCTTTTTTAGCTTGTAGCGCATAACTCGCATCACTTTTATATTTTATGGGGTAATCATTTATTTTCAATAATTCATCGGTTCCCAGTACTCCTGCTTGTTCTGCCCCTCCAAAAACCGAATCTAAATAGACCGGTGTACGCGGAAAGTTAACCCCAAACATCTCACCAGATTTAAACAACTGCATCCCAATATCATCAGGAAGGCTTAATTCTTCCTGACTTCCGTTTTCGTGAAGTACGGTAACTTTAGAAACATCACGCATCATTAACATTTGTGGAAACGCTAACTGATCTTCTAATTCCTTACCATTTACAGCAAGTATTTTGTCTCCCTGTTCAAAGCCATACTGCTCCATCGTAGGAGTAAACCCAAAGCCATATTTTAAATCTTCTGGTGTAGAATACTCATCCCCATAAGTTGCAATAATCATTATGTAGATAAAGAACCCCAGCACAATATTTACGGTAACTCCACCTATCATAACGATGAGTCGCTGCCAGGCCGGCTTAGAACGAAACTCCCATTCTTTAGGTTCCTGAGCCATAGCCTCCTTATCCATACTCTCATCTATCATCCCGGCGATTTTTACATAACCACCCAGAGGCAACCAGCCTATACCATAAACTGTTTCCCCTATTTGTTTTTTAAACAGGGCAAATTTGACATCAAAAAACAGGAAGAATTTCTCTACACGTATTTTAAATAGACGGGCCGGTATAAAATGACCAAACTCGTGAAGTACGATTAATATTGAAAGACTCAGAAAAAGCTGAGCACCTTTTACAAAAAATGGATCCATAAATTTTATATAACTAAAGGTGTCAATCTAATCACTTATTATAAGGAATAAAAGAAACCTCAAAAACTAAAAATACTATACAAATTAAAAGGCAATGGGCCTTAAAAAGTGCACAAAAGTAACCTTTTACATCCGCATACAAAAGTATTTACAGCGTGCTGCATCGGGCATTTAAAAAGTTAGCCTTAGAATACTTTTGTTAAGCGCGATTCGGGTTGTAATTTTGCAATCTAAAACGCAGTTTATGCTTCAGTTTTTTGCTAAGTACAAAAAGTTTGCCATTGTAATGGTGATCCTTTCCGCAGTAATTCTTTACATATTTTATACCCTTCTTAAACCAGAACCCAGCCTGCCTATTTACCAACCTACGATGGTAGATAATACGCTTGTAGACAGCACGGTTCAGTTTGTAAAAAAATACCACAAAATAGCAGATTTTAAACTGGTTAATCAAAACGGAGATACCATTACTCAAAAAGACTATCCCGGGATTTACGTAGCTGATTTTTTCTTTACCACCTGCCAGACGATTTGCCCTATTATGACCGATCATATGCTGCAAATACAGGAAAAGCTTAAAGACAATCCCAAAGTAAAACTACTCTCTCACACGGTGATTCCAGCAACAGATACCGTAGCTCAATTAAAACGCTATGCTATAGAAAAAGGGGTTAATGATGCTAAATGGAATCTCGTTACTGGTCCCAAAAAAGAAATTTATGAGCTGGCGCGAAAGAGTTATTTAGCTGTAAAAACTGCGGGGAATGGCGATAAATATGATATGATACATACCGAAAATTTTATGCTTATTGATTCTGAAAAACGAATTAGAGGCTTTTATGACGGTACAGATCCCGAAGCTATTGAGCAATTGCTGGAAGACATTGCTATACTTCAAAAAATTGAAAGTCGGGTTTACAACTAAATACCTGCTATTTTAAGCATACTTTATACCTTAATTCTTTTCGAGTCTGTTGCTTTTCCTTTACTTTTGTCTTGTTTAAATTCAATCTAAATAAATTTTGATTATTTCATTAGATCTTCTGAAGCGTGGCGAGAAAGCTATAATTAAAGAGTTTACCCTAGATATGGTACCTCTTAAGCTTTTAGAAATGGGCTGCCTGCCTGGTAATGAAGTAGAATTGGTTCAGATTGCACCGTTTAAAGATCCTATGTATCTCAACATCAACGGTAGTCACCTGGCTATACGCAAAGAAACTGCCAGTCATATTCTTGTAGAAAAACGCTCTCAATGAGTAAACAGTTAAACGTAGCCCTTATAGGAAACCCTAATACCGGTAAGACTTCCGTTTTTAATCAATTAACCGGTCTTAAACAACAAGTAGGAAACTACCCGGGGATTACTGTAGAAAAGAAAGAAGGTATATGCAAACTTCCACGAGGAGTTAAAGCACATATACTTGATCTTCCCGGTACTTACAGCCTTAACGCAAGCTCTCTTGACGAGAATGTGGTAATAGAATTACTGCTAAATAAAAATGACAAAGATTATCCTGATGTTGCTGTAGTCGTTTCTGATGTAGAAAACCTAAAACGAAATCTACTGCTGTTTACACAAATTAAGGATTTAAAAATACCTACGATTCTGGTTATAAATATGGCAGATCGTATGAAGCGTAAAGCTATTACGCTAGATATTGAAAAGCTAGAAGAGCGCCTGCAAACAAAAATTGCGCTGGTAAGCTCACGTAAAAATACCGGCTTTGATAACCTAAAAGAATTAATAGCAAACTATAAAGCACTCTCTGTTGAACCCTGTGTAAATGCTTCGGTAATTGCACCAGAATACTTTGATCGCTTACGCAAAGCGTTTCCTAAACAGGATTTATACAAATTATGGTTGGTTATTACCCAGGATGTAAACTTTGGTAAACTTGACCGTAATGAGATGCAGAGCATTACGAGTTTTCAAACCGAAAGTAAATCTAACCTCAAGCGTTTACAGCAAAAAGAAACCATTGTACGCTACCAGTTTATAAATGGTGTTCTTAAAGAAACATTGAGTATAGATCATCTGGCAGCTAAAGATTTGCGCAGCAGACTAGATCGCGTGCTTACTCACAAATTCTGGGGATACATTATTTTCTTTGCGATTTTGCTGCTTATTTTTCAGGCGATTTACGACTGGTCTTCTTATCCTATGGATCTTATTGATGAGTCTTTTGCTGCAATGGGAGAATGGGTGCGTAACACCATGCCTCCGGGTGCCTTCACAAGTCTTATTGCCGAGGGAATTTTACCCGGCTTAGGCGGGATTGTGATATTCATTCCGCAGATTGCTTTTTTATTTCTCTTTATATCTATACTCGAAGAAAGTGGGTATATGAGTCGCGTGGTCTTTTTAATGGATCGTATTATGCGTCGTTTTGGCCTAAGCGGAAAAAGTGTTGTTCCGCTGGTTTCAGGTACTGCCTGTGCCATTCCTGCAATTATGGCAACCCGTAATATCGAAAACTGGAAAGAACGCCTTATTACCATTCTCGTCACCCCATTTACCACCTGTAGCGCACGATTGCCGGTATATCTTATTATCATCTCATTGGTTATACCAGACCAACAAGTACTCTACATTTTCAATCTACAGAGTTTAGTCCTAATGGGTTTATACCTCATTGGGTTTGGTACCGCAATACTTTCTGCCTGGCTTTTAGACCGAATCTTAAAAATTAAAAGCCGTACCTTTTTTGTTATTGAGATGCCTAACTATAAGCTTCCGTTGTTTAAAAATGTAGCTTATAATGTGATCGAAAAGACAAAATCATTTATCGTAGGTGCCGGTAAAATCATATTAGCCATCTCGATTGTGCTGTGGGTTTTAGCCTCAAATGGTCCCGGAGATGCTTTTAATAATGCCGAAGTAAATGCGGTTGAACGCATGCAAGCCGGAGATTTCCCAGAAAGCGAACTCGATAAACACATTGCTTCAGAAAAACTAGAATACAGCTACATTGGCTATATGGGGAAAGCTATAGAACCTGTTGTTAGACCTTTAGGTTACGACTGGAAAATAGGCATCGCTATTGTGAGTTCGTTTGCAGCCCGTGAAGTATTTGTAGGCACGCTAGCAACAATTTACAGCGTAGGAAGCGAGGAAGAAGAAACCATTAAAAACCGAATGGCAGGTGAAGTAAATCCTATTTTAGGGGGCCCGCTGTTTAATTTAGCAAGTGGTGTTTCCCTTTTATTATTTTATGCTTTTGCCATGCAATGTATGAGTACTTTGGCGATTGTAAAACGCGAAACAAATACCTGGAAGTGGCCCATACTGCAACTCGTGATTATGAGTGGTTTTGCATATGTAGTTGCTCTAGTTGCTTATCAATTATTGATTTAAGTATTTTTCGCTTTAGCGAAAGCAAACATTTAAAAACAAAATTATTATGATACAGAATATATTAGTACTTCTTATTTTTTTAGTTGCTGTAGGATATCTTGTAACTAAATATGTTTGGAAACCGGCTTTCTTAAGCAGTAAATCAAGTGATAAATCCTGCGGAAGTGATAATTGTGGCTGTCACTAATTCTGCTTCCAAACTACATTAAAAATATAATCTTTCTGGGATATTTTTTCTTCGGAAGTTTTAGGATAAGGATGTACAGAAAGTGCAGCAAGACTTGTACCGCCAGTTTCTAGCAAACTTACAAACTCTTCTTTTGCCTCTAAGATCGCTTTGCAGTCTTCCACAAATTTTCCATCTTTATATACGGAATACTCAATACCTACGTTTCCTGCCCAAACACAGATTACGTCACTAGGGCATCTAGAGTCTACAACTTTTGTTACCTTGATTGCCACATCCCCAAAAGAAGTAAGTTTACCATAGGGTACTAGTACTACAAATTGAGGTTCAGGAACCTGTTTTTTAGCGCTTATTGAATCATTAGATATAACAATTGTTTGCGCTGTAGATACCACACTAAACAAACTGAATACTATAAGTGCTAGCTTTTTCATAATACAATAGTGAGTTATTTAATAAAGACTCAAATAAAAGCTTTACCGTTGCAGTTACCCTAAACCAACATCAAGTGTCATCATAAGTATGAAACCGCCTATAAATCCTAAAGTAGCAATATCTGTATTGTTATCCTGTTGCGACTCTGGTACCACTTCTTCAACTACAACAAATATCATTGCTCCCGCCGCAAAAGCTAATGCATAAGGAAGTATGGGTTTAAAAGTCATCACCGCATAAGCTCCTAAAACTGCAGCCATAGGCTCGACTATGGCAGATAATTGCCCATAATTAAAACTTTTCCATCTGCTAAAGCCTTGTCTGCGTAAGGGCATAGCAACAGCAAAACCTTCCGGGAAATTTTGTAAACCTATCCCAATTGCTAGTGCTACAGCTCCTCCTATACTCGCTCCGTCAAAACCTGCTGCGACACCACCAAATAAAACCCCAACAGCCAAGCCTTCTGGTATGTTATGTAGTGTAATTGCCAGAGTAAGTAAAACCGATTTATGCCAGGGTGTTTTAATCCCTTCTTTATCTTCCATTTTAAAATTGACGTGTAAGTGTGGCAACACTTTGTCAAGACCAAATAGAAAAGCAGCACCAAGGGCAAAGCCTACCGCAGCGGGTATCACTTTTATAAAACCTTCTCCGGGACTCATTTCGATTCCCGGCGCCAGTAAACTCCAAAAACTAGCAGCAACCATAACGCCTCCTGCAAATCCTAACATGGCATCAAATACCTTACGATTCATCCCTTTAAAAAAGAAAACTAAAGAGGCGCCTAAAGCGGTCACACCCCAAGTAAAAAGTGTCGCTAAAAAAGCACCCATAACCGGGTCTAAGGTTTCAAAATAATCTATTATTTCATTCATGTTAAAGTAGAATTAAAATCTAAACTTGCTTTTTAATACTTTTAAATACGCACGTAAATATGTTCTGTGGCGATTTGCGATAAAGATAATTCACGGTCATTTATACGCACAAGCATACTTTTATCAAACTCCTGAATATTTAAAATTTCTAAAACGCTTCCTAAACGTATGTCTTGCTGATCTAGAAATTGTAAAAAAGAAGACGACGTGTCATTTACCCCTATGCAGGTTCCCACGTCTCCGGGAACTAATTGAGAAACACGTTTCTTTTCAATCTTAATTATATTCCCATTTGCATCAGGAATAGGGTCTCCATGAGGATCATGTTTGGGATACCCCAAAAAGCGATCTAGCTCTCGTATTAACTTTTCAGACTTTATGTGCTCTAATTGTTCTGCAACATCGTGAATCTCATCCCAACTAAAATCGAGCTTTTGTACTAAAAAAGTTTCCCACAAACGGTGTTTGCGTACGACACGCAAAGCGATCTCTTCTCCCTTCTTATTTAAAAGCACGCCCTGATAGGGCTGATAAACTACCAGGTCTTTATCATTCAGCTTTTTAACCATTTCTGTGGTAGACGCCGGCTTTGTTTCTAAATATTGAGACAACGCATTTGTACTCACCCCTTTAGGACTTTCCTTTTGCAAGGCATAAATCGATTTTAAGTAATTTTCTTCAGAAAAAGTCATACCTATTTTTAATTATACCACAATAATACGCTAAAATATTCAAATATATTTTTTAGGTTTGCCTAAACTTTATTTTAGAAACAACATACATGGCTGCACGATATCTACTTATAATTTTATTATTGAATATTTCCGGTGTATGTTTTGCTCAAAAAACAATCACGATTCGCGGTAACATCACGCACAATAATGCAGCGCTACCCTTTGCGACGATTCTGGTTAGTGAGTCAGCAACTGGGGTTGCAGCAGATCAAAATGGAGCTTTTGAGATTGATGTTCCCGATAATTCCATCACGCTTGTGATTCAGGCAGTAGGTTTTAAAACTTTAAAAAAAACAATTAATCCCGCAGAGTTTGTTGAAAAGCCACTTAATATCAATCTTACTGAAGATTTACTGGGTTTAGAAGAGGTGGTGGTTAGCGCTACGCGGAATAGAATAAGCAAGAAAAAAGCTGCGGTGATTGTAAATGTCTTAAGTCCGAAACTATTTAAAGCAACACAATCTATTTCGCTGGCAGACGGTCTTAATTATCAACCGGGTGTTCGGGTAGAAACTAATTGTCAAAATTGCGGATTTACGCAGGTACGTCTCAACGGTCTGGGCGGTCAATACACGCAGGTTTTATTGAATAGCCGTCCGGTTTTTAGCGCTCTTAATGGCGTATATGGTCTTGAACAAATTCCGGTAAGTATTATAGATCGTGTTGAAGTAGTACGTAGTGGCGGTTCTGCGTTGTTTGGTTCTAGTGCTATCGCAGGAACAATTAATATTATCACTAAAGAACCCGTAAATAGCAGCTGGGAAGTAAATAGTAATCTCGGTTTAATAAATGGTGAAACTCCAGACCGAAGTCTCAATATTAACGCATCGCTGGTAAGTGAAGATTTATCAACCGGCATAACACTTTACGGGATGTATCGCAATCGTGATGCATTTGATGCTAATGATGACGATTTTAGTGAAATAACGAAACTCACTAATAATTCCTTTGGAATGAAAACATTTTACAGACCTAATGATAACAGTAAACTAGGCTTAGATTTTACAGCGATTAAAGAATACAGGCGTGGTGGAGATCGGCTTGACTTAACACCTCAATTTACAGACATCACCGAAGAACTGGATCATAATACGATTTTTACGGGTGTAGATTATGAATTATTTAATGACTCTCACACCAATAATCTTACTACTTACGCTTCGGTACAACACACAGATCGGGATAGTTATTACGGCGGATTAGGCGGCGGTCGAACGCGTGTAGACTCTACGGCAGCTAATAATTCTTTCGGAAAAACTACAGATATTGCTTTTGTGGCTGGTACTAAATTCACACATACATTTGAAAGCAATGATGTGCTTACTTCGGGTTTAGAATACCAACTCAACGATACCGAAGATGCTATTTTAGGCTATAACCGTATTGTAGATCAAAAAGTAAATAGTCTAGGTCTTTACAGTCAGTATGAATGGAAACCTACAGAGCAATTTACCGCATTAATAGGTGCGCGGCTAGACCACATTAATGTTGATGGCTTTTATCAAATTCAAAATATTTCCCGAAACTCAACAGTTTCTCAAACAGTTTTAAGTCCGCGATTAACGTTGCTTTACAACTTCACAGACGACCTTCAGTTTAGAGGAGGTTACGCACGCGGTTTTAGAGCTCCGCAAGCTTTTAATGAAGATTTGCACATCAGTTCTGTGGGTGGCGAACAACGCTTTGTTATCTTATCTAATGATCTGGAAAGCGAATTCTCAAATGCCTATACAGCATCTTTAAATTTCACAAAAGAATTTAATAAAGTACAAACCAGTTTGCTAGTAGAAGGCTTTTACACCACACTAGAAAATCCATTTACTCTGGTGAGCACGGGTGCTTCATTACCCAATGGTTCTATTCTTGAAGAATCTCGTAACGGTAACGGCGCCTACGTAGCAGGTACTAATATTGAATTTAATATATCTCCAGGCAAGGCTTTGTTGTTTCAGGCAGGAATTACCTATCAGCGATCTATTTACAACGAAAACCAAATTCTCTTTGAAGCTGATGAAAGCAACCCAAATGAGTCTGATGTTACAACAGATCAATTTGTACGATCGCCTAATGTGTATGGCTTTTTTAATACCAACTGGACGGTAAATGAAGCCTTAAAAGTTGACTTTACCGGAAGTTATACCGGCACTATGATTGCCCCTCACGTGATTAGCGAAAGTGGCTTTATAAAACTGGAAGACACCCCGTCTTTTATGGATGTGACATCCAAAATTACCTATCATTTTGACCTGGCAGACAACCTGCATTTAGAGTTGAGTGGTGGGGTTCAAAATGTGTTTAACAGTTATCAAAACGACTTTGACCGAGGTGCACTCAGAGACTCAAATTATATTTATGGCCCTAACAGACCGCGCACTGTTTTCTTCGGAATACGTTTTGGAGACTTTTAAGTGCTGGCCGCACCAGCAAAATAGATAATTATGAAAAGATTTATACTTCTTCTCGTTTTATGCTGCGGAAGCCTTGCAGCTCAGGATCGGGCGCAAATTAATTGGATTAGCTGGGAACAACTGGAAGATTCTTTAGTTGAAAAACCCAAAAAAACATTGATATTCTTTCACGCCGACTGGTGTGCATATTGTAAAAAAATAGACCGTGTTGTATTTACTAAACCTGAAGTGATCAAAAAAATAAATGATGAATTTTATGCCGTACGCATGAATGTAGAAACCACAGACACCATACAATTTGATGGACAAATCTTTACAAACAAACAGCATCTCACTAAACGAAACGGTATTCACGAACTACCACTCCTACTAGCTACGCGACCTAATAAACCCTTCTCATTACCGGCAACTTTAATTTTAAGCAAAGACTTTGCCGTAGAAAAACGAATTTTTGAATATTATACTTCAACCTTATTGCTTGGTTTTTTAGACGAATAAGCTTAAAATCATTTTGTGCGATAGCTCAATAAGTTCTAGCTTTAAACCGCTATGCAAAAGAATTCTTTACATTTTGATTACATCATACTGGGCGCCGGGCTATCTGGGTTAATGCTTGCAAAATCATTAGTTAGAGATCCTTACTTTTTAGATAAACGTATTTTACTTATTGATAAATCTGAAAAAAATAAGAATGATCGCACCTGGTGTTTCTGGAGTGAAAATTCACAAGCCTGGGATACAGTAATTTCTAAAAGGTGGAATAACGTACGCTTTAAAGGAAGCACTTTTGATGCTGAAATACCGCTGAAAGAATACAGTTATAATAAAATTGAAGGCATCGATTTTTACAATTCGGTTTTTGAAATTCTTCAGGCTTCTAAACAAGTAACTTTTAAAACTGAAAATTTTCAAGACTTAACCGAAACAAAACAAGGTGTTGAGGTCACTACAGATCAAAATACTTATACGGCTACCAAAGCGTTTAGCAGTATTCTTCCGCCGGAACGGCTGAAAAATCAAACGGCATTTCCGGTTTTACAGCAGCACTTTATAGGTTGGGAAGTAAAAACTCAGGAATCTGTTTTTGATCCTGATGTTGCCACTTTTATGGATTTTTCTGTTAAGCAAAATGGCAATACGCGGTTTATATATGTGTTACCTACGGCAAAAAACAAAGCGCTAGTAGAATACACCTTATTTTCTGAACATCTTTTGCCCAAAGCAGAATATGAAGCGGCAATAGAAGACTATATGGAAGGTCTGGGCGCGTCACAATATGAGGTCACGGCGGTAGAACAAGGCAGCATCCCTATGACGGCCTATCCGTTTGAACAGCACAATACAAAAAGCCTAATGCATATAGGCACAGCTGGTGGTTGGACCCGTGGTAGCACCGGTTATACCTTTAGCTATACCGTGAAAAGAACAGCTGAATTAATTCGCTTTTTAAAGCAAGAAAGCGACTTTAGAAAGCTTTCGCTAAACGACAGGTACCGCTGGTATGACAAGCTATTTCTAGATGTTTTGTACCGCAATAATGATCAGGGAGCGGCTCTTTTTACACAGATGTTTAAAAAGAATGCAATTGCTAAAATATTTAGATTTCTGGACGGCACCAGCACCCTAAAAGAAGACTTACAAATCATCTGGAGTCTGCCAAAAAAAGAATTTATAAAGTCTTTTTTAGGGTTGAAATAAAAATACCGGAAGGGTTAAAATCTAGTTTTGCTCGAGTAAAGCTGTCGGCACTAATTTTTCTAACATCCCATTTTGGCGGTTTTCAAGAACGATAAATTTCCAATCTGTGGTGCCATTATTTGAGATTGCGATAACCTCTTTTTCTGCGTGTATGGTATAACTATCTGTAGAGTCGTTATACTTCACATTATCTTTACCAAATGATTGTGCAAATGCAGCTTGTGTAAGCCCCGTACGCATTGCTTTTTGTTCTTCAGTCTCATCTTCTTCACCTTTAAGTTGCATATCCATATCATTTGCATAGGTGAGCATTGCATAAAATTTATCTTCTATCTCCTGTGCATCCTCAACATGCAACACTTCAGGATTACGAATTTTAAAAGACATTTGCGGGTTATTAAATGTCTGCTCCATAATGCTTACCAGTTGCGCTCTAGGGATAATATCGAAGAATTCGGGTAGCATATAATCCATCGCTTTCTCAAAGTCGGAGTTTACAATCGCATCCAGATATTCTGAAAAAGTACTTTTTATAGTGCTTTTATAGTCCTGAGCGTGTATTGTGAAGCTTGCAAAAAGGAAGCATACAATCAATATAAAATGTTTCATTTAAATGGTACTAAAAGTTTTAAAAGCTGAAAAATACAGTTTAAAACAAATAAAACCTCAACAGAATTTGAAATCTGTTGAGGTTTATTTTTCAATTTAAGTTTTTTGATACTACTCCTGTATCAACTCAAACGCACCTTTAGTAAGATATTCTGCGTTTATATCGAGCTGATCTGCATTTAAAACTTCGGTTAATCCATTTGCAGTTTTTCCGGGTTCTACCGCTATCTGGTCAAATAAATATGCACCATTTTCCTTACCTTTTAATTTAAGCACATAATACGCTTCTCCAAGATTTACAACAGCGGTCTGAGGTAACGCCATTCTGGTGGCTTCACCGGTTTCAATCTTAGCCTCTACAAACATTCCTACCGCAAATGTTGGGGTATCGTTCTCGTGCTCCAGATGCCCGTGTACTTTTACCGTACGGCCTTGCTCACTAAGCGAATTTCCTATTAGATGTACTTCACCTTTATACATTGTGTTTGAAGATTCTGGGATTTTAAATTGTATCGCCTGCCCTTTCTGCACGTTGAGCATATCTTTCTCAAATACCGAAAGTTCTAAGTGTATGTGATCTATATCTATAATTTCCATAATAGGATCTGCGGGAGAAACATACCTTCCTTTACTTACAAAGGTTTCAGAAATAGTACCAGTTATGGGTGCATAAATACGCGCTAGTGAAGTATAGTTTCCTTGCAAAGCCTGAGCTATGCTAATGTTGAGCATCTGCAATTTTTTTTGAAGACCGTTATAAGTTGCAACACTTCTTTTGTACTCACTTTCTGCTTTTAAAAAGTTTTTTTGGGAGGTGATGTTTTCGGCTACTAAAGCTTGTTGCCGCTCATATTCTGACTTTAGATACGCTAATTGCTCTGCCAGTTCCTGAAACTCTTGCTGTAGCGCAACAAACTCGGTATTTTCAAGCGTGATTAACACCTGCCCTTTTTTAACGGCATCACCTATCAACAACGGGTTGTCTTTAATATAGCCTCCCATAAAAGACGTAATTACGGCTCTGTTTTCGGGTGGGACATCAATCATTCCGCTTGCTTCTACCCATTCTGGAAATGTAGCCTCCTTTAACTTATCGAGTTCAAGACCGGCACTGCTAAACTGCTGTTGAGTTACCGTAACATCTGCTTTAGTTGTACTGGGTTCTTCTTCAGCATTTTTATCTTTGCTTCCGCAGCTTAACACTATAAAAAGCGAGCAAATTTGTGCGTATCGTTTAATTAAATTTTTCATTAGAATTTTTATAAAAGCGCCTTTAAGACGGATTAGTTGATTTATAGAACACTGTAATTAAGTTGAATTACCACCTGATTGTAGTTATTGAGACTCTCCAGATATGCGAGTTTAATATCATACGCCTGTTGCAGGATTTGTATGTATTGAAAAAAGTTTATCTCTCCGTTTTTATAGCTAGTGATCGCTGTTTTCTCTAGTTCGTCTGCCAATGCATTTCCTTCCTGCTCGTAATATGCAAGACTTTCGGCAAATATATTCAGCTGGCTCCTTAACTCCGTTTTTCGGGATTGCAATAGAATTTTATAATTCACAGCTTCCTGTTGTGCGGCCTCTGCTGCAATTTTAGCCGTTTTAATCTGGCTTGCCGCTCCTGAAAAAAACAAAGGGATTTTAATACCAAACTGATACCCTATCAGATTTTTGTTCAACCCATCATTAGAACCCTGAAAATAATTTACCGTTAAATCTGGTAAAAGCTGTTGAGTACTGAATTCACGCTGGGCTTCGGCCAGACTAATTTTAGAATCATAGTATGCGTTTGCGGTTGCCATACTTTGCGCGTCTAAAGCGGGTGTCAGTTGTTCTAATTTTGGTGTATTAAGTTGTAGTGTGTCTACCTGTACCAGCCGCTGCAAATTAATCTCGGCAGCTTTTAACTCTTCTCGTACCTGTTTGAGAAGCGTTTCTACTTCCTTTTGCTTGGCTTGCGCCGAAATTTTCTCGAGATAATTACTTTCGCCCAGTTCAAATCGGCGTTTTGCAGCATAGGCAAAATTCTTGTAAATACTGTCCAGATTTTTATAGAGCTGAAACTTTTCATTTACATAGTGCAGCGTGTAATAGGAATTTGCAAGACTACGCTCTAGCTCTATTTTAGTAAGTTCGGCGCGAGTCGCGACCAGTTTATAATTGGCCTTATTCACCTTAGCTTGCGCAAAATACACCGTAGGAAACAAAAAGGTCTGGCTCACCCCAAAAACATCTATAGGCCGGTTGTTTGACGCCAGGTTGTTCTCATCAAAATGATAATACACTTCAGTTTTATCAAATGTAAATGCATTTCCTATAGCTGCATTTGCTTCTTCACTGCGCAAACCGGCAGCTTTTATACCCGCATTGTTTTTAAATGCGAGATCGCGTACCTGCTCAAAACTGTTTATTTCCTGAGCCTGTGCAAAACCTCCCATCAAAATCAAAATTAGGAGTATTGAAATTCCTTTGTTTTTAAATTTCATTCCGCCTTCATTTTTTAAATCGTTATCAAACCAGGAAACCAGAACCGGTAATACCACCAGTGTTAATAATGTTGCTGAAATAAGGCCTCCTATAACCACCGTTGCTAATGGGCGTTGTACCTCTGCCCCAGCATTTGTAGATACCGCCATAGGTAAAAAACCAAGTGCAGCTGCTGTTGCCGTAAGCAATACCGCTCTCAAACGGTCTGTTGCACCTTTAGTAATAAGCTCCCGCATATCTGTTATTCCCTGGTTTTTAAGTTCTTTAAAATGCTCGAGCATTACAATACCGTTAAGTACAGCAATGCCAAACAGCGCAATAAACCCAACACCTGCCGAAATACTAAAAGGCATACCGCGCAGCCATAATAAAACAATACCACCTACTGCCGAAAGCGGGATTGCTGTAAAAATCAACAAGGCTTCTTTAACTGAATTAAAAGCGAAATACAACATGATAAAAATGAGTAGCAACGCCACAGGAACCGCTATTTGCAAACGGGAGGTAGCACTTTGTAGATTTTCAAACTGGCCCCCATAATCTATAGAATAGCCGGTAGGTAGTTTTATATTTTGAGTTACAAGCGCTTGAATCTCATCAACCACAGATTGTAGATCGCGATTACGCACATTCACACCTACAACAATGCGACGTTTAGTCTCATCACGTGAGATTTTTGCGGCACCTTTTGTATAACTTATTTCTGCGAGTTCGCTAAGTCTCACTTTTGCCCCTAGCGGCGTATCTACATATAAATTCTGAAGGTTATCAATATCTTTACGCTGGTTTTGCTCAAGACGTACGACCAGATCAAATCGTTTTTCACCTTCAAAAATATTCCCAACAGTTTGTCCCGAAAATCCCATTTTCACTACATCATTAAGGTCTGAAATGTTGAGACCGTAGCGGGCTATTTTTGCCCGGTTATACTTTACGCTCATTTGGGGTAAACCGGTAACTTTCTCTACCGAAATGTCTGCGGCACCTTCTACATCCTGAATTAAATCCCGAATTTCATTGCCTTTTTTATTGAGAATATCAAGATCTTCACCAAAGATTTTAATAGCGATATCTGCCCGAACGCCGGTAATCAACTCATTAAAACGCATCTCGATAGGCTGTGTAAATTCAATCTCCATTCCGGGAATAACACTTAACGCCACTTTAAAGCGGTCTGCCAGCTCATCTTTAGTTTCTGCAGAAACCCAGTCTCCTTTTGGTTTGAGCGTTACAATCACATCGCTTTCTTCCATAGACATAGGGTCTGTAGGTACTTCGGCCGCGCCTATGCGACTCACCACCTGTTTAACTTCGGGAAAACTATCAAGGAGTATTTGTTCAATCTGCGTGGTACGCGCTATTGCTCCACTTAGTGAAGTTCCCGTTTTCAGCACCGGCTGAATCACAAAATCTCCCTCGTCTAGCTGCGGAACAAATTCCCCACCCATTGTGGTAAATAGATACACCGAAGCAGCCAGCAAACCTACTGAAAGTCCTACAACCAATTTGCGGGAATCTAATGCCCAGTGAATAACGCGCTCGTACTTCTGTTTTAAAAAATTAACCAATCGTACCGAAATGTTTCGGTCTGAAGGGGCTTCCGCCTTTAAAAATAACGAGGCTGCTACAGGCACATAAGTAAAACATAACAGCATTGCTCCAACGACTGCAAAGCTAAAAACCAGTGCCATAGGCTTAAACATCTTGCCTTCTACACCACTTAAGGAAAGTATGGGGATAAAAACGATTAAAATAATCAACTGACCAAATACCGCCGAATTCATCATCGTTGACGCTGCATCTGTAGTAATCTCATCTTTAAGTTGGCGGGTTTCCGTAGTGGTAAGTTCTCTTATCGTGTTTTGTTTTTGTGCCATTTTATAAGCCACAAACTCTACAATAATTACTGCGCCGTCTATAATAATTCCAAAATCTATCGCCCCAAGACTCAGTAAATTAGCATCAACATCAAAAATATTCATAAGTGATATGGCAAACAATAAACAAAGCGGTATTACCGAAGCTACGACCAGACCACTACGCCAATTCCCTAAAAGCAAAACGACAACAAAAATCACGATGAGAAAACCAAGAACCAGATTTTCGCCAATAGTAAATGTAGTTTTTGCAATAAGTTCGCTTCGGTCTAAAAAGGCATTGATGTAAACCCCTTCGGGTAAAGAGCCGCTTATTTCTTCAACCCGATCTTTAACCGCCTGAATCACCAAATTTGAGTTGGCGTCTTTAAGCATCATTACCTGCCCCAGTACTTTCTCGCCTTCACCATTACCGGTTATTGCGCCAAAGCGTGTCGCATAACCAAAACCTACCGTTGCTACATCTTTAACATAAACAGGTATCCCATTTTGGTTAGCAACTACCATATTCTCAATATCTTCAAGAGAACTTGCAAGTCCTTCGCCACGTATAAAATACGATTGATTAGCTTTCTCGATATATCCACCCCCGGCGATACTGTTATTTTTTTCTAAAGCAGTAAAAACCTCAGCTGCAGAAATATGCATTGCATTTAATTTCTGAGTGTTTATAGCAACCTCGTACTGTTTTAAGTAACCACCCCACGAATTGATTTCTACTACCCCGGGAATACCAGAAAGCTGGCGTTTAACAACCCAGTCTTGTATAGTGCGTAGTTCTGTAGCGGTGTACTTGTTTTCATAACCGGGTTTAACATCCAGAATATACTGGTAAATTTCTCCCAGACCCGTGGTAATGGGTCCCATTTGCGGAGTTCCAAAACTAGCCGGAATTTGTTCTGAAGCAGATTTAATTTTTTCGGCGAGCAGTTGTCTGGGTAGATAGGTACCCATTTCATCTTCAAAAACTACAGTTACTACAGAAAGACCAAATTTTGAAACCGAGCGTATTTCTTTTACGCCGGGTAAATTTGCCATTTGTAATTCTACAGGATAGGTAATGAATTGCTCCATATCTACCGTAGAAAGATTTTGTGACGTGGTGATTACCTGTACCTGATTGTTAGTAACATCAGGAACGGCACCTACAGAAAGTTGGGTTAGCGAATACAGCCCAAAAGCCACAATCGCGGCGGTAAACAACAGGATAATTAATTTATTCCTGATGCTAAAAGTTATAATTGCATTAAGCATAGCATTAAAATAAAAACGTTAAAACATACTATTCTTAAACCGGTAGGGATAAGATTAAAAAAAGCTTTGGCTAATAGCCAAAACAACTGTTTTAAGCGTTTTTGGGCGGCTGAAAAATGCTTGAATCTACCGCGTGAGAATACGAATTGTGATATTCAAAATTTGAAGAAACTTGATCTGCAGGAATAATCTTAGGAATAACCTCCAAATCATTTTGATTAAAAAAAGCGACTACAGAATGCACACAACTGTGTTGATGTTCAAAAGGTAACTTCTCGTGATCTTCACGCTCTTCCTGATGTTCTCTGTTGTGTTCTGATTTAAGTTCGCCGTAATGCTTATCAATAAACGTGATTATAGTATCGCCAAAAGTCTCCTGGTGATACTCATAGTGCGCGATTAAATCATCTATATGCAAAAAATCCCCAAAACTTACATTGAAACTTTGGGCAAGTATTAAAACCGATAAAATTGCGGTAGCGATTTTTTGCATAGGGTAAATTTAAGTAAGAACACTTCAACATTAACTCAACGTATAAATTTTAGAATCATATTAAATAGTTTAAAACAGCTATGATTTTATAACCAAAATCTATTGAAGATAAAACTATTACCGTTTTAGCGTAAAATGTGATTTAAACTCAGCTGGACGATCTTCAAAAATATACTCAACTCTGAACCAGTAATCGTCTGAAGGCATATTTACCCCACGATAGGTCCCATCCCAGCCCGGGCCAGATGGGAAGAGGTTTTTTATAAGTTTCCCAAACCGGTCAAATATAAAAATTTGTGCCTCGGGGTATTCTTCGAGCGCTGTAATGTTCCAGGTATCGTGATATCCATCATTATTAGGTGTAAAATACTTTGGAAAATCTATAACCTGCACCTCAACAGTTGTAACTCCACAAGTGCCGTTAATGCCGCGTACGGTAACGGTATGTGGCCCCGGGAACACATTTGTAAACTCAGGTGTGTTTTGAAAAGCCTGGTCGTCTAATTGATACTCATAATCCCCATATCCCTGAATAATCGCAACCCGTATTCCTGAAACATCTTCAAAAGGCCGGGTAATTTCTACTTCTACAACAGGCTCTGCAGATTCAAAAACTTCGACAGTTGTGGGGTTGTAATTACAAGCCGCACCCACGTCTGGAGTGAGTTTCTGGGTTGAAACAGTATAAATACCGGCCTGTTCTACTGCAAATGTAGAGCCCTGATTAACTTCCTGACCATTTAAAAACCAGCTTACTAAAAATTCTGCCGGGTCGAGTCCCGAATCTAATAAAACACCACTTTCTACCGCTCCTGTGGCTGCATTTCTACAAACTGTTCCCCCTTCAACAGTAAAATCTAAAAGAGGATACACAATGACTTCAAAAGAATCTTCAGCAAAACATGCTGCATTGTTTAATGCTTCTGCATATTTAAAAATCGTGTAAGTTCCCGGTTGTAATTCATATTCAGAAACAGGGATGGGATTTTGTTTATTTCCGCTTAAATAATAGCCCTGAGCGAACACATCTTGTGGTAAGTCTGGTAATATATAAAACCCACAAACCTCAACGTCTGCCTCAGGAATCAAAACCGGAGTTTCTGAAATAGTCACGGTAAAACTACTTTCATCTTCACAGAAAAACCGCGTACCGTTACGGGCATAAATAAAAATCTCCTGCGTGGTCGTTATTATATCGCCTGCATTTAACAGCGTACCCTGACCTCCAGATTCTGTATAATAGTTTCCTGTATTGAGTGCCGGCAATGGGTAACTGTCACAAGAGGCAACATCATTAAAGGTTTCTACTTCGACCCCCAGAATATTTATGGTAAACCTATTTTCTGAATAACAAGACGGGAAATCATCGTAAGCACTATAGACAAATATGGTCTGTGTTGTTGTAATCTCAGTTCCCGAAAAAAGCTCAGTCCCCTGCCCCTGTGATTCAGTAAAATATCTTCCGTTATTTAAATCGGGTAAGGTATAGGCTTCACAAGAGAATACAAAAGTTAGATTATCTACAGGCAATAACGGTCTTATTTCGACTGTAAACTGTGTTTCACTTTGACAAATACGTACTTGATTATTAATGTAAATCGTTTGTGTAGCATTAATGACATCTCCTGAATTATACTGCGCACCCGATCTCCCCGGCCCCTCAAAATACTCCCCGTTTGTTAGTGCAGGTAGGGTATAGGTATCTCCTTCACATAATAATTGATCTGGTAACGTATCAACAAGTGGAGTATTTATTACTTCTAATTCAAAAAAAGAATTATTAGTACAATTAGGCCCATCTGTCGTGTTTACGTAATAATAAATACGCTGTGATGTATTTAATACAGTTCCCTGCGGTATAAGTGTACCGCCACCTAATGCAGCAGTATAAAAATCACCTGCTTCAACAGTGGGCACTGTAAAACTCCCGCAAGCCGTCATATCTGTATACTCTTCTACAATAAAAATGCGCCATTCATAATCATTTGTACAGCGGCTATCATCTGCAAATATGTAAACAGATTGCGTCTGTTCAATTAAATCACCGGCATTTAGTGGTGTTCCCTGCCCTTCGGGTTCTGTAAAATAGTTTCCATTTGTTAGTGCCGGAAGTGTAAAATTGTTACAAGCCACCACATTTGCAGGCATATCTACGAGCGGTAAAGGGTATACAATAATATCAAAAGCATCATCTCTACACACCGAATTATTCTCATTAAAATAAAAATAAATAGTTTGTGAGGTAGTTAATGCTTCCCCGGTATTTAAGCGTCTTCCTATTCCGTCAGGTCCATTAGGTTGCGTATAAAATGCTCCTGCCGGTGTAGGAGGAATACTAAATTCACCGCAGGCTTCTACTTCGCTTAAATCAAACTCTGTGACAAATGTAATGCTGAAAGAAGACTCGTTTCTACACCCATTTGCATCAGGACCATTTAAAATAAAAAGATCTATATCTGTTGTGATTATATCTCCTGCATTATACCGAACCCCCGTACCATTAGAACCACTAAAATAATTTCCGTTTGTAAGCGGTTCTAACTCGTAAGCATTACAAGTAATTACATTGCCCAATTGATCTACCGGGGGCAAGTCGTTGATAATAATATCAAAACTTACTGATCTATAGCAAAGGTCATTAGATGCATAAGAAACTCGTGCCCAAAGCGTTTCTCTAGTATTTCCGTCTTCAATAATGTAAGTAGCACTTAACGCGTTCTGTGAAGCATTTGCATCATTCTGATTTGCATAGTAGGTAATCGTAAAAAGAGCAGGATTTTGACCATTAAGAATACGGTTGTCTATTTGATTTAGATTTATAGTTATATCTCTACCCGGAATAGTACAGACTTGAATTGGTGCGGGTTCAGTTATAGTAATAGTGGGTAAAACATCAAGATCAAAATTATAAGTAGCGCCACAAACAGTACCGCTTATTAAATTACGTAATCTTAAATATATAGTCTGCCCTGTACTCGAAAATGCTGTAGTTTGATTTGCGGGAATAGGATTATTTGTATTTAAATCTGAAAGCGATGCGTAATAAATCACTTCAAATTGAGAAGGATCTACATCTAAAGCATCTGCATCATTTTGTGTCAAATCAAATACTGAAGGATCTGCACCATTAGGACATTCTTCAAGATTTACTGGCGGAGTGACCGTGAGATCATTTATCGTTAAATCGTCTGTTACTTCACACCCATTATTGGTAATGCGTACCGTATAGGTTCCGCTTCTGTTAACCGTTATGCTACTTGCATTCTGATTAGGAATTACTGTGCCATTAAAAAACCAACTGTGATTATAAACCGAAGCATCTAAACCGGTTTCTAAAGTCGCCTGATCGCCACTACACACTGTACGGTCTGGGCCCAGATCTACACTGGTGTTAAAACTTCCGCCGGCAAGAAAAATAGCCGAATCAAAATTTGTGTCATTAGAATCTCCTATAACAATACGCACATTGTAAGGTGTTCCCGGAGTTAAGGTAGATGCGGCATTGAGGACTTGAGTATAACCCCGCATATTTATAGTAGACTGTGCGTTTGTGACTTCGTACGAGTCAAAAAGATTTTCATTTACAGAATTGCACGTAGGATTAAAGCGCTGATCTCTAATATTACGCACCGAAACAGATTCTCCAGAAGCGGTAATTGCCAGGTTTTGAGCATTGCCTGTATTCAAATCTGTTAATACAAAAGCAACAATATCCTGAGAAGAACACTGCCACTCGCCGTATTCATTAGAGGCAAAAATAAAATCGAAACTAAAATTACTGGAAAGCGGTGTAAAGTTAAATTCTAAAAATGAAGTTTCGTTAATCTGAGCACCACTACCTGATGCATCATTTAAATTTTGAAGATAGGTATCTGAGTTTGTATTTAATTCACTGCTTAATTCTGCTTCATTACCGGTATACGCCCCACCGGTAAGCCGTGCAATACCTGTACGTAAAACAACTCCATTAGCTAAAGGAAAGGCACCTCCATTATTAGAAAAAGATCCTGCTGCCTGGATTGATGATATAGAAACATTTGAAATTTCTGCACAAGAATCGTTAAATAGCAAATCTACCAACTCCCCTGCCGGACGAGGATTACTAACGGTAACTTGCTGGCCGTTTAAGTTTAGGCTTACTAAGGCTATTAAACAGAGTATTAATCGTAGCATTATTGTGGGGGCTCTTACAATTTTTTATATAACTAGTGTACTAAAGTTAGTACTTAACGCTAATTACACCCCATAATTGCCTGAATATTAACAATATTCAATTCTAAATTGTTAACGTTAATTGTTCTTAAAAGCCATTACATACCCCGCTCTTTTTGAATCGTCTCATACGCTTCCTGAACCTTAGTGAATTTTTCTTCGGCACCGGCGGGAGCAGATTCAATTTGTGAGCTATTCACTTTTCCAATTTCCAAATCTAAAACTTCACCAACTTCACAACGTCCTTATCAACATAAGAATAGATGTAGTTTTCTCCAAAAAAAATTAATGCATCTTTAATATCCTTTTTTAAATCTTTTGATTCTTTAAAATCTTTGATTTTATCATATAAGTTGGGAATTGTTTCAGTATCTAAATGATTAAAATTTGAATCGAAGACAGCACTGAATGCAATCCATCGTTCGCTTGTTGTGACTAAATCACTTATAGGCAACGCACTAATAAAAAAATAATCTTGTGATAACCCAGCGAAATGAACTGAACTTGGTGCTGTACCTCCATAATACAGACCTCTGTTCGCACCGATACGCATTTGTAGGGTATCATTAATTTTTCTAACCAGAATTGCCGATTCTGAAGAAACAACTTTCCTCAAGAATTGAGAAGTTTTTTCCATCACCCGTTCTTTGATATAGGCAGCTCCTCTAAGTTTTATTTCAGAGTTGCTAATACTGATATCTTCATCATCTTTTACACTATATCGATAATTGACAAGTCCTGATTCCAGATTTTTAACTTCCAGAATCATTTCTTTTTTATTTAACGCGAACTGATAAATATGTTCATCCAAAATAAAAGAATTAGACTCTTTAATTTTTCCTTCAGTAGATACAGGCTTAGGAATATCCTGCAAAACCATTTTTCCGTTTTCAAGGTCAAATTTAATCAGTCTCGTTAGTTCGGGGTCCTGATCAAAAGTCAACCACAATTCCCGATTGAACACATAGCTCTTATACTTTGAAGAAGCTTCAAGAAAAGAATCGATCTCATTATTTTGAATGGGGCTTATTCCTTTTTGATATAAGAGATATTTAAGCTTCTCGTCACTAAATCCCGGAGCTTTAAACTTGTAATCTGAAAAATCATAACTCTTTTTAGAGCATTTACCAGCCTTATTTATTGTGTAAATCGACAATTCCTGACTGTTCAGGCTTACGGTCAATTGGTAAAATTTATCTTCAATGAAAAAAGATTTTAAAAATTCTTCATTTTTAAATTTTTCAAGCTGCAGAATTTCTACAAATTTTTGATTTTGAAAATCATACGAGACGAGTGAAAACTTATTTTTAAATATTCCGCCTGAAAGTAAAAAAAGCATTGTATTGTCTACAGATGCAGAGGATAAAATTTTGTGATTTCTAAATGGAGAATCGGTCAAACTTACCTGTTTGATTTGATTGTACTCAGCATCAAATGTGGTAATCTCAACATCTGATGCGACTCGTTGTATTACAAACAGAAGGCTGTCTTCACTTGTAACCAGATCTAGTTCTCCATCTGTATAGTAATCATTGAATTTATCTATTAATGGTAAAGAGGCTATTTCCTGAGAAAAGCTATTTGCTCTAGAAAGAATAATAAATAAAAATATATACCTGTTCAAAATCAAAATTTAAATTAGTCTATTAAAATATTACATACCCCGCTCTTTTTGAATCGTCTCATACGCTTCCTGAACCTTAGTGAACTTCTCTTCTGCTCCCTGACGATAGGCTTCATCCATATGTTGTAGTTTATCTGGATGGTATTTTTTTGCCATATCCCGGTACGCTTTCTTAACTTCTGCATCTGTAGCCGATTTCTCAATTTCGAGAATTTTATAGGCGCTTTCCGCATTTTTAAAGAACATGGCTTTTATGCTTTCAAATTCGCCACGACTCAACATTAAATAACCAGCTATTTGAGAAATTTGATTAACCTCTGAAGTTGATACCGTGCCATCTGCCTGTGCAATACCAAATAGAAAATGTACGATTTGTAAACGCACTTCTCTACGGGTTCGTTGGGTCAAATAAGTGCATATACGCTCTACATTAATTTCACGCTTCTTAATGACTTCATTAAAGGTTCTAAAAGTTGCATTCGCTCTGTCTTTACCGTAGGCCTGCACAAAATATTGACGCACATAATCCATTTCTCGCTGACTCACCTGCCCGTCTGCCTTGATTACAATAGAGCACAGCGAAAGTAAATTGAGTTCAAAATCACCTGGAGTAACGGTTTGTTCTGCTCTGCTAAAAGGTGATCTACCACCTGTGGTTGTCGCTCCTTTTTTATTGAAAAACAAACTGTCTAAAAGTGTACCAATAACATAACCTGCAACTGCCCCTAATAAACCTCTGTATGCAAAGCCTATAATGGCTCCTATATATTTAATCATTTAATCTTCTTTATAATATCATCACATCAAGTACTGATGTAATCTTTTTACTTGCGCTGCAAAAATAACGCCTTTGTCCCTTGTAGGTCTTTAAAACAGTGAAAATGTTACCCGGTATTACCTGCGCAAGGGATTAAAGCCTTTGTGAAGCTCGTATGATTTGCCAAGCAAATCATACAGCGACGGCTGGAAGCCCGACCCTATGGGTTGCGCTAAAAAATCAAAAAAAATCAATAAAGCTTATGTAGGGTTTGCAAAAAGTAGCCGACTATTATTTTGTATCTTTGTAATCTTAAATTAAAACAGAACTTATGTATCCAGCAGAATTAGTAAAACCTATGCGTGAAGACCTTACTTCTGTAGGTTTCACAGAATTACATACGACAGAAGATGTGCAGGCAGCAATGAAAAAAGAAGGTACAACTCTTGTGGTTGTAAATTCGGTTTGTGGTTGTGCAGCAGCTAATGCAAGACCGGGAGCGCGTATGGCTCTTCAGAATGCTAAAACTCCAGATAACTTATATACCGTATTTGCAGGTGTAGACCGTGAGGCTACAGATCTTGCACGCAGTTTTATGGTACCTTTTCCTCCTTCATCTCCTTCAATGGCAGTTTTTAAAGATGGGGAATTAGTGCATATGTTAGAACGTCATCACATTGAGGGACGTCCTGCAAATCTAATTGCAGACAATCTAATAGATGCTTTTAACGAATATTGCTAATTAACTGGCAATTAGAAATAAAAAAATCCCTACTCGTCAAAGTAGGGATTTTTTTATTTTATGTATGTTGTGTTACATTGGTTCTGAGAATTTGAGTTTACTTTTGAACCACTAAACTATTGAATGGTATGCCTGGTAAAAAACCTCTCTTACACCGCTTTCATGCCTGGCGCTACAAGCATATTTCTAAGACTACATTCATCTACTTTCTAGCAATACTTACCGGATTACTAGCGGGATTAGGTGCAGTTCTTATTAAAAATATCACACACATAATACAAATGTTACTTGAGGGTAAACTTGTAGAAAATTACCGCTACGGTTTTTATTTCTTATTTCCTATAATAGGTCTTGCGATTACCGTTCTAATTGTAAAATATATAATACGTAATCCGTTGAGTCACGGTGTACCTATGACATTACGCGCAATTTCGAAGCGTAAAGGTCTTCTCAAAAATTATCAAATATTCGGATCGTTATTAACTGCTCCTATCACTGTAGGTTTTGGAGGCTCGGTAGGTCTTGAAAGCCCTACGGTAGTCACCGGTGCAGCGATTAGCTCCTACTTGTCACGCATTTTTCATATGGATCAGGCAAACCGCACACTCCTACTGGGCTGTGCAGCAGCAGGAGCTATGTCCTGTATTTTTAAAGCTCCAATTGCAGCTATTATTTTTGCAGTAGAAGTTTTTAGTCTTGACCTTACCCTACTCTCCTTAATGCCCTTGCTTCTGGCTTCGCTCTCTGCCATATTAACTTCGTATTTCTTTTTTGGTTCAGATACTATTTTACCTTTTGAACTGAAAGATGCATTTACTATTGCAGACTTTCCGTACTATATGATATTGGGCGTGGTTGCTGGTTTAGTTTCGGTATATTTTAGCAAAGCATATTTTAATACAAGTAAACTATACAAGCGATGGGATTCTGCTCTCATACGTTTATTAGTAGCCGGGGGCTCTTTAGGAATACTGCTATTTTTAATTCCGCCGCTATATGGTGAAGGTTTTGATATGATAAACGAGTTGCTTGACGGAAAGGCCGTAAATGCCTTGGGCGAAACTTTTTTTAATGATTATTTAGATAATGTCTGGGTGGTTATTGCCTTACTTGCAGGTCTTGTGTTTTTTAAAGTAATCGCCTCTGCAATTACATTTGCCGGTGGTGGCATAGGTGGTATTTTTGCCCCTGTACTCTTTATGGGCAGCGTTATGGGTAATTGCCTGGCTAAGATTATTAACAATCTGGGACTCGACGGCGTTTATATTTCCGAAACAAATTTCACACTTGTGGGGATGACCGGTTTGCTTGCAGGTGTGCTACACGCCCCGCTTACGGCAATCTTTCTTATTGCAGAAATTACCGGTGGTTATGGCCTATTTATACCGTTAATGGTTACCGCCGCAATAGCATACGGGATTAATAAATACTTTTTGCCGCATTCAGTCTACGGGATGGAGCTGGGACTGAAAGGTGAACTCATAACACACGATAAAGATCAAGCTGTACTTACGCTGCTTAACGTAAATGATGTAATTGAGTCTAATTTTATACGTGTGCGTCCCGAAATGACTTTGGGTGAAATGGTAAAAAATGCGGTTGCAAAATCTACCCGTAATTTATTTCCGGTAGTTAATGAAGATGATGAGCTAGTAGGTGTAATTACACTAGATGATATACGCGAGATAATGTTTGATGCCACCTTGTATGACACCACAACCATAGGAAGTTTAATGCACGCGGCACCAGAATATATATACTTAGAATCTGACCCCGCAAAAGTGGTAATGCGTAAATTTCAGGAAAGTGGCGCTTGGAATTTACCCGTTATTAAAAATGGAAAATATCACGGTTTTATCTCAAAATCTAAACTTCTAACTGCATATCGTCGTATGCTGGTTAGTTTTTCAAGAAAATAATAATCATAATTTATCCAAAAACTAGTTATGCGTAACCTTATAATAACCCTTTTCTGTATTTGCTGTCTAACCTTAGCTTATGGTTTTTATCTGCGCTATTTTACAGATGATGTACTTACCGGAGACCGCTTTTTAGGACTTACAATTTTAGCCGTATCCTTTGTAGTAATGCCTCTGTTTTTATACCATCGTTGGAAAGATCGAAAAGTTAAAGATTATATGCTTGATGAGGATAACATAAGGAGAATGAGAGAGTTCAACGACAGCAAAGAATCACGTAAAAAACCTGAAAATCAATAATTTTAAAAAATTTATTTACATTTAGTTAACCTATATGTTCTATAAACTCTTAGCTTTGTGTTATTATTAATTTTTACAATTTTACAATGAAAGGTACAGTTAAATTTTTTAATGAATCAAAAGGTTACGGATTCATTACTGACGATGAGACAGGAAAAGACATCTTCGTACACGCAACCGGTTTAAACGGTGAAGTATTAGAAGAAGGTGACCAAGTAGAGTACATCGAAGAAGAAGGAAGAAAAGGTAAGGTAGCAGCGCAAGTACGCGTGCTAAACGACTAAGATATATATAAGTATATTTAAGATTCCAAAAACCCGCTACACCTGTAGCGGGTTTTTTTGTGCGTGATCGTCAACACATCTCGCATCAAGTTGTAATGATAGATACAGCACTAAAAAAGGTGTAAATAAGTTGAAATAGGTAATATCAAAATGAGAATCTATAATTGCACCTTCAAAACCAGCATCCTTTACAATAATAAAAAAAGCAACGACTACAGGAAGAGCAAGCGCCACAAAGCTATTGCGTATTAGTTGCTCAACTGTTTCCAATCTACTTAAAAAGTAAATAGCCAATCCTGCTAAAAGCAAACTAAGCCACAACGGAAGTTGTCTGTTTTGTAATGTAAATGGATTTTCAGCATAAAAAACCTCAAGAGAAGGACAAGTATAAAATACCAAAGCTCCTAAGCAAATCGCCGCTGTAAAAAACCCTAAGAGGAATTTAAATCGCTCACTTAAAGATGCTTTTGCAAAAGGCAGAGCAAACAATATCCCTAAAGGTAATGCAAAAACGAGCCTTGTAAATACCAGTATCGCGATTAAAACACCTAACAAAATTGCTTTTTTAAGACCTTCTTTATTTAAAATTTTAAATAGATAAACAAGACTTGCTAAAACAAGAATCGTATTGCTTACGAGATCACTTTTTACTACAATCTCGTACAAATACCAGAACGAACTTATAAGCAATAATAAACTTACGATGCGTATTGCGGGTGATTTAATTAGTTTATAGATAATACCGGTAAAAATTAAAAAGGTAAAGCTCTGTAAAATCCCTACATCTCCTAAAAGATAAAAAGGCAATCCTATTAGAAAGAGTGTTGGCAAATTAGAGGTTCGGCCACCTAAATGATCTAAGGCACTATATGGGTAAGTTCCATTTAATATTGCTGTGATACCTTCGGTCATTGCAGACCAGCGATCTATCTGAAGAGCAAGTGCATCTATCTTAACATTAATGTAAATAGTAACAGCAAAAAAAAGTACGACAAGTCCATAAAAAATACGGTTTTCTAAAGTTTGATCAGGTTTAAACTTTTTTGGAAATCTAGCTACTAAAGCCACTACTAACCCAGCGTAAAAAAAAGCCACAAGCGCAACTTCAAAAACTTCAAAATATCGAATACCGTACTTAAATACATACACCCAGTTTAAGAGTATAAGCAGAATCAGCGAAAATTCAATTTGACGTTTACGAGTTAATAACATTAACTTTATACCTAGTATGAGAGTGTTCTTAGTGTATTCAAAAATGCTTATAAACTCCTGTAATTAAAAATAAAGTTTATGAAGACTTTAAAAGTAGCCGCAATTCAAGCCAATTTAAAATGGGAAGACCCAGAAGCTAACAGATTGTATTTTGATGAAAGGATTAACAGCTTAAAACACAAGGTAGATCTTATTGTGCTCCCAGAAATGTTTTCGACAGGTTTTAGTATGCATCCTCAAGGAATTGCAGACCAGGGAGAAACCCTAAATTGGATGCTCGCTAAAGCTGCAGAACAACGTTGCGCACTTGCAGGAAGTCTTATGGTTTTTGAAAACGAGCAGTACTACAACCGCTTTTATTTTGTTACGCCAGAAGGTGACGTCACTACCTATAACAAACGACACCGTTTTACACTTGCAGGCGAACATAAAGTTTATGAACGTGGTGACAAGCCTGTTGTTATAAGTTATAAAGGATGGCAGATTTTAGCACAGGTATGTTACGATTTGAGATTCCCGGTTTTTGCACGTAATACAACTAATTATGATGTGGTTATCTATGTAGCAAACTGGCCTAAAAAACGAATTTTTGCCTGGGACACCTTGCTCAAAGCTCGAGCTATAGAGAATATGTGTTACAGCATAGGTGTAAATAGAGTAGGTCTAGACGGTAACAAGTATGAATATAACGGTTACAGTGGTATTTACGATAGTCTGGGAGCAACTTTAGCTTTCGCAGAAGCGGAAGAAAAAATTATATATGCAGAACTATCTAAAGCTCATTTAACTGAAACGCGTGAGCACCTAAATTTCTTAGCAGATCAAGATATCTTTGAACTCAAATAATTAAGTTTTGCTATTCCTGATTGAGAATAAACGTTTCTTTAGGATACCACCCAGATCGTATATCTAACTGCTTAGGGTAATATAAAATCTCTTCAGGCTGTCGTTGTTCTAAGAAATTACCCGTATCAAATTTTCCGTTTGCGTTAAGGTCTACGATTATTCGAGCGTAGTAGCTGCCGGGCTCTATTCGATCAAATTTAAATTCTACCTGCCCTACAGTTCCTATTTGCTCACGTTTTACATCTCCTTTTTCGGTAACAAGTTGTACAATATGTTGCACTTCTGCTGCTCCTTTTAAGGTGATGTCAAATTCCCCGTAATCTGAGTATTCTTTAGTGGTAGCTCTAAAGCGCAAGGTGTCATTTTTGCTTCCGTAGAAATCTGTAAGCGCTTCCGGAAGCATGGTAATTGCGTATGATTCCTTTTCTTCAGTAAGAAATTTAAGATTCAGCTGTAATTTTTTAGGAAACACCTCAACCTTAAAATCACTCACAAATGTCGAGTCTTTACGTTGAATTGAAATTTTTGTGGTGTCAACAGCGACAACAGGAATGGTGCTGTTTAATATAAAATCTTCTTCTAAAACCAGACTTGTAGTAGCGGGGTTGATTTGCAGCGAATCTGGCTTTAAGTTACGCAAACGCACATAAGCCGTATCTGTTTTTTTGTTTGCAAAAGTTTTAAAGATAAGTGAGTCTGTCTGCACCTTTGGCGTAAACCAATATTGCAATGAGTCTTGATCTTTCTTGCGAGTAATTAGCGTTTCAAAACCTTCAGGGCGTGCGCTTATTAATTCTATATCTATATTATCTGCATTACCTTTATATGGGAATGCGATACGCTGTGCAGTGGCTTGTTTTGGCCTGCTTACTTCAGGCTCTAATTCTTCATTAAAAAGGTTAAGTACGTATACAGAATCTGTAGGCACCTCTATAAATGAATCGTAAAATGCAATTTTATCTTTTGCAGGTTGAAAAGTATAATTGTTATCTGCGTCTTTTAATGCCGCTAACCGGTAGCGGCCTGCTTTGACATTTGTGATTTCAAATACATTAGAACTATCTAACGTATTGGTCACGTATCGCGGTACTTTTTTATAAACCACAGAATCTGTATACGTAGAGTCTGCTTCATAAAGCATAACAGTCACGTAATTATCTGCTTCTTGAAGTAGCGCATCACGTATAACTCCTACGACCTTTAGTGAATCTATATAGTCACCGGTAGAAAAAACATATTTGAAAAAAGAAAACGGGTTTCCTTCATTATTATCGGTAACGCTTTCCCCAAAGTTGAATACGTAGGTTGTATTCGCTAACAGGGTGTCCATTATTTTTATGTCTATAAATCGAGATGCGCTTCCCATAGGCGTTATGGAAGCCTTAGGATCCATAGGAGGAGATACAATGAGGTTTTTATTAAGGTCTTTTAGTTTAATAAATTCGTCAAAATAAATACGAACCTCATCCCCATCAAAATTTGTAGAGTAATTAGGAGGGTCTGCACTTACCAGAACTGGAGGCGTCTCATCTTTAGGGCCACCAGTAGGTGTACCTCTTTTTGCACAATTTACTACTAAGAGTAGCAGTAACGATACGATAAACAGCTGTGAACCTTTTTTAAACATAGCAGCGCAAAGTAACAATTATTTTTAATGATTAGTACTAGAAACCTGCCCTGAGACTTTAGCAAACATCTATAAAATCCTATTTTTCATTTATTAACGTAGCTTTCTAAACGGCTATTGCCATAACAGCTACACTTAACTTGATGTTTGTTGCTGTATTTAGTGCTAATGCGCAGCCTTCTACTGTACCTCCTGTTGTTATTAAATCATCAACTAAAAGTATATGTTTTCCTGCAAGTGTGTTGTTTTCGCGAAGCGCAAAAGAATCTATAACTTCGGTACTTCTAAAACTTCTGCCCAGAAAAACCTGTGTGTTTGTAGCTTTGGTTCTATATAAAATATCATCTAAATACGGTTTCTGTAAGGCTGTTGCAAGTGCTTTACCAAAACCGGTCACTTGATTGTATCCGCGAGATTTAAGCCTCTTTTTATGTAATGGCACAGGAATCACACAATCTATGTTTTTAAATGCTTCTGTAGTCATTAACTCGCTGCCCAGCCATTCTCCTAAATAAGCACTTACCCGCTCCTGCCCTTTATATTTTAAGTTATGAATAAGATGTTGTACGCGTGTTTTTTTATCAAAATAGAAGAGAGCGGCAGCATTTTCTAATGAAGTTCTACCTCGCAATAATTTTAATATAGGGTTGTACGTTGTAGTATGAAAATGAGCAAGAGGTAACGCATGCCGGCAGGATGTGCAGATGAGTTTTTCTCCGGTACTGAGTAAATCATCACAAGCACTACATTGATCTGGATAAAAGAGTTTGAGTAGCGACATTATCTCATTTTGATTAAAAATTATAACTTCACACTAAGATATAAAATCGTTTGCATGAGTGCTAATCGCAATAACAATGCTTTAAAGATTCTAATCGGTATACTTTTTTTTCTGCTTTTAGGCTTGGGAGTTTATACCTATTCATTCTATCAGGAGCTATCTGCGAATAAAGTCGCATTATCTGAAGAGAAGTTACTACTTCAAAATGAATTAAGTGACCTGCTCGTCACATATAACTCTGAAATTGAAAGCAGTAAACTTATGAGTAAAGAGCTTCGCGAAGCCAGATCTCGTATTCAAAATTTACTTACACGCTTAGAAAATTCTACTACTTCTCAAACTACCATTCAAAATTACCGTAGAGAATTAAGCATTCTTCGGAATGAACGAGATGTCTTACGTAAAAAAACAGATAGTCTAATGCTTGCAAATGCGTTGCTGGTATCTCAAAAAACTACGGTAGAAGCAGCTTTTGATCAGAGTGTAGTTCAGTTAGATTCATTACAAGTTCAAAATAATACCCTAAAAGATGACCTCGCCAAAGGTTCTCAACTTACAGTAAGCAGGTTTACTTCTGCAGGTGTTATTTTACGCCGTAGCGGTAAACGTTTACCTAATGATCGCGCAAACCGCATAGATAAATTAGAAATTTGCTATACCGTAAACGCAAATGAATATGCCAGAGCCGGCGACCACGATTTTTACATTCAGGTTATAGATCCTCGCAACAATGTTATGGGAGAACGTATTTCTTTAGCCTTTGGCGAAAACATTTTAATCTACAGCACTTATCAGGAGATCGCCTATCAAAATGAAGAAGTAGAATCCTGTGTACTTATAAACCCGGCTATAGATGAATTTTTACCGGGAATTTACCGAATAAATTTATTTGAAAACGACCGTTTATTAAGCAATAGCGTCTTAGAATTAGAATAAAAACAATCCTTTAAAATCCCGCTTCATTGCTGCGGTTTTTTTATTTTTACCGGCCTAACCTCTTTATAAATAAAACAGCCACAATGAAGTATCTTCTGATCTTTATCGTTCTTTTTTCAGCTATAAATTTGAGCGCTCAAAATGATGGCTGGAATATAACGACAAATCAAAATACTGATTATACGGGCATCGCCATCGCAAATGGCAGAATTGGGATGCTCACCTCCGCAAAACCTTTTCAAATTCAACACGTTGTTCTTAACAACGTATACGATGTAGACCCTGTGCTTAAAGTTAGTCAAATAGTACACGGAATGAATTTTGGAAATCTCGATGTTGTAATTGATGGCGAGCAACTAACAGAAAATAACATTACAAACTGGCAGCAGCATATGAATTTAAAAGAGGCTGCTTTTACAACGAGTTTCGACTTTAAAAATAAAGCTAAGATATCCTGCAAAGTTTATGCCCTAAGAAATGTGCCTTACACAGGTTACATAGACATTAGCATAGAAGCACAACAGGAAATTAGGGTTAAAGTCACCGGTAAAATTCAAACCCCGGAAAACTTTAAAAAACCTGATCATAAATATGAGGTTCTAAAAGACGTAGAAACTACGATGCCGATTCTTCAGTCTGTAGCTGAGACTCCTTTTGGAAAACATCTCGTGAGTACCTCTGCAACGTTTATATGGCATACTATTAATTCTTCCAGAGAAAAAGAGCGGCCTGAACTAACTGCCGCTGTAACCACCGACTATACAAATACCTTAACTTTTGAAAAAACAGTAAACCCGGCTGAATCTCTTGATTTTGCCTGGACGGCTGCAGAATGCACTACTCAGGATTTTAACGATCCTAAGTCAGAATCAGAACGTATGGTAATTTTTAACCTGTTAAATTCAAAAGAAGTATTACTAAAGCAGCACCGTACACTTTGGGAAGAGCTTTGGGAAGGTGATATTGTTATAGAGGGTGATTTAAAGTCTCAGCAAGATGTACGACTTGCATTATATCATCTATATGCCTTTGGACGTGGAGATTCAGACTTAAGTATAGCACCTATGGGCCTTTCTTTACAAACTCCATACAATGGTCATATTTTCTGGGATACCGAGTTGTGGATGTTTCCTCCTCTTCTGGTTTTCAATCAGAATATTGCAAGATCACTTGTTAATTACAGATCAGATCGTCTGGAACCTGCAAAACAACGTGCTACAAACTACGGGTATAAAGGAGCTATGTTTCCTTGGGAAAGTGATGACACAGGTGAAGAAGCTACTCCTCCATTTGCTTTAACAGGACCTTTTGAACATCATATTACCGCAGATATAGGTATTGCGTTCTGGAACTATTATCGCGTTACACAAAATAAAAAATGGTTGACTGAAAAAGGATATCCTCTGTTAAAAGAAGTTGCAGATTTTTGGGTAAGCAGAGCTGTCAAAAATACAGATGGTAGTTATTCTATAAACAATGTAGTGGGTGCTAATGAATTTGCCCCTAATGTTGATGATAATGCCTTTACAAATGGTTCTGCCATTACCGCCTTAAAATATGCTATCAGGGCTGCTCAAGAACTAGATCTAGAAGCTAATCCCGAGTGGGAAAACGTTGCTAACGCTATTGTAATTCATAAATTTAAAGACGGCACTACTAAAGAAAACAAGAACTATACGGGCGACATTATTAAACAAGCAGACGTAAACCTGCTTTCTTATCCGCTTAATATCATTAACGATACCGAAACGATTTTAAAAGATCTAAAATATTACGAACCCAAACTTTCAAAAGATGGCCCTGCAATGGGGAAGTCTATATTTGCAGTATTGTATGCCCGGTCTGGTAATGTAGATAAAGCATTTAGCCTGTTTAAAGAAAGTTACGTGCCTAATCAGCAACAACCTTTTGGAGCTTTATCTGAAGTTGCAACTTCAAATTTTTCTTATTTTGCAACAGGAGCCGGCGGAATGTTACAGACTGTTTTATTTGGATTTGGTGGTTTAGATTTTACTGAACAAGGAATCATTCAGAAAAATCCTGTTTTACCAAAAGAATGGAAATCATTAACACTTAAAGGGGTAGGACCTACTAAAAAGACCTACCGAATAGATAGATAAGTATATAATTAAAGTATTAAATCGAGAATATAAATAAATGGCACAACAGGAAGATCATTTTAAAAAGGTAATATCTCACGCTAAAGAATACGGATACATTTTTGGGAGCAGTGAAATTTATGATGGGTTAAGCGCGGTATATGACTACGGTCAGAACGGAGCAGAACTTAAGAAAAACATTAGAGATTACTGGTGGAAAAGTATGGTGCAAATGAATGAAAATATAGTAGGCCTTGATGCTTCTATTTTTATGCATCCTACTACGTGGAAGGCTTCAGGGCACGTTGAGGCATTTAACGACCCACTTATAGATAATAAAGATTCTAAAAAAAGATATAGAGCAGATGTTCTTATTGAAGACTATGCTGAAAAAATAAATCAGAAAGCAGAGAAAGAAATTGCAAAAGCAAAAAAGCGTTTTGGAGAGTCTTTTGATGAAGCCGAATTTGTAAGTACAAACCCAAGAGTTCTTAGATACCGAGAAGAGCAAGACACCATTCTTAAACGTATGGCGCGTTCTTTAGAGGCCGAAGATCTGGCTGATGTTAAAGCATTAATTGAAGAGCTAGGGATTGCAGATCCTGATACCGGTTCAAAAAACTGGACAGATGTGCGTCAATTCAACCTCATGTTTGGTACAAAATTAGGTGCTTCTGCAGAAACCGCAACAGATTTATACTTAAGACCGGAAACGGCTCAGGGTATTTTTGTTAACTTTTTAAATGTTCAGAAAAGCGGTAGAATGAAAATTCCTTTTGGGATTGCACAAACTGGTAAGGCATTTAGAAATGAGATTGTTGCAAGACAATTTATCTTTAGAATGCGTGAGTTTGAACAAATGGAAATGCAATTTTTTGTACGTCCCGGTGAAGAACTTAAGTGGTATGAACACTGGAAAGAAACACGCTTAAACTGGCATTTATCATTAGGATTAGGAAGAGAAAATTATCGTTTTCACGACCACGAGAAACTTGCTCATTATGCAAACGCGGCTGCGGATATCGAATTTAATTTCCCTTTTGGTTTTAAAGAATTAGAAGGAATACATAGTCGTACAGACTTTGACCTTAAAGCTCACGAAGAACATTCTGGCAAGAAGCTACAGTTTTTTGATCCTGAATTAAATGAAAACTACGTGCCTTATGTTGTTGAAACTTCAATAGGACTTGATCGTATGTTCTTAGCTGTATTCTCTCAGTCTCTTGAAGAAGAAGAATTAGAAAACGGTTCTACGCGTACGGTTTTAAAATTACCGGCAATATTAGCTCCTGTTAAGGCAGCTATTTTACCACTTGTTAAAAAAGACGGTCTACCCGAAGTGGCCCGTAAAATTATAGATGATCTTAAGTGGGATTTTAACGTTGCTTACGACGAGAAAGATGCTGTAGGTCGCAGATACCGCCGTCAGGATGCTGCAGGAACACCATTTTGTATAACTGTAGATCACGACACCTTAGAAGACCACAGCGTAACCATACGTGACCGGGATACTATGGAACAGAAACGAGTGAAAATTTCTGAATTAAATACAATACTTCACGATAAGATAGATTTTAAAAATTGGATGAAATCTTAGTCTCATCTAATATAATTTTATAAAAGCCCCTTAACGGGGCTTTTTTTAATCCGTATACTGGTAACTTTCGTACATTTATAGACCCTATTTATACGTTATGATAAAGATTTACAGGTTTTTATTTAAGAAGCAAGCCTATTTACTAATTCCGCTATTTAGCCTATTCTTTTTTGTTTCAGAATCCTTAAAAGCTCAAGAAATAGAAGGTCCGTCAACGATTAGGTCTATTCAATTTGTGAAAGAAGTGCCTGGTCTAACCTCTCAAATCGAAAAGGGAATTTTTCAAACTCCTTTAAAATCTACCGAAATTCAAGAAATAAACCCTAAAAGACGCACTACAAATCAAGTTGTTCCCGGTAAAGGTTTTCCAAAAGATGGGGATCCACTGCTCAAGACACAGAAAAGTAAAAGACCTACAAAATCTTATATTCCTGAACCTATACGAGTTTTTGAAGCCAATACCTCACGCTTCACACCTTCAGATCCTACAGGAGCAGTAGGCCCTAATCACTATGTAGCTGCCTGGAATGCCGGTTTTAAAATCTATGATAAACAAGGAAATCTTTTAGTAGATGAGGCTTCTTTGGGAACGCTGTTTGAAGGTAATACCGAAGGTGACCCTATTGTATTATATGACGCCCCTGCAGATCGCTTTATAATAACAGAGTTCGAGAAAGACAATAATTCAGGAGGGGTTAATGGTTTAAATATAGCAATCTGTAAAGGCCCAGACCCGGTTAATGACGGCTGGTATGTGTATACAGCAGGTTTTGAAACTGGCGAATTTCCTGATTATCCTAAATATTCTGTGTGGCACGACGGCTACTACATCACCTCAAATATTACTATAAATACAGACCGTCAGGGAAATCAAAGTGATGCCATATTTGTTATGGAACGCGAAAAAATGTTACAAGGTCTTACTAATGTTGGTTTTTTAGGCTTCAGTTTACCCACCCTGCAAACCAATGGTTTTTTCAGTCCGCAATTTTTTAATGTTAGTAGTCCGGAAGCTCCTGCAAGCGGGCCCGCAACGGTAGTTTATTTACAAGATGACTCCTGGTCTGGCGTTACCGACGATCACCTCAAATTATGGGATGTAAATGTTGATTGGACGACTCCTCAAAATTCGGCAATTTCACAACCCCGCATCATTACCGTTTCAGATTTCAACAGCGTATTTGATGGAGGCGCTTTTTCAAATCTTCCACAGCCCGCAGGACCAGATATTGATGCCTTGCAGGGGACAATAATGAATCAGGCTCAATTTAGAAAATTTCCTACCTATAATTCAGCTGTTTTCAACTTTGCTGTAAATGTCGCACCGGCCGGTCAGGAACAAGCCGGAATACGCTGGTACGAAATGAGACAGACCGGTGATGGACAGCCATGGACTGTTTTTCAGGAAGGCACCTATGTATCTCCTACCGGAAATAATGCTTTTGCAGCAAGTATGGCGATAGATTCACAAGGAACTATAGGGATGGGGTATACGACGGTAAGTACTAATACGCCTGTTACCATAAATTACACGGGACGCTATGCAAATGACCCGTTAGGACAAATGTCTGTTCCCGAAGCACTCATTAGAGCCAGTACAGGTGTTAGTGCTTCAGAACGCTATGCAGATTATACGCATCTGACAGTAGATCCTGTAGATGGAAATACATTTTGGTTCATTACAGAATATTTTAATGCAGAACGCAAAGATTTAGTTAGTGTGTTTAAACTTGCTCCAGATCTTGCAAATGATCTGCAGGTGGTTTCTATAGATACTCCTGAAGAAGGTACACTAACAAATGCGGAAACCATAACGGTGACTCTACGTAATGCAGGGACCGCTACACAATCTAATTTTCCAATATCTTTTAGTATTAATGGTGGTAGCATAATTACTGAAACCTTTACAGGGACACTTGCATTTAACGAATTTGCAGAATACACCTTTTCGCAAACCGCAGGTTTATCTATTATGGGTCAACGCTATACCATTACGGCTCAAACTGCTCTCGCTACAGATCAAGACACCTCAAATGATGCAGTGGATAAGGAGGTAGAACATTTATGGCAAAATGATTTAGGAGTAACTGCTTTGTTAAAACCACAATCGCAAACACGATTAGGGTCTAGTGAAAATATTACGATTGAAGTGACAAACTTTGGGACTGCCACTCAATCAAATTTTCCGGTATATTATGAGATAGATAATGGAACGCGTGTAACCGAAACTTTCACCGCATCAATTGCTGCAGAGTCTACGGCAAATTATACATTCACCGCATCAGAAGACTTTTCAGAATTACGCCCCTACACTATAAATTCTGGTACAAATTTAGCCACAGATAGTAATGCTACAAATAATAGTATTACTCAAGAAATTATAAGTTCATATTGTACTCCGATGGCAAACTGTACATTAGCAAATGATGGTATTACAAGTATAAGCTTAGAAGGGACAACTATAACTACTACGTGTACTTCAGACGGCTATAGCGACAACACAGATATTGTATTTGACCTTGATATACAGAGCAATCCTTATACAGGTCAATTGCAAGCTGGTTTTGAAAATACAGGATATGCTATTTTTATAGATTTAAATGACAATGGCACGTTTGAAGCCTCTGAGCTGGTTTCTAGTAGCACCATACCCTTAGCTAATAGAAATACACCATTTGAACTTGTACTGCCTTCAGGAATAAATTTAGGCACGTACAGAATGCGATTACGCAGTAAAGACAGTGAGTTTGGAGGTGACTTGCTTGATCCCTGTGATGATATTGCTTATGGTCGTATAACAGATGTGAGCGTTCGCATTTTCAATAGTCTTTCGGTTGAAGAAAATATATTTCCAGATGGAGACCTGGTCATTATAGAAACTGATAAAAATCAATTTCAAGTATCACTGAGCACAACAGAAGTTAGAGATAAAATGGCGGTTACTGTTTTTTCTATTTCGGGTCAAAAACTTGCAGAAAACTGGATTAAAAATGAATATGGAAGCTTTAAATATGATCTCGATATGTCATACGCCGCAAGTGGAGTTTATATTGTACGTATAGGCAATAGCAAAGGCGGGCAATCTAAAAAAATTATTGTGCGTTAAAAAAAGGCGCGTAACTGCACAGTTCCTGTATGTATTGTCTTTGAGGTTTCACTTTTTCTTCCAAAATATGCCACGTTTAGATCTAAGAACTTTGTAATTCTCTTTTGTGCTAATGCCGTCCACGTAAAATTTGCACCCGGCTGTAAGCCTTCAAGCATTAAATACGCTACAGGAGAAAATGCGCTCCCGCTAAATGCGTTACTTATGTATTTTGCCTCTGCATTTAGTGAGACTTTTTCGGTGTTGCTGTATGAGAAGGAAAGACCTAAATCTTGTTGCTTTAAAAATTCTTGTTCTCCCAGTGTATTTTCTTTAGTTGCAATACCGTAGAAAGCCTCGATTCTAGAATTATCACTAAATAAGTAAGCTATTTTAGGATTTACAGCTACGCTGGAAACATCAAAGTTACGCTGTTCAAAATTTGCTGAAGTACTCGCGTTTGACCCCAGATCTGCCTTTAAATTAAACAGGTAACTCGCTTTAACTTTATGTAGAAAATTTAATTGATGACTGCGTAATTCATTAGTTTGCAATCCTAACGAAACTAAATTACGCGTTGTATTTGCCAGATAAGTGTAACTGGTAGTATAATTCTGTTTTCCTCTATTAAAAAATAGGGTGTTTCTAAAGTTAAGATTTAACCCTAAAGCGTCTTCCCGCTCATTAAACGGGTTTAAATCAAAAGAATCTCCCGCTCTCAAAATCTTCTGGTCTATTAAGTAACTTGTCTGATTATAAAAATGAGAAGCAAACTTTTTAATACCATTTTTACCGCTCCATTGTTGAAAATCTAAGGTTAGTAACTGACTAAATTTATTTTGATGCGTTTTTATAAAAATCTGATTGGGGAGTAATACTTTTATAAAATCTGCCTCATCTTTAAATTGTGCGATTTCAAACTCCTGAAGTTGTTGTATTGCATCACCATTGTAATCATTCCACGTGTAAACCCCTTGTCCCTCATCAACTTTTACATAGGTAAATTCTTGCTGTGGCAGTGTACCACTGCTGGTTTCAAAAACCGTATTTAAGCGCATAATATTTTTAAAAAGACGCTGATCAAAAAGTAATCTTGAATTTAAAGACCGCTCTGTCTCTTTAGTTTCTTCAGAAAAAACCAGATGCCTATAGTTTACAAAAAGTCCCAAAGACGTGGTTTTCGATTTTATCAATTGTGATTTTAAGTAGTAGGTATTACTGTGATTTACACGCGCTAAACCAGTGCCACGCAAACTGTCGTTAACCCGGTGTCTAAAACCTAATTCAACAAAGACCTGAGTACTGTCCCCGCGTCCCACAAAAGCCTCATACGACTGAAATCGCTGACTTAAAGGATCTAATCTCCCCGTTAGCGTTTGTGAACTTACATTGTTTTCTGCCCTTAATTTTGCACCAACCCATGACTTTTTGCGACCGTAAATCGCAGTACTATTCAGTCTAAAAAATTCGGTTTTTGAGGTATCTGCTTCGGTCTTCAGGTAACTGGCGTTTAAAAAAGTGCGTAAGTTTTTATGCTTATAATGAGAAACAATACTATTTCGGTTTCCTGTATATATATTTGAATAGCTGAGATTTTCAAACCGGTAATCTAGAAAGCCTCGCGCAGAATCTCTTAGCTGTAAACCCGTTGTAATTAAAGTTTGGTTTCCTTGAGGGAATACTGGCAAATTCCAATCTCTATTAAATTCAATTGCATACGTACGCTCTATATTTTCAAAGTCATCTTGTATATAATCTAGTGTTGCAAAGGCATCTAAAGATTTTGCTGAATTATTACCCACTATATGTTGTCGCACATCAAGTTTACCGGCAAAACCGGTATTATTACTATCATTTAGATCTGAAAATAAATTAAGATCCCGCTTACTGCCTGCCCCCTCAAAAGAAATCGCTGTTTTCTCTAAAGCCTTATAAGAGCCTTGCACAACTGCCATCTGTAATTGTGTTGGGGCAAAAAGACGCACTACGGGAGCAAAGTCACCTTGTGAAACCCCATTTACAGGAGCTATATATTCATAAATACGATTAATCGCTGTAGCCGTACTTAGCAGGTAATCTCCCTCATTTGGCCCTACTTGCGTAAACCGCACATTAAACAAAGCCTCCTCAGGATTGTTCGAAAAAATAAAAATCTCCTTTCCGTTACGGGTTTCCTTCCGATATAAAATTTTATTCTCGTTATAGGTTTCGGGGTTAACACCAGGAGCAAACATTTGAGATGTGTCATCACCTGCACGCTGCAATACTGCTACTTGATCTGCATTCAAATTTTGTAAAAGAGGTTGGTTTTTAGCATCACTTTCAGAATACACGTGCGCGTTTAACGATAAGCGATTGTCATCTGTTTTATGAGCGCCTCCTGCATATGCTATGATACGTGTAAAATTTTGCTCACTGTATTGATATTCTACCGAAATACGCATCTCACTCGTAATAGGAAAAGTAGGATTAAAGCGCAATTCACCGGCATTGTAGTCTATCACATAATCTGCTGTCTCACCGCGCTTCAGCAATATACCATTTACAAAAACGCGCTCGCTACCGCTTACAATAAGCACATATAATTCCCCATTGGGACCCGTTAATTTATAAGGTCCTTGATTACCTTCCTGTCCCGTAAATCGACTCTGTGTAAATACTCCACGTACCAATGCAGCGTTCGCAAATACATCTGTTTCGGTTGTGGGTTGATTTAAAGTTCCGCGAAGCGAAAGCCCTTGTACTTTTTTTGAAAACCGTCCAAAATAAGAAGTGGTGTTTTCTAAATTAATATCACCTGCCCGTATGCTCCAGTTATCGCTATAAAGCTCAATAAATATCTGGTCAAACTCATCTAGGCGCTGTGAATAGCCGCCATCTTGCTGCGGAATATTAGCATCCTGTAATGATGCTCTCAAGGAAACACGATCACTCAGTTTACCGGTAATCTGAAGATCTAACTCGCTGTTTAAAGTGCTGTTCTGGTTGTTGCCGGCAGTAACGCCACGTACTAAACTTCCCGACACATCAAGGCCGTCAAAAGGTATTATTTCTTGCTTTGAATTTTCTTTTTTAAGCGCATATACTTTTTCCAGATTTCCAGAACTACTAATAATCAGATCTGGGTCATATTCAAAATAACGCTTTGTTAAAAATTCTGGATATGCTTTGTATTGTATGCGTATAGAATCTGCTAAGTTTTCTTTCTGCTTTAAAACAAGCAAAGAAGTACTAAAATCTATGGTATATGCTGTGCTGTCTATTAACTTTCCGTCTAGGCTAGTAACTCTAAACAATGCCGGATTTATACTTACTGAATCAACAAGTATCGTATCGCGTATTGCCAACGTTTTGTCCTTGATTTCTACAAAACCGCGATCCTGAGCAAAACCGCTTAAGCACAGAGAGAATAGTATTATACAGGCAAGGTTGCGCATCGGCTATAAAACTACATGAAAAAGAACAAAACAAACCCGCGTTCTTATCTTTGAATAGGGCTAATACTGTCTGATGTAATCTTACAATTGAAAATAGATTAAACCTAAATAATTAACTTCGCCCTAAATACAAAACACACGCATGAAAATCATAACCTACAATGTAAACGGAATACGCGCAGCAATTAAAAAAGGCCTTCTAGACTGGATTAAACAAGCAGATCCTGATGTATTGTTATTACAAGAAACCAAAGCGAATAAAGAGCAGGTAGAAATAGACTTTCTTAAAGAGACCGGCTATCATGATTACTGGTTTAGCGCACAGAAAAAAGGATATAGTGGCGTTGCAATACTTACTAAAAAAGAACCCGACAATGTTGTTCACGGCACCGGCATTGATTATATGGATTTTGAAGGGCGTAATTTACGTGTAGATTTTGGTGACCTTAGCATTATGAGTATGTATCTGCCCAGCGGTACAAATGCAGATAGACTTGAGCATAAGTTTAAGTATATGGCAGATTTTCAAAAGTATGCAGATGAGCTGCGCAAAACACGCCCTAATTTAGTAATTGGCGGTGATTACAATATTTGTCATGAGCCTATAGACATTCACGACCCGGTACGTCTTAAAAATGTAAGCGGCTTTTTACCTGTAGAATGTGAGTGGATGAGCGGCCTGATAAACAGTGGCTTCATAGACAGTTTTAGACATCTTAATGCAGATGTAGAACAATACAGCTGGTGGAGTTATCGTGCAAATGCACGCGCTAACAATAAAGGTTGGCGTCTTGATTACAATATGGTAAGTGAGCCACTACAAAATGCGATTTCTAGGGCGGTAATTTTACCCGAAGCAAAACACAGTGACCACTGCCCTGCCCTATTAGAATTAGACCATACGGGAATGCAATTCAATTAGGTATAGCACCAATAAATTAAAGACACCTGCGTTACTAAAAAAACAACTTAATCAATTTATAATTATGCTAAAAAAGTTTTGCTTTATTCTGTTTAGCGCTGCTACACTTACATCATGTGTCTCTGCAAAAGTTTACAAAGATCTAGAAGCGCGCTATGCCGGTCTAAAAGCCGAAAACCAGGATTTAGATAGAGATCTTGCTACTTCAAACCGATTGAAAAATCAGTTTGAGACCGAATCTTCCCGTTTACGTGAAGAACTTGAAAGTGCTACAACAGAACGTGACCAACTTGCAAGCCAGTATGCAGCTGCCAAGAGCAATCTTGAAAATTTACAAAAATCCTACGATGCCTTAGAAGCGAACAGCTCAAAAAGTCTTGCTGAGAATTCTAAGAAAAACAGAGAATTATTAAGTGAACTTGATGAAAAGCAACTAGCTCTGGCAACAGAACAGGCTCGTCTTGAAAAACTTCAACGCGATCTTGCAGAACGTTCACAACGAGTAGATGAACTTGAGTCTATGATTGCTTCTAAAGATGCAAAAATGCGTGCATTGAAAGATGCGATATCAAAGGCTCTTGTAGACTTTGAAGGAAAAGGCTTAACAGTAGAACAGCGCAATGGTAAGGTCTATATTTCATTAGAAAACAAATTACTTTTTGACAGCGGTAGCTGGACGGTAGGAGCTAATGGTCGCAAAGCCGTGCAGCAGTTAGGTTCTGTACTTGCAGACAATTCTGAAATTGCCGTGCTTATAGAAGGTCACACAGACAATGTACCGTATGGTGGTAGTGGCACTATAAACAACAACTGGGATTTATCTACAAAACGAGCAACAGCAATCGTTGAAATTTTGAGTCAGAATTCTGCTATTAATCCGCAAAACTTAACGGCTGCAGGTCGTGGAGAATATGCGCCCGTAGCGCCCAATACTACCGCAGAAGGGAAAGCAAAAAATCGAAGAATCGAAGTTATTCTAACACCTCAACTTGACGAGGTGACAAAATTGCTTAACGAGATCTAGATTTTATTTAAAAACGCGCTGATAGCTGATAGTATTGACTTGAAGCTTTTAAAGCTTACAAGGATCTCAAATTTTATGCTGTAAATCACAAAGCGTATTCTTTGGTTTCAGTAAATACATAAAACTTAAAATGCCCGTAAATACGGGCATTTTGCTTTTATATAATATTGCTATATTTTATTTGTACATAAAACTGCGTAGTTTATATAAATGTAAGTCTAGCGTACTGCGTAGTGCAATTAACAAATCTTGCGTAACCGGATCTTTCTTTCCAGTTATTTCAATTCGCTCTTCTAAACGATCTGACATTGTTTTATACCGTTGCGCTAATTGTTTTACAACCTCATAGTCATTTACAAATTGATCTGTTACAGGTCCTAAATTTGCATTTTGACCTGCTTGTATGGGTCTTCCGTCTGCACAGGGAAACCTATTGCAAGCTTGCGCTCCGCTACGTCATCTATATATACTGAAAGCTGCCCGTAAAAACTATCTAATAATTCGTGAATACTTATAAATTGAGGACCTCTCAGATTCCAATGTGCCTGATGCACTGCGTGCGATTGATCTATAAGTTCATACAAGGTACTCTGCAAGGCTGTAGCTGAGGGTTCTGCCTGTTCATTTGTAATAGATACTAGATTAGCTGTTACATTATCTTTGTAATCAGAGTTTTGAGCAAAAACTCCCGCTGTAAGGAGTAGCGCGAGCATAGAAGTTTGTAATTTTTTCATAGTTTTTTCTTTTTTTCCTAAAATTACCTGAAATCAATAGAAATCAGGATTAAGGTTAACTGAAAGCATTTATAAAGTTTGTTAAAGAGTAATAATTCATTCGCTATTAATTTCTTAAAATTTTTCACAAAAATTAACTCTTAAAAACACGCTTTTTTACTTTTACCAGATTCAAAAAAATAAATACTATGCGCTACACAACCCTCCCAGATACCGCTATAAAAGTGAGCAAGATATGCTTAGGAACGATGACGTACGGTCAACAAAATACTGAGGCTGAAGGTCATGCACAACTTGATTACGCTATTGAGCAAGGAGTTAATTTTATTGATACGGCAGAATTATATAGTGTTCCTGCTAAGCCTGAAACGCAGGGAAGCACAGAGCGTATTATTGGGTCATGGTTAGCTAAAAGAGGAAAACGTGATGATCTGATTATCGCATCTAAAATTGCGGGACCTGCAGCAATGTCTAAACACATTCGCACCGGTGGCTTTAAAAAAGCAGAATTTAAAGATGCCATTCATAAAAGTTTAAAGCGTCTACAGACAGATTATCTTGATTTATATCAACTGCACTGGCCAGAACGCAATACTAATTACTTCGGAAAGCTGGGTTACACGCACGATGAGAGTGAAAAATGGCAGGATAATTTTGCTGAAATTCTTGAAGGACTACAGGATTTTGTAAAAGAAGGATTGATAAGACATATAGGTGTAAGTAACGAAACACCTTACGGGTTGTCTCGATATCTAGAAGAAGCCCGTAAAGGATTGCCTAAAATGATAACGGTTCAAAACCCCTACAATTTATTAAACCGAAAAGATGAAGTAGGATTAACAGAACTCTTACACCGCGAAGAAGTAGGACTACTGGCATATTCACCGCTTGGTTTTGGCACACTTTCCGGGAAATATATTAAGGGTACAGCAGATGATGGTTCTCGGGTGAATCAATTTCCGCAGTATAATAGATACTCAAATGATAATGCAGTAGCAGCAACTAAGCAGTATATAGCAATTGCAGAGAAACACGGTTTGTCAATTACCCAACTTGCACTGGCTTTTGTAACAGACCGGCCGTTTATGACGGCAAATATCATAGGTGCTACCTCATTAGAGCAGCTTAAAGAAAATATAGGTAGTATTAACGTCTCTCTTTCTGAAGAAATTTTAGAAGAGATAGAAATGGTACATAAGGCAATACCAAACCCCGCTCCTTAAATTCAATTTATAAAAATAGATATAACCAGATCTCAAAAGGATCTGGTTTTTTTATTCATACAATCTTAGTCGGTTTTGTGTTGCATTAAGCTGATTTCTGAGGTTATCTACCGTATCTAAAAGATTTAGAATCACATCAATTCCTTCCATATTAATGTGCAAGTCTTCAGAAATACGCACGATTTTCTCAAATGTGGGTATGCTCTCTTGATGTAGGCAGTTTGTATGCTCTATACTCACAATTTGAAGCACACCTTTATCGTGTAATTCTTCAAAAAAGGTTTGCGTTATGCAATAATGCTTGCAAAGTTCGGGAACGGGTATATATTCTGAATGGCTCATGAGGATTGTAATTTTGAGAGTTCTTCAAATAGTTCTATTTCTTTTTCCGAAAGATCTGTGGGTACTTTAATAGCATAGGTTATAAATAGGTCTCCAAATTGATTTTCCTTTTTATAAACAGGAAAACCTTTGCCTTTTAATTTAACCTGCGTATCGCTTTGAGTGCCCGCAGCAACTTTTAATTTTGCTTTCCCGTCAAACGTGTCTACGATAAGTTCACCGCCTAAAATTGCAGTATATAAATCAAGATCTACCGTTTTATATAAGTTTGCTTTATCTCGCTTGAAAGCAGAATTATTTGCAATTGAGAATTGAAGCAGCAAATCACCTTTTGGTCCTCCATTTACACCTTCACCACCATAGCCTTTTATTTTTATGGTTTGCCCATTTTCTACCCCCGCAGGTATGGTAAGGCGTATAGTTTTACCATTAATGGTAATGGTGCGTTTTTCGGTTTTAAAAACCTCTTCGAGGTTTAACTGAAGTGTTGCATTAAAATCCTGACCTCTATACTGCGCAGCACGTCCTCCACGAGAACCGCCTGCCCCGCCAAACATAGACCCAAAAAAGTCTGAAAAATCACCCGCATCATAGCCTCCGCTATATTGTGCTCTTCCGCCGCCAGGATTGCCATACGCTCGCTGTTGACGTTCGGCATTTTCATAAGCATCAGCGTGTTGCCAGTTTTTACCGTACTTATCGTATTTTTTTCGGTTTTCTGGATTTCCTAAAACTTCGTTTGCCTCATTTAACTGCTTAAATTTTTCTTCGGCTTCTGCGTTTCCCGGGTTAACATCAGGATGGTATTTACGCGCCATCTTGCGATATGCTTTTTTGATATCTGCTTCGGTAGCCGTTTTATCTATACCTAAAACTTTATAATAATCGATGTATGCCATTGAGAAGTTACTTAAGTTGTGTTTTATTTAAATCTTCTATTCAATAGCAAAGAATTAAACAATTCACTTCACATTAAAATTAAGGAGATTTATAGTAAAGACACGATAAGATAATTCTAAATTTTAGTTAAGTAACATGTCTTCAAGATCTGTGTAAGTTACGCTTTCGCGGAAGCAAAAACTATCCTAAACTATTTAGATAAAAAGCCAGAATGAGACCTATTGCAGTCGCAATACCTGCCCAATAACTGTCTTCTTTATACGCCTTAGGAAAGACTTCAATAGCCAATGAAGCTACTACCGCGCCACCGGCAAAGCAACGTATGTATGCCAGTAAAGAGTCAGATACATCAGCGAGTAGTAGATTTCCTAAAAATGCAGCCAGTGATAAAATTAAGGCTGTAGCTGCCCAGAGCGTAAGTACTTTCTTTTTTGAAGCCCCGTTTTGAGTCATTTCTTTGGCGCCGCCGGCTGCTTCAGGCAAATTAGAGAGAAATATTGAGCCAGACAGTGCTGCTATGGTAAGTGGGTCTGCACCTATTAAGGCAACACCTAACGCCAAATTCTCAGGAATACCATCTAGCGTAATTGCAGCTAAAAGTCCGCCGCCACTGTTTGAACCCCATTTTTGTTTAACGAGATAATCAAGACCTGTAAAAACCAGAGCACCTGCAAAAACGATGCTCAATGCAATACCTATGGAGGATTTTTCCATCGCCGGATTAATCAATTCCAGCACTGCAGAAACAATAAGGGCACCACCTGCCAAAGCAACCAGAAAGCCTTCTGTAGTTTTTGATAACGAACCATAAATTCCCCAAACAGCTCCCAGCAGAAGCGCTCCGGAAACTACCGCGATTACAATTAAGGTCATCAACATAAGCTTCGGTTTATCTTAAACAGCTGTGCTGATTTTTGATTGAATGGGTTATTTTATACCTAATAACTCTACATCAAAAATGAGCATTACATACGGTGGAATATCTTCTCCTGCACCGCTTACGCCATATGCCAGTTCTGCAGGAATATACAGTTGATATTTAGAACCTACTTTCATAAGCTGCAAAGCTTCTGTCCATCCTTTTATTACCTGCCCTACTCCTAAAACAATAGGTTCTCCCCTTTTGTAAGAGCTGTCAAATACGGTTCCGTCTAGCAAGCGTCCTTCATAATGCACCTCAACCTTATCTGAAGCGCCAGGAACAACTCCTGACCCCTCTTTTAATACTTTATACTGCAAACCACTTTCAGTCGCTGTAATACCCTCTTTAGTCTTATTGAGTGTCAGGAAATCTGTTTCTTCTTTTTTGTTTTTAACTTCTACAGCTTCCCGTTGTATTTCTTTTAAAGAACGCAGTTCAGCCTGAAATCTTCCCATAATGTCTCTGATTTCATTTTCTGAAAGCGCAAGCGTGTCATTGAGACCTTCTTTTAAGCCGTTTTCATACTGCTTCAGATTAAAAATAGAATCCTGCGACTTGCCAAACATACCTTTAAACTGCTTTGCTGTTGAAGCACCCATCGCGTAAGAAACCGAATCTTTAAAGGATGTAAACTTAGCAACCGGCGCTACCGGTTTTGCCATTACAACTTCTTTAGGAGTAGAGCAGTTTATAAAGCATAACGTTAAGGGTATGAGGTATAGCGCATTTTTAAATTGCATGGTATAGATTTTAAGCTTGTGATTTATTAAAACAAAAAAAAAGGCACTGTAGTTTACAGTGCCTTTCAAAATTATGCTTTTCTTTTTTATTCTTTTACTACTTCTAGTAACTCAACATCAAAAATTAATGGCTCACCAGGTCCAATGTTAGGCTGTGATCCGCGCTCGCCGTATGCTAAAGCTGAAGGAATATACAATTGATATTTTGCTCCTTCTTTCATAAGTTGTAATGCTTCTGTCCACCCTGCAATTACCTGAGTTACGCCAAAAGTTACCGGCTCTCCACGCTCATAAGAGCTGTCAAAAACAGTACCGTCTAGCAATTTACCTTCGTAATTAACACTAACTCTATCTTCTGCTGTAGGAGTTGCTCCTGTACCTTCAGTTAATACTTTATATTGCAGACCGCTCGCTGTTGTTACAACACCTTCTTTCTTAGCATTTTCAGCTAAAAACTCATCTTCTTTTTTCTTATTATCTGCAGCTTTAGTAGCCATTTCAGCATCTTGCTTCTTCTTTAATTCTGCTTGAAAACGCGTCATTAAACTTTGCATTTCAGCCTGAGAAAATTCAATACTATCTGTAAAACCTTTACGTACTCCCTGCTCGTAAACATCTAAATCAAAAAGATCACCAGCGTCATCACCAAGAGCCTGCTTAAATTGAGCTCCGGTATTACCACCTATCATATACGATATTGAGTCTTTAAAAGTCTTAAGCTCTACATCTCCAGAGCCTTTTTTTGAATCATCACAATTAACCAGTGTTAATGCTACCGGCAATGCAAGAAATAATCTATTAAATTTCATTTTATATTTTTTAAAAAATTCAGTTGCAAATAACGTGATATTCTAACAGCTATAAAAATCTTTACCCCTCATTCTTTACATCTGTATTTATTTAGCTTACAAAGGCGCTGTAGCCTGTAATTGCTCTACCTACAATTAAAGAATTAATTTCTTTAGTGCCTTCATAACTGTAAATTGCCTCTGCGTCTGCTACAAATCGCGCAACATCATACTCCAGTAAAATACCATTACCACCCATAACTTCGCGAGCTCTGCTCACCACATCACGCGTACGCATAGAACAAAATACTTTTGCTAGAGAAGCGTGCTCATCTTTTAACTGACCAGCATCCTGCATCTCGCTAAGGCGAAAACACATGGTTTGCATTGCTGTAAGATTAGAAACCATTTCTACCAGGTGATTCTGAATTAATTGAAAACTAGCAATAGGACGGCCAAACTGCTCTCGCTTCTTAGTATATTTTAAGGCAGCCTCGTACGCACCGCGTGCGCAACCTACCGCTTGCCACGCCACTCCTGCGCGCGTCATTTGCAATACTTTTGCGGTGTCTTTAAACGATTCTGCATTTTGTAAACGATCACTTTCGGGCACTCGACAATCTGTTAGTGTGATTAATGCATTTTGTACGGTACGTAATGCCATTTTATCCTGCATTTTTTCGGCTTTAAAACCCGGATTTTCTTTTCGCACGATAAAGCCTTTTACCCGGTCTGTAGCTTCGTCTCGCGCCCAGATGATAGTTATATCTGAAAACGTGGCATTACCTATCCATTTTTTCTGGCCGTTAAGCACCCATTCTTCTCCTTCTTTACGACAAGTAGTTCCCATACCGCCTGCAACGGCAGAACCCACTTCAGGCTCCGTAAGGCCAAATGCTCCTATTTTTTCAAATTTTTGCATTTTAGGAAGCCATTCTTGTTTTTGTTCTTCGCTACCGCAGAGGTAGATTGAGCCCATCGCAAGGCCGCTATGCACCCCAAAAAACGTAGAAATAGAAACATCTACACGAGCTAGCTCCATTGCCAGAATTCCTTCCATTAAGAAAGATTGACCTGGGCAACCATATCCTTTGTAGGCGATACCTGCTAGCCCAAGCTCAGCAAATTTAGGAATTATATGATGTGGAAATTCAGCTCTGTTCCAGAAATCATTAGCGATGGGTTTAACCTCATCTTCCATAAAATTGCGCATCTTCATCTGCATCTCGCGCTCTTCTGGAGTTAATTTTAGAGCCATATTGTAAAAGTCCCCATCTACAGGAGGTAATTTGCGCTGGCCTTTTTTTGCCTGTGAAGTTAACATCTTCATCAAGCCTTTTAGCTGTCTATCGTCAAGATTACCTACAGCGCTCATCACCTGCGAGAGATCTACTTTCTCAGATAATTTTGCGAGAGCATCTAAATCAACCGATTTTAATAAGCCTATTGTATTTTTTACTTTTCCAAATAACGACATCGTTTGCGATTTTTTAATTTTCAGCTTAAAAATAACGACGATTGATCCTTTTATAGCCAAAAAACTGTTAATAAGAAGCAGTTATTTTGAGATTTTAAAGTGGTCTTACTAAACTTTGATGAATGTATGCCCGCTTTGCACCCTGAGTTGAGATATGTAACCAATCGTTGACAACTCCTAAAACCTGAATGGTATCGTTTCGGTTTAAAACGCCTATTTTTTTTGCTTTCGCGGAAGCGGAATTTCTCAAATTAGCCACGTTGTTTTTAATCAAATAGTCTAATGGTGCATCAGTATCTACATCAGCAGCTTTCAAAACGGACTCTTGTTTTAAAAACGAAAGCGGATTAATTGCTCCTGTGCCTCTGCCATAAATACCAAAATGCAAATGAGGTGGAGTCGTTCTTGCATTACCGGTGTTTCCTACTAATCCTAAGGTGTCACCTATTTTTACACGCTGCCCGTCTCGTGCGATTATACTATCTAGATGCGCATAATACAGCGAATTACCAAACAAACCTTCTCGCAACCACACCTGTTTACCGCCTAATCCCCTATTTCCGGTTCTGCCCACAATACCGTCTACACTTGCAAGTACAGGAGTCCCGCGATCTGCAAAAATGTCTACGCCTTCGTGACTGCGCCTACCGCCATCACGCGATGCTCCCCAATAACTTTGTATGGCCTTTTCTGAAATACCCGCTACGGGGAAACTATAGGCCGGTGTACTAGAAAGACTAAATGTGAATGTTGATTGTGCTCCTAATTGAGGCTGAACCACAATTTTATAATCTCCTTCTTTTTTTGTTGAAAAGCGCAACTTTTTAGAATTGTATTCTGCCTGCTCAATTAAATTGAAATGTGCTAAACTATCTGAAGTTTTCTCATAGAGGTCAATAAATACTAACGGATTTAACGTGTCTGTCTGCAACTCAAACGTATAGCTACGCCCACGTTCTAACCGAAGATCATAACTATAAACCGGAAATCGTTCTGGGTTGAATCTCCCTGATTCTAAGTAAGGTGATGCTATGGTTAAACTATCTTTTAAAGCATTTGTAAACGCCGTTTTCCATAGGGTGTATGGTAGTGAGTCTGTCTTAAAGTTGCGGGCATAAATCTCCCGGGCAGTAGGTTGTGTAATAAAATCTGTTGCCTTAGTAAGCTTATCGCAAGACACCATAAGCAATATAAAAGCACAGCCGACAAATCGAAGGAATAGGTTTTTCATTTTCTGTTTTATAGCAGACTATTATGTACAGAAATTATGCCAGTACGTAAATTTAAAACAGAGACAGTTGCCCCGGCCTGTATTGCTCAAACAAGTCGCAGTTAAGCGGTTCTTTCTCGCGACCTTTAAGATATTTTTTACGACCTAATTCCATTTGTGCCTGTATCTGGTTTGCAAACTCTCCGCTACCCTTCATTCTCCTTCCATATTGCGAATCGTTGAGATTTCCGCCGTGACACGCCGCTATTTGATTGAGTACTTTATCTGCGCGGTCTGGCATTGCAGAGCGTATCCACTTTTCAAAAATAACGCCTATAGCCCCATTTAAACGCACTACGGTATACCCCACCGAACTTGCGCCGTGGTCTGCTGCCGCCTTGATAAGTGGTAAAACCTCATGGCTATTTATTCCCGGAATAATAGGAGCTGTCATCACCCGTACCGGCACGCCCATATCGGTAAGTTTTCTAACCGTCTCTAATCGTTTTTTAACACTTGCCGTACGCGGCTCGAGTAAACGTCTGGTCTTTTCTTCGAGCGACGTTATAGACATATTTACGTGTATCAAATTATACGCGGCAAGTTCTTTAAGAATATCAAAATCCCGCTGAATGAGCGCATTTTTAGTAATAATCCCCACAGGATGCCGGTATTTTAGAAAGGTCTCAAGCAGACTTCGAGTGATTTTAAATTGTTTTTCTGCTGGCTGGTAACAGTCTGTATTACCCGATAAGACGATGGGAGTCGCTTTCCACGATTTTTTAGTGAGGTGTTTTTCGAGTAAACGTACCGCATTGCGCTTCACTAAAATACGGCTTTCAAAATCCAGACCGGCGCTATACCCCCAATATTCGTGTGAGTTGCGCGCATAACAATACACACAACCGTGCTCGCAGCCCTGGTACGGATTTAAAGAATATCCCATTCCCACGTCTGGACTTTCAACTTTATTTACAATCGTTTTTGGGAATGTATCTATAAAAAGCGTTTTTAAATTTTGAGGTTCGTCACCTTCCTGATTGCAGTGATTTAAAAAATCATCCCGCATCTCGTGGCTGTGTACCGAAAATCTATTGGTAACGTTTTGCTGCGCCCCTCTGCCTTTTAAATGTTCTCCCGGAATTTGCATAAATAGGATTTATTACAAATATATGGAATATTTCCTAATTATAAATTTCGAAAACGCACAAAAAGTGGGGCAGGGATGCTCGGTTTGTTTTTAAAGTTCACAATGACGTTAAATAAGGAGTATAAGTCCATTTTAAAGAGACTTCATTCTGCTAATTTACAAACGATATAAAACTAGGAAACCGCTCTTGAGCGGCTTAAATAAGGGAGATTTTATAAGAATTAGAGACTTGTGCAACGGTTACCATTGTTAGCAAACGTATTTTAATCCATTTCATTTTCTTCAATTTCAATCGGTTTTGGTGGTGGATCCATATATTCAAGTCTATATTTTTCCATTTCTTTAGGATACAACTCAAACATAATCCTTTGATAACGCTCAATATTGAATCCACGATTCCCAAGACCAGTTGTTCTCAATAAAATTGTGTCTTTTTCTTTTGGGTTAGTTATTACAAAAAATGGACTGCTAATTTTTTCTTGATAGTTAATATCAAAATCAGTCATCATTTTTTCCAAATTCAGAGAGTCATTTTTTAATTCATAAACTACTTTATTAAAATGAACAGGTTTATCGTCCATAACACGTTTTTCCATTAATTGAAGAAAAACACTGTCATTTGATTTTGTGATTTGTAATTGGTCATATTCACTCCACATACACATTGATAAAACAACTCCGATATTCAAAGTATCATAATTTTCCATTTGAGTTGTAAATTCAGAGTAATCTTGAGCAACTTTAAATTCGGATTTTTTCGGTTCAACTTTCTGTTCACAACCAAAAATTAGGACTGTAAAAACTAAAATTAATATGTTGAACTTTTCGTTTTTCATATGTTTACTAACGTGATTGTATAAGGAAAGTTGCGTGTTTGTGTGCGAGGATTTTCCGAAGGAAAATCAGAAGCTAGCAAACGAGTAACTAACTTTGATTTAGCTAAAACTAGCAATTTTTTTTATACGGTGTTAGCCACAGTAATTTACTCAAATTCTATTACTTTCTTTGGTCCGATTAAGTATATCTTCACTCGTTTATTATATTCTTTACGATAAATATCGAGTTGTTCATTCATAAATTCATTTGCGCTTTCAAATATTTCTTCTGTTCGAGCTGAGGCTATAATGAAACACTCGTTTTTCGGTGCTTTAATCAGTAATCTCGTTTTCGCAAAATCTTTTGCTATTTTAGGAATATCCGTTGGATATCTGAAATATTTTAATTCGATAACCAAAGCTTCGTCATCGTATTTATATCCCTTTCTGTTTAATTCAGGGTCATACGTTATTTGCAATTTGTCTTTGTCAAAAGCAGTCACGTCAACATAATAAGTCTTATTTGTCTCATAAGTGTCGTACCAAGGTGATTCCGTATTTACTGTTATATTGCTGTCAAATTTCTCCTTGATTTTGTTACTGAAAGCAACTTTAAAATCACTCTCGGTGAGAAAAGTAATTTCTTTTAATATAAATAATTCAGCGACTTCGTCTTTTGCTATTATGACTTTTTCTGTGAACATTGTTTTTCTCTTATTGTGGCTAACTCCTTATATCCAAACAAATATACTTTTTTACAAAAGCGATTAACGGGATATCAAAACTTTTTTACACTGATTATCAGGGCCTTTTTTTAAATAGAAAAACCGCTAAAAAGCGGTTCAACGGAATGTGATTTCTATAATTTAAAGGCTTGTGCAACGGTTACCGTTGTTGCCTGCAGTTATTTTTCTTTTTTTCTCATTTGCGCTTTATAGTAAGCTGCCCACATTATTAATATTATCCCTAAAGAACTAAATAATATACCTGAAGTTTTGTTAGTAAAATACAATGCATAAAATAATGCTCCGACCGCTGCAATCGTCATAATTATTAACACGTAAAACATCAATTTGTACTCAAACATCGATTTTTTCCTAACGATTTCTAAATTGTTTTCATTCTTGTAATTTGATATGTTGGACTCAAAATAATCTGTAAACTCTTCAAATGAAGATGCGTCACAAAAGTTGTCATTGGCAGTAATTTGATGCTTTTTGCCACTCTTTAATTTCACTTTAAAAATTACCCCATTGTAGTGATCAATCTTATAATTTTCAATTTCATTCAAATCAATAGTCAACATTTCGGTGTCAAGCTTAAGAAAAAGAACTCCATTTTTAATTTGTCCTTTTCCAAACCTTTTTATGTTTTTCTTGAAAATAAAGAATATGATTACAGGAATGGAAAAACTCAAAACAAGAGTTATATCAGTTTTGTCAAGAAGATTTGTAAAAACCAAAATCAATAAGATTAGTGAGCCAAAACATATTCCAAGAAGTCCGAGAGTATATTTTATACTGGTATAGGTAAAATCTTGTTCTGTTATTGATTTGTTGTCAATTACTTTCAATTGTGGTGGTTTTAGGTAATTCATAGCCATAGGAGAATCAATATTTTAGATTCGAAACATTCTCGGTTCGACAATTGTTACAAATGACTGGTGTTTTTTTTTGTTCTATTGACATTTTTTTTTGTCTAATGTGTTAGAACGTTTATGTGTAAGGAACGTTGCGTGTTTGTTTGCGAGGATTTTTCGAAGGAAAATCAGAAGCTAGCAAAAGTGCAACTACCTTTGTTTAAGCACTAATTTAGCAGTTTTTTATTCAGTTTGTTTTTTCCGATTCATAAATTCAGTCAGTTTTTGTTTAATCAGCTTTGATTCTTCATAGGTAACTCTTAATTTATCTAAAGGAAATGAAAATTTTTGATTTTGGTCAATCACTTCGAGCGTGGTTTTATTTCCGTTATAATTCAGAGATTCAATTCCGATAAAAATCCGTTCAATATAGATTTTGTTCCGAACGATTAGAATTATTCTATTTTCGGTCAGAATTAGAGAATCATTTTTTTTTCTTGTCAGGAAATATAACGCAGAAATAACAGAAACCATATTACTAAAAATAGATTCAAAAAAAGACTGCTCAGATTTCTTTTCCAAGAGTATAATTCCAGATTCAGTTTTCAGAATATTATTGATTTCTTTTTTCGTCATTTTGAGTTTTTCTCAAATGTTTGCCAACGTGTTTGTGTATGGCTCGTTGCGGGAAATCAGCTATGATTTTCCGCCGTAACCGAAAGATAGCAAATTGCAATGAATTCCGATTAGGAATTCAGCCGCAATGAGCTATACACTGTGTTGTACCACGTATTTTTTAGGAAACCCAAGTTCCTTTGATTTTGTCAATTTTCCAATTTCCGTTTTCGTCTTTTCGAATAAAAATTCGACAGCCACCTCCATTCAGACGACCTTTTACGAAACCAGCATTCAAAACTCCGAATGTTTTTGTTTCGTCAAATAAAATTCGAGTAAATGACATTGAACCTCGAAAGTTGAAATCGTATTTAGTTGTCTGTAGGCTTCCCTAAAAACAGGACAGTTGTTAATTCGAATTTACTAATTTTAAATTCACACTGTCACGATGAAAAACAGCAAATTTAGCGAGAG